>JAUYCC010000053.1 GCA_030692365.1 Pelolinea sp. | reverse complement strand
AATCTGGTATCTTTGTATATGGGTAAGCTGTGTGTATATTCGCATGAGTGCTCCTTTGATTTGGTTGTCGGAGAGGTACCCATCTTACCGCAGCTTACCTCTCTTTGACCTTCAAAGTTGCACTTGCTAGTTGAATTCGCCTACTAAAAAGAGACCGGGATTTCCCGGTCTCTTTTCATTTCTTTCTGCGTGATTTAAATCTTTCAAAATCAGCCAGTAATCTGCCAGGAATACTTCCTGAAATTATTACTTCTCCAACGCCATGTTCTATCTTATCCACTTTCCCTAATTGATGAAACCTAGAAATAAGGTTGCCATATTTATATGGAAGTGAGACTTCTAAAGGAATAAAGGTCTCAAAAAGTTCATTCATTACCAGACTTAGGAGATTGGCGAGGTTTTCTCCAGTTTTTGCAGAAATTAATAACGCATCCTGAAACTCAGGAATTTCTTTATGGTGACTATCATCGCTCATTAGGCGGTCTGCTTTGTTTAATACTGTAATCATTGGTATATCAACAGCATCAATTTCTTTTAATGTAGCCATCACAGAACGCCATTGGGCAATTGCATCTATGTGACTAATATCTACCACATGGATTAGAAGATCAGCTTCGGAAATTTCTTCAAGAGTAGCTCGGAAAGCAGCAATTAGATGAGTGGGTAATTTTTGAATGAATCCCACCGTGTCGGAGATTAGAATAGCATGCCCGCCTGGTAATTCCAGCCTCCTGGTTGTGGGGTCTAATGTAGCAAACAATTTATCTGCGACATAAACATCTGAATTTGTAAGAGAATTGATCAATGTTGATTTCCCTGCATTGGTATAACCAACCAATGCGACTACCGGGATCTGGGATCTCTTTCGGTTTTGCCTGTAACGGTTGCGATGTTCCCTAACTTTTTCAATATCCTTTTTTAATGTAGAAATCTTGTTCCTGATTATGCGACGATCAACCTCAAGTTGTGTTTCACCAGGACCTCTAAGGCCGACTCCGCCAACGCCACCTGAACGACCAGCTCCGCCACCAGCCTGCCGGGCGAGATGAGTCCAGGCGCGAGTCAACCTGGGCAAAAAGTACTCATATTGAGCTAATTCCACCTGCAACTGCCCTTCGCGGGTCTGTGCATGCTGAGCAAATATATCAAGGATCAAGGTTGTCCTGTCAATTACACGGATATGCTCGCCAAACTCCTTTTCAAGTTCTTTGAAATGCCGGGGTGATAATTCTTCATCGAAGACTACCATATCCGCTTTCAAACTCTCAGATAATACTTTTATTTCTTCAACCTTTCCTTTTCCAATATACGTGGAAGGATTGGGGGCTTCGAGTTTTTGCTTTTCAGTTGCGATCACTTCTAATCCGGCAGTATTTGCCAGCAGTTCAAGTTCAACCAGGGAATCGTCTGTAGATAAAAATTGATGATGATCCTTAATTTCAATACCGACCAATAAGGCTTTTACTTTTTTTGCAGCAGTATCAATTAATTTCGTAGATTTCATTTTCTCCATTGAATTCAAAATGTATAAAATTGGTAGTTGACAAACTATTCACTTCGTGCTATTTTATATGAGGTACATTATAAACCGACCACGATAAAGGCAAACCCGGTGAAAACCGGGGACGCAAAGCTATGGATCTAAAGTTGAATTTCAGCAATGATCGCCAAGCCGCCGAAGGTCTTTTTTGTTTTATTAAACAGACCTGGCGATTAAAACACAGGTCTGTTTTTTGTTCCAGGGAAGATTAACAATTTAGTACGTTCGACAAGGGCAAACCCAGTGAAAGCTGGAGACGCAAAGCCATGGATCTAAAGCTGATTATCAGCCAGGACAGCCAGGTTACCGAAAACGTTTTATGGATTGACCGTTCTTTAGAGAACCTAAAATCCCTCCTGTTAACACTGGAGCCCTTGTCAAAGGAAGATGATGATGAGAGCTCCAAAATTAAAAATAGCACTACTAATCGCAGGGATTATTCTAACCACCCAGGCATTTACACCTATTGCCAAAAATATACCTGAAACCGGATCAGCTTTCTCTTTCCAGCCCTTAAAATCTGAATTATCTATTATTGACCCTGATGCTTACGATACCGCAAAAAAGGCTGCCCAATCAGAAACTAATGAACAGCAGTCAGATAAGATAAAGGATTTCGTAAGTTCAATTGTCAATGGTGAAAGCGACGACATCCGTGGAATTTATTCCGAGAATATGTTTACTTACCCTGTTGTCCAACAACCATCCGGAAATCCAGGTTTTGTTTCAACTGTTAACGGAGTTGTGACCGAATTTTCAATGGCGAGAAAATATGGAGTAACCGGGATCGTTGCGCACAATTACCTTGCTGGTGGAAATTTTTTTAGCCTGGAGATTGGTGAGGTAATTGAGGTTGTTTACGGCGATGGTGAAATTTTGAGTTATGAAATTACTTCAATTCAGAGTTATCAGGCATTATCACCTGACTCAGCTAGCAGCCAATTTGTAGATTTGGTGACATCTGAGAAAATCAGCGCAACACAATTATTCAAACGTGTTTATATGGGCAGCCATCATTTGACCTTGCAAACATGCATTCAGCAAGGTTATGAAGACTCCTGGGGACGGTTATTCATTATTGCCGAACCCGTTTAATTGCAATCCTGCATCATCATCTTCCCACGCAAAAACCCCGAAAGTATCCGGGGTTTTTGCAATTTAATTCGTTATAGTGAATTAATCCACTCGAGCATGACTTCAGCTACAATTTCCAGGTTACGCTTTGAAACTTTATCGAGTGTATCGGAAGTTGTATGCCAGTAAGGGTAATCGAAATCAATCAACAATGTGGTTGGAATTCCTCGGTTAATAAAGGGTTGATGATCATCGATCATTGAATATTTCTGTTCATTGATGAAATTATTCTCGTGGCCTAATTTCTGAGCTGTGTTCCAAATTTCATTAGATAAATCCGGATTTGAGTTTTTTTCTTTATAGACCTTTAATTCGCCATCACCCAGCATATCCAGAATAACAACCTTTTTGGGCATATCAGCCATCTGCCGCACAAAGTACTCAGCGCCTATACTCCATTGCCAAGCGTTGATTTTTCCTTGGTCTTCTCCATCAAAGAATACCAGCCAAATAATTTTGTCCTTATTAATGATGTGCTTGCCTAATTCTAATATTATTGCGCTTCCGGAAGCCCCGTCGATAGCGCCAGGGACCGGAAGTGATTGTTTTGCCTTATCCGGATCTTGATCACTGAATTGACGAGTGTCATAATGCGTCCCAATTATCAGTGTAGGTGGATTGGGGGAATTCATCGCTATCACGTTTCTTAACTTTATTCCGTCGAACTCAAATTCCTGTAATTCAACCTGCCAGCCGTAGGGCTCCAGATTATCTTTAAAATAATTCGCTGCCAATTGAGAAGCGTCAGTACCTGGTAATCTCGGACCAAATGATAATTGTTGTTGAACGTGATCCATCAGGCGGTCGCCATCGACTTGATTGGTTGAATAACCAGAAAAAACGAAGCAAAAGAAAAATATTAATAGAGTGAATAAAAAACTTTTCTTTGGAAAATAGATCATCGTTAGAGACTTTTTCTAATAAATTTACCTAAGTAATTATCAATCTAATCAAATAATTGTATCACCTGTAATATAAGTTGGCATAAATATTGCCTTGGGATAACATTCAAGCTATACTAATTATCAGGGTAAAGCCATGTACCAACGACAATTTCAGAAAATTCAACCACAAACTACCGCGCATCTTGCCCAGACTATGACACTTTTAAATATGAATCTGGGAGAATTAAATCAAGAAATTAATCGCGCCCTAAATGAAAATCCAGCTCTAGTAGTAAAAGAGGAAAGGCGTTGCCCAACATGTAATTATATATTACATGAAGGACAGATTTGTCCTATATGCACACGGCCTAGGTCATCTGCGGAAAACGAATCCATAGTCTTTATCTCTCCGCGAGGGGAATTTGTACCCAAAAACAGCACCAGTGAAGATGAAATCTTCACCGATGAAAATATGGGTTCTGAAGAGATTAGCCTTGAAGAATATGTGCTTAGACAAGTAGTATCTGATTTAGAAGAAAAAGAAAGAATTATAGCTGCTTATATCCTAAATCAACTGGATGAAGATGGATTTTTTAAAGAAGATATTAGTGAAGTTGCTAGCTATTACCATGTTTCAGTTAGCACAATAGAAGCCATCAAACGGATTATTCAAAAAGCTGATCCAATAGGTATCGCATCTGCTTCGCCAGAAGAAGCGATTAAGGTTCAATTGGATGAATTACGAGAAAATGGTGAGGTGCCTGAAACCTATCTGGAAATTGCGGATAGATACCTTCACCAATTATTAAAGAAACAATATAAAGAAATCTCACAGGAATTGGGAATACCTATTCAAGAAGTTATCGGAGCGGCTGATTATTTCGGTAAAAATCTCAATCCTTACCCGACTCGAGCTCATTGGGGAACATTCCGGCAGCCTGCTGCAGAGGAAAATAAGGTTTATTCAAACCCAGATGTAATAATCAGTCATTTAAATAATGACCCTGCCCAGCCGCTATTAGTTGAAGTCATTATTCCATATATTAGCTTCCTAAATATAAATCCTTTATATACCCAGGCTATTAAAGAAGCCAATGAAGAAACCAGGAATGAATTACGAAGTGATTATGAAAAGGCAAATCTGTTTATAAAATGTCTTCAGCAGCGCAACAATACAATGCAAAGGTTGTTGGAACGGATTTCAAGATTACAAAAAGAGTATATTCTTAAGGGCGAAAAATATATTCAGCCGCTTACAAGGGCGCAAATAGCACAAGAACTTAAAGTGCATGAATCGACAATATCGAGGGCGGTATCTAGCAAATCTGTTCAACTACCGGATGGCCGAATTATCCCTATGTCCCTCTTTTTTGATCGCAGCCTGGGGATAAGAGCAGAGATAAAAGAAATTATTGCCGAAGAAAAAAAGGATGACCCTTTAAGCGACTCAGAAATCGTCAAAATCCTTTCGAAAAAGGGATTTGATCTAGCAAGAAGGACTGTGGCGAAATACCGATTGATGGAAGGGATTTTGCCAGCACATCAAAGAAGGAATCAAAAGCGCTGATGGTTCAGAACCCGCAATTTCCAAATTCGGATACTAAGAAAAATTTTGAATTTAACTATCTGGATCTCAGAAATATCCTTGAGGAAATAACTCGTCCAGCCTTAATGGTTAATTTTATTGACGGTCGGGTGATTTCTACAAATTACCTCTTTTCTGAATTAGTACAAATTGGTATTATTGAAATTTCAGGCTTGAGAATCTATGAAATCATCCCGGCAATTGATTTGAAGAAAATTAATGGTGGCGAGAAGATTAATGTAACTGTTTCATTAAAGAATAATCAAACCTTGGAAGTCAGAATGAGTCCAAGTTTCATAAGCCATGCAGAAAATTTACTATTACTTATATTTGAGGAAGATAGAAAAGGAAGCATTGAAACCGGAAATTCCTGGGAGGAATTTGCTAAAGAACAAACCGTTGTTCTATCAAAGATTCAGGAATTATCTTACACTGAATTGATCGCTCAAATAATAAGAATCGGAAAACAAATTACTTTTTTCGATGAAGTAGTTTTTTATCTGACACAGGAAGCGACTGCTTCTTTAAAGCGGTTTCCTTCAGCGTCTTCGAATTTTCCTGACCAAATTCCCGCCATGGAATTAAACCGAATAAAGGAAATTGATTTTTGGGAGCCAGGGAAAAGAGTCCTTTCTGAAATACACCGCGCTGGCAGACTGAATAAATTTGCTTCGATTGTCACAATCCCGGTATCTGGTGATGGGCGACAATTCGGTTTGTTAATTGCGGCATCTAGAAACCCTAATGACCTTAAAGCAAAAATCGATTTGCTTAAACAATTCTCCGCATGGGTTTCTACCATAATTGTGCTATTTGAAGAAGGTCAAAAAGAAGGCCGTAATTTAATAAACCTGAGTACAAAGGTTGAAAAATTGGAATTGTTCTTTAACAATTCTAATGATTGTCTCCTTCTGCTTGATTGGGAAAACCAGATTCTGGAATTTAATACCAATTTTCTCAATCTACTCGATTATTTACCAATTGAGCTACTTAATAAGAATGTGGAAATAATTTTCGACAACTCACCATTAATTTCCTTGCTTAATTCAAAACAGTCACCAGTTAATGAACTGGAACCACAAATTATGGAGGTTTTTGACCGACGCGGAAATAAAAAAAGTGTTTTTGCTAAGATATCGCATTTTGCTTCAGGGGATGACGAGAGAAAAATAATAATCTTGAAAGATGCAACCAAATTTACTGAATTGGAAAACAATCTTTTAATGTTGCAGAAAAATGCCGCATTAGGCGAAATCCTTGCGGAATTTTCCCACGATGTTCGTAATATTATCAATCGGTTGACAACAGGCTTGCAGCTCCTAGTTAAGAAAATAAATCCAGACGAATCTGCGCTTTCATCTATTCAAGACATGCAAAATGAATGCGTTGGCATGGCTGACCTGATGGAATCAGTTTTGTCATTTTCACGACAGAATTATGAAAAATTTCAAACCATTGATCTCAAAGAGATGATTGAGAGGATTTTTTATCGTTTTCAGAAAAAGGCAAATCAAGCAAATATATCGCTGATCCTTAATTCAAAGGATATTGATTGTTTAGCGTGGATTGATCAACGCTCACTGGAACGGGTAATATCTAATTTAATCAATAATGGCATTGAAGCGATTGGAAGTGAGGGAGGAGCTGTATCCGTCAATTTATCTAATTGCGAAAAACATCCTGGATATCTACTAATTCAAATTGCCGATACAGGTCCAGGAATCCCGCCTGAAATTCAATCCAATCTATATCAGAAATTTTCGTCTGGTAAGCCGGAGGGCACAGGTTTGGGATTGTTCATCTCACAGAAGATCATTGAATTTCACAAAGGATGGATCGATTTAGAGACTTTCCCCGGGGGAACAATATTTAACATTTATATTCCAAAAGAAAAACGAGGAGACGACCAGTGAGTTACACCGTTCTTATTATTGACGATGACGAGAAAGCCCGCCAGAATGTTTCAGAATATCTGAAATTGTGCGATTATGAAGTATTTGAAGCATGTACTATTAAAGAAGGAAAAGAGTATATTTCCAAGGGTGATGGCGACATCATCATATTGGATGTTCAACTCCCGGATGGAAACGGGCTGGATTTAATGAGTGAATTGTCAACACAGCCTTCCAGAATTCCTGTAATCCTGATCACTGGATATGGAAACATAGAAATGGCGGTTGACGCAATGAAGAATGGTGCTCATGACTTTTTGACCAAGCCCATCGAGAAATTGCAAAACCTCGAGAATTCAATCCTGCGCGCTATTGAAGTAATTCAAATGCGGCGTGAATTAACTCACTTAAGAAAGAATCAATTACAGCAAAACAACTTTGTGGTTGGTAAATCAGAACAATTCTCAACACTCTTTAACCAATCCATAAAAGCAGCCAAGGCTTCTGTTTCCGTTCTAATCACCGGTGAGACAGGTACGGGAAAAGAGGTTTTAGCGAATTTTATTCATCAATCCGGACCACGGGCAGCAAAGCCATTTGTCGCAATTAACTGCGCTGCTATTCAACCCACAGTTCTGGAGTCCGAATTGTTTGGATATGAGGCTGGGGCATTTACAGGCGCAGAAAAAAGAAAACACGGATTAATGGAAATCGGGGATGGCGGGGTCTTATTCCTGGATGAGATCTCTTCCATGCCAACCGATATTCAGGCCAAAATCTTGCGTGCTATTGAAGAAAAGTCATTCAGACGGGTTGGTGGAACGGCATTAATCAATGTCGATTTGCAGGTTATCGCTGCTTCGAACAGAAATATCAAGAATATGATTGAAAAAGGGATGTTCAGAGAGGATTTGTATTACCGCTTAAAAGTTGTTGACCTTCACCTACCTCCTCTGAGAGATAGAAGAGAGGATATTCCTGAATTAATTGGTTTTTTTGTAAATAAAATTAATATGCAAATGGGAAAAAACGTTACAGATGTTTCTCAGGACGCATTAAAACTGCTAATAAACTATAGCTGGCCTGGGAATATCCGCGAGTTAAGCAATTCACTTCAACGCGCATTGTTGTTTTGCGATGGGGAGAAAATCAACACCGCAGATTTACCGCTTGATATAACTCATCAAAAGTAATAAAAATCAGTGGCATATTAATTGCAACATATCTAAGGAATAATATTTTCTTGGAGGTAACATGTTTGCATTAACCGCTAACGATTTTTTATTAACCCTGGCAGGAGTAGTGCTGGTTTTGGGTGTTATCGCTTTCGTAATCGGCTTGTTCACCCTGGCATTCAAAATCTCGACCAGCGAATTTGCGGAAATTTCCGCCCATTCTGCTAAATTGATGAGCAAAGGGCTAACTGAGGATGTCTCTGCTTTAGTAGGGAACGCTTCTTCATTATTGGCTTCCATTACTCAAATGACCAAAACCAAAGCCGGTGTGGGAATGTTCCTGATCATTGTTTCTTTTATTCTGTTTATCGTCTCCTATTACCTGGTGTCACGGATTCTTTGAAATAAAACTATCTGGCAACGATAAATGGATCAATTTGATATCCTCTTCGCCCTAAAGGATATACTTAGGGATACCTGTGGTAAGCAGGTAATTTCACGTTTATTACAATTTCCCTTAATCTGTGAATATTTAAGTGATTCAGTAAACCTTCAATGTATTGCTGATTATTTAGGGGAGGAAAGTCGGCTTTGGACACCTGCGAATATCTGCAAAATCGCTACTGAAGTTTCATTAGAACCCACTCAATCGAACATTTCTGATTACTTAGATAATAAGTATATTGAATCGTTCTTAGCCTTAGATGATTTAGCATCTTTACAAAAAAGTAATTCTCTAAATGAGCTTTACCCAATTGTTCAACACATTGCTAGCCAAAAAAACAAGACATCATGGCAGGGTATTTTTGACCAGATAGGGCTTCAATCCTACTTATTCAATGATCCAAAAAAAATACTTGAGACGGTGTTATCAGTTGTCTATGAAATATCGGATAATAAAATTGAGTTAGTTAATGGGTTATTAGGTTACTCAGGTCAAGATTCAGGTCCAAAATTACTTGCCCATTTATTGATGATGGATGAATCAATTGGTGAAATATTAATAAACACTTCTAAAACAACATTCCCAAATACTTCAGTAAATAATTTCGCCTTATTCATTAAGGAATTGCAATTTCTTGGCGACCAAAAATATTATGCGGAACTGAGCAGGAAATTCCTTGAAATTATTCCCTTAGATGAAAGGATCTCGCAAAACAAGAATGCTCAAGCGTTTCAGGATGAACTGAAAAAGCTTCTTTATTTAAAGAATTACGCGGCATTATTTCAAATAGCCAACGATAAAAAAGAGGCAGAAAGATTATCCAGTATCGCAAAAATGGTTTTAGCATCGGTGGAAAAGAAGTTTGGGTTTGTCTCCAACTCTCGGGATTCAAATAATCAAAATATTGAAGGCATAAACTATAACTCAGAAATTCTAATTAGCGATCAAAATTCTGAACCCTATGGATCAGAATTGACTCAAGAAATTAACCGAATCAAAAGAATCGCTAAAACAGATTTTGAATCTGCTATAACTATCGCGGATGAAGTGTATAAAAAGCTGTTAAAGGATTGCGACCTTGCCAATTCTATTTTCCATAAAGATTTCGGATTTATTATAAAACCTGAGGAGTTGACCCAGGTTTTTATTGATTTGGGATTATTTATTCAAGCACAAGCTATCTCGAACCTGCTGCTTAAATGTTGGCCACAAAACATACAACTTCTCAGGAAGGCAGCCAATTTAGCAAACGATAATGGCGACCATCAAGCTGCGATCAGCCAATTTTCTCAAATATATATTATTGATGCTTTATCTCGGGAAGAGAAAATAAAACTCGCCCTATCTTTGGAATATGCAGGTCGGTGGAAGGGTGCGCTGGAAATCAGGAAAGGCATAAATACTACCAACGACAATGACATTATTGATGAGGCTGTGTGTGCATATTATGCTGGAAATCTGGAAGTTTTAGAAAGCCTAATATCTGAAAACAGAATTGAAATTCAATCCTCTTCAACAATTTTGCTACTTCGCGAGATTCTTAAAAATGGAGAAGGTCAAATTTCTAATTTCGAAGAGAGGGTAATTCCCAGAGTTTTTATTCGCGAAAATGACCAGAAGGGTATCCTTCTTATTGCTGACCACTTACAGGATGCTGGAGAATACGATAAGGCTATACAGGTTTTGGAAGAATATGTCAGGAATTCCTTGTTTAGTTTTTCAATAGTCAATCGGCTCCATGATCTTTACCAAAGGACAGGAGATTCAGAAAAGAGTCGCCTGGTCATGGATGCCGACCTTGAAAACGAATGCAGCGATCAAAAAACATTTGAGATTTATGTCGAAAACCTCATTCACTCCGGGAACATCGATAAAGCTGATCAGTTTTTAGCAAGATATTCAAATAAATGGGAATTATCCACCCGCAAGTTGGATCTAAAAGCGAAAATATTTATTGAAAAAAGAAAATTTCAACAGGCAAAAAAAATATTGCATTCATTGGTTGATACCAATAATTGTGACGAGGATTGTTTATTTGATTATTACCTGGCATCATTGGAGTGCAGTTTATCTGATTTCCCCTTCGGAATAAATACAAAAAACTCTAACCGGATTGATGAAATTAAAGAAATTATTGATTTAAGAAATAAAAAAGAAGGTATTTTTCTTGAATTATTGGAAGCTGAACTTGCTTCTGACGACCAGTTGGGGAAGTACCAGCAATTATTACAAAAATATTCAGAGGGTCATAACCCTGAAGTTTGGAGAATTTTCGCTGGACTAGGAAAAGTTTATTTCAATCAAAAACAATACGATTCCGCGATCATCAATATCAAGCGTGCTTATGGAACAATGTCAGATAATGAGAGTCTGTTATGGCTGCTCATTCGGAGCTACGCAAATTTAAGGTTGTGGAATGAAATTGAAAATTTGTTTAATACCTCCCAAATTTTGGATAAAAGGTCACTTTTTAAGGGCTTAATGAATTTTGAGGTTTTTTCTGATTCTTCAGAATGGTCTCGTTTTCTTGAAAATCAGGTTCAAAAGAAACCTGATGAAACAATTTATAAAATCGTATTATCTCAATCCTTAATAGTAAGCGGAAAGAAAACAGAAGCAGTCAAGTTAATGAAAAGCTTTTATGAGGATCTAAATGTAGAAGATGAATTTTACCTGTCTTGTGCACAAACCCTCATTGACGCTGATGAGCCTTTATTGGCTGAAAGGTTAATTGAAATATATCTGTCAAACAAGAAAACGCTGGAACAAAATGATTATGTATCAAGTGCTTTCTTATATGAACAATTGGGGAAATCTGAAAAATCCCTGGTGATGATAAACCATCTGGAATTAAAAGATCCAGTTCTGTTGACCTATAAGGCTAAATTATTAAATGATTCCGGTAATTTGAATCAGTCACAAAAATTGATCAATATCGCAATCGAAAAAAACGAGGTTGAAGAATTTAATTTACAGGACATCTTTGCCCACATACCTGAGATTGTCAAATCGATACAGATAAATCCTGCCCTGGTTTATATAATAGCCTCATCTTTAGAGTTAAATAACAAAAATATTGATAAAGCCATTTCATTTCTTGAAAAAGGTTTGTATAAGCATCCTGAAAATCAGGAAATCTTATTTAATTTGCTCGAATTGTTGAATATTACTGGTAAGAACGAAGACATTAATAAAATCATTTCTGAGAACAGCCAAGCTCTAGTTGATATTCACTCGCCTTACCTCTCTTGTCTAATGGGTGAGATCACCTTGTCTCATAAAGAAGAAGTAACTGGCGCCTGCTATTTATCCGCATCCATGAAGATTGGACCTAACTATCCAAGGGTTAAGGCGCTGCAGGCAAGGATGGTTGCAATTAACGGAAATATTTTAGAAGCCCAAAAGATTTTTAATTGTGTAAAAGAAGAATTAAAAGAAACCGAAGCTGGTCAGGAAATTATTTTTCAATCAGTTGGTCAGGTTGAAACAAATTCAAAATTATGGCTTGCAAAAGCAGCCCTGGATTTAAAGGACCATCGAACTGCTTTACAGATCAGCCAGCAGGAAATTGATAATTTTGGAATTTACCCACCTAGTATTATTTTATTCTTATCAGCCTTTGCTTCATTGCTGGAAGAAGAATTTATTCTAAGTGAACTTAATGTTAATAACCATCTGAAACCCATTGAAGATGATGGAATGACAACTTTTTCAACTATCGTGGAAAATCTTTCAAAAGCGCATAGCGATAACAAAGAAATCAATAATTTGGCGACCAGATGCCAAATTTATTTAGAAAATGATTCAGAAATAATTAATAAAGCTGAAAAATTGGCGCCTGAAATTAATAATATCAATTCCATTATTTTCGGGATTTACAAATCAAAAGGGCAAGAAGCTGCAGAAATTGCATTTAACTCCCATCAAACCGATCCAAATCATGAATTATTTCTCGCAATCTTAGAGAAAGATGACAATCCTCAAAAAGCTTTATCTCACTTAAAACAAGTCATTAATCGTTCAATGCCAGATGTTCGCGCACACGCATTATTGGCTATCATTGAAAAGAACTTGGGCAACTTCTTAGACGCATACGCAGCGGTTAGTTTAGCTCTTGACCAATGGCCTGATGAATATGAATGGCAAGTAATGGCTGGAGATTTGAGCAAGGCAACCGGGGATTTACACACTTCCTTATTGCATTACGAAAAAGCTCAAAAAATAAATATAAAACCAGGTTTACATAAAGATATAAATGCACTTCATTTATCCATAGAGAGTGAAAGTGCGATTCCGATCCTGGAAGAGCAATTGTCGCAATATCCGAATGAAGAGCAATTAATTCAACTTGGAAAAATATGCCTGAAGTTCGGTAACTACCGAAAAGCGGTCAATGCTTTTGAGACTGCCGTAAAAAACTATCCCCAAGATGCGATTCCTTATTATTGGTTATCTGAGACCGCCTTAAAGCTAAACAATCCTGGTAAAGCTCTGAGTAATATAGAAAAAGCTATTACAAATGATGGTGCTAATACCCAATTCATTTGCAAGAAAGCAAATATCTTAAGCAAGATCAATGGATATGCTTGGGCAATAAATTTTCTTGATGAGGAATTATTAAAAAATAATGATAGCGACGACGAGTTACTTTTATTAAAGACAAAATTGATTTCCGAAAATGATGGCGATAAAGCCGCATTGCAATTTCTAAATTCCATTGAAAAACTTCAAGAAAACTCGGGTTTAATGTTGGAAAAAGCCAGGTTGGAATTTCGAATCGGTGACCTTAATGCATCAGAAGCAATTGCTGAAAACCTATTAAGCCAGAAGGACCAAAGATCTAACGTTCTTGCATTATTAGGTTTAATCGCGAAAGAACGAGGTGAATTAGACCGCGCAATTGATTTTTATATCAAGGCTATAGAAATGAATCCTTTTTCAACTGGACAATTCATCCAATTAGCTGAAATTTACCATGATAAGAAGGATTTCAAACGAGCTTTGGAAACGCTGGAAGATGGGATAAAAGCAAATCCGGGGAGTTTCGGACTATTGTACAAAGCTGGACTATATTATTACCAGCATGGTTTGTATTCTGAAGCTGAAAAACGAATCAATGAGGCAATTAAAATAGAGCCTGATCACATGGATGCGAAGGATATTTTGGGATTACTGGAAAATGCTTTGGTCATTAAATCTGGATCTATGATTACTCAATTAGCTGAATAAGCGAAGAATAAAAGATGAAATTTTCCAGAAATAATTTTGAAAAGATAAATACCACCGGAATAAAAGTCGGCGAATTTTCTTTTCTCAAAGAACTTATTAATAATTGGACTGCCCAATATCCTAACGACCTTCGTTGTGAATATTTTCTTGCCTCTATTGCCCACCTTGAAAGTAAACCCAGAGACGCCGTCGAGCATTTAACTGGATTGTTGATGCGCGACCCAGAAAATGTTGAAGCGTATGAGCTGCTCTATAAAGTGGATGATGTACAAGACAAGAAAGCGGTAGCCTCTTTTATCCATGTATTGACGGGAAAAATAGATGATATTTCAACCATTTTTCCGTGGGCTGTCACACTACGCGCTGTTAGAAACGGCATACGGAAAGGGGAATTAGCCAACTCAGAAAAGCTTTTACGAAACCTTCTCGGACAGGAAGATAATAATCCACTTGTCGCCATAGAACATTGTCGGTTATCTTCAATAAAAGACGACAGTCCGTTATTCCGCCATCTCTCTGAAATATACAGCAACCGATGGCCAGAATGCTTGCAATTCAAATTATTTTCAGTTTTGGCTATGATCAGGACCAATGAAGAAGTTGAGGCAGTTAAAATACTTCATTCTTGTGTTTCTTATGATCCAGAGGGAGTGGTTGCACGGAGAATGTTTGGAGCGGATCATGAATTTTTCTCACTTTGGCTAAAGGACCAATTTATTGACCTGGATATTCAAATCCCTTCAAGCATAGCTGTTGCCCTGAAATGGAACCTGTTGCCTGAGGGAAAGAGAATTTCCTCGTATTCCAAGTCTATTGATTGGCAGCTGTCATCAAATAATGATAATAACTCGCCAGATACTCCTTACCGCCTTAATTTGATAAAGAAAGAAAAAAATAGTGATACACCGGTCTACGTCATATTATCAACCTATACAGGCATGGAACGAAAATATGGCAAGAAAACCACAGAATTTGTTTTCAAGAAACTGGAAGAACTGTCAGAAATTGTTAATTTAAAACCTACATGGGAAGCAATTACTTTTTTCCCTGACGAGTTAAGTTCCTCTTATAAATTTGGAATGAATCCAATTAAATCAGTGGATGCGTGGCAGATAAAGCTGGCAATCAACGACCTTGAATCCTACCTCCGTAAGCAATCCAAAATGATTGGGGCGATCTTGATCGTCGGAGGTCATGATGTTGTCCCATTTCACAATTTGCCTAATCCAACCGATGATTCAGATAGCAGTGTAAATTCGGACAACCCGTATAGTACAGTGAGTGGAAATTACTTGATTTCAGAATGGCCGGTTGGCAGGTTGCCTGGAGAAGCAGGGGCTGACCCGGGGTTGATCCTTGAACAAATCCGGCAAGTCATTGAATTCCACAAATCACAGATTTCGAATGCTTCTATATGGAACCAATTATTTTCCGGGTACGGCCGGAAAGTGGATATCAGAAGAATATTCCGGGATTTGTTCAATGCACCGAAAGATTTTGGATACACAACCGCAGTTTGGAGAAGGTCATCGCTGGCAGCATACCGTCCATTGGGTAAGGGATCTGAATTACGTGTAACCCCGCCATATGATTCTGACACCATCAATATCGATAACCTGATGAAAGCCAAATGCGCCTACTTCAACTTACACGGACTTGCAGATACACCTGACTGGTATGGCCAGCGTGATTTTAGTGAATTACCCTCTGGTCCTGACTTTCCTGTCGCAATTACAGCAAACCAGATTCAAAAGATCAGAAATAATGTAGACCTTGTTTTTTCCGAAGCATGTTATGGTGGAAACATTATCAACAAGTCTGTAGATAACTCTATGGCGCTAAAACTAATATCGGTGAAGTGCCAGGGGCTGGTGGTATCTACTTGCATCGCATACGGCTCTGTTTTCACGCCACTTATTGGCGCGGATTTGTTGGCATTCATTTTCTGGAAATATATAAAAGACGGATTCTCATTTGGAGAATCATTACTTCAAGCCAAAATTGGATTAACCAAGGTCATGACACAACGGCAAGGATATCTGGATGGTGAGGATCAAAAAACGCTGATTTCCTTTGTTTTATATGGCGATCCATTAGGATACCTGGAATCGAATATTTATTTAGATAAAAAACCTCTTGCGCGTGAAGCAATAAACGCAGATATTAAAGCTTTCAGCGATCAAGACTTAGCATTAACAAAGAATCCAAGAATTTCAAAAGACCTTTCCAAAGAATTGGGCGAAATCATGCAGAGTTATATCCCGAGCTTAAATAATGCAGACATCAAAATTCGGGAACAGAAGATCAAAGTCAATAAAATCATCCATTCAGGTGGCAATAGCCCACTAGATAAAAATGAAAAATCAGAAATCAGAGACATCACTCAGGTGATGGTAAGCCAGAAAACCAGAGTCTCCAGAGTTATGCATGAACAATATGCGCGCGTAACAATGGATGAGAACGGTAAAATAATCAAACTGGCTGTTTCACGGTAAAGACTGTTACTATAACTCCCCAATTCATTTATAATTTCAGCCTACATTTTCGCTTTAATAAGAGGAATTAATGTCCAAATTATTATCAGGCAACCAAATCCGTCAGGAATTTATTGATTATTTTACGAACAAAGGACATCAGTTTGTTCCTTCCTCTTCGATTGTGCCGGGCGGAGACCAAACCCTTTTATTCACCAACGCCGGGATGGTTCAATTTAAAGATGTTTTCCTTGGGACTGATAAGCGTAATTACACCCGGGCAGTAAATTCCCAGAAATGTATGCGTGTGGCTGGCAAGCATAATGACCTGGATGACGTTGGCCGTGACGATTTGCATCATACATTCTTCGAAATGTTAGGTAACTGGTCATTCGGTGATTACTATAAAAAAGAAGCGATTACGTGGGCTTGGGAATTATTGACCCAGGTATGGGGATTGGATAAATCACGCATATGGGTTACCTGTTTTAAGGATGAAAAAGGTCAAATCGAAACTGACCAGGAAGCCGCGGACAACTGGCAGTTGCAGCCCGGTATTGATCCCGACCATATCCTGTTTTTTGGCCGTAAAGATAATTTCTGGGAAATGGCTGATAACGGTCCTTGTGGCCCTTGCAGTGAAATCCATTTTGACAAAGGACCGGAGTATTGCGACAAGCAACATGATCCAAAACACAAATGTGGTGTCAACAGCGATTGCCATAGGTATCTGGAGCTCTGGAACCTTGTTTTCATTCAATATAACCGCACCAGCCCAACGAACCTTGATCCGCTTCCTGCCAGGCATGTAGATACAGGCATGGGATTTGAACGTATCGTATCTGTGCTCCAAGGTGTAGATTCCAACTATCGTACTGACCTTCTTTTCCCTTTGATTGAAATGGTCAGACAGCTAAGCGGTCATTCCGAAAAAGAAAGAGATCAAAATTTCACACCCTACCGCGTTGTCGCTGACCATGCCCGCGCTGCTTCCTTCCTGATCGCTGAAGGAGTAGTCCCTGGTAATGTGGGACGGAATTACATTTGCCGAATGATCATCCGCCGCGCATCGCGATTTGGCTCAAAACTGGACTTAAATGAACCATTCCTTGGGAAAATTGCTGAAAAAGTAATAGAACAATATGGCCAGGCCTACCCTGAGCTGGTAAAAAATCAAAAAACTATAATTGACAACCTTACCCGGGAAGAAAAACGTTTTGAAACTACTGTGGAAAGCGGTCTTTCGCATTTGGAAGACGCTATCCTGGACTTGAATTCAAAGGGAAAAACGCAGCTGGATGGAAAACTTGCCTTTGATTTATACGCTACACACGGATTGCCTTTGGAGATTACCCGTGATGTATTACGCGAAAAAAGCCTTGAAGTAGACCAGAAAGGTTTCTTTGACGCAATGGAAGAACACCGCATCAATTCCGGCGCGGGAAAAGAATTTGGCCCTCTGGGCGGTGAGGATGCCGAGTTTTATTCCAGTTTGGGTGAACAGCTCAAGATTGCATTGCTCTTGGACAACAAAGGAGTGGAATATGACCCCTATACTTTGTCGTTCACTGAATCAGAAATTGTTGGGCTTGTCTATGGACAGGAATCGGCCCAACAAATTACCGAAGGGCAAGAAGCGGGTGTCATACTTTCTAAAACAGGTTTTTATATAGAATCCGGTGGTCAGGTTTCAGACCTGGGAGTGATAACTTCTGAAAATGGGAAGAATATATTTGAAGTGGAAGAAGTCCGGAAACCCGCGCCTGGCATAATCGTCCATTTCGGCAAAGTTAAGAAGGGAAAATTTTCTGCCAAAGATCAGGTTTTCGCGGAAGTTGATCAAAAAAGACGTCAGGATATCATGCGGAATCATACCGCTACCCACCTCCTGCACACGCAGCTTAGAAAAGTGTTAGGTGAACATGTTCGCCAGGCGGGCTCACTGGTTGCTCCAGACAGGTTGAGATTTGACTTTACCCATCCCAGCAGCCTTACCCCTTATGAATTACGAAAAGTTGAAGATGGCGTAAATCAGGAAATTCTCAATAATTACCCTTTGACCATAAACCAGAAAAAACTCTCCCAGGCTCTGGAAGAAGGGGCAATGGCTTTATTTGGTGAGAAATACGGGGAAGAGGTTAGAACGATTTCCATCGGCGGAGAAAAACCCTTTTCATATGAACTTTGCGGTGGTACTCATGTTGGTGAGACTTCGGAAATTGGAACCTTCATACTCACCAGCGAAGGCAGCGTTGCCGCGGGAATCCGCAGAATTGAAGCTGTAACGGGACGAAAAGCGTATCAAATTATCTCAAAACGGCTTCAGAATCTTTCTACCATCAAGAATTTGTTTGGATGCTCTCTGGATGAAGTTGTGCCGACTGCTGAGAAAATTCTTTCAGAAAAAGATCATTTAATAAAAGAATTGGCAAAATTCGGTTTTTTGAATGCTAAAAATGAATATCAAATCGCCAAATCCAATGCGCGGTTGATAAATGGCAAGTCTGTTGTAACCCTTTTGCTTCAAAATTCCACTGTCGATACGATGCGAGAATTGGCTGATAGCTTCAGGCAGGATTTTTCTTCCGGAATCGCGGTTATTGCTAATGTTGATGGTTCTGGAAATATTCAGTTAATCTCAACAGTGACAGATGATATGGTTAAAAAAGGCGCCAATGCAGGAACGATTATTAATAAAATCGCTGGTGAGATTGGCGGCAGTGGTGGCGGCCGTCCACAATTAGCCCAGGGTGGTGGGACAAATCTTCTCAGATTGAAAGAGATTTTTGAAAATATTCAGGATAATATCTAAAGAGAAACGCCGCTGAATTCCAGCGGCGTTTTTGATTAATTGGCTTCCGGTCTCCAACAGCATAAAACCAGATCCCTGGCGGCTTTTACTTCATCAAGCCTGCCAACCGGGGTATGGTGCGGCGCTTCATGTAGTAATTCAGGATTATCGTGCGCCTCTTTGGCAATTTGCAGCATCACTCGAGCGAATTCATCGAGAGTTTGCTTGCTTTCTGTTTCGGTCGGTTCGATCATCAGCGCTTCCTTGACGATCAGCGGGAAATAATTAGTCGGCGGATGAATGCCATAATCCATTAATCGTTTGGCAACATCGAGGGCGTGAATATCTGGCAATTCCTCCCAGACGCCCTCAAGCACAAATTCATGTTTGCAGGTGCGGTCATAAGGCAGGGTGTAAGCATTTTTAAGAATTTCCATGAGGTAATTGGCATTCAATACCGCATATTTAGCCACATCCCTCAGCCCTTCAGCGCCGTTCATCAAAACATAAGTTAAAGCGCGGACAATGACCCCAAAATGCCCGTGAAAAGCTTTTACCCTGCCGATGGATTGTTCCGGTTTGATAAAACCATAGAGCGGAGGAAGCTCTTCATTGCCTTCTTCCAGAATTCCAATTAATGGGTCAGGCAGGAAGGAAGCAAGATGTTCTGCAACTGCCACAGGTCCAGAGCCGGGACCACCTCCGCCATGCGGGGTTGAAAAGGTCTTATGTAAATTAATATGCAGGATATCGAATCCCAATGCGCCTGGTTTGGTGACACCTAACAGGGCGTTTAGATTCGCGCCATCGCCATAAACAAGCCCGCCGGCATTATGAACGATCTTAATAACTTCCAGGACATTCTCTTCAAATAGCCCTAGCGTGTTTGGATTGGTTAACATCAGCCCGGCAGTGGTTTCATCACAAAGTGCTTTGAGCTGTTCCAGGTCAATATTGCCGCGCTTATCTGATGGGAGATTCACTGGTTCAAATCCAGCCATTGATGACGTTGCCGGGTTTGTTCCGTGGGCAGAATCAGGCACAAGGATTTTCGTCCGCTTATCATCTTTCCTGTATTTGTGATAAGCGCGCATAATCAGCCCGCCAACCAGTTCCCCTTGAGCGCCAGCCGCTGGCTGAAGAGAAACTGAATGAAAACCTGTGAGTTCTTTCAACCATTCCTGGAGAAGGTACATAACAGCTAGGTTGCCCTGGATAGACTCCAAAGGTTGAAGGGGATGGCTATTCGAAAAGCCCGGCAATCGTGCTGTAACTTCATTGATGCGCGGATTGTATTTCATCGTGCAGGAACCCAATGGATAGAAACCTTCGTCAATGGAATAATTCAACCTGGAGAGGTGGGTAAAGTGCCTGACAACATCCAATTCCGATAATTCAGGTAATGGCAATTCTTTGCGCATAAAATTTTCAGGAAATTGTTGTTGGGGCACGTCGGATTCGGGAAAGCGAATCCCGATGCGTCCAGGTGAAGAGAGTTCATAGATGGTAGGTTCAGCCATTGGGCACCTCCTGGAGTAGTTCAGTCAGAATATCAATATCTTCTTTGGTATTTTTTTCAGTTACCGCGAAGAGAATTCTATTCTTCATGTCAGGATAATAATCCCCCAGATCAAGACCTCCGAGGACCCCCTCATGCAATAGAAAATCATTGATTGTTTTTGGGTCACCGAGACATTCAGCAACGAACTCATTGAAAAAAGTCCATTCTTTCCTGATTTTGAATCCAGGGATTTTTGCAATCTGATCAGCGGCGTAATGGGCTTTTTGATAGCACAATTCAGCCACTTTTCGCAAGCCAGATTTACCCAGCAGGCTCATATAAATTGTTGCGGCTAAAGCCATGAGCCCTTGATTGGTGCAGATGTTGGATGTTGCTTTCTCACGGCGGATGTGTTGTTCGCGGGCGGTTAAGGTGAGAACGTAACCACGGTTGCCTTTGCCGTCTACCGTTTCACCAACAATTCGGCCCGAGATCTTTCTTATCAATTCATTTTTGGTCGCGAAGAATCCCAGGTAAGGTCCGCCAAAACTCATCGGTATCCCTAAAGGCTGGCCTTCCCCGACAACAAAATCAGCGCCGAATTCTGATGGCGGTTTTAATAAACCTAACGCGATAGGATTTACTGCAACCGCTAACAGCGCGCCGGCTTCGTGAACAGTTTTCCCAAAATGGGTAAAGTCAACAATCCTGCCCAGAAAATCAGGGTATTGGACAATAACCAGCGCTGTGTTTCCATCAACCTGATCAGCCAGAAATTGAGGGTTGTCCAGTTGGATACTTTCGCATTTATCAACAATCTCAATTTTTTCGATGGCACCTAAGTAGGTGCGTATAGTTTCTCGGTAGTGTGGGTGAAGGGCGGGTGAGATGATAAATTTTGTCCGTTTGCCGCGGAAATGGTGATACGCAGAAATACATGCTTCCGCGCAGGCGGTCGCGCCATCATAATGGGAAGCATTACTGACCTCCATGCCTGTTAGGTTAGCGATTAGCGATTGAAACTCAAAGACTGCCTGTAGTGTTCCTTGGGATATTTCAGGTTGGTAGGGTGTGTAAGCAGTGAAGAAATCGCCGCGTCTCAGAAGCATATCTACAGCAGCAGGAACATAATGATTGTACGAGCCAGCGCCCAGAAAACAGATCAATTCATCGCAGGAATTGTTGGCACCGGCAAGCTCGGTGAGTTCCTGCAAAGCTTCCATCTCAGAAAGGGCAGGCGGTAGATCGAGTTTTGGGAAGCGATATTTCTCTGGAATATCAGAAAATAACGCTTCAAGGCTATCTTTTCCAATAGTTTTAAGCATTTCCTGACGTTCAGATTCGGTATGTGGGATAAACATTAATGCCTTCCGGCGCAATAGGTCTCATATTCCTTCGCACTCATTAGCGTGTCGTATTCTGCGGGATTGCTGATTTCAACCGTGCAAATCCAGCCTTTCTCGTATGGATCGTCATTAAGCAATTCAGGTTTATTGGCGAGCCCTTTATTTACCCCAATTACTTTACCTGAAACAGGCGAGACCACATCACCGGCGGCTTTGACTGATTCAATGGTTGACAGAATGTCATCCTTCTTGACTACATCATCAACATCCTTATTGAATTCAACATACACAATATCAGATAATTGGTCCTGAGCGTAATCAGAGATTCCAATTGTCGCAATGTTGCCTTCCAGCTTTATCCATTCATCGGTCTTTCCATACTTCAAGTTTTCTGGTGTTTTCATATCTATCTCCTCATATTTTAAATTAAGAAGCAGGCAAATATATTTGCCTGCCCTGTCGTTTACCTGAGAGATTCACCCAGTATGGGTTTGCCCCTTCGGCGCGGTTTGCTTTTCCAGGGTTTTTCAAACCTTGGGTCCTTTTACCTGAGAGATTCATCCTATTCCGGATTTGCCCCTTCGGTGCTGATGGTTTAATTACCAGTCTCTTCCCAAAGTTTGCTCACTTAATTTTATTCTATAAATCAAAAAGTGTTGTATCGAGTTAAAGGCATTTCAGGTATAATTAGCGAACCAATTGGGAAAGGTAGCGCCTGATTCCGCACAATAAACAACGCGGAATGACGAGGAGAGGGTTCTTCACTGCAAAGTGAAGTTAACCGGAAATACTTTCGGGAAAATCGATAGATCGGCGGATGCCCTCCAGGAAAAATCCCTGACCTTCCTAATATTCATTTCTGTTCTGTCTGCCTGACCGCTGACAAATTTAAACATGTATTAATATTAAAAAGATTAGGAGAAAAGTATGTGCGGAATTGTTGGATATATTGGCGACAAAGATGCGACACCGATTATTCTGGAAGGTTTAAAGAAATTAGAATACAGGGGGTATGACTCAGCAGGAATCGCAATTTTAGATGGTAAATCAATCCAGGTACGACGCGATTCAGGAAAGATAGCCCATCTCGGAGAATTACTATCGAAAGATCCTATCCATGGAAGTCCAGGCATTGGCCACACCCGCTGGGCTACGCATGGAGAACCCAGCGAGAGGAACGCTCATCCCCATATAGGGTTTAATGGCCAGGTTGTTCTCGTGCACAATGGGATCGTGGAGAACTATCTCGATTTAAAACAGGAGTTGATGGCTGAAGGAATCCAATTCAATTCCGAGACTGACACAGAAACCATTGTCCACCTGATTGAAAGTTATCTTACTGCAGGCAATTCACTACAGGAAGCAGTTCAAAATACTCTGGCAAGGATCCGGGGGGCGCATGGTATTGTAGTTATTTCAACCCGTGAACCTGAGAAGATCATCGCCGCGAGGATTGGAAATGCCGGCGGGGTAGTCATTGGCCTTGGAAAAGGAGAAAATTATATCGCTTCGGATATCCCTGCAATCCTTGAGCACACAAACGAAATGATTTTCTTGGAATCCCAGCAAATGGCAGTCATCACAAAGGACGACATCAAACTGATGACTCTGAATGGGACAAGGATCAATTACAAGATCGAAAAAATCGATTGGGACCCAATATCAGCGGTCAAGGGCAATTACCGCCATTTCATGCAAAAAGAAATTCATGAGCAGGCGCGCGCGTTGACTGATACCTTGGCCGGCAGAATAGATTTTAGCAATTCAAACATTCAACTAAATACGCTCAATATCGACAAGATTGATATTAATAAAATCACAGGAATTAAGATTATCGCTTGCGGTACAGCGGCACATGCGGGGCAAGTTGGCAAATACCTTATCGAAAGCATTGCCAGAATTCCAGTAGAGGTTGATATCGCGTCTGAATTCCGTTACAGAGACCCGCTGGTGGATAAAAGCCAGATTGTGATCGCTATCAGTCAATCCGGCGAAACTGCCGACACTCTGGCTGCGATGGAAGAAGCACGCCAAAAAGGCGCCCATATCTGGTCGATTGTTAATGCGATTGGTTCTCAGGCGATGCGCCTGGCTGAAGGCTTTATTTCCATGCAGGTTGGACCTGAAATAGGAGTGGCTTCCACAAAAGCCTTTACCGCACCTTTGGTTGACCTTTACCTGCTCGCGGTTTTGCTTGCGGATAAAAAGGACTTGCTTTGTGATGAAAGCAAGAGCAAACTGATATCCCAGATCAGTATGGTTCCAGACCTGGTTGGGACCTGCCTTGAGAGGGAAGCCGAGGTTATTGAAGTTGCCCGAAAATATAAGGATATTGAACATATCCTTTACCTCGGAAGAGGTATAAATATGCCTATAGCTTATGAAGGCGCTCTTAAGCTGAAAGAAATTTCATATATCCATGCTGAAGCATACCCGGCAGGTGAAATGAAACACGGGCCAATTGCATTGATTGATAAACAGATGCCGGTTCTGGCAATAATGCCAAAAGACCCGTGGTATGAGAAGATGCTCAGCCAAGTAGAACAAGCAAAAGCACGCGGCGGGAAAACTATTATTTTAGCGACTGACGGCGATAAACGAGCGAAAGAATTGGGGGATGATATGCTGTGGATTCCTGAAGCTGCCTGGATGATTAACCCAATTCTGGCGGTAATACCGCTGCAAATTCTGGCTTATCATATCGCGGCGATGAAAGGATTGGATGTAGATCAACCCAGAAATCTGGCGAAATCAGTAACGGTGGAATAAGTTAATCCGGGTAGAAATAGATCCCGCCGATTTCATCCTGGTACTCTACTTTAAGCCCAGCCGTGAGTGATTGAAGAAGCTGGTCTGATTTTTCTCCATAATAGTTGCGAAATTCGGGATAAAGAATAATCAGCGCTGCATTATTTTCACGGAAGGACTTCTCGCCGTACGCGTTACCTGAACCATAAGACCGGTTATGGAATTGGTCAACTTGTAAAGGGAAACGGTTTGTATGAAACAGCACAAACGCGGCGGAATTAGAAATCATCGGCTGGTCTGCCGGTAATGAATCTAAATATTTTAATAATTCGGATTGCTGATATTGCCGGGATATATAGCCTTTACCCTCGGCATGAAGCAGTTCAACCCCCTTAAAGGTGGAAATCCCATAGAACCTGAGAGTGATCAGCGCAATTATTAATAATCCTCCCTTTAAAAACCAACTTGTTTTTACTATAGGAAATAGTGCAAACGAGGACAGAAAAATCAACACCAAAATTGGATAAATAGGCGCCATCATCCTGTCAATAATGTCAATCTTGGGGATGGTGATACTGTGGGTTAGCCCTATAAAAAGGATATAAGCGATGAGAATGATCAGGCAAATTTGAAATAAGTAAATCGAATTTCGGTTCATATTTTTCGTATTATTGAAAATAACCATTAAGCCAATGGCAAGTGCAATGATGAAAAGACCAGAAAAAGAAACGATTACTAATTGATTTATTATTTCTGATGAATAGATACCTGAATAAGGAATCCAGCTTCCGATGACTTTAAATTCCTGCAAAATACTTTGAAAAACGCTTTTTACAAGTACGATATTTATCGCGAACCTTTTACCGCCCACTTTGTTTAAATTGTTATATTGATTTAAAAACCATAAACCGATAGGGGTTAGAGAAACCAGGGTGTAAATTGGCACGAATTTTATTAAGCTTTTTGAATATTTCTTTCTAAATAGAACCAGATACATACTGATACATATCACAAAGAGAATCCCCGCGTATCTGATCAAAGGCAAAAGTGATGAAATGATAAAAATGGGAATGAGAAATACTGATTTTTGGGATTTGACGAATTCAAATAACAAAAAGACAAGAATTAACAGCAAAGCAATAAATAATGGTTCAGACATGAAGCCGGAAAAAGTATCCACCATAAGTGGGGAAACTGCGAGAATAATCGAAGCAATTAGACTTAGTATGAGGTTATCAAAAGCGCGAAAACTAAGTAATCCAACCGTAAAAATACTAATCGAAAACAGTACTATGTCTAACCACCTGGCAGTCAGAATGAAATCGCCTTTAACTGGTGTTAAAAGACTAAGAATAAAAGGGAAAAGCGGCGGAAATTCTGTTACGGGGGTAATTGAACCATTGGAATTCAGAATTGTTGCCCCTTTTCCAGCCTGAATATTTTGCGCCGCGCTAAGATAAGCCGCGGAATCGCTAAACACCCACGGCCCCCAGGAAGTGGCACGGAATATTAAATAACCACCCACAATAGAAACCAGGGTGGTTGTTAAGATGAAAAAGTATTTATTACGAGAATTAATACTCAAAGTTGCTAAGAGATTTTTTCGACCAATTCAGTAGCCCAGGCGTGAATCTTTTCCCATTCGCGGAAGTCACTTTTTCCTCTTTCAGCATCCATACTCTTCTTCATGGATTCAATCAATTTTTTTATCAGAACATTCAATCTGTTGAATTCATCGCTTTCTGTAACAGCAGCTCCTGCAAAAAGACCGATTGAAACTGGTTTGATATCAGAAAATTTACTAATTGTTTTATTTAACCAAGCCAAGGTTTCTACCCTGTTTTTATCATTATCTTCTATCATATTAAAGCAGACCACGAAAAAAGCTGTTTTTTTGGTTGCCAGGTCCTTGTAAAACCTTTTCAGGAATTTCTTAAAATCACCGGTCATTTGGCCAGCGTGAATGGATGTGCCCAGAACTACAGCCTGATATTCAGAAATTGTCTTTACATCCTTTGCTGCTGCAATATTGACCTGGAGGTTTTTCTTGTTTAATTCTTTGACAATTTCTTCCGCAACCTGATGGGTTGCACCTGCCCAGGTAGAATATGCTACTAAGACCTTACCCATAATGGCACCTCAGTGTAAAAAAGGATTGATTTATTAAATTTTACTTCATGATAGAAGAGCATAGTTATAAAAAGTGATCCAAACATCCCTTGTGTTAGAATTGCTTTCTCGAAAAGGATTTTTGATTAAACCTAATCAGAAAAATTATTAACAATGGCAGAAAATTTTACAGAAGAAATAATTCTGAATCAATTACGCACTGTAATGGACCCCGAACTGAATTGTGACCTGGTAAGCCTGAGCATGATCAAGGATATCCAAATTGACGATGGAAATATCAAATTCACCATTGAATTAACAACTCCTGCTTGCCCCCTGAGAAACAGGATCGAAACTGATGCGCGCAAGGCAGTTGCCTCTTTACCGGGTGTAAATAATGTTGAAATTAAAATGTCCGCCCGCGTTCAACAAAGCCAGCAGCTAAAAGAAAAATTTGAGTTGAATATTAAAAATATCATTGCGGTTTCTTCCGGCAAGGGCGGTGTCGGCAAGACAACCGTTGCTGTCAATCTGGCGATCGCGCTTGCGCAATCCGGAGCATCGGTTGGTATCATGGACGCGGATATTTACGGGCCCAATGTTCCAACCATGATGGGTATTAAAACAATGCCTACCCCAAGGGAAAAAAAATTGATTCCGGCGGTAGCCCATAATGTCAAAATTATGTCCATCGGATTTCTGGTTAAAGACGGCCAACCTTTAATTTGGAGGGGACCTTTACTCAACTCAACCATCAGACAGTTCTTAACCGATGTTGAGTGGGGAAACCTTGATTATCTGGTTGTGGATCTCCCGCCTGGGACCGGGGATGTGCAGTTGAGCCTTTCACAACATATTCCGATCACATGTGGGATCATAGTTACAATGCCCCAAAAGGTATCCCTTGACAATGCCAGCCGCGGGGTTGAAATGTTCAAAAAACTGGATATACCGATTGCGGGTGTGATTGAGAATATGGGCGCCATGCAACTGCCGGATGGCACGATTCTCAATGTGTTCGGGGAAGGCGGGGGCGAAGCCATGGCAAATGCCTATGGATTGCCTTTTCTCGCCAGAATTCCGCTAAATCCAGATATTAGAATCAACAGCGACGCTGGCACACCTATTGTTGTCAGCCAGCCGAACTCAACAGCTGCTGAAATTTTCTCCTCAATTGCCTGTGATATTGCTTCTTTTATTTCACAGCAAAATCTGAAATAAGATGGTAATCATGGAAAAAACTGAACTATCCCTTCCAAAAATTGTGGGGATCAAGTTTTCGAAAATAGGCAAGAACTATTATTTTGATGCATCGAAGCTCCCGGGTATTAAGATTGGCGATTCTCTCATTGTGGAAACAAGCAGAGGATGGCAGATCGGTGAACTGTCCGAGATCATCACCGATCCTGAAATTTTGAAAAACGCGGCTTATAAACCTGTTGACCGCCTGGCTTCTCCCGTTGACATGATCAAGAAAGAGGAATTAAAAGAAAAAGGCGAAAAAGCACTCGAGATTTGCCGATCAGAAATTCGGAACCAGAAATTTGAGGGTGTAAAACTAATTTCCTCTGAAATAAGTTTTGATGAGAAAATCTTGTCATTCTTATTCTCGAGCGAATCGGAAGAATCCCCAAATTTCAACAATGTTAAAAAGATATTGGGAAGGGACTTCCCTAATGCCCGTATAGATTTTCATAAAATTGGTCCGAGGGATGTGGCCAGGTATTTTGCGGGAATGGGGTCATGCGGCCTTGAAAGCAGATGCTGCTCGCAATTTCTCTGTAATTTTGAATCAATTTCCATCCGAATGGCCAAGAAACAGGGGATTTCACTCACGCCGGCGGATATTACAGGCATGTGTGACAGGCTGCGGTGCTGCCTGGGGTATGAATATTGTCAATATGTTGATGCGCTGAAGGACATGCCCAAGAAAAACAAGATGGTCATGACGCCCAGCGGTAAAGGCAAGATAACCGATGTCGCACCCCTGAGAAATACCGTATACGTTTATATCGAAGAAGTAGGAATTAAAGAATTTCCGGTTAACGAAATCCAGGATGTTATTTTATCTAAAACCGATGGCGAGCCTACTGCTGAGAACCAACCCAAACCGGAACACGGAAGAGACAACCGAAGAAACCGAAGAAACAACAGGTAATTATTATGGGATTCTGGGATACAACACAACAGATCTTGGTCATTTTAGCTCACCCGGATGATCCTGAATTTTTCTGCGGGGCAACCATCGCGAAATGGACAGCGGAAGGACATCAAGTCTCCTATTGTTTGCTAACTAAAGGAGATAAAGGGGTCAATGATCATTTTTCTCAAACCGAAAATATCAAGGAATTGCGCATAGAAGAACAAAAAAATGCCGCAAAAGTCATTGGCGTGACCGATATTATCTTTTTGGATAATGAAGATGGTTATTTAACACCTAACCTGGAATTGCGGAAAGAAGTAGCCGGTGTAATTCGTAAAGTGAAACCTGATATTGTGGTTACATGTGACCCTACTAATTACTATTTGAGAGATTCTTATATTAATCATTCTGATCACCGTGCGGCAGGTCAGGTAGTGATTGACGCGGTCTTTCCTGCGGCGCAAAATATTCTGTTTTTTCCTGAACTGGAAAAAGAATTACATCTAGAACCGCATCATGTGAAGGAAGTCTGGATTTCATTACCTAAAGAAAAAAACATTGCCATTGATGTGACCGAGACATGGTCAAGGAAGCTTGAAGCGCTCACTAAACATGCTTCACAAATCGGGGATATTGACCAATTCTATAACCGCATGCGCTCGAGGCACACTGAAGATTCAAGCGATGAAACTCCACGGTACGAAGAGGTCTATCGTCGGATCGTTTTCAGCTAATCAAAGTAATAAACTCATAGATTATTGGTTACTTTATCCTGTTTGAAAGAGCGATATTTGTGCTATAAAATATAATTAATAAGATTAATAATATTTTATGGTCAAACAAACAATATTTTCTGAAAAACAACGCGGGCTTTTGGACTATCTAATCGAGAAAGCCAGAGATCCGCAGGCTGAAATCCCCTCCATACAAAAAATAAGCGCTGATCTGGGTGTCAGTACAGCTTGCATGAGGGAACAGATGGAATTAGCGAAGAATTTAGGCATAATTACCGCCCAACCTCGCAAAGGTATTGAAATTCTTCCTTATCAGTTCAAACCAGCGGTTGAAAAAAGCTTGTATTATGCGATAAACCTAAATCAATCGTATATCTACCAATTTTCGGAAATGCGAAATCATCTTGAAAAAGCCTATTTCCTTGAAGCGGCGCGATTACTGGATGAAAATAGCATTAACGAATTAAAAACACTTGTTAAACTAGCGCAAAACAAATTGCAAGGTTACCCAGTTCAAATTCCTCGTCTGGAACACCGAAATTACCATTTGTCTATCTACAAACCGAGGAACAATGTTTTTCTTATAGGCTTTCTTGAAGCATATTGGGACATGTATGAGCAGGTGGGGTTGGATTTGTACAACGATTTGGAATATTTGATCAAAGTTTGGGAATATCACCAACAGATAGTGGAAAAAATCGAGTTGCGGGATTTTGATAGTGCTTATCAGTTATTAATTACTCACTTGGAGTTGATTGATAAGCGTGAATAAGCCAAAATGAGGGAATATGGGATCAGGTCAGACAAAGATAAACGATTTTGGGATCACTTTTAGCACAGTCAATGGTTCAGGCAGCGCCACTGCGAACAATACCATTCAAAAAACTATTTTTAAAATGGGTATTCCTGTATCAGCGAGAAATATTTTTCCATCTAACATTCAAGGGATGCCAACCTGGTATTCAATGAGGGTCAGCAAAGATGGATTTTCTGGAAGGTTTGAAAAGGATGATATTCTGGTCGCGATGAACCCCGAGACTGCAATCAAAGATATTAAAAATCTTAACGCAGGTGGATTGTTATTAATCAATCAAAGCATCAAGATTCAGGATATCAGAAATGACATTACAACATATTTGATGCCGGTCGATGGGCTGCTAAAAGCCAGCGAAGTACCTTCAAATCTGAATGTTTATCTGGCGAATATGGTCTATGTAGGCGTTTTGGCATTCCTGATTGGTATTGAAATAGAAAAAATTGAAGCTTCCCTTGACCAACACTTTAATGGTAAGAAAAGCGCTATAGAGCCGAACATGAAGGTCGTAAAGAAGGCGTTTGAATGGGCGGAAAGCAGTCTGGTGAAAACTGGCGACTATTCTCTGGAGCCTATGCAGGCAACCGGAGGCAAAATAATGATTGACGGGAACACAGCTGGCGCTCTGGGGGCGTTGTATGGAGGATTGCAGTTTGCCGCGTGGTATCCCATCACACCAGCGACAAGCCTTGCGGAAGCATTGAATGAATTTATCCCGAGTTTACGCGTGGACCCCGAAACCAACTCGATTACTTGCGCCGTTGTACAGGCGGAAGATGAACTGGCGGCGATTGGTATGGCAGTTGGTGCGGGTTGGGCAGGCTTACGCTCGATGACTTCGACATCCGGGCCTGGACTTTGCTTGATGTCTGAATTTCTGGGGTTGGCGTATTTCACCGAGATTCCATTGGTCGTTTGGGATGTCCAGCGGGTTGGACCGAGCACGGGCATGCCGACGCATACCTCGCAGAGCGACCTGTCGTTTTCTTATTTCATCAGCCACGGCGATAAAGATTTTGTAATCCTTTTACCCGGAAACATGAACGAATGCTTTGAATTTGGCTGGAAAGGGCTTGATATTGCGGAAAAACTGCAAACGCCGGTCATTATCCTCAGTGACCTTGAATTGGGAATGAACATCTGGATGGCAGATCCGCTTAGATATCCTGATGAAGAAATTCATCGGGGAAAAGTCCTCTGGGAAGAGGATATTGAGAAAATTGAAAAAGAAAAACAGATTGAATGGGGAAGATATGTAGATTTGGATGGGGATGGTATTGCCTACCGAACTATTCCTGGCAACCTGCACCCTAAAGCTCCTTATTTCACACGCGGCACCAGCCATGATCCTTACGCCGGTTATAGTGAGTCACCCGAAGACTGGGAGAAGAATCTTGTCAGAATAAAGAAAAAATTCGAACTGGCAAGAACTATAGTCCCAAAACCTGTAATAACGTGCGAAAATGAGGAATTAGCCATAATCTCTTATGGTTCTTCGGATATGCCGGTAATTGAAGCAATCGATAAGTTAAAAGACCAGTCCTTTGAATTTGATTATTTACGAGTGCGATCTATACCGTTCTCGGATGAGGTTGGAAAATTTATAGAAATACATAAGCGTATATATGTTGTTGAGAATAACCGCGACGGACAAATGACACAGTTGTTATGTGTCAATTATCCAGATCAAGCTTATAAATTTATAAGCGTTGCCCATTCGGACGGGCTTTCATTGAGCGCACAGTGGATTGTCAATAGAATCCTTGGCAAAGAAAAATCGGAGAAATAGGATATGGTAACCCTTACCCGAAAAGAAAATACCAACACAATTGGCTTGACCAGAAATGAATACACTGGCAGACCAACCACTTTATGTAAAGGTTGCGGCCATACTTCTATTGCCAACATGATTGTCTCTGCTTGTTATGAGATGAATATCCCGCCTGAAAAAATCGTCAAATTCAGCGGAATCGGATGTTCGAGTAAATCTGCCGCGTATTTTCTGGAAAGGTCGTTTGGTTTCAACGGCTTGCATGGAAGAATGCCTTCCATAGCCGAAGGAGCCCTATTTGCAGATAAAAGCCTGATCGGAATAGGTGTTAGCGGTGATGGAGATACAGCGAATATTGGACTCAGCCAATTTAAACACTTTGCCCGCCGTAATGTTCCGATGGTATATATCGTAGAGAATAACGGCGTTTATGGACTGACTAAAGGTCAATTTTCAGCCACGGCGGAAAAGGGTTTAACGCTTAAGAGGCAGGGCGAGAACCCATATTTGCCTGTTGATATAGCCCTGGAGGCGATTGCCGCGAATGCTTCATTTGTGGCTCGGTCATTTGCCGGAGACCCAAAGCAGGTCAAAGAATTAATCAAAGCGGCTATCAGCCACCGCGGGGCTTCAATTCTGGATATTATCAGCCCTTGTGTGACCTTTAACAACCAGGATTATTCCCTACATTCATATTCCTGGGGAAAAGGCCACGAAGCACCGCTGCATGAACTGGAATTTGTGCCTCCAAGGGATGAAATTACTTTGGATGATTTTGAACGGGGATCTATCAAGGAAGTGACCATGCATGACGGGTCGGTGATCGTGTTTAAGAAATTGGCACGCGAGTATGACCCTACCAATCGAACAGATGCCATTAAAATGTTAGAGGAAGCGATTCGCAAAAACTGGCTGATCACGGGGCTGATCTATGTGGACCCTGACTCCCCGAATATTTATGATATGTACCCGATCGGAGATAAACCTCTGAACAGGTTGTCATCTGAAAAAATCAGACCTGATAAGAAGTCGCTGGAGCGATTAAACCAGAGCCTGAAGTAAGATTACTCAAAACTGATGCTGCCAATTGTGTGAAGAAGCGCGAGATTGGTGGCGCGCATTTCACCAATAGGGAATCCTGAAATGAGGACGACTTTCTGACCCGTCTTTAGTACGCCGCTGGTCAAGAGAGCCTCTTCGACATGAATGATCATTTCTTCCAGGGTGTTAGATATTGGTACCAGGTGAGGGGTTACTCCCCAATACATGCCCATGCATTTGTAAGTGATTTCATTAGGTGTGAAGGCCAATATAGGAACTTCAGGCCTTGCTTTTGATTGTAAAAACGCTGAACGCCCGGATTGTGTAAAAACAGCGACAGCCGTTACTTGCCGGTTGTGCGCCAATTCTCTGGCCGCTATAGAAATTGCGAAAGCATCATCCTGGTTATCTCCGATAGCTATTTTGTAATAGTGCCCCCATTCCTCAATATTGTTTTCTGCTTCGGTGATGATGGAATCCATCATCCTGACACTCTCTACCGGATATTTACCGCTGGCGGTTTCGCCGGAAAGCATTACGGCATCTGTGCCATCAAAAATCGCGTTTGCCACATCTGAAGCTTCCGCGCGAGTAGGGCGCGGATTTTCTACCATCGAATCCAGCATCTGAGTAGCTGTGATGACCAGCTTCGCTTTACGGTTGGCGGCATGAATGATCTCTTTTTGAATAATTGGTACTTCCGCGGGAGAGGTTTCAACACCCAAATCACCGCGAGCCACCATTACGCCGTCAGCCACATCCAGGATATTTTCCAGATTCATGACCGCATCAGGGAGTTCAAGTTTGGCAATGACAGGAAGATTTTTGTTGTTTGGTGATTTATACTTGATAAATTCCTTTACACAAGTGATATCTTCGGCTGTTCGCACAAATGAAATGGCAACTGCATCTACTCCGTTTTCCAGACCGAATGTCAGGTCCTGTTGGTCTTTTTCGGTAAATCCGGGAATATCCAGGCTTGTTCCGGGCAGGTTAACGCCCTTATTGGAAGTCAGCACGCCGCCAAGCAGGACTTTAGCAAAAAATCCATTTTTGTAAATATTCGAAATTTCCAGTTCCAGTTTGCCATCATCCATCAGAATCCTGCCGCCAATATTTAGGCAGTGAATGATATCTGGAATCTCCAGGAATATCTTTTTTGGTTTGCCATCCTCGAAATCAATTTCGCGGTGATCGATGTCCAATTCCATCGATATGATTTCCCCAGCTTTGAGATGAACTCCACCCTTGGGAAGGTCGCCAACCCTAAGCTTGGGTCCTTGAAGGTCTTGAAGAATGGTTATCGGGTGTTTTTTCTCCTCGGATAATGCACGAATAATCTTGATCAATTCCAGATGGGATTCATGAGTGCCATGAGAAAAATTCAACCGGGCGACATTGATGCCGGCATCAACCAGTGCTTCAATAGTTCTGGTTGTGTTGCTGCTTGGACCCAGAGTGGCTACAATTTTCGCCTTGCGATTCATAGAAAAATTATTACTTTGACAATATTTCTTTAATTTTTGGAAGCGCCCAATCAATTGTTTCACGGTCTATGATAAGAGGTGGGGCAAACCGGATGGTTGTTTCGTGGGTCTCTTTAGCCAGAATGCCTTTCTTCTGCAGCGCTTCACAATAACTCCTGGCTTTTCCGGAATCTTTCTTAATTTCAACCCCAATCAGCAACCCTCTGGCGCGAATCTCTTTGATATTCTTTTGGGGCATCTCATGCAACTGTTCGGTGAAATATTCACCCATTTTGTAGGAATTCCCGACAAGATTTTCTTCGGTAATGACTTTTAAAGCAGTTCTGGCTACCGCAGCGCCGAGGGGATTTCCACCAAATGTAGACCCATGTTCTCCAGGATTAAAGAGCCCCAAAACTTGTCTGTCAGACAAGACAGCTGATACAGGATAGAAACCACCGGCGAGCGCTTTGCCGATGATCATAACATCCGGTCGAACGCCTTCATAATCACAGGCAAATAATTTGCCTGTTCTTCCCAATCCTGTTTGAATCTCATCAGCGATGAAAAGTACATTATGTTTTCGGCAAATTTCCGAAACCTGCTTGAGATAATTCTCAGGAGGAATGATTACACCGCCTTCACCCTGAATGGGTTCAAGCATGACTGCCGCTGTATTCATGTTGATCGCTTTTTCAATCGCGTTAACATCACTATAAGCAACGTTAACAAAACCGGGTGTAAACGGCCCGAAATCCTTCTTGTAAAGGTCCTCGGAGGAGAAGGATACGATTGTGACAGTCCGCCCATGGAAATTCCCATCAGCCACGATTATTTCAGCCTTGTTATCCTCAACCTTTTTGACTTTATAAGCCCATTTACGGGCAATTTTGATGGCAGTTTCGACTGCCTCAGCGCCGCTGTTCATGGTGATGGCCATTTCATAGCCAGTTAGTTCGCATAATTCTTTGTAAAGAAAAGGGAGTTGGTCATTTCGGAAAGCACGGGAAGTGAGGGTCAGTTTTTGTGCCTGATCAATCAAGGTTTTAAGGATTTTGGGATGGACATGCCCCTGGTTTAAAGCGCCGTAGGCGCTTAAGCAATCTAAATAGCGGTTGCCTTCAATATCATAGACCCAAACGCCTTCACCCCGTTCGATGACAACATCCAGAGGTTTATAGTTGCGCGCGCCAAAAGTTTCAGAAAGTTTGATGTAATCTTGAGTTTTCATAAGCACTTCAAGGTGAGCAGCTTGACCAGAATGGCTTTTTGGGCATGCAAGCGATTATGCGCTTGCGGGAATAACACAGAATGAGGACCATCGGCAACCTCATCGGTGATTTCCTGGCCACGGTGCGCTGGCAAGCAATGCATCACGATTGCGTCTTTACTGGCAAGGTCAACCAAGCCGGTATTGACCTGATAGGGAGGGAAGACATTTTTGCGTTTTTCGGTTTCCTCTTCCTGCCCCATACTTGTCCAGGTATCGGTATAAATGACATCCACACCCGCTACTGCCTGTCTGGGATCACGGAATTTATTCAACTTTGAGTCGCTTTTTACCGCAAATCCTTCAGCCATTTTCCAGGCATTGTCATCCAGGTCATATCCCTCAGGGGATGCGATAGAAAAATCCAGACCAAGTTTTGAACAGGCATGCAGGAGTGATACCGCCACATTGTTCCCGTCGCCGATAAAGGTAACTTTTAAACCTTTCAATTTGCCAAATTTTTCATAGATAGTCATCACATCAGCCATCGCTTGGCAGGGGTGGTTGTAATCACTCAAACCATTAATAACAGGTACAGAGGACCATTTTGCTAATTCAGTTACATGTGAATGGGCAAAGACACGTGCCATGATACCGTGGACATAACCGGACATCACCCTGGCAACATCTGCAATAGATTCACGCTGGACTAAACCAATTTCAGCAGGAGAAATGAATAAGGCATCACCGCCCAAGTGGCGCATGGCCATATCAAAACTGATGCGCGTCCTCAGGCTGGGTTTATTGAAGATCATCCCCAGTACTTTGCCTTTAAGAATGGGTTGGTTGCCTTTTTTAAAGTATTCTTTTTTAAGGTCAACAGCAAGGTCCAACATTTCTTTCAGCTCTTCAGGGGAATAATCCGCAACGGCGATAAAGTCTTTTTTCATAAATACCTCTCCAAAGGATAAATTGCGCTAAAAGTATAGCATTGATAATGCGAAATGAGGATTGTGGAAGTCAGCAAATTTCAGTGAAGAAATGTATATTTAATACCTATACATCTTCTTTAGCAAGGTTGACAGCGTATCGATAAAAATATCTGCCAAAGATCGGGGCAAGGGCATATAATAAGTTCCCTTCAAACCCCGGAACGATTGTGAATCTTTTCTTTTTTATTCCTTCAATAATGACATGGGCAACTTTTTCCGCGCTCATCACGCTGCCGGATTGATTGATCTTTTTGGTGATTTCTGGAATGATGGAATGTTCAAAAGCTAATTGAGGCGTATCAGTATCAGGCGGAAGCACAACCGAAACATCTATTCCATGTGGTTTGACCTCAGAGCGTAAGCAGCGTGAGAAACCTCTGACCGCGTACTTTGAGGGAGCGTAGGCAGTATACCCATAAATCCCAATCAGGGCGGCAAGCGAAGAGATATTGACAATATATCCACTATTTTTCTCAATCATTTTTGGGAGGATTAGTTTTGTCAGATAGACTGTGCCGAGATAGTTGATATCAATAACGTTTTTAAAAATTGTAGGATCCATATCCACAAATTTTCCCGGATATGCAATACCTGCGGAATTTATCAGTATGTCATAAGCAGTATTATCGGCTGATAATACGCGCTTTAAACTGTTAAAATTACTGACGTCGGCTGAAAACCATTTGAATTGCTGATCAGTTGATAACGCGGATTCCCTAATTTCTGAAAGAGCTGACTCCAGGAGTTCCTTACGTCTGGCCAGAATCGTGATGTTCGCTCCCAATGCGGCTAATTCTTTCGCTAAAGCTAAACCTATGCCGCTTGAACCCCCTGAAATCATGATGTTTTTGTTTATAAAATCCATAAGAACCTCAATTCCCGCAAGATGAACAGGAACCCCCTGAGCAGCTGCCGCAACCGCATGAAGAACCGGATGATGATTTCGATTGACCATGGGCAAAAAAGGTGGAAAGCAACCGTTTAGAGTCTTTTTTATGGCACTGCGTACATGCAATCGGTTCATCAGCCGATTTAGCAGAGCGTAAAGTATCAAAAGAATTTCCGCAACTTTTACATCGATATTCGTAGATTGGCATGTTTATTCCTGTCAAATAAATTAACACCGCTATCATAACAGCCGTTATGCAATTTGACAAATTAATGATAATCAAAATGATATAATGATACTAAATATTCACATTATGAATAATATAGACGACTTTAAGATATCGTTTTTAGGATTTTTATCCCTAAAACCGATGCACGGCTACGAACTCCATAAACAGGTAACTGATTTATCAGGATTTGGAATCGTGTGGAAAATAAAAATCGGGAAGCTTTATACAATGCTTAATAAGTTGGAAAAAGAGGGGCTGATCAAATCAACATTTACAAAAGAGGGAAACCGGCCGGTACGGAATGAGTTCTCAATAACACCCACAGGTGAAAATATATATGAAACCTGGCTGATATCCCCAGTAAACCGTGGAAGAGATTTCAGAATCATTTTTCTCCTTAAATTATATTTTTCATTAAGAAACGGGATAGAGAGCGCCAATAAATTAATCGGGTCTCAAATTGAAACCTGTAATCGTTGGCTGTCGGAAAGAATAATACGAAATCAAGAAAGTCTGATATTGAGAGAAAACGACGAGAATGACTTTCCAATTATTGTAAATAAATATAGACAAATTCAGATTCAGGGATATCTTACATGGTTGGAATGGTGTAAAGAATCCTTAAAGTGAGGTTGTAATGAAAAAATTCTTTTCTTTTCTTTTTGCACTTACCTGGCTCATTACAAGTTGTACAAATATTGGTAGCACAGTTGGCGCTTCCAAAATAGTTACAGATGCGTTGGGCAGACAAGTCACGCTGAATAGTGAACCTTCAAAGATTGTGATTGTCGGGAAACAGGCGCCGATGCTAACCAATTTTTTATATCTGTTTAAGACAGCAGACCAAAAATTAATAGCGCTTGAAAAAAGAGCCCAATCTACTGAAGATTATTTGAAGCTTGTTGATGCAAATATTGAGAACAAATATTTACTTGAAAAAGGGGCGGGCGCTGAACAAATAGTGCCACTTAATCCCGATGTTGTAATTTTAAAATCTTCAATGCGTAACTCAATCGGCAAACCTTTAGAAGATTTATCGATTCCTGTGATTTATGTAGAGTTTGAAAATGTTGAACAAATTTATCGTGATATACGTATTTTCGCTGATGTCTTGAATGAAAAGAAGCGTGGAGAAGATTTAATTTCAAACTACCAGGAGCTTTTTCAACAAATTCATAAAGAAGTAGCAAAAAATAACGATTCAGTAAAATCATCGGTTTTAATCCTTCAGGCTGTAACCTCTGATCAAAAATATGTTTTTAGTGTTCCGGCAGCAAATTGGCTGCAAACAGACCTGATCGAAAAAGCTGGAGGGATACCTGTTTGGAAAGACGCAAATCAGGCTGGTGGATGGACTGACATTAATATGGAACAGATTTCCGCGTGGGATCCTGAGGTAATCCTCATTGTAAATTATCAGGGAAGCGCCCTTGAAATTGTAAATAAGTTGAGGAATGACGAAATCTGGCAAAATCTAAAATCGGTAAAAAACGACAAGATTTATGCTTTCCCATATGATTATCTGAGTTGGGACCAGCCGGATCCGCGCTGGATATTGGGATATGGCTGGATAGCATACAGACTTAATCCGGAAAATCTGACATCACCAGTAATTCACTCGCTAATCAACAATTTCTATGAAAAATTCTTTAATTTGGAGAAATCTGTCATTAAGGAAAAGATAAACTCAAGAATCGCGGAATATTTAAAATAGGATGAGAGAAAAGCGGTTATATGGATTAATATTCTGTCTTGTTCTTGTTACTTTAGCATCTTTTTTTATCGGCAGATATCAACTAAATACTCCATTTAACCTTTTTGGAAGCAGTAACCTTTTCAAGCAGCTTTTCTTCCATTTAAGAATCCCGCGAGTGCTGACTGCGTTACTAATCGGGTCGGGATTGGCCTTAGCTGGGCTTGTAACGCAAATAATTTTCCAAAATCCATTGGCGGATGGCGGTCTTTTAGGAGTCAGTCAGGCAGCTGGTTTCGGAGCAGCATTGGGAATACTCATATTTAAGGGTAATCCCGTCTGGATCCAATTGTTTGCATTTGGTTTTGGGGTTTTTGCACTTTTAATTTCGATACTGATCTCAGGAAAAGTGAGAGATAACAAGATCCTCTCTCTCATTTTGGCTGGGATAGCCGTTTCAGCTGTTTTTTCCGCAGGGATAGGTATCCTAAAATACCTGGCTGATCCTGTGGATCAATTACCTACCATCGTTTACTGGTTACTTGGAAGCCTTGCTGGCTCAACCTGGCTAGTTCTTCTCCGAACATTTGTAATTATATTTCCTGTGATGGTATTTTTCTGGTTTTACCGGTGGAGATTAAATTTGCATGCAATGGATAAGGAAGTTGCCTATTCATTAGGTCTCCAGAACAAATTTGAATTATGGTTGAACCTTGTTGCAAGCGTTTTGCTGACCTCGTCAATTATTTCCATATCTGGTGTGGTTGGCTGGGTTGGGTTGATTATTCCAAATTATGCGCGCATGATTGCCGGTTCTGATACCTCCAATTCAATTCCTGTGACAATTCTTCTTGGAGGTATCTTTGCCATAGTATGTGATGATTTGGCCAGGGCATTGCTTCCCGGGGAAATTCCTTTGGGAATTTTTACAGCACTTTTGGGTTCTTTAATGTTTATCGGATTGCTGCTTAAAAAAGAAAAATTTGCATGAATAGTACAAATAATTATATTAGTCTTACTGATATTTCGTTTACTTATAAAGGTAAAAAAACAAAGGTCATTAAGGACTTTAACTTTAGCCTTCCTTTGGGCTCATCTACTGCGTTATTAGGATTAAATGGGACAGGAAAAACAACTCTTTTATTGCTCCTTCTGGGTTATATATCTCCTTTGAAAGGAGAAATCCTAATTAATAAGAATGGTAAGGTGATTTCAATAGGTGAAATGAATGGTTCTGTTGGATATCTTTCCCAAAGAGAGAATATTCCCTTCGATTACACAGTACAGGAATTTGTGCTTCTTGGACGAGCCCCTCATATCCTGAAATTTAATACACCTTCCAGCAAGGATATGATGATCAGCGAACAAATCATTAATTCCCTCGATTTATCGTCTTTATCTAACAGCAAATTGGGTGAAATAAGCGGAGGTGAGTTACAAAAGGTGCGTATTGCGCGAACTTTAGCCCAGGAGCCTGAGATTATCTTGATGGACGAACCAATGACCCATCTGGATATCAAGAATAAAAAATACCTAAATAGTTTTATTACAAAATTAAAAGAAGCCGGGAAAACAATTGTTTATTCAACACATGATCCATTAGACGTTTTGAATTACAGCGATAATTGCATCCTTATGGGAAAAAATAATAAATTTCAGGCTGGTGAAACCGAAAAAATAATTACGAGCGAAATTTTATCCGACTTTTTTGAAATACCTATATCTGTAATCAAAGGTAAAGGCAATAAATCTATTGTGATTCACTAAAAGAATGTATCCTAAAGATAAAATCTTTATCATCACTGGTGAGATTAAAACCGGAAAAACCCTGTTAATTTCTAATGTGGTCACTGCATTAAGAAAATCAAATGTGAAAGTAACAGGTGTTTATTCACCAGCCAAGTTTGAAGGTGATGTGAAAACTGGCATTTACCTGATGGATATTTCTTCCCAGGACAAAAAACTTTTGGCAAATTATCAGCCTGGTTGGGATCCTGAGAATCCGAAGCGTGAATGGAAAATGGACCCTGAAGTTCTGCAATGGGGGCATGAAGTTATTCGAGAATCAGTACCTACTTCTATATTAATAATTGATGAATTGGGATTCTTGGAATTCGAGAAGAATCAGGGCTGGACAACCGCATTTGATATCTTGGAAAATGGCGATTACAAACTGGCGATTGTTGTTGTAAGAATCGGGCTCTTAAAACAGGCAATGGCTAAATGGGAATCTGCCAAGGTTATTTATATGGATAATCCTTCACAATGCAAAGTACATACCGACTTCTTGGTGGATCAGACTCTGGCAACCATAACCAAATGATAAGCGGCGATTCCGAAAGCAACACTGACATTAAAAGATTCTTTTTCCCCGGACATAGGAATAGCGATAACTAAATCGCTGATCTTTTGAATTTCAGGATCGATTCCATGTTTTTCGTTGCCAACCACCAGGCATAGATGCTTTTGTAATATTGTCTTATTGACTTGACCGATGGGTATAGCTGTTTGTGAACTCTCCAGACTGATTACTTGGAACCCTTTTGCCTTTAGCTCAATAACCTTTTGAAGACCATTATTTGCAAAAACCCATTTAATATTCTGTATTGACCCAAGACCGGTCTTGTCCATGCGAGGGTGGACCGGGGTAGGTGTTATACCCGATAGTATTATTTCTCTGATACCAAATCCTTCGCATGTCCTGATAATTGACCCAACGTTGTAAACACTGCGGATATTGTCTAGCAATGGGATTATTTCCAGGCGGCTTTCAGAAACATAAAGATTTTTCTGATTTGAATTAATTCGGCTGGCAACCGTCGCCACTTCACCGCATTTAGGACAATATGCTAATTCGCAATTGGAATTAAGGTCAGGGTACCTGAATCCGCAGTCAGGGTTGGTACATTCTCTAAAAAAACCTGCAACCATATATTTATTTCTTAAAATTGATCCTGATTCTTTCAATTTCGCATAAGGCCGGATCTATTCCGAGCTCTTTTACTACTTCGTCAGGGCGCCCAGAAGCCCCTGATCTGGCGAGAAGATGCATATGAATTTGAGGTTGGTTACTGTTTGATTTACATAATTCCATAGAAAGAATCAGCGGCCGAAGGTCATAGCTTTTTTTGTTTCTTTCACGCACTATATCTTTTTTAACTAAAAGGCAATGAATTGACTTTTCTAAGTATGGTGTACTTATTACTGCGTCTATTATCGTAACAATATATTCAGCAGATTCAGCCAAACCATTTAATGCTTTCTGGTTCTCAGGAATTTCATCAATTGAAATCAGTTCAATACCGTCAGGTAATGCCTTTCGTAACCTTTCTAGAATTTCTTCTTTAGAATAATCATAGATAAACCATAAATCGATCAACTCTTCTTTTCCATTAAATCCAAGAGGCAGGGGAACAGCCAACTGCATTTTGGGTTGAGGATGGAACCCTTCGGAATACTTGACAACCAGCTGTGCACGTCTTAGAGACCTCTCCCAGATTTTCTGGAGATCTAGGGAGCTGGTATAAATGATTTCACCAGTTTTCTGAAAAGTGATTCGCAATCGCATTTATTCGAGCGTCCTTATTTCATCGCAATTAATATCGTAATCAGTCTGGATTCCACAGGCGTGGCAAAAATATCTGCAATCCGAAGTGTTTTCCAAGTCCATACTCTTTTTATATTCTCTCGTAAGAAAAATTTTTGTGACGCCAATATTGATATGATCCCAAGGTAATGGCTTATCCAGTTCTCGCTGCCTGTGAGAATAGAAATAAGGGTCAACGCCGTTTTCTTTGAATGCTTCCAGCCATAAATCGTAATTGAATTTTTCCTGCCAAGCATCAAATCTCGCGCCTTTTTTCCAGGCGGTTTCAATCACATCTGATAACCTCCGGTCCCCCCTTGAAAACCAAGCTTCAAAGAGAGAATTTTGATAATCGGGCCAATCAACTTTTATCTTAGATTTTCTTAGCCCATCCAGGATAAGGCGATATTTGGTTTCAATATTTTCTTTACTATCCATCGTTGCCCATTGAAATGGAGTATGCGGTTTGGGGATCAGCGTATTGATGCTGGCATGAATCTCGGCTCTGCCGTGCAAGATATCCTTGCCAATTTGATTTACTTTCAGGCATAGCTCCACAATCTTTTGAACATCATCAAGTTCCTCACCGGGAAAACCGATCATGAAATAAAGCTTCAGGTTTTTCCAGCCCATCCGGAAAATATTTTCCACTGTCGTTAATAAATCCTGGTCAGTTATGGGTTTGTTGATGGATTGCCGAATTCTTTCTGAAGCTGCTTCAGGCGCCAGTGTGAAATTTCCTTTTTTCTTTCCTGCCATGGTTTCAATTAATTGGTTGTCGAATGTTTCTATTCGTAATGAAGGAAGTGAAAAATTGAATTGAAGTTCAGTACTCAGTTTGTTTATTCCTTCAAGCAGTTTATTAATTTTAGAATGATCCGAGGTGCTTAGCGAAAGCAAGGATACTTCTTCATATCCTGTATTCTTGACTGCTGTTTTAACCGCATCAAGAACCTCCGCGACAGGCCTTTCCCTGATTGGGCGCGTGATCATACCAGCCTGACAAAACCGGCAGCCTCTCGAGCAGCCGCGCATAACTTCGATTGCCGCCCGTTCATGCACGATACTGATGTTTGGAACCAGAAAATTGGTAACGGGAGGCGGAAGAACCTTAACAATTCTTTTTATTATTTGGTTTTTGGATTCATCTTGATTGTTGGAGATTTCACTAACAGTGTAGTCTTTGTTATAGGACACTACGAAATCAGATGGTACATATATCCCTGAAATTTGGCCAACCGTAGAAATGGTTTTCTCACGGGTAAAACATGCACTTTTGGAAAATTTATAGACATCGATAATGTCATTGATTATCTCCTCCCCTTCACCAATAACAAACATATCAATAAACGCGTGCATTGGCTCGGGATTGAAGCAGGAGTGTCCACCGGCGATAATAATCGGATCACCCTCTGAACGGTCTTTTGACCGGAGGGGAATTCCGGCTAGATCCAGCATGTTAATTACATTCGTATAAAGGGTTTCATATGGAATTGAAAAACCAACAAGATCAAATTCCTTTAATGGCTTTCTGTTTTCAAGCGAAAAAAGGAGGATTCCCTTTTTTCGTATTGAATCTTCCATATCCACCCAGGGTGCATATACTCTTTCGGCTAACGCATCACGCCTCTTATTAATGATGTCATAAAGGATAGTCAATCCTAAATTCGATAACCCGATATCATAAATATCAGGAAATGCCAGTACCATTTTTATCAGGTTGCGGTCCCAATCCTTCTTGATCTGGTTAAATTCTCCCCCTACATAACGGCCGGGTTTCTGGATATTAAAAAGAGTGCTATTAAGAAAAGATGAGATACTATCGGTATTCTTCAAAAACGTCCTCTCTAAAAGAGCCCCTGATTAATCCCACCGTCAACACTTAACATTACGCCGGTGATGTAAGAAGCCGCGAGGGATACCAAAAACGCTGCCGCATTTCCTATTTCATCAGGATCAGCCATTCTTGCCAAAGGAATGGCTTTGGTTACATTGGCAATTTCCTGGAAGGTTTTGTGAATTCTCAAGCGTTTTGGTATCGCGCCCATTCATAAGAACAAACGATCCTTCATTCAACAGCGTGCAAACGATGACAAACCCTATCCCTTTGCTGGATGCTGCCACAACCGCTTTTTTACCTTTAAGCCCAAGGTCCATAATTAACCTCCAGATCAGATAAATTGAATGGAATAAGAAAGAATTTCAATTTCACCAAAATATTTTCTTAAGAAACTAGGTATTCTGGCAAGACAAGACTCCACAGCTCGTTTTTCGTTCGAGATTAATCCACGCGCGATAATGGATTCATTCCAAACGTCTTTTTTATCTACTTCTGCTGCTGAAAGATTAAATTCCATATGCAATTTATGAAGCAGAGGTTTAAGCATACCGCGCTTCTCTTTCAATGACCTACAATCAGTTAATTTCAAATCTAATAACAATACTGCATAAACCATCTTTATTAGTATCTAAGTACCCGTAGAGTAAAATTCTACATTATTTAGATGGAGTAGTCACACATTGGTTAAAACTTACTCGCAAGCATTAGATTATATCTATTCTTTTGTTGATTACAGCCTGACAAGGAATTTGCGCTATTCTCCCGAGAAATTCAACCTGAAAAGGATGGAAGATTTTCTTGAGTTATTAGGCAACCCACATAAAAGCTATAAAGTAATCCATGTGGCAGGAACCAAGGGAAAAGGTTCAACCTGCGCCATGCTTGCCAGTATTCTGATTAAAAATGGTTTTAGAACCGGGTTTTATTCATCCCCCCATATGATTGATTTTACGGAACGTATCCGCATTAGCGAGGACCAGATTTCACATCAAGAAATTGTGGAATATATAAACCTTTTAGATCCAATTATTAAAAAAGTACCGGAACTTACTACATTTGAAATCATTACAGGGTTGGCTTTCAAGTATTTCGCGGACAAACATGTAGATTTTGCGGTAATCGAAGTGGGGATGGGAGGAAGATTTGACGCTACGAATGTCGTACAGCCAGAAGTATCTGTTATTACGTCAATCTCACATGACCATACAAAAGTTCTGGGGAAATCATTAAAGAAAATTGCTTTTGAAAAAGCCGGAATTATTAAGAATGGTATCCCAGTTATTGTATCTAAACAAAAAACATCTCCTTTGGAGGAGATTATTAAAATTGCAGGTGAAAGAAATGCCGGAGTGGTCTATGCGCCAGGCGTTTATAGAACCAAATCTGGTACATACTCTCTTGATGGGCAAAGGTTTGAAATACAAAAAAATGGGAAAAAACTGATTGAAGTTTTTATTCCTCTATTGGGTGACCACCAAATTGATAATGCTGTTACCGCATTTGCTTGTATCGAGGAATTGAAAAAGAGAGGTAATGAAATAAGTTCCGATGCAATTATTTCAGGCTTTCAATATATGCGCTGGCCGGGAAGATTTGAAGTTATTAATAAGAAGCCCGTAGTAATCATTGACGGTGCGCATAACCTTGATTCATTCAGAAAATTAATAAAGACAATTCAGAAATATTTGCCTGAAAAACAAATAATCCTCATTTTCGGCGTGTCTGAAGATAAAGCAGTCGCATCAATGTTGAAGATTATTCAACCCCTTATAAAAACGTTAATAATTACCAAATCACAACATCCAAGAGCTTTGGAATTATATAAAATCAAGGATATCGCAGAAGGCTTAAGAATTCCATCGGCTTTGGAGGAAGAAATTAAGAACGCCATTGGTGAGGCTTTGGTCCGGTCTGATGAATCAACCGCGATTGTGGCGACAGGGAGTATATTTATTGCGGGAGCGGTAAAAGAAAATTTCAAAGGATAAGCAATGAATTCGAAAAATAACCATCAGCTAGGCCAGGATGATTTCAGCGCTGCTTTATTTCAACGGACTGAAGAACTGGATACAATTAAAAACGCCAAAGGGGATGAATCTGGTATTTTTAAACGAAATGCGATTGTCCTTGAAAATGCCATTGTCCTTCCGCATATGGTTACCCCGCTCTTTATTCCACCAGGCAAGAATCTGGAAGCCATTCTAGCGACTCAAAAAAGTAACGAGACAGTGATAGGAGTAATCCCGGATTCCGGTAAGGACAGCCAGTTTCTAAAAATTGGGATTGAGCTCGCAGTTGGCAAGCTGATCAACCTTCCGGATGGAAATTATTCTGCGCTATTGCAGGGTCGCAGGCGTTTACAGATTCGTAGAATTATTAAAACGGAACCTTTTATCATTGCTGAAGCTGCCATTATTAAAAAATCCCTTGCTGCCCATACCAATGAAATCAGGGCATTGATCAAATCAACCAAGACGCTTTTCGAACAGGTGGTTCTATTAGACCGTTCCATACCCGATGAAGCGCATCTGTTTGCGTTGAATATAACGGAACCGGGCAAACTCGCGGATATGGTCGCGACAGCAATATCACCTGATAAAGAACAACGAAAGAAAATAATTTCATATGTTGATCCTGCAGAAAGGCTCATTTACGTCAATCATCTTCTGGCTCAGGAATTAGACGTTTTGGCTTTGGAAGATGAAATCCAAACCAGGGTACAACGGGAAGTGGACAAAAGCCAGCGGGAAGTCTATCTTCGCGAACAGGTAAGGGCTATTCAGATCGAACTTGGTGAGGGCGATTTATGGGAGCAGGAAATAAATGAATACAAAAAAAAGCTGGGAGAAATTTTCGCACCGGATTATGTTAAAGCCGCTGTAAAAAATGAAATCAATAAACTAGCAATAAATCCTGCCCTCGCGCCCGAAACAGGGATTATTCGTAATTACATTGATTGGCTGCTTACCCTTCCCTGGCAAAATGCGACAAAAGATAATTTATCTGTAAGTCACGCGGAAAAGATACTAAAGAAAAATCATTATGGATTAAAAAGAGCCAAAGAGAGAATTCTTGAATATCTGGCAGTTAAGAATCTTAAGGGAGCAGATGCAAGACAGCCGGTTTTATGCTTCCTGGGCCCTCCCGGGACAGGGAAAACATCTTTAGGGAAGTCAATCGCTGAAGCATTGGGAAGGAAATTTGTGCGCATATCGTTGGGTGGTATTAGAGACGAAGCAGAAATTCGCGGACACCGCCGTACATATATTGGCGCCATGCCAGGGCGGATCATCCAGACAATGAAAAAAGCCGAGGTAGTAAACCCGCTTTTTATGCTGGATGAAATTGATAAATTAGGTAACGATTTCAGAGGAGATCCTTCATCAGCATTGATGGAAGTACTAGACCAGGAGCAAAATTGCGCCTTTTCTGACCATTTCCTTGAAGTCGCATACGATCTTTCACGAGTAATGTTCATCACTACCGCAAACTCGATAGATAATATTCCATCCGCTCTGGTTGACCGGATGGAAGTTACAGAATTCCCGGGATATATTGAAGAAGAAAAACTTGAGATCGGCAAAGAATTTCTTATTCCAAAACAAGTTGCGGAGAACGGTCTTAATGGCTCAGAAATCAAATTTGACGATAAGGCGATAAGAATAATAATCAGGGAATATACCTACGAAGCAGGCGTCAGAAATCTGGATAGGGAGATAGGAAAAATCTGCCGCAAGATTGCGAAATTGAAATCGCAAGGGAAACCTTTTCCCAAGACTATTTTCGAGAAAGATATTGAAAAATATTTAGGTCCTTCCCAATTTCTGGCGTTCCAGGTTGAAAGCCGGGATGATGTGGGTGTCAGTACGGCTGTCGCATGGACAGAAAACGGCGGTGAGATCATGCCAGTGGAAGTCTTGGTCATGGATGGGAAGGGGATCCTGCAAATAACCGGCAAGATCGGAGATGTAATGCAGGAATCAGCCCAGGCAGCCTTATCTTATATTAAATCTGTTTCTGATGATTTTGGCATTGAAATAGAAAACTATGAGAAGATTGACATTCACCTGCATATACCAGAAGGCGCTATCGAAAAAGACGGTCCAAGCGCAGGAGTAACCATTTGCACTGCGATGCTTTCAGCATTAACCAAAAGAAAGGTTCATTTGGATATTGGCATGACCGGTGAGATAACCCTGCGAGGGAAAGTACTACCAGTTGGCGGATTAAGAGAGAAGATCTACGCAGCGCACCGGGCAGGGCTTAAACAACTTATCATCCCGAGGAAAAACAAGAAAGACCTTGTGGATATCCCCAGGAAAGTCAAGGATGAATTGAAAATCACCTTCGCTGATAAAATGGATGAAATTATTCGGGTTGCTCTGTATGATTAACCGGTCTTTGGGAAACCGGTTGAGGGTTTGATTGCTCTTTGATAGCATCGTCATTCTTTAAGGCGGTTAAGCCGTTTCTTACCTGTACCAGAATTTTCCCGAGTTCTGTTTCAAGGTGTACAAGGGAGTTGATCGCATAATCATCGGCTTCTTTGCTGATCAATTTAGTCTCCTGGCGGGCTCTTTGGATAATGTTCTCAGCCATGACCTCAGCTTTTTGAACAATCGCGTCTTTTTCAACCAACTTGGCGCTTTGTTCCTTCGCCAGTTCAATAGTCCTGCGCGCTTCTTCATTGGCTTGGGCGATAATTCTTTCTTTCTGGTTAATGATCTGCTGGGAACTTTTTATCTCCTCAGGAATTGCCAGTCGCATTTGATCTATTAATTCAAGCATTCTTTCCTCATCTACGATAACCTTGTGGGTTAATGGAAGAGATTTGCTCTCATTAAATAATTCTTCCAGCCGGTCAACCAAATGCAAAATATCCATAGTGTGTCCCTCAAGTCTATTTTACAATTAATTAATCCCTGAGTGATGTATATTGGTCCATACGGTTTTGGTCACCAATTTTTTCCATTTGAACTTTTAAAACTTTTTCGACGTGCGGCGGGACCATGGTGGAGACATTCCCTTGTAATGCAGCGATCTCCCTAACAGTGGTTGAAGATAAAAATGTGTGTTCTTCGCTGGTTATCAAAGCAACAACCTCAATTTCCTTTGCCAGCCGGCGGTTGGCTAAAGCCATGCGAAATTCATGCTCAAAATCTGAAAATACACGCAGCCCTCGGACGATTACTTTGGCGTCCATCTCTTTGCAGAACTCAACCGTGAGGGTGTTATATCCCATCACCTTTATCTTTGGTTCTCCTGCGAACGCTTCTTTGGTCAGTGAAATTCTTACTTCAGGTGAAAAAAGCAATTTTTTCAAAGGCCGATCATATACCGCAACAATTAATTCATCAAATATCTCTGTTGCTCTTTTGGCGATATCAATATGCCCGTAATGGATGGGGTCAAATGTTCCTGGAAAAATTGCTCGAACCATATTTTTATCCTTTTCCTTATTCTAATTGATTTTAATTTGGGGCCAGTGAAGGCGTAATTCCTGGTAAAGAAGTTGGTACTCTGGACTCACAAGTTCAGGATCGTTAGTTAAAATCTTTTGCGCCTGGTTTCTGCAGCGTTCTATCATTGGCAGGTCAGTGATATTAGCAAACCTCAAGGTAATAAAACCAGATTGCCTGCTGCCTAAAAATTCCCCTGGCCCTCTTTGTTTCAGGTCGAAATCAGCCAATTCAAATCCGTCATTCGATTTAACCAAGGCTTGTAATCTTTCATTATCCATTCCGCTTTCATCTTCCGGAATAAGTAAACAATAAGATTTATCCGAATTTCTGCCAACCCTTCCCCGTATTTGGTGAAGCTGGGCAAGGCCGAAATGGTTGGCACCTTCAATTAAAACAATGGTGGCATTTGGAATATCCAAACCAACCTCAATAACGGTCGTGGAAACCATAATATCAAATTCGCAGTTTCGAAACGCGTGCATGACTTTGTCTTTTTCAGCTGGTTTCAGTTTGCCGTGCATTAAACATACCTTCAGGTCAGGAAAAACTTTCTTTGAAATCCTTTCATGCTCGTTAACCGCAGCGGTGTAATCCTCTTCATCCTCACCCTCAATCATCGGGTAAACAATGAATGCCTGAAAACCATTAAAAATTTGAGACCGAATGAGTTTATAGGCTGACTCTCTATCGCCTGGCTGAAGAAGACAGGTCTCAACAGGCTGACGGCCGGCAGGCATTTCATCAATAACGCTCACATCCAGGTCGCCATAAATAGTAAGTGCCAGAGAACGGGGGATGGGTGTGGCTGTCATCACCAAAAGGTGAGGTGAATGACCTTTTTTCTTGAGAAGATTACGCTGCTCGACACCAAAACGGTGCTGTTCATCAATAACCGCTAATTGAAGGTTGTTAAAAATTACTGGATCCTCCAGCAAGGCATGTGTTCCGATAATAACCTTTATTTTTCCCGAAGAAAGCCCTTTGAGAATATCTTTTCGTTCTTTTTGGGGAGTAGAGCCAATCAAGAGCGCGATTTCATCCGGTTCTACAGATTCTGATGCCAACAACATCGTTGAAAGAGTCTTAGTGTGTTGTTCCGCCAGGATTGATGTGGGTGCTAACACAGCTGCCTGAGCGCCACTTTGAATAATAGCCTCAATCGCAAACCTGGCCACAACCGTTTTGCCCGAACCAACATCCCCCTGTAAAAGGCGATTCATAGGTTTGCCTGATTCGAGGTCTTCCGTGAGGTCTGAGATCGCTTTATTTTGCGCGGTGGTAAGCTGGTAGGGTAGAGAAGAGATGATTTTTCTCTTATCATCATCAGAAAGTTGATATATTTCTGCAGATGCCTTAATCCAATCCCGTTTCTGGACGATCACACCCAATTGAAGAAAGAAAATTTCTTCAAAAGCGAATCTTTTTTTAGCATGCGAAAGCTTTTCTTCGTTTTCCGGGAAATGGATCTGGGTAATGGCTTCGGAGATAAAAGATAAGCCTTCATCAGCAATAAGTTCAGTCGGCAAATACTCCTTTACCCGCTTACTCCAAAAAGCCAGATTGTGATTAATGATTTTTCTGATTTGCCTTTGAGTGATTCCAGCTGTTAGCGGGTAAATGGGCACAATCCGGTTGGTATGCAACTGCTCTTTGTCCAATAGCTCCCATTCTGGATTATTCATCACCAATCTTCCAAGGTAGACGTCAATTTTTCCTGATACAACAATCGATACACCACGGTAGAGCTGTTTGGAAAGAAACGGCTTATTGAACCAGATAATCCTGAGTGAACCAGTGCTATCGGTGATAGCGGTTTCTGTAATCTTTAGCCTCCCCCTTTTTGATGTGCGGGTATTGAGATCCCGTGAAATAGTGCCTATGACTGTCAATTCATCGCCGAAATTTAGCTTAGTAATCGGTTTTAGCTGGCTAAAGTCCTGATACCGGCGGGGATAATAACGGAGCAGGTTATAAACAGTATTTATACCCAGTTTATAAAAGAGCTTGGAATTCTTTTGTCCGATACCGGTAATGGATTGAATATCAGCATAAAGTGCTTTATCCTGGGTAATTTGGGAAGTTTGATCAAGGATTTTATTTTCAAAACCCTTAATATGAGTAATCTCTTTATTGAGGGATGTGATTTTATCTGATTGAGGGGAAATCAAATTCAATAAATCACTAATAGCCTGTTTACGCTCTTTAAGGCTTAATCCATCATATAAAACAAAAACTTCTGACATCGTTCTAACCACGTCAGAAGAGATTGCGGAATTGTATTTGATTCTGTCAAGGAAAGTTCTAAAGTTCTTTAAACCTCCCGCAACTGCCGTATTGTCGAAATTTTTCTTTTTTTCAAATTCGAGGACATTTATTAAAATGTCAATATCGCCAGCCATGCGGCAATTTTACTCTATCGGAAAATGAGCTGGAATTGACTATTCAATCGATAAAATGAATTGATAGTGAGGTTGACCGCCTTCGTGAATTTCAATCTCATGGTCAGGATATTCCTGATTGATATACTCAACCACCTGATCAACCATTTCCTTGGTTGTGTTTTCTCCATAAAAAATGGTAATGTGTTCGCGGTTTTCTGTCTTCGCTTTCTTAAGAAGATTCGCGCAGGCTTTCAACACAGAGTTAGAGGAATCAATCAGTTGGCCGTTGAGCAGAGCGATTACTTCACCTTCCTTAACCTTTAAACCGTTGATTTCAATAGAGCGGGTAGCTGTAGTAATTTCGCCAGCTTCAACTTCAGAAAGCGACTCGGACATTTCATCGACTATTTCTTCGTAATCACCGCTGGGATTTAATCTCAAACAGGCCACCAATCCTTGAGGGATATTTTTAGTAGGGATAACGGTAACTTGCTTGTCCGAGATTTTTTTGGCTGTTTCAGCGGCTAGTATGATGTTTTTATTGTTTGGAAGAATAATGACGTGGTCAGTTGGCAAATCTTTAAATGCTTGCAAAATATCATTGGTGCTTGGATTCATCGTTTGTCCGCCGCTGACTACTCTGGAAACACCCAGGCTCTTGAAGATTTTAGAGATACCTTTTCCGGGTGAAATTGCAATAACCGCGATTTGGCCTTCCTCAACCGGGTTCGAAAAATCCTCTTCTTTTGTTTCCTGACCCATTTGCTCTAAAAGATTTTCGATATATACCTTCTGGACGCTGCCGTACTTGTTGACTAATTCAATGGGCTCATACTTGTTTTCGGTAGGCACGTGGATATGCATGCGGTAAAGGTCATCACCTTCACCAACTTGAATTGAGGTACCTACCTGTGATAATTCCTCATAAAACTTTTGTAGGTTCAATTCGCCTTGGGGCTTGAAATCCACAACAATCTCAAAATCCTGTCCGTCTTCAATTTCCCCATGCAGTTCATTGAATTTTATAGATTCAAGATTGACTGTCATCGCGTTAATTTCAGACGCTTCCATATCAACCGGTTTACCGGTAGCGTGCCGGAGCATACCTTCGAGAATAATGAAAAAACCCTTTCCGCCCGCATCTACAACCCCAGCTTGTTTCAGGATTGGGAGGAGATTCGGAGTGTTCTTTACTGAAGCGTCCGCGACTGCCAGTACCTCTTCCAGGATTTGGACCAAGTCATTCCCTTTGGTCAACGCATCCTCAGCAGCTTTAGCGACATCCTTGGAAACGGTCAGAATTGTTCCTTCTACCGGCCGGACAACGCCTTTGTAAGCAGTATTACGGCTTTCAGCAAAAGCTTTCACCAAAAGATCAGCATTCATGGACTTGGATTCATCCAAGGCTCTAGCAAAGCCTCGCAGCAATTGCGAAAGAATGACACCTGAGTTTCCCCTGGCTCCCATCAATGCGCCTTGTGCGATAAGGTGGATCACCTTGCCCAGGTTCTTTTCTTTGCTTGCTGCAATTTCGTTGTAAGCTGACTGCATGGTGAGGAACATATTAGTTCCGGTATCACCATCAGGAACAGGAAAAACATTCAGGGAATTAATTAAAGGTTGATGATTTTTTAGCCATACCAGCGAGGCATAAAACAACTTCTTCAGGTCGCTGCCATCGATAGAATAGACTGGTTCCATAATAATCTTGGCAGTCTCCGCAGGCGGAACTTCGGTTTTTGACATAAATAAAATTCCTTAAAAATATTAATAAAAAAAAATAATTTAATCCATATCGCTCACGCGCAGACCACGCACGTGGACATTCACTTCTTTGACAGGAATACCCGTCATACTTTCAATATTGAATTTAACACTATGAGAAACGCTTTCGGCAACAGAAGAAATGCGTGTGCCATATTCGATAATGACGTACAGGTCAACAGAGATCCCGCCTTCATCCTCATGTACAATCACACCGGAGGTAGGTTCTTTGGAGAAGAAGCGGGATAATCCTCTCGCGAAATTTTCGTTAGCCAATCCCACAACCCCATAGGATTCGAGGGCAGATTGGAACGCTATTGTCGCAATCGCATGATATGAAATATTAATTGTGCCTAACTTTTCCATTTTTTGCCTCATAGCTGAATCCTTTTATATTTAACAACTTCACTTGTCCATCGTTACGGATTATGGTAAACTACTTTCCTGTTATTATAAAGGCAACTTTTCAAGAAAGGAACTAACAATGGCAAAATGTGAGAGCTGTGGAAAAACCACCACCTTTGGTCACAATCGTAGTTTTTCCATGCGAGCAACTAACCGGAAATTTAAACCGAATCTGCAGCAGGTCTCGGTATATGAAAATGGTGTAAAAGTTCGCAAAGTTTTGTGCACCAAATGTATTAAAACCTTATCCAAGGTAAATTAATTCTCAAAATTAACAAAAGGCCGCCAGAAAAGGAGGCCTTTATATTTAAACTGATTTTAACCTTTTTACTGCTGCTTCTATGCCCAATGTATTTCGATAAATTGATGATCCCGCGACAAAAATATTAGCACCCGCTTCACGAGTTATAGGAATTGTTCTTTCATCAATTCCGCCATCCACTTCAATCCCAACATCCAGACCTAATTCCTGAATCTTGTTTGAAAGGGTCGCAATTTTTAGCAGAACTTCGCTCAGGAATTTTTGTCCTCCGAAACCAGGGTTGACGGTCAGCATCAACACAAATTCAACCATATGCAATAAGGGGTAGATCATTTCCACAGGCGTCCCAGGATTGACCACAATTCCTGCTTTTTTATTTAGTTTTTGTATATTGAGCAAAGTCTTGTGAATGTTGGCATTATTTTCGACATGAACGCTGATCTTATCCGCACCTGCCTCCGCGAACCTTTCTATGAAATCATCCGGATTGGAGATCATTAAATGGGTATCCAGAGGCAATTTGGTGAGCTTTCGAATGATCACAACAATATCTGGTCCGATAGAAATGTTCGGGACAAAATGGCCGTCCATGATGTCCAAATGGAACCAATCCACACCCGCAGCTTCTGCGGTGTGGACTTCTTCACCCATTTTAGAAAAGTCGCAATTGAGTATTGAAGCGGAAAGAATTTGTTGTTTCATTTATCACCTGTTTAGAGAGTTTATGGAAAGAATTATATACAACCAGAACGGGATCAAGCCGCCAACTAAAAGCAGTGCCATGATCGCAATGAGAATTGTAGAGAATTGCATTGTTTTGGGGCTTGAAGTTTCCTCCTGAATTTCAGGAATTTGACCTTTATGAGTTTTGAGAATTGATTCAGGTTTTTTTACAGGAATGAGTGTTAAATGTGAAGAGTAAAGGATTTGTTGAATACTGATTAATTCACGATGAAATTCTTCTCCGTTTTGATATCGGTTCGCAGGATCCTTGGATAATGCCTTCAAAATACTCTGATTGAGAGATTCTGGTATCTCGGCGTTAATATCCTTTGGGGGTATGGGAAGGTCACTGCGATGCATTCTGGCGAGTTCAGCTGAATCTTCTGCAATGAATGGCAGCCTGCCCGTCACTAATTCATAGGCAATTATGCCAAGCGAATAGACATCGGTCGCGGGGGAAGGTGCCTTTCCACTAGCCTGCTCGGGCGAAAAATAATAAGGTGAGCCCCATACGACATCATACTTTTCCTCTCTTGAGATTGTGTCCAATGCCCGCGCAATGCCAAAGTCCGTTATCTTCAATATGCCACTTTTTGAAACCAACATATTCTGAGGTTTGACATCACAATGAACAAAACCGGATTGATGGGCGAATTCCAGTCCCTTGCTAGCTTGAAGTAGATAATCAAGTGCTTGAGAGATGCTTAACGGACTGTTTTGATTAATAATGGTTTTCAAATCCGCGCCATCGATATATTCCATAACAATATAAAGGCGGTCGCCATCAAACCCAAAATCAAAGGTTGTGATGATATTCGGATGAATCAGGCTGGCAGAAGCTTTTGCCTCGGAACGGAATTTATTTTGAAAGGTTTGATCCCGTGATAGCTCTTTTTTAAGAATCTTTAATGCTACTTTTCTTTCGAGCATCAGATCCTGAGCATTATAGATTACAGACATCCCACCGGTAGCGATGGTGCTGAAAATCTGATAGCGGTTATTTACGATTGGGAATGAGGATGTCAGGTCATCCATGATTGGGGATTATATCATCTGGCTTTTTTCTCTGGATTATAATTTTTTATATTACATGCCAGAACAAAACCAACCCTTCATAACCAAAATGGTTTTTATCGCCGCAGGCACAATTGGAATTTGCCTGTGTTGTCTGACGTTGATTATGCAGTACTTGGTCTTTCCAAATATCGTTATTGAAAGCAGTGAAAAAATTCATATACAAATAACGCCAATTTCTGCCACTAATAATTCGCTGGGGCAAATTTCAGACCAGGCAAACGAGCAAATAACGACGGATACACCTTCCATTCCGGGAGTAATTGCATTGGGAATGATAATCAAAGTGAATGGCACCGGGAATGAGGGACTACGAATGCGTGCAGGCGCAGGGATCGGACAATCAACTATTTATCTAGCTCAAGAAGGGGAGCAATTTAAAATTATTGACGGCCCGGTGATTATAGACAGCCTTATCTGGTGGAGGATAGAATCCTTGAACGATTCAAAAAAAGTTGGATGGTCAGTCCAAGATTACATGAAAGCCAACTAATGCAATTATATATTTGAGGGATTCATGAATATTGATCTTATTAAAGAATTTCGCAATAAACTTCATGAAAATATCAGCAAAGTCATTCTTGGAAAACCTGAAGTTATTGACCTCGTTATTATGTCGGCGGTTTGTAAGGGTCATTTGCTAATTGAAGATGTACCGGGAACTGGTAAGACGATGCTTGCCAAATGTCTGGCAAAGTCGCTTGAAGCTGAATTTAGCCGCATTCAGTTCACCCCAGATATGCTTCCAAGTGATGTAACAGGATTGTCCATCTATAACCAAGCCACAAAGGAGTTTGAATTTCGCCCTGGACCAATAAAAGCGAATATCGTTTTGGCTGATGAAATTAATCGTGCCACCCCGAAAACCCAATCTGCGCTTTTAGAAGCGATGGAAGAAAAACAGGTGACGGTGGATGGAAAAACTCATCATTTACCAGAATTATTTATGGTAATTGCCACCCAGAACCCAATTGATTATGAAGGCACCTTTTCACTTCCCGAAGCCCAATTAGACCGATTTCTCATTCGCCTGAAAGTTGGGTATCCTGATAATGACGCTGAAATGGCTATGTTAAGGTCTCAAAAATTAAGCCACCCGATTGAAAGCATACAACCAGTAGCAGAGGTTAATGAAATCATTAAAGTTCAGGAAGAGATAAAATCTGTCCATGTATCAGATAAGATTGAAAAATATATAGTTACTATCATCAAGCAAACTCGAGAAAATGAGGAAATCTATCTGGGGGCTTCTCCTCGCGGAAGCCTGGCACTTTACCGTTTAGGACAATGCAGAGCAGCTTTCCTCGGCCGAGATTTTGTAACTCCCGATGATATTAAATATGTCTCTCCCTATGCTCTTGCGCATAGAATAATCCCTGTACCTTCAACCAGATTAAGAGATTTTGAACCTGAAGGAATGGTTGAGGAGTTGATATCACAAGTTCCAGTTCCTGGCGGGTAAGTGATGGATGCGCATCAATAACCGCTTTTATGTCATTGCATTAATATCAATAGTTCTATTTATTTTTTGGATTATATTCTTTGACGAATTATTGTTGAGTTTATGGATTGAATTATTGCTGGTCATTATTTTTTCTTGGGTCACAAGTAACAATTCTCTAAAGGATATTCAAGTCAATCGTTTTTCAAGAAAAAAAATCCTTGAAATCGGGAAAACCTTTGATGAAAGGCTTGAGATAAAGAATAATTCCAAAATCCCAAAATTTTGGTTAGAAATTCAAGACCATTCAGAATTACTTGCAAAAATAAGTTCAAGGGTTATTACAGGTCTTGGCACAAATAAAATAAGTCTCTTCTCATCCACAGTCGTCTTAAATAAGCGAGGTTTTTACTTTCTTGGTCCTACTGAATTGATTTCTGGTGATCCATTCGGACTTTTTACTTGTTCGAAGATATTTCAACATAAAAACAGTCTTATTGTTTACCCAAAAATAAGCAAATTGCACCGCTTTCCACTCCTTCCAGCGGATAAGACTGGCGGCGCGGCGTTGCGGCTTCAAACAACCCATACTACCCCGCAAGCCGCAGGAGTGCGGGAGTATTTTCCCGGTGACCCCTTAAACCGGGTCCATTGGCCAATGACTGTCAAGCGCGACAAATTAATGGTCAAAGAGTTTGATGACGACACGCAATCAAGCGTTTGGATTCTATTGGATGCCCAAAGAGGCAAATATGCCAGACAAGACGAAATTATCGAACCAGCCATTGACCGTAATTATGTTTCTATACGAAAAACCAATCAATTTCTGTTACCTAAAGACAGCTTTGAATATGCCGTAAGTATTGCTGCGTCCATTACGAAATATTTCCTGGAAAGAAATCTTACGGTTGGCTTCGCCTGTGCCAGCGAAAGCGCATATATCCTGCCACCTGAAAAAGGGCATCGCCAATTAAATAAAATTTTTGAAAGGCTGGCAACTATCAAGGATAAAGGTTCATTACCTTTTGAGCAATTAATTGAAAAACAGGTCAAGAACATATCCAAGGGAAGCGCATTGATACTGATTACTACTTATCTCGACCAACCAAATGAAATTATTATGGAAATGCTGCACAGAAAAGGATTTCAAGTGCTGTCTGTAATTCTGGAAAACAACACATTCCAGTCAATCAATAATAATCCGGATGGTATAAGGAATAAACCATCCGGTTCTACAATTAGAATTTCCTACGGTGATGACCTTGAAAAGGTCTTATTCGCTGGTTAGTTCGTTAGCGCCTGATGAATTACCTCACTAATAGTATTTACCGGGATTATCTGCAGGTCTTTTCTGATCTCTTCGGGCAACTCATCCAGGTCAATTTCATTTTCCTTGGGCAAGAATACCTTTTTTAATCCTGCCCTATGAGCAGCTAGGAGTTTTTCCTTGATGCCGCCTACTGGCAAAATTTGCCCGCGAAGTGTAATTTCACCGGTCATGCAGGTGTGGAAGTCAACTGGTTTTCCAGTAAATAAAGACGCCAAGGCTGTTGTGATGGTAACCCCAGCGGAAGGTCCATCCTTTGGCTGGGCGCCGGCTGGAACATGAATATGAATGTCCTTGTTCTCCAGCGTTTCAGCGCTGATGCCGTAATCCTTTATGTGCGACCGAAGGTAAGAAAAAGCTGCCTGCGCTGATTCTTTCATAACGTCGCCTATCGACCCTGTTATGATCAAATTTCCTTTGCCTTCCATGCTTGTCGCTTCAATAAACAAAATCTCACCGCCAGTGGGTGTCCAGGCCAAGCCGATGGCAACCCCCGGGATAGAGGTGCGCTTAATTATTTCTTCTGCTGGTTTATATTTGGGTTTTCCGAGTAATTCATGCACAAGCTTTTTTGTGATCACTCGGATATTCCTTTTTTCTGTCTCACAGATCGTCACAACTTTGCGGCAAACCGATCCGATTTCACGTTCCAAATTTCGTACACCTGATTCACGCGTGTAAGAACGGATTATCTCCAACAGCGCTTCATCCTTGAACTTCAATTCATGTGATAGCAGCCCGTTTTCCCTCAATTGGCGCGGGGTGAGGTATCCATTGGCTATTTGAAGTTTTTCGTGCTCGGTATAACCAGCGATACGGATAATTTCCATTCTGTCCAGTAGCGGGGCAGGTATGGTTTCTAAAGTATTGGCGGTCGTGATGAACATCACCTGGGAAAGGTCAAATGCCACCTCGAGGTAATTATCACGAAATTCAAAGTTTTGTTCTGGGTCCAGCGCTTCCAGCAAAGCTGAAGCTGGATCGCCGTGATAATCAAACGTGAGTTTGTCAATTTCATCCAGCATAAATACAGGATTTTTTGACTCTACCCGCCTGAGTGACTGTAGAATACGGCCAGGCATGGCGCCGATATATGTTCGCCGGTGACCGCGTATCTCTGCCTCGTCGCGAATACCTCCTAACGAAGCTCTGATAAATTTCCGGTTCAATGCTTTGGCGATGGATTGTCCGAGTGAAGTTTTTCCAACACCAGGAGGGCCTATAAAGCACAGAATGACGCCTTCGCGTTCCTTCCGGATCTCATCCGCTCTGCGTTCTTTAGCAAGGTCATTTTTTCGCTCTATGCGTAATTTCCTGACCACCAAATATTCAAGAATACGATCCTTTACGTCTTTTAACCCGTAATGGTCACCGTCAAGCACTTTTTTGGCTGAATTAATATCCAGAACCTCATTTGTCGTAACAGACCAGGGGAGGGAGACCAGCCATTCAAGATAGGTGCGTATCACGCCATATTCAGCGGCTGCCGCTGGAAGACTATCAAGGCGGTCTAATTCCCGCAGCGCCTGTTTTTCAGCCTCCTCAGGCATTTTACAGGCTTTGATTTTTTCTCGAAATTCATTAACTTCAGCTGCGCGTGTATCTCCTTCACCCAGTTCTTTCTGAATGGCCTTCATTTGCTCACGCAGGTAGTACTCTTTTTGGACTTTTTCAATCTCTTCGCGAGCTTCATCCTGGATTTTCCTGCCAAGGTCCAGTACCTCAGTTTCTTTGGTCAGGATACCGACAAGAAGGCGCAGTTTTGTTGCCGTGGAGTCTGCTTCAAGGATTTTCTGTGAAATTGGCAAGTCAATTCGCTGCAGGTTAGCAATGTTATATGCGATCTGAAGCGGGTTATTCATGCTGCTGACCGTCGCGACCAATTCACGGGGAATGGAAGGGATTAATTCCGCGATGTGAATGAATTGATCCCGCACATTTCTGGAAAGTGCGTCAATTTTTATACCTTTTTCAACCACTTCCCGGGAAGGTTCAACTTCTGCTTTCAGATATGGAGAATCCTGAGTAAACTTCTTGATCTTAAACCTTGAAATTCCTTGTACAAGTAGGCGAATGGTACCATCAGGGGCGCGAAACAAGCGGTGGATGATGGCTGCAGTGCCATACTCAAAAAGGTCTGAAGGATCGGGGTTTTCTTTCTGTTCGTCACGTGAGGTGACCAGACCGACCCAGCGTTCACTTGAAACCGCTTCATCTACCAAGCGAATTGAACGGGGTTGACCAATAGTCAGGGGAACGGCTGTTTGCGGATATACCACAAGCCCGCGTAGAGGTAGGATCGGAATGACTTTGGGAAATTCCGTCTTTTCTGCGGATTGGGCGCTGCTCTCACTAAGTGTTTGGATATTGGATTGATTTGCATCCTCAAGATCAAAATTCAGGAGCATCTGGGAAAACTCCTGTTCCCCCCTGATCACCCATTCCATAATTTCGTGAAAATCAATATTCCAACGGCTGGCTGGCATCAGGATTCCTCTTCAGAAGAAATTTTGATATTTACTGGTTTAGATCGCGGAACACGAATGGTTAAAAAACCGTTTTCATATTCAGCTGATGCGCGCCTGATATCCGCCTCTTCGGGCAATGGGATACGCGTGGAAAATTCACCATAGGGGATTTCCATACGGTGATAAGCGCATTTTGAGTCAAGTGTTGAACGTTTTCCCAAAACAACCAGCATATTTCTGTCGTAATTCACTGAAAAATCATTTTCCGACAATCCGGCGATCTCAACCCGGACGATAAATTCTGTCTCAGTTTCAAAAAGATCGGTCGGCGGGCGCCAGGCATGGGAATGTGGTGTTATTTCGAGCTTCAGGATTCGGGCGGTAAACGCGGTTACCCTTTTTTCCTCACTCATTTTTCCACTCCAGTTAAACTAATTTATTTCTGCAAAACGAACTTTGCTTCTGCCAACACCTCGGAATAATCTGGTTCTTCATTCAGGGCAGGCATATATTTCGCATAGCGAATTACATTGTGTTTATCAACGATGAAAACCGCTCGACGCAACAACCTGGGCTCAACCATCAGGCAGGCATAATTTTCGCCAAATTCCGCATATTTATGGTCAGATACAATCATTACCTGGTCTACTCCAGCGGCGCCGCACCAGCGTTCCTGAGCGAAGGGCAGGTCCATACTTAACACAACAATTACGATGTCCTTGTCCAAAGCAGCAGCTTCCATATTGAAACGCCGTGTTTCGCGGTCACATACTGAGGTATCCAGTGACGGAACGGCCGCGAAAATGCGAACCTTGCCTTTTGTCGCTCCCAACAGGGAGATTTCTGACCAATCTTGCTTCATAATACGAAATTCCTTCGCTTTTTCCCCTGGAGCGACATCCATGCCTGACATGCTGACTTGCTTTCCCTTGAATTCTATAATCCCTTTGCGTTCTATCATTGCCAGTCCTTTCTAAAAACAGCGCCCTCGGTGGGGCTCGAACCCACAACCTCCGGATTAGAAGTCCGATGCGCTGTCCAATTGCGCTACGAGGGCTTGTGCCTTCGGTATAAGATTTGTTTTCGATATTATCTTATACAATCTGAAGGTTAAACCATATAGATTTGTTAAATTTCAAAACGCGCGGATATTATACATTAGACAAAAATTATTGGTATGGATTTCAACTTTGTTCGATCAACAAAACATTATTTTGAGGTATTTTTATCCTTACATGAAATTATAATGAAACCAACGAAATGAAAATTGTTATCATCTACGATCCGGTTCTTGAAAATTACCAGAATGATGAATCAAGTATTATCAATTCATATCATAACCTGGTTACGTCATCTATAGCATCTGCTTTAAATCAATCAGGTCATCAGGTGGAAACCTTTGGAGCCTCTACAGAGCTTGAACGCCATCTACATGGGTTAAAGCCTGATTTAGTCTTTAATACATCAATTAAAAGCATGGATGGGTCTAAATACGCATATGCCCCGGACCTTCTTGAAAAACTACATATTCCATTTACCGGTCCATCCGCAAAAGCCTGTACCAACGCTTATGACAAATTAAAGACCATTGAGATTCTAAAGGAGGCAGGAATTCATACCCCGCCGGCTATAACCTTTTCTGAAGGAAATGATTTAAGAATTCCGGTGCGGATGAATTTTCCCTTATTCGTAAAACCCCAGCGGGGAGGCTGCAGCCGGGGAATTTCGAACCTGAGTCTTATAGAAGCACCAGAAGAGTTTATAGAAAGAATCATTGCAGTCCTTGATGAAATTAAGCAACCGGTGATAGTAGAGGAATTCCTGCCGGGGAGGGAATTTACTGTTGGGATCCTCGGAAACCAGCCACCAAAAGTATTGCCAATTATTGAGTTTATATACACAAACAAGGAATTGCCTTTCCGCAGTTATTCCAGAAAAATGGTAAATTATGAAATTGAAGATACGGTTTGCTTTCCACAATTGAAAGAGGCTGACAGGGTGGTTATTGAAAATTTGGCTGTCAGCGCATTTAAGGCGTTGGAGTGCAGAGATTACGCGAGAATTGATATCCGAATGGACGCCTTAGGCAATCCATTTATCTTGGAAGTGAACGCTATTCCCAACCTGGAACCCGAAAAGAGTTCATTCGCGCTGATGTCAAATCATGCGGAAATACCCTTTAATAAGCTTGTTGAGGAAATTACTAAATATGCTTTTAAAAGATTTAAACTTGTGAATTCATAAAAGGTGACTTACCAAAATTAATTCGCCAGATATCGTAAAAGTATTATTTGTGATATTGTCTGATGCCCTTAAACACTTGCGGACCAGAAAGGGTTGCCAATACCGTGGCAGCAGGGCGGTTGACAATTTCCGCGAGCGCGCCAGCGGAGAGTGGTTGGTTACCGTTGGAGAGAAAAGTACGCAGTACTTTGGCAATGATGGGTATATTGGCGCTGATAAAACCTTCCTGCTTGGCGCAGTGATTCATTAATTCAAACAATAATCCATCCACCTGCTTGACCTCGGCTGTTTCAGGGTCAACGGCGTCAATTTTTATAGTGTCCGCCTTATCTTTGAAATACGCCTGGTGATCAGGACACAAAAACTCATACAGAAAAATGCGCCAGTTAGAATCATTCTCCTGCCACCAATCAAAGTCAATGTGAAAGAGCGTTTCTGCAGTTGGTTTAATTAGGCTCAACGGACGTTTAACTTCAGGCATTTCCCTCACTCTTTGTCGTTTATCCTGAAATACAGATCACCCAGGTGCGCAACCTGGTCGCTTTTAAGTAAGTGAAAGAGCACTAGGCTGGGCGGGCAGCGCCGAACAATATTTACCGCTGCATAAAGCTCCTGAGCATGCACCTGGCGCTGCGGGTTGAGTTTAGCCAATTCGCGCATTACGCGGATAATGGTCTTGTCAATGCTTTCTTTTTCATAAACACGATTTTTCCAAATTTCATCAAGCGCATCCAGGTCCGGGATTGCTATAGCCATACGTTCATTGAAACTTGCGGTAATAGGGTGTTTAAGCATCGCGAAAACGAAGCCTTGGTCAGAGCCGACCAGAACTGTCTTCAGCCATTCCTTATTTTGGCGGCTTTTTTCGAATTTGATGATGATCTCACCCGGCATTTTGCTTTTTTCCACGGTCACCAGGCTGCCAGGCATCAATTCATTCTTTTGATACCATTGATCAAGACCGCAAATATATTTATTTGCGCGCACAACCCAGCCGGAAAACCGTTCATTTTCTTGCGGATCATAAAAAGTGAATTTGACACGCGGCGCTTCATAAGCGCTGGGAAACATTTTCTTCAAGGATCTTGATAACGGCAAGGTTCCTGAACGCCAGTGGGGGAAGGAAAGGCTGATGGAGGCTTTATCAGAAAGATGAGTTGGAGCTTCCAGAGGTTCTAGTTCATCATAGAGGACGCCTTCAAACATCCCCATGAATTCTTCCAGCCCCTCGGTTGAATACTCTTTAAGAGAAAATTTCAAATAAAGCGGCACATCTTTTACGTCCTGAGGTTCCAGCTCTTTGAGGAACCAAAGGGTTTCGCCAGCAGGACCGACCTCATCAAAACGGCCGTCTTCCTGGAGAGCGAGGTCAAACGAGAATTCAAGCAACTTCTGGTCCGCGTTAGCATTCAGTTCCACCTGCTTCATCAAATCAACCGTACTGATGGGACCGCCATTAGCCTCTTCCAGCACTGCCTCCGCCAAATTAAGGTGACCAATATTTACATCAACCAACAAAGAACGAGGAAACCAGCTTCCGGCAATTTTCACCAGGTCCTCATTAAGGATTAATGCCTTATCCAGGCGCTGTGTGAGAGTTTCAGCATAATTCTCTTTGACCAATACCGGGTCTAAGTTTGGATCGTTTTCAGGTAACTCAAGAATTTGGTTTAATGGGTGATTTTCAAGATGGCTTGCAAAGGATTTGGATTTACCAGACTCAAATTCAACCTCAATGACTTTTAAATCCTGAAAATCAGGATTAAACCCATCGCGGATAAATTTAATCTTGCCTTTTTCCATATTCAGAACTAGGAAAGCCAGACTATCGCCGACCTTATAATCATCTTTAGGAAGGTAAATATTCCCTTGGCAGGATTTCTGTTTCTGAAGGGAATCCAATTCCAGTTTGATTCTGTTATTGATAAGATAGTCCAGAATCTCATTTGCGGGTAAGGGGACTGCTTTTTCAAGCAGCAAATTGTAGATGTTTTCGATATCTTTCTGGCCGACTGCAAAATCTTGCCAGTAAATTTCCTTGATTTGTAATGGAGCGATCATATTACGATATAGTGCGATCCCTTCTTAGCGCCCTAATTATACATTAGCTATGGATAGGTGTTGTCAATCCAATCAAATGGGTCAACTTGATAACCATTGACCCAAATATCCCAATGCAAGTGAGGCCCGGTCACCCGACCTGTGCTGCCGATAGTGCCGATTATTTGGCCTGCCTGAACAATCTCACCTACAGCTACTTTGATTTCGCTTTGATGCGCGTATCCGCTGTAAACCCCCTGGCCATGGTCTATAAATGTGGTATTTCCGCGAATAGCCATTGGACCGGCAAAAACGACTCTCCCGGAAGCAGGCGCATAGATATTTAAGCTCATAAGCACTACTTTGAAGTCAAGGCCGCCGTGAAAACCAGTTAATGAGCCATTGTTATACGAGCGGCGGTTGCCAAAATACGAGCTAAAACCGATAGTGTCGTCAGTCAGAGACCCATCTATGGGGAAACGGAACTTGTCAGTCCAAAGTTTATTTGGTGATACGGGATTTAATATCTGCTGGATCTGATCATTTTCAGTCTGAATAACTGCTTGTTCAATGGTGGTTTGCTCAACTGAAAGCTCTTCCTTACGATATCCGCCCGAAACCAGCAAAATATTCTGTTCGACTGAGAAATTTTCACCGTTTTCAAAAGAACCCGAAAGTTGGAGGGAAACCAACCCGGGGTTTGCTATAGCCGAGATCCCGGTAAGCGCATAATAGAAACTCAAGTTTTGGTTATGAAAGAAATTTAATACTTTATCACCAAAAGTACCTGATAGAATTGCCGGTTCTTTCGTATAGATACGCACAACAATGGTGTGACCCTGGACAACTGGCAAAGGAATTACTTCGATTTTCGTAATCTGATTGGAAAAGGGTGACCCAGATTCAACCTCAGATTCCGATAAATAGAATAGAGCATCCCCAGGGAAAAAAGATGAAGGAGATAACTTATTAATTCCGGAAAGCGCCCAGTAATTGCGACCGTTTTTTACTGTCATTGTAAAAAGTGAATCCTGGCTGTTCAGAACCGACTCGTTTTTTATAGCCTTTTGGTCAACAGTCTGAGGAAGCACAAGCGTTGAACCCGCATAAATCTCTGACGGGCTAGTAATGGGGTTCAACAGAGAAAATGTCTGCTCGGATAAACCATACTTTCTCAGAATAGAATGATAGTTTTCACCAAATCCGGTGGATTCTGCTGTCAGGATGCCGTTGACGCCTTCCAATCCCGGAATGACCAACTCAGTTCCGGCGGAAATGAGGTTTACGTCAACAATATTATTGGCTTGGATCAATTTCTCTAAGGTAATATGGAATTTGTCTGCGATTTCGGTCAAATTTTCGCCGGGTTGCACGATGTAGATAGGTAAATCACCATTCCCCTGTGCCAAAACGACCATCGGACTGGAAAAGAGCATTATTAAGGCTATAATTGCTGAAATTTTTTTGTACGACATAAAATCAATGTAAGGTTAAAATTCACCTGAGCACTAAAAACCGAATAAGTGTACCATAACGGGTATATTATGAAGATTACCACCTGGAATGTGAATGGGATCCGCGCAGCCTTTGGGAAAAATGCTTTTGAATGGTTATGTGATTATCCATCCGATGTTGTTTGCCTGCAAGAAATTAAAGCCAAGATAGATCAAATTGATTCCAGTTTGTTTGAATCTATGGGGTTTCAATGCTTCTGGAATCCGGCTGAAAGGCCTGGGTACAGCGGCACTGGAACGATTTATAAGTTAAAACCTCTAAACACTTCGTTTGGGATGGGTGTTGAACAGTTTGACAGCGAAGGCCGAATTATTCAATCCAGTTTCCCGGATTTTGAACTCTTCAATGTCTACTTTCCAAATGGCGGACAGGAATTGGAGCGGGTTCCTTATAAACTGGACTTTTATGATAATTTACTGAACTACTGCAAGAAATTAATGGAATCCGGCAAAGAAATTATCATCACGGGCGATTTCAACACCGCACATAAAGAGATTGACCTAAAAAACCCCAAGGCAAACCAGAAGAATACCGGATTTTTGCTTGAAGAACGCCTATGGGTGGACAGGTATTTGGATAATGGATTCAGTGACATCTTTCGGAGGCTTTACCCGGAAGAAATCAAATATACATGGTGGACATACAGGTTTAACGCCCGTAAAAATAATGTTGGATGGCGTATTGACTATTTTCTTGTTACTGAAGGGATAATAAAACGTACCAAAGATGTTGTTACACACTCAGAAATAATGGGCTCAGACCATTGCCCGGTGACTTTAGTGCTTGAATAACTGTAAGTATAATGATCTGTGAAGTTATATGGAGATAGATTGAAGAATAGAATTATTATTGTTGATGACCATGAAATCGTACGTTTAGGGCTAAGAAGCATTTTAAATCAATACCCGCAGTACGAAGTTGTCTCAGAAGCAAAGAATGCCAAAGAAGCGGTAGCCCAGGTCGAGACTTATCAACCTGATATCGTGCTTATGGATATCCGTCTTCCGGGAAAATCTGGCATTGATGCCTGCGAGGAAATAAAACAAAAGTTTCCTGATGTTAAAGTTATCATGTTAACTTCATACGCTGAGGACGAAATGCTCTTTTCCGCCATAAAAGCCGGGGCTTCCGGTTATGTATTAAAACAAATTGACTCAGATGGATTAGTAAAATCACTTGAGGCAGTCGCACGGGGCGAAGCGTCGCTGGACCCAGCTGTAACTCAACGGGTTTTCCAGGAAGTTCGGCGTGCCGTAAAGGAAGAAGAAGCTGCCTCATTTACTGAATTAAGCCAGCAGGAAAAAATGGTGCTCAAACTGGTCTCAGAAGGGAAAAAAAACCGCGAAATTGCACAATCATTGTATTTAGGTGAGGGTACAGTTCGGAACTATGTCAGCAGCATTTTATCGAAATTAAGTGTTAGCAACCGCGCTGAGGCGGCCGCTTATGCTGTTGAGCATAATCTGAAAGATTATCTCTAAATAAGCCTTCTAAAAAATCAGAGCGAATAATCTAGGGAGGAAAATAATTCCTCCGATAATCAAAGACGCAGTTGCAACAATTAAAACAGCGGCAGCGCTGATATCTTTGGCTTTACGGGCCAATTCGTTTTTTTCCGGCGACGCAAAATTTACCAGGTATTCCAGCGCGGTGTTGAAGAATTCGGACATAAAAACTGCGGAGATTACCAAGACCAGTATTGCCAATTCTGTCAGAGTAATTCGAAGGAATAACCCCAAACCAACTGCCAAAACACTGAGCGCTATATGAATCCATAAATTCCTCTCAGTTTTCAGAGCGGAAAGGAAACCTTCGGTCGCATTTCTGAAAGAATCAAAAATTCGGTCTGACTTTGTAACCATCCAATCAGTTGACAATTCATCAAGGATTTCACTTTGCAATCCAAATAGTTCCTTTTCCTCCTCATTGTTCGCATGATCATAGCCTGCCAAATGTAATATCCCATGAACAATCAATGTTGTTAATTCCTTTTTAATACTGTGGCCTTGTTCAACAGCCTGAGCTTTTGCTCTGGTAAATGAAATGACCACATCCCCAAGGTAGCGTGAGCCAGTATCAGGATCTATTTCACCGGAAGAAAAGGAAAGGACATCTGTTGGTTCGTCGAGATTACGATAGGTATTATTTAATTTTCTTATTTGGTCATCGTTATCAAGCACCACAGAGACTTCACTAAATTCAAACCCAAGAATGTCGAGGGTGGTTGACGCGACATGATAGATAAATGCTTCATCAATTAAAGGTGAAATTCTTGTATTAATTTGAACTGTGACCATTTTTTACTTTGAAACTCCAGATTCCTCTTGATCGGTAATCTCTTGTTTAGGATAAATTATCCGGTGATGATAAGTATTTTGAATAGTTCTGGTAAACGATTTAGTAATTATGCGGAGATCGTTTAACGTCAAGATGGAATGATCCAGTTGCCCTTGATTAAGCGCAGCCTTGATATTTTCTGAAACAATCTTCTCAATCTCATCAGGATTTTTGGGTGATCCTGCCTTAACTCGCGCCTCACAACCATCCGCCAGCATTAATAATGCGGTTTCTTTGGTATTCGGTTTTTGCCCGGGGTAACGAAACAGTTCTTTATTGACTTTGGTTGAGTTCGTTGTTTTTTCAAGCGCCTGTTCGTATTGGTAACGGGTGATCGATGTACCATGATGCTCATTGATAAACGCCAATATCTGGGGAGGGAGGTGGTATTTACGTCCTAATTTAAACCCATCAGCTACATGCTGAATTATCGTAGCAGAGGTGATTAATGGGTCCAAATTTTCATGGGTATCAATCTGTGATGGGAGTTGATTTTCGATAAAGAAATTAGGATTTTGGGATTTGCCAATGTCATGGTAGAGCGCACCCACTCGAGTTAATAGCGCATCTGCATTTATTTCTTTTGCTGCCTGTTCAGCCAGGTTGGCTACCTGCAGGCTGTGTTGATAAGTACCTGGAGCGTTCAGTAATAATTCCTGCAGCAAAGGATGATCAGGCCTGGAAAGGTCCATTAATTGTAAAGCGGTAGTTTTTCCTAATAATTGAGCCAAAATATATTGGAAGATAAGGGTCAGGCTGATAGCGCCAAAACCATTGACAAATGCCGCGCCAATCAAAGTGCTTGCACCAGTGATATCCAGAAAAGAATTTTGCAGTCGGTAAGCAATAACCAGCAAACTGCCACTTATCGCTATCCCCAAACCTGCGAGAAAGAAAATGGTAATTCTCCGTCCTCTATCCAGGATAAAAATTGCTATTGCTGAAGGGATGAAATAATAGACAGCCAAGTCCATCCTGATGCCCTCATTAAAACCTGCCAAGAGGCTTAAGGAAATAGAAAAAATAAGACCTGCTTCATAATTGAAAAGGCTGGCAATGGTGACACCAAAAGCGGCAATCGGGAAAAGATAAGGCAAAATTGCATGGTTAGGAATAATAAACCGGGCGAAAAACAGGAAGGTTAAGAATGTGAGGATTATGACAGGCAATCCTTCTATTACTTTTCCAAAGGAGTGTTTTACTCGCCGGATATATAAAAGGTTGAACCCCATTACAGCGGTTACAAGCAGCCCTGCGGAAATATAATCGGTAATTCTGTTCTTTGGTTCGGTGAATCCTAATTCCTGTAATGCTTCCCAGGTCAATGGATCAATTACCTCACCGCTATTAATTATAATTTCTCCGCTTATATATTGTTTTGAAATAGGTTCTATCAAAGATCGAACTTCTTCAATCGCACGTGCGGTACTTTCGTTGCTAAACACGCTGTTAGCCACGATCAATGGTGAAACCAGTTCATTGATAATACTCGCCTCAACCTCATTGAATTCAAGACCAATGCGTGGTGATAAATTGCGCTTGATGGTTACCACCTGATCCTCACGGATGGAAGATTTCATAACATCTTCAAGGAGAAAAAGGCATTCAGACTGAAGGGATTCCCATCTATCAGATGTCAATCTCAGAAGGGCTTTTACCATGTTGTTTGTGAAAGTAACCTCTGAAATTGCGGATAGGTCTTTAGATTTTTGCTCCTCGCTGGAGAATGTATCTGAGCGGACAGAATTGATATAGCCCAGGATACTCCTGAGTTTTTCAATTTGCTTTCTTGAAATAGCCGGGTTGGCTGGAAGGTAGATAGGTGAGACTGTTCTTTCAGCCTCTTTACGGGCATTTTCTGTCAGAATTTCGCTGAAATAACTAAACGATCTTGGTGCCCGAATATCTTGAAATGCCACATCACCGATTTTCAATAATGATGGGGCAGGTCTGAGAGAAATAGGCAGTATCAGGGCGAGGAAAATAGCAATAGCAATCAGTAAAACAGATAGAAATGATGTAAACCTGCTTATTCTAAAAGATTGCCCCTGTTTTTTGAGCAGCATTGCGCTTATTGATTACTGGATAATAAATCCCTGACCACTTTACTGATGCGATCGTTAGAGGCTTTTCCCTGTGCTTCCTGAATTACGGATTTCATCACCAGCCCCAACTCTTTTATCGTCTTGGAGTTCAAATTCACCACAGTCTTCTTAACCAATGCAATTAGCTCTTCATCAGATAATTCTTTGGGGAGATATTCTTTTAGAATTGCAATCTCGGCTTTGATTGGTGAAATCATTTCGGAACGGTTAGCTTTCTCAGCTTCCGCGATTGTCTCTTCCCTTGTCTTTATCTCTTTTTGCAGGATGCTGAAAATCGTGAGGTCATCCAATTCTTTACCTGATTCCACCTCAGCTAATTTAATCGATGACAAAGCCATTCTGAGTGCGTTTTTTCTGACGACATCTTTTTCTTTCATCGCTGAAAGCAAGGTTTTTTCAAGGTGTTTCTTAATGCTCATATACTCTCCTTGACTATATCTATCATCTTATCAATTATTCTGCATTTTCTAGCTGAAGTAATTTGTTGAAGGAATAAATGGCAACTTCCAGCATATCAGAAGAAGGCTCACGGGTGGTCAATTTTTGAAGCAATAAATTGGGAGAAGTCAGGAATTTCACAAAGGGATTATCCGAATGGTCACTCATCCAGCGAATTAATTCATAAGCAACCATGGCGATTATGGGCACAAATGCGATTCTGGAAAGAATTCTGATCGCCAGGGGAAGCGGGCCGATTATTGTGAACATTATTATTGATAGAGAAACCAATGTTAACAAGAATGAAGTACCGCATCTGGGGTGAGCGAGCGGATAAGTTTTGACATTATCTACAGTAATTTCAATTCCTTGCTCAAAAGCATTGATTGTCTTATGTTCAGCTCCATGATATGCAAAAACTCGGGCAATATCCTTGGATTGGCCGATAGCCCAGATATACGCGATTAGAATTAACAACCTGACCAACCCTTCAAGCACATTCATAAAGAAAGGCGACAATTTCAATACACGAGTGATCAATTCAACTATAAAGGTTGGCAGGATAAAGAATAGACCGATAGCAAGGCTAATGGATAACAAAAGCGAAAAATATAGAGCAGGTCCTTCAATTTTGGCATCTTCTTCAGCCTGCAAATTCGCGGATTTTGTAATGAATTTCATTCCCAGGAAAAGTGAATCCCACAGTACAACAAGACCTCTTAAAAAAGGTATCTTGGCCAAACGGGAAGTGTAAATTCCTTGCAGCTTCTCATATTCAAGATGAAGGGTGTTATCCGGTGTTCGCATAGCTGCCACAACGTATGATTTCCCGCGCATTAATACTCCCTCAATTAATGCCTGGCCGCCATAATGTGGTATACGGCTTTCAGAGTGCATTGAATTAGCGTTCACATTCATCCGCAATACTGAACAGAAAATGAATGGTGGTGTCAATTCCCTTTTTGAAGACATCCAAATCCAGTCTTTCGTTGGGGCTGTGGATATTATCTTCCGGAAGGCTGAAACCGCTTAAAACGCTTTCTGTACCCAAGATTTTCTGCATGTGCGAGACAATCGGGATACTTCCACCCCCTCTCTGGTAAACGGGAGGAATGCCCCATATTTCCTGGATTGACTTGGCGAAACAACGGGTGGCGTAAAAGTTCATATCAGTCAGGCTGGCGGAATCGCTCGCCAACATTTTTACCTCCCATTTAACCTGTATAGGAGCTTTCTGTTCCATATACTTGATTAGCTGCAGTTTGACTTTTTCGGGTGTTTGGTCAGGAACCAGGCGCATGGAAAGCTTGGCCATAGCTTTAGAAGGAATAACTGTTTTAGGACCTTCGCCGACATAACCGCTGATAATACCATTGACATCCAAGGTTGGTCTGGCGCCAATTCTTTCGGTGGACGAATAACCCTTTTCGCCAAACAGATGATCGACACCGGTTTGAACTTTATAAAATTTATCGTCCATTCCTAATTTATCAAGGGCCACTTTTTCTTCACAGCTCAAAGGAATAACATCATCGTAGAATCCCGGGAGTTGAATCACACCGTCGGAGTTTATCATACCAGCTATCAGTTCGCTTAATGCCTGGATTGGGTTATAAACTACGCCGCCAAACAGGCCTGAATGTAAATCCTGCGCGGGTCCGGTCACGAAAATCTCAAAATATGCCAAACCTCTTAAACCATAGACAATGGTTGGTTTGTCTTTGGAAATCATTCCAGCATCGAGATTGAGAACAAAATCGCTTTTGAATAATTCCTTATGTTCTGTAAGAAAAGTTTGGATGCTGGGTGAGCCAATTTCCTCCTCCCCTTCAAACATGAATTTAAAATTCACAGGTAATGAGCCGGTAGCGACGATCGATTTAATGGCACCAAGAGCAATCATCATTTGGCCTTTCATATCAGAAGAACCCCTGGCGTAAAGAAGGTTATCCTTTATGGTTGGCTCAAAAGGATCACTTCTCCAAAACTCCAGCGGATCAGCGGGTTGGACATCATAATGGCCATAAACCAGGATAGTGGGTTTATCCTTGCTGGCTTTGGAAAGGTTGCCGTAAACGACAGGGTGTTTTTGAGTTTTCAGGATCCTGGAGTCATCTGCGCCTAAAGAATTCAGGTAATTTATCAACCATTGGGCTCCAACAACCATGTCTTTGGCATATACTGAGTCAGTTGAAACGGTTTTTATCCTCAAGAAATCGCATAGTTCGCTGATGAATTTTTGATAATTCTCATGTGCAAACTTCATCGCTGAATTTAGGTTTGTGGTCATAGCTTCTCCTGCGTAAATAGAGTTTATATTGTAATTCATTCAATGAAAGATGAATTTATTGAAGGTTATTGATTTAAAGACATATTTTTGAAAAATAAATTATTCCAGTATGTTAAAATTTTTATGGCAAACACATAAGGAGTTGGAATGATTATTAAAAATGCCAACGTGATCACCTGTGACAATGAGAAGAGAATTTTCCCTGATGCTTCGGTAGTAATCGGGACTGATGGAAAAATCCAGGCAATTATAGAAAAGAATTCAGAGAAATTGGATTTTGCAGGTCACAGTGAAGTGATAGATGCTCATAATCAGTATCTGATGCCAGCTTCAATATGCACTCACACGCATTTTTACGGCGCTTTTTCCAGGGGAATGTATATTCCGGGTGAAGCCCCCGACGCTTTTCCTGTTATTCTTGAAAAATTATGGTGGAAACTTGATAAGTCTTTGGATGAGAAGGCGAATTATTACTCCGCACTGGTTTGTATCATAGATGCGATCAAACATGGGACAACCACATTAATAGACCACCATGCTTCCCCCAATTCAATTAGCGGTTCGCTTGATGTCCTTGCCAAAGCAATAAAAAAATCCGGGATTCGCGCATCACTGTGCTATGAAGTCACTGATCGGGATGGGAAAGACAAAGCGCAGCAAGGCCTGGAAGAAAATTTGCGATTTATAAAGGAATTAGAGAATCATCCTGACGAACACCTCAGCTCTTTATTTGGCTTGCACGCCAGCCTGACATTAAGTGATGAAACACTAAAAAAAGCGCGCGACTTGTGCCCGCCAACTACTGGATTTCACATCCATACCGCTGAACACGTCGTGGATGAATATGACAGCCTGAAAAAAAGCGGGAAACGCGTGATAGAGCGGCTTGATAGCTTTGGCATTCTTGGAGAAAAGACAATAGTAGCGCATGGAGTTCATATTGACGCAAAAGAAATTGGATTACTGGCTAAGTCGGGAACTTGGTTAAGCCACCAGCCTCGGTCCAACATGAACAACGCTGTGGGATTACCTCCGGTAGAGTCGATGATGAATGCCGGGGTCAGGGTTTGCCTTGGAAATGATGGTTTTTCTAATTCCATGTGGCAGGAATGGAATGCTGCTTACCTCGCACATAAGCTCATTAATTTTGATCCGCGCCGAATGCCCGCGGATTTGATATATCAGATGGCTGTGATCAATAACAGAGAGCTGATAAAGACACAATTCAATGGCTTGGAAACCGGTATCATTAAACCAGGGGCTGCGGCGGACTTGATACTTGTAGATTACCAGCCCTTTACAGATTTAAATTCCGATAACTTTCCCTGGCATATTGTTTTTGGTTTCAGGGAAAGCATGGTTACATCTACCATCGTCAATGGAAAAGTTTTGATGAAAGATCGGGTTCTGACCATCCTCGATGAGGAAGCTATAACAAAAGAAGCTAAAACTATCTCATCCAATGTATGGAAGACCTATCATGCGTCATTTTAATTATTTGCATTTAGGAGGGCAGGGTGAATAATAATAACGGATCAAAAGAAGTTATTGCAATTATTGGTGGAACAGGAAAAGAAGGGAAGGGGCTTGCCTACCGCTGGGCGAAAGCAGGTTATCCGGTGATTATTGGTTCCCGAAATGAAGAAAAAGCGCAAGCTGCTGTGAATGAACTGAAGAAGTATTTAGACTCCAAAGATGGTTCTTCTTCGTTGCTATTCGGAAAAACTAATAAAGAAGCAGTGGATATATGCAATATTGCAGTTTTGACTGTCCCTTATGAATTTCACAAATCCATACTCCAGGAATTAAAATCCAACCTGCAAGGGAAATACCTCCTTGATGTAACTGTTCCCCTCGTTCCACCCAAAGTATCTACCGTTCAGATTCCCCCGTTCGGAAGCGCTGCGCTTCAAGCCCAGAGAATTGTGGGTGAGGGCGTCAAGGTCATATCTGCTTTCCAGAATATCTCTTTTGAACTTCTTTTATCTGAAAACAAGATTGATTGTGATGTTTTGGTATGCGGCGTTGACATCGAAAGCAGGGAATTAGGATTAAGGTTGGTTAGCGATGCAGGTTTGACTGGTTGGGACGCGGGCCCGCTGGAAAATTCGATCGTCCAGGAAGGGCTTACTTCAATTTTGATCAGGATAAATAAAAAATTCGGTGTCCATTCCGCGGGCATTCAAATCAATGGTGTTCCGCGATCGTAATCTTTATGGGTGAGCTTAAATTTACCCAAATTGAAGGTATCCCGCTAATACAGGCGGGTGATAATATCGCGGAGATTCTCCTTTATTCCATCAAAAATCAGGAGATCCTTATTGAAGATGGGGATATTCTGGCAGTTACCTCCAAGATAATCTCGAAAGCGGAAGATAGATTGGTCTACCTGAATGAAGTACAACCTTCTGAAAAAGCGTTGGAATTAGGAAAAATAATAAATAGAGACCCGCGTTTAATGGAACTGGTTCTCTCCGAAAGTAAGGAAATTGTACGCGCTACCGAACAGGCTATCATTGTAGAGCATAAATTGGGTTTTATTTGCGCTAATGCCGGCATTGACCATTCAAACGTGCAGGGAAAATATGGCAAAAAAGAAGATTGGTATTTGTTACTACCACAAGTGCCTGACCAATCGGCGGAAAGAATTAGAGATTATTTTAAAGAAAAAACAGATAAAGATATTGGGGTTATCGTCATTGATTCACATGGCCGACCTTGGAGGAAAGGAACTGTAGGGGTAATTATTGGAACTTCACAAGTACCCGCACTGGTTGATTTGCGCGGAAAATCCGACCTTTTTGGATATCATCTCAAAATTTCCGAAGTAGCTGCAGGTGATGAATTGGCAGGCGCAGCTTCAATGATGATGGGACAAGCGGATGAAAAAATCCCGGCAATCCATGTGAAAGGATTTCCATATCAACTGCGCAATTCTTCAATAGCAGAGGTTCTGAGATCTAAGAATTTGGACCTTTTTAGATAAAAATGAAGATTGCAGCGCTGGCTGGAGGGGTTGGCGGAGCCAAACTTGCTCAGGGGCTGGCTAAGGTACTTGGTTCAGATGAACTTTCGATCATAGTTAACACGGGGGATGATTTTGAACATCTCGGTTTATACATATCACCTGATATAGATACAGTCTGTTACACATTAGCCGATAAAGCGAATGTTTCTTTAGGCTGGGGGTTAAAGGACGAGACCTATAAGGCTCTTGAAAAAATCGGGCAATTGAACGGCCCCACCTGGTTCAAAATCGGAGATAGTGACCTTGCCACTCACCTCATGCGAACGCAAAAGATGAAAAGCGGGGAAACCTTGACTCACGTCACACGAGATTTCTGTGAATTGTGGGGGATTAAGAACAGGGTTTTGCCAATGTCCGATGACCCTGTAAGAACTTTTGTTGATACTAAAGAAAAGGGATTATTACCATTTCAGGAGTATTTTGTAAAGCACCAGTTTGAATTATGCATCAGAGGATTTTATTTCAAAGGAATTGATTCTGCTAGCCCGACAAAAGAAGTGATTGATGCAATAAAAACAAGTGATGCTGTAATTATTTGTCCTTCTAATCCTTTTGTCAGTATTGATCCAATCCTCTCTCTGAGAGGCATTAAAGATATCCTCAAAGGAAAAAATGTAATTGCTGTTTCTCCACTCATTGGGGGAAAAGCAATAAAAGGTCCGCTCGCCAAGATGTTCCGTGAAATGAATATTGAACCTTCGGTTAGGGCAATTACGGACCACTATGGTGAAATTCTGGATTGCCTGTTTTTTGACCAGATAGATCAAGTTGATATGGCTTTAGAGGAGCATTCATGTATAATTTTAAGGGCGACCAACATATTACTACCTGATATTGAAAGTCGGATAAGGCTGGCCGCTGAAATTGTTGAATTTCTAAAAGCAACAAACAAAGACTAGACGTAATTAATCATAATGTCGCTCTGGGCGATCATCCCAATAAAACCTCTTCGGCGTGGAAAATCGCGACTTTCCAGCGTATTAACTGAACAGGAACGCGAGAATCTCAATCATAATCTTCTCATCCGTTCTATCAATTGTTTAAAACAAGTCAAGGAAATTGATCAGATCATAGTTGTTAGCCATGATCCTGCTGCCTTAAGCTTCTCAAGGGAATACGGAGTAAGGACAATTCAGGAAAATCGGAATACAAATATCAATAATGCGTTAAGAAAGGCAACACAGGCTGCAAAAGCATTCAGCGCTTCGAGGGTATTGATCATACCTGCTGATTTGCCTTTTATGATGCCTGATGATCTGACCGACCTTATTTCGAAATCAAAGTCAGCGCCTGAAATAATTATTAATCCAGACCGTAAAATGTATGGCACGAACGCTTTATTCATTAACCCGCTTGGAATATTGGATTATGATTTTGGCCAATGGTCATTTAAAAAACATATTGAGCAGGCAGAACGCAAAAAAATCAAAGTTGAAATATATAATAATGAACGACTCGGATTTGATTTGGATTTACCTGAGGACTTGGTTCTTTATAAAGAGCGAAAATCAACAAATGATTTATTGATAACTAAATGTTAAAAGGAGGACGAAAAGTGACCGAAAGAGTGGCTTTATATCTTCAGGATGCGCACGATCTTAGAGATGGTTTGGAGTATGTACAATATGCTGAAAAGAAAGGCTTTGAGGCTGTCTGGCAAGCTGAAAGCCGGCTTGTGCGAGACGCAATCGTACCTATGGCTGCGTATGCAGCAGTTACCAATAAATTAAAGATTGGTTCAGGTGTTATTAATAACTGGACGAGAAATATCGGCTTACTTGCCGCGACCTTTCTGACACTGGATGATTTGGCGAGAGACCGCATTATTTGCGGCATCGGTGCTTGGTGGGATCCGCTCGCGAGAAATGTTGGCATTGACCGCCAAAAACCGCTTACGGCAATGAAAGAAACAGTTCAGATTCTTAAGCGTTTGCTGGCCATGGAGAGAGTTACTTATCACGGAGAATTTATCCATGTTGACGGAATTGAATTAGACGTGGTACATGGGCGAAAAGAACCTCGGCATGTGCCGGTTTACATCGGAGCAACCGGCGATATGATGATGGAAATGACCGGAGAAATTGCTGACGGCGTAGTCTTAAATTATTGTGTTCCTCCGGAATACAATCATAAAGCGCTGGAACTTTTATCCGCAGGCGCCAAGAAAGCTGGCAGACGATTGGAAGACATCGACCGGCCGCAATTGATCGTTTGCTCAGTAGATAAGGACCCTGATAAAGCGATTGATACTACACGCGAGCTCTTAACCCAATATTTGGCGCAGCAACCGCATATCGCAAAAGCGTCTGGCGTGTCCAAAGATGTCGTAGATAAAATTCAATCTATCCTGGGTTGGCCCGCAACGCGCGAACAGATCCAAAAAGCAAAACATCTGGTTCCGGAAGAACTTATCAATAAAATTACTGCTTCCGGCACACCGGATGAAGCGAAAACCAAAGTTCAGGAATATATTAACAATGGCTGCACTTGCCCAATTTTATATCCTGTCGGCGGGGATGTTCATCTGTTAATTGATACATTTGCTCAAAATCCATAAAAATCATGGGTATGCGCCTTCCGATTTATGTAATTGGTCATGTCAATCCGGATACCGATTCAATCGCTTCTGCAATCGGCTATGCATGGTTATTAAAAGCGCGGGACAATGCTGATGTTATCGCCGCTAGATCAGGCGTCATTAATCAACAGACATCCTGGTTACTTGAGTATCTCGGCCTTGAAATTCCATATTTGCTTTCAGACGCCTCTCCAAGGTTTGAAGCGGTTGCCTTACATTTCGATACAACCACACCTGAAAAACCACTCCACGAAGCCTGGTCAATTGCCAGCCGGACGGGCGGCATCGCGCCAGTTGTTAATCCAGATGCCACTCCTTTTGGCATCATAACTGGAGAAAGCCTTTTTAAGCTTATAAATCAAATGGTTGGTCCTGTTCCTGGAAAAAACGATGTAACTCTCAATGAGATTTTTTCTTTGCCATGCGAACAGGCGGCTGATACCAATGTTGAGAGATTTAATAAAAACACAAGGATCCGTGATGTAATAAAGAAAATCCTGCGGGAAGAGCATAACGAATTTTGGGTAATTGACGATCAGGGAAAATATTTCGGCATCGTTCGTCAGCGAGAGCTGCTCAATCCGCCACGGTTGCGCTTGATCTTGGTTGATCATAACGAAGCACAACAGGCTGTTCCGGCGCTTGAAGAAGCAGAATTGATAGAAATACTTGACCATCACCGCCTGGGTAATCCGCCAACCAATGCTCCCATTAAATTCACAGTAGAACCGGTTGGCAGCACATCAACCCTGGTCACTGAAAAGATTATCGATGCGGGGTTGGCAGCACCACCTGAATTTGCAGGATTATTGCTTGCAGGGATAGTCTCAGATACACTCAATCTTATTTCGCCCACAACTACCGATCACGACCATGAAGCGATAAACCGCCTGTCAAGATGGGCATTTAATCCATCATCAAAACTAAAAAATGACACGGTTGATTCTTTTGCCAAGAAAGTGCTAAATGCAGGCACAGGGCTTTCTAGCAGACCGCCAGACGAGATTGTAAAAGGCGATTTAAAGACTTACACCGCAGGGGGGTTTAAATTCGGAATCGCGCAGGCGGAAGTGAGTGATTTGTATGAACTGGATAAATATCTGGGACCTCTTACAGAAGCATTAAGAAAAATGCGGGAAAGCAAAGGTTTTAATTTTGCAGTCTTAATGATTACCGATGTAGTTCGTGGTTCAAGCCAGTTGTTAATGGAAAATGCTCCGCCGATATTGGATGATCTGCCATACAGAAAAAATCCTGACGGAACATTGATCGCGAAAGATATCGTTTCGAGAAAAAAACAGCTTGTGCCAACCATATTAAGTTTAATGGAATAATAAATCATCACAAATCAATCGGGAGGATTGCATGTGGGAAACGTATCACACAGTATGCAGTCTTGAAGACGCGCTTGAAATATTAGATACCGAACAGAACAAGGCCAAAATTATTGCTGGCGGCACTGATTTGGTACTGGAATTGAAAAAAGGACTCCATCCTGAAGTTCGGACGCTTGTTGATATCAACCGAATTAAAGGGTTGAATAAAATTTGGGAAGAAGGCGATTTTGTCCATATCAGCCCCCTCGTTACCCATAACCAAGCCTTAGTTTCAAAAACCCTTATAAATTTCGCCCTTCCGTTGGTAAAGGCTGCCCAATCGATAGGCGCTGCCCAAATACGAAATGTCGGAACAATCTGTGGCAATGTGATCACCGCCTCTCCGGCAAATGATACGATTTCCCCTCTTGTTGCTTTTGATGCTGAATTGCTCATCCAATCCAAATACAAAAAAAGGTGGATTTCAATCTTGGATTTTTATCAGGGGGTAAGAAAGACCCTTTTGAAAAATAACGAAATGGTTACGGACCTGAGATTTAAAAAAATGCAGCCTAAACAAAAGGGGTCATTTATCAAATATTTGCTTAGAAACACGCATGGCATCTCGGTAGCCAATGTAACCATTATCCTGGGATTCAAAGGAAATTCAATTACTGACGCCAAAATCGCACTGGGTGCGGTCACCCCAACAATTATTCGGGCGAAAAAAGCTGAAGAATTCCTTCTAGGAAAAGCGATCAATAAAGAGACTGTCGCAGAAGTTGGAAGTCTTTGCTTGGAAGCTGCCACGCCTATCAGTGATATCAGAGCTTCGGAAGAATACCGGAACCATCTGATTCCTTTATTGGTTGAAAGAGCGATGAACGAAATCCAATCGGGAAAATGGAAGGAATTTCCAGAAAAACCGGTATTGCTGTGGGGAAAGACAAATGGTAACCAAAAGCCTTCGCAAGAATCATTTGTTCACAATAAAAAGGTCCCTATTAGAACAACTATTAATAAGAAACAATATTCGCTCTCATCAGGTCAAGAAAAGACCTTACTCAATTTGGTTAGAGAAGAAACTGGTTTAACAGGCACCAAATTAGGGTGCGGGGAAGGTGAATGTGGCGCGTGCACTTTATTCCTGAATGGTTTACCGGTGTTAAGCTGCCTTATCCCCGCAACACGGGCACACGACGCGGAAATAACCACAATTGAGGGAATCTCAGAGGGAGAAAAACTGCATTTGGTCCAGCAGGCTTTTATTGACGAAGGCGCAGTTCAATGCGGATATTGCACCCCTGGTTTTATCATGTCGGCAGTGAAGTTGCTTGAAGAAAAGCCGAATCCAACACAGCTGGAAATCCGCGAAGGGTTAGCAGGAAATATCTGTCGCTGTACTGGATATTACAGCATTATTAGAGCTGTTGAAAAAGCAGCCAGGGAAAATACCTCCGTGGGTAAGGAGTTGAAATGAACACATCCCTTATTGGTAAATCCATTAACCGCATTGACAGCCTTTCAAAAGTAACCGGGAAAGCGCTTTATCCCGGGGATATAAGCTTACCAAACCAGGTATATATGAAAGTCGTTTTTGCTGAAGTTCCGCATGCCATTATTAAGAAGCTGGACACATCCAGAGCTGAGCAGTCCGAAGGAATTATCGCTGTCCTGACAGCGAAAGATGTTCCAAATAATGAATATGGGTTGATTTATCCCGATCAACCTGTCTTGTGCGGACCAAGTTCAGAGAAACCTTACTCAGACCGCGTTAGATTTGTTGGAGACCAAATTGCTCTGATCATTGGTGAGAATGAAGAAGTTTGCGAAAAAGCGGTAGCGCTGATTGACATCGAATATGAGCATTTACCCGTGATAACTGATTTGGAGGAGGCGGTTGATAAGAACTCATTCAAACTACATCCAGAAAAGGAGTCCAATGTCTTCTGCAATTACCACATCAGGCATGGCAATACCGATGAAGGATTTAAACAAGCCGACGTTATTGTTGAAGGGACTTATGTTACCCCAGTGCAGGAACATGCTTACCTGCAGCCAGAAGCGGGTTTAGGTTATATAGATGGTGAAGGTCGCGTTACTGTTGTCGTCGCGGGACAATGGACGCATGAAGACCGCCAACAAATTGCGCACGTCTTGAATCTACCTGGAGAGAAGGTCAGGGTCATTTATCCGGCCATCGGTGGGGCATTTGGCGGGCGCGAAGATATGTCCGTCCAAATTGTTTTAGGCCTGGCAGCTATAAAATTACAGCAAATGGGAATCAACAGACCGATAAAGACAGTGTGGAGCAGGCGGGAGTCTATCATCGGGCACCATAAACGGCACCTTTACAAAATAAAAACCAGATGGGGTGCGACACGTGAAGGTAAGATAACTTTTATTGAGGCAGATCTTACCGCAGATGGGGGCGCTTACATCTACACATCAACAAAAGTTTTGGGGAATGCTACATTGCTGGTAACAGGTCCTTATTTTGTTCCCAACGTTAAAGTGGATTCAAGGGCTGTTTATACAAACAATTTACCAGGGGGTGCTTTTAGAGGGTTTGGCGGACCTCAAGGCTGTTATGCCGCTGAAATGCAGATGAATAAGCTGGCGGAGGCTTTGAGCATCGACCCGGTTGAATTTAGACTGCGAAACACAATCCATGATGGGCAGATTTTTTCTACCGGAACACCCTTGCCCAAAGGAATAAGCATTGATAAGGTGATTGAAGATTGCGCAACTACGGCTGGATGGAAAAAAGAAGGCGATAAGTGGTCTTTAGCCAAAATAAACAAGGATAAAGAAAATGACCAAATTGTCAGGGGTATTGGCTTTTCATGCGGATTTAAGAATGTAGGCTTTTCCTTTGGCGCACCTGAAAGCTGCTGGGCTTCAATAAAACTGTTCGGGGAAAAGGAAATTGAAAAAGTTGAATTACGCCATGCTGGTGCTGATGTAGGCCAAGGCGCCCACTCAGCTTTTGTACAAATAGCTGCTAATGCGCTTGGGGTTTCACTTGAAAAAATTGACTTGATTGCTTCTGACACTGCTGAAACAGGCAATTCTGGAAGCGCTTCAGCTTCACGAATGACATTTATGGGCGGGAATGCCATTTTAGGCGCTGCAGCGGAAGCAAAAAAGAAATGGCAGACAGAAGAGCGGCCTGCGGAAGGTGTTTTCACCTATATACCTCCTAAAACCTCGCCATTCGATCCGGAAACTGGCGTTTGTATGCCGAATTTTGCCTATGGATATGTCGCCGAAGCAATTGAAGTTGAAGTTAATAAGAAAACAGGGAAAGTGACCATAAAGAAAGTCACTTGCGCTGATGATGTTGGTAAAACAATTAATCCTGCTCAGGTTCTTGGCCAGATCGAAGGCGCTATTGTCCAAGCGAGCGGTTTTTCTTTGCTTGAAAATTTCATTCAGAAAAAAGGACACGTAAAAACTGACAGCCTTTCAACCTATCTCATACCAACAATTATGGACATTCCTGAAGAAACGGTCATAAAAATTCTTGAAGTCGCAGATCCTTTAGGACCTGCCGGTGCTAGAGGGGTAGGTGAAATGCCCTATATGCCATTTGCCCCGGCTGTTTCAGCTGCTGTCCATGATGCAACTGGTGTTTGGTTTGACTCCTTCCCTTTGACTGAAGAGAGAATTCTTAAGGGATTAAGTGTCCTCAAAAGTAAATAATAGCCAAATTGCTGCGATTCTTCTTGCTGCTGGTGGATCGCGTAGGTTAGGTCAGCCTAAACAATTACTCAATTATAAAAATGGAGTATTGATCAATTACATTCTTAAACAAATAAAAAATGGGGGAATATCAGATATAAAAGTTGTTTTGGGTAGTCGCTTCGAAGATATTAAAAACCAAATTGGTTATGCTGATGTTGAAATATTAGTTAATCAGGATTGGGAAGAAGGAATCAGCAGCTCAATAAGATGCGGTTTAAACCATATAAATCCAAAAACACAGGCAGTTATGTTTTTTGTCGTTGATCAGCCTTATCTTGATTCGAATATCATCAAAAAAATCAAAGAAAAATTCAAAACATCTAACGCAAAAGTTATAGCGACAAGAGTCGCAGGTCAGATAACGCATCCGGTGCTATTCCGGCGAGAATTTTTTTTAAAATTATTAGAACTGAGGGGAGATGTCGGAGGAAAAACAATTATTAAGAATGAAATTTTGGATACTGTTGAATGGACTGATGATAGATTGCTGATGGATATTGACTCAATTGAGGATTATGAAGAATTAAAAGCTGAAATTTAGTCGTCGAGGTTTTCGTTTAAATAATCTTCCATATACTTTTCTGCTTCTTTAGCATTTTCATTAGGGACATAAATTTCGACTTCACCAAGAGGGGTAGTGGTCAAGCCGTAAGCAACACCAAGACTCTCTTCAAATATATAGACTTGTAGGCCAAAGGATTCAAGATAATTCTTGATTAATTGAGCGTCAAGATATCCTGAGGCTTTCCAAACAAGGGTAAGACGGTCACTTTTCATATGTGGAGTTTATTTTACTCTCCAATCTTCTCTTTCGGTAACCGAGCCTGTCCAATAAATTGGCAGTATCAGGAGTTCTATTAACTATTTTTATGGCCGCTTCAACCCATACCAATGCTTGATAAATATCTTTTGTGTGGTGTTCGTAATATTTGGCAATTTCAATACAAGAGTCATGATCATTCATATCCGCTGCCATTTCCCATAATTTTATTGCATCCGGCCATTTGTTCTGTTTCTTCATCACACCGGCAAAATTCTTAAGAATTCTGTAATCTATCCCTTCTGGGAGTCCTTTATCCAAACCCAATTTATAAAATTCTTCTGACAAGGATAAATTACCTGATTTCTGGTAAATACTGCCTATGGATATGATATCCAGGCTGTTTGATGAATCCAGAGTCTCCTGATCGGAAATCATTTTATTTATATGCACAAATAATGCGGCTAATGAAACAATGTCCTTTTCATTATGATAAAAAACGCCTTTTAGAGGTGTTGCATCTCCTAATCCCAGGTAATCCTGGTAAAGCTGCGGAACAAGCCAACCAGGAACTTCTTCCTCGGTTCTTTGAAAATCCATGATCTCTTTTTCAATGTCTGAAAGTCTCCTTGATTCCAGGCGCAGCTTCCACATCATTCGTGCGAAGTGAAGAAGATCAAGGTGGTCCTTATTCAGGTTGCCGTAAGGCATTCGGTTTAAAACCATTCTGGATCTAAGCATGGGTATATCGAAAGATTTGCCGTTATATGACACCAAACATTTATAATTGAGGAGTAAATCTTCAATAGTGGCCAGGAACCACGCTTCATTTGAAGGATCATCCAGAAAATATTGAATGACTTCCAACCCCTTTTCGGTGAAATAACATCCTCCAAATAAAAAAACAATTGAACCAATGCCTAAACTTAAACGAGAGGTTTCAGTATCAATAAATAAAAAATCTTGCAGGTTGTAAGTATCAAGATTCTTAATTCTCCAGAATTGTGAAAAGTTTTTAAACCTCAATTCATTTTTGAAAAGCACTTTTCCATGGGAAGAGCCAAAGGGATATTCATTTCTGGTAATATAAATCTTTTCCCCACGAGACTCTAACCATTCACCTTGGACAACCTTGTCAATCGGAATTTTATTTTCCGCTTCGGGATGAATATCCGAACCTTTTTCTATCTTCAATCCCATGGATTGCAATTTTTTCAACAGATCATTCATTTTTTTTTTGAGATATTACTTTATTATCAATGTGAGAATTTGTTTTGCCGATTCTTTACCGCCAACTCCATTCTCACCCGATGGACCCACACAAGATGGGCATCCCTGGCTGCATGGACAATCATTTAGAGCCTGCAAACATTGCCTTAAAACTTCATCCAGCTTTTCAAATAATTTCGCTGCTAATCCAATTCCCCCAGGAAATTGATCATAAATCGCAATCACTGGCTGTTTTTCACATAAATCTGATTCTGGTTCACTGAAATACCCGATATCGCGGTAATCGCACATGAGGAAAAGGGGAGAAATATTTGCCAGGAGATATGCCACACCTGCCAATCCGCTGCGAATTCTGACATTTTGTTCAACCCTTTTATGGCATACAGGACACAGAGTGATGAGATTGGAGGGTTGATTTGCCATATCAGGATCGGTAAATGACCGAAAAGGTACCTTGTGATGAATATGGTGAGTAGGATGGTCTAAAAGCAAACCGCACACCTGGCAGCGATTTGCATCCCGGGCAATTATCGCGGACCTGATTTTTGCCCATGTATTCCCGTATTGGTTGGGATCGCTTTGCCAGAGATTATTTTCACGCAAGGAATTGACTATTGTGGGTGACAAACACAACCAGACTCCTTTGGTCAAGAGCTCTCTTTCTGGCAACCGCAATTCTTCAATACCCAGCAGTTGTTGGGTTTTCCAATCAATGCGTTTGAAACCTGACACTTTTTCAATAACATGTAATTCACCAAATGTAGATTTGTATTTATCATTTTGATTAAACTGAACCACCGATTCAACCTTTATGGAGTTATTGACCCTTGGCTCTGTAATGTAGTCTTCTTCAAGTGGGATTAGCTCTGCAGTAGAGTCCTCAAGATTCAAGTTCTGCACCAAGTAGGAGTTTCCATCATGGAGATAAACAGCTCCTGGATAGACAGTCCTGAATGCGCTTTGGTAATCCACTTCACCGATGACCACCGAATTTTTGCCATCTGCCAATCTCAAAACAATTGAATTTTGATTTATATTGCGAAGTGAAACTTCACTGGCCGGGTATTCTTGAGCTATCCAGTAATAAGAACTATTTCTGCGAACAATGTCTGAAAAAGTGCAAAGAATTTCAAAATATGGATGAACTTTACTCCAATCCAAGTTCCCAAATTGTTCAAATTCCTTGAAAGGTAGTTCAAAAGCAGCGCTTTTTAAATGATTCAATAAAATTAAGGGATTATTGGGATCAAGTAAAGCGTTCTCTGGGTTACCTTTGCGCACATATTCATCATGGCGGATGATATATTGATCCATAGGGGAAGCGGAGGCAATCAAAATTGCGGCAGAAGTTTGGTTTCTTCTTCCAGCCCGACCGGATTGCTGGAAAAATGAAGAAATTGAGCCGGGATAACCCATCATTACAATGGCATCGACTTTGCCCATGTCTATCCCCATTTCAAGCGCATTGGTGGAAATTACAGATTTTATTAATCCCTTGCGGAAGTCCGGCTTCAATATTTCGACGTTCTTTAGGAAGATAACCACTGCGATAACCGTGTACACTACCATCGGCAGAACCCAATTTGTCGGTTAATCTCTTTGTAGTAAGCTCAACGGTCTTACGGGTCCGTGAAAAAAAAATGGATTGGATATTGTTTCGCGTGAGTAAATCCGCAATCTCGACGCTCTGGTCGATCATTCCTTTTCTTAATCCGAGTTCTGCGTCGATAACAGGGGGATTGAGAAAGAAATAATGACGTTCTTCCTTAGGGGAAGAATCTGAATTGATGATTTCAAACTTTTCTTCAATAAGTTTTTCTGCAAATTCCTTTGGATTAGAGATTGTTGCAGACGTAAGAATAAAATGCGGACTTGACCCATAAAAATGTAAAATCCTCTTCAATCGTCGAATGACATTTGCAAAATGAGATCCAAATACCCCACGATAAAGATGTATCTCATCTATCACAATGAATTTTAAATTTCTCAAGAACCCTTCCCAACTTGTATGGTGGGGAAGGATTCCTATATGGAGCATATCCGGGTTAGAAAAGAGAATGTTGGTTGACTTGCGTATAGCTATCCTTTTACTATTTGAAGTGTCGCCATCGTAGATCGCTGCTGTTAGCGGTTTTTCTCCCTTAGCAATGGAATTAATATTTTTTATTGACTCATTGAGTTTTAAGAATTGATCGTTGGTTAGAGCTTTAGTGGGAAATAGCAATATGGAGGTGGAATTATTATTACGTATTAAATCATCTAAAACAGGGAGGTAATAACAAAGAGATTTTCCACTCGAAGTGCCTGTGGAAATGACCACATTCTTTCCAGATTTTACTTGATTCCAGCTTTCTACTTGATGGGCGAATAATCCATTCGGAAATTGTTTATACGATATTTCCTTTAGAATAGGGTGAAGGTCATTTGGAATATCCTCAAAAAATGCGTCTCGTTTTACCTCAATCCAGTGCGAAACCACATCTCTGGAATATTTTCCGTTGATGAAGGCCTGTGTGATTGGTTGAATACTTTGAAATTCTTTCGGATTCATAAAGTGCCTAATTCAAATGTTGGTGTTTTTAAGAAAGGGAATTTATTCATTTGATTTATTCTTCATAATGAATATACTAAAACAATTTACATTGGAGGTCAATTACATATGAAAAGGTCATCGAAGTATCGGTGGGTGATTTTGGGTGTATTTTTCTTTTTTATGCTTCTTCATCAGACCGATAAGATGCTGATCAATCCAATGGCTACTCAGATATACAGAGAATGGCAGCTAACGGATACCCAATGGGGGGCTATTTCGACCGCTGCGCTGGTTGTTGGTTCTATATTTTATCCTCTTTGGGGATATTTATATGACTGTTATGCTCGCAGCAAATTACTCGCATTGGCTTCATTTATTTGGGGGTCAACTACTTGGTTAAGTGCGATAGCACCAACTTTCAATACTTTTCTGGCCTCCAGAGCATCTACAGGTGTGGATGATTCCAGTTATCCTGGTCTTTACAGCCTGATTGCTGATTACTTTGCTCCTGGCGTTAGGGGAAAAATCTATGGATTACTTCAGCTCACACAACCCCTCGGTTACATGATAGGCCTTATTCTGGCCACAACCATTGCGGTTTCACTTGGCTGGCGGAATATTTTTTTCATAACCGGCGGTTTAGGAATATTAATGGCATTAATCATCCTTTTATTTGTCAAGGACGTTCCCAGAGGAAACGCGGAGCCTGAATTTGAGAACGTTGAACAGGTAGGCAATTATCATTTTGAATGGTCCAAAATCAAAGGCATAGTCAGGAAAAGAAGCCTGATTATGATGAATTTGCAGGGATTTTTTGGAGCGTTTCCCTGGAATACTATTATTGCCTTTATGTTTATTTATTTATCTGAAGAAAGGGGTTACGCCCAAACTGAGATATTGATGGTGATGGGTCCTGCCATCCTCGTTATGGCTTCTGGATTTTTTATTGGCGGGGCAGCGGGGGATTTCTTCTTTAAAAGAACACGGAAAGGTCGATTGCTGGTCGCTTTTTTCGGTGTTTTATTAGGCGCTTTATTACTCTTCGCTACTTTGAATATACCGCTTGAGAACAAAACTTTATTTGCTGTCATGATGGGTGTAACTGCATTATTAATTCCGATATCTTCGGCCAATGTTACATCCACTGTAAATGATGTGGCTTTACCTGAAATCCGCAGTACGGCTCTTTCTATTCAATATTTTATTGAATCAAGCGGCGCAGCGTTGGCTCCGTTAATTACGGGAGTTATTGCAGATACGCTCAGAGCAGCGAATAATCCCAGACCCAGGCAAACTGCCATATTAATTATTTGCATCACCGCCTGGATTTTTTGTGGTGCCTTTTATTTAATTACAACAAAATTTATTACTGGTGATATCGAAGAACTTCACCGTCAATTGAAAGCTCGGGCTGCAAATAAATAATTTGATAGAGAGGAATAGTATTTTAATTCCTCTCTCGATAAGTTAAACTTTTATTTCAAGTTATTAAAGTAGTAGGAAAGTACCTGCATGGCAGGTTTTCCATGAACCGAATCAGAGCCATCCTGAACAGCCGCTGCAGGATTAAAGCCTATGGATACCAACCCATAAACCCAGGGTCTCGAAATGGATGTTTTTAGAATCGCCTGGTAAACATCAGCCTGCTCTGTAAGATCAATTGAATCGTTATTCAGGTTTGAACAGGCAGAGTTACTATTTACGCAATTTGAAGCAGACCCATCTAAGGAATAATAATCAAGACCTAAAATAACAGGTTTTTGATAGGTTGCGTATAGCTTATATATGTCCTCATCCAGTATGGCACTAAATCGGTTTACCAGATCATCTACTGTTGGCGTATTCGAAGCAGTTAAAGCGGAATCTATTTCGAGATAAATAAAATCTGCTGCTGAAATTATTTCCGGAGTATTTTCAAGTTTTGGGGAATAGGGGAGGGCAAACCCGATCTGACCGCTGAAGCGTGAGCGGATTTTTTCAATTAACTTAACCCAACGATCCTTGAAGTCGTATGGCGTATTGGAATAGTTGCCATTGGGAAGCTTCCCATTTGGAAAAGCTGCAGAAACACTTTTACCACCGATAATAACTGTGTTGATCCCGTTCAATTCGGAAAAATCTACATAGTTAATAATAAAACGCTCATACTCGTCAAACCATTTCTGCCACCAGTTATACGATAAACCTGATGAGGACCAGTAATTTTCAATTGGCTCGCCTGGATTTATCTGCGGATATATTGCTAAGGTCAATCCCGCTTCCCTTGCTTTTTCTTTAATTTTCACGATATCAGCAGAATAAGCGTCCTTGTCCGCTTTTATTCCCGCTGCAAAGTTGTTTTCTTTAGAAAATGACCATGTTGGCGAGATAAACAACCAGTTTGCTCCTGAAACTCCCACATCAATTAAACCAGCATCCAATGCAGGCAGCCAAGTAGGGTCATACTGTTTATTAAATTGAAAACCTTTGATGAAGAATGAGCTGGTTGCTGGAAAATTTACTGGTTGAATCGAGTATTGCGAGGTCTGTAGACCGAACCATTGATTAATTTGGTAATTGATCGTCAAAGGTCGGTTATCTGTAAGTAATAATTGGTAACCAGGAACATCCTTGCCTTTTGTAACTTCATCATCGGCGATGCCACATTGGTCATTCCTGCAAAAACGATATTGTGAGTTGTCAAGGTATTCAAAAGGACCGTAAAGAGAATAGGTCCATTGGTTTAATCCAGTTTTCCACATTGCGATTGGGTTTAACCAAACATAAGGATTAAATTGAATTGAAACATAATCTTGCGCGGGTGTGTTTTCAGGGGTTGTTACTACAAAATTAATCGGATAGGTCCCTTTGGAATACCACGTAGAAATTGTGTCGGATATGGAGATGTCTTTTGAGGGAATGATAAACTGTCTAGTGATGAATTTATTCTCGGCATCATGTTCAGCATTAATAAATCCATCCCCAAGAGAATATTTGTATCTAAGATCGGTGCCTGCGAATAATTGGAGTGATATTTCAAATTTGCCATCGTTTCTTAATTTCAACACAGGAGCCCTTGAAGCCAAAACACTGGTACCGCCAGTTATTTCTGCAAAAGAATTCCCTAAAGTGAGGGTGTTACCTAATAATCTAATAGCAGCATTTGATTTTGTGTCCTCTGGGGCAGAAACCACGAAGGTAACATTCACCTTTTTGGCTGTCGTCATCCCAAATGATGCCGGGGTGACGGAATTCTCTGCGATTACCGCATTTTGTTGAAATACTTCAAACTTCCCATCAGGATGCATCGCTGTGAGGTGATACTCGCCCAATGGCACTTTTTCAAATTTGAAGAAACCATCAAAAGACGTGAAAGTCCTCATCCCATTGATTACAACTATGATCTCAGAGAGGGGTGCTTCGGATTTCTTGTCATATATGTAACCGCTAATCTCACCAGTAGATACTGCAAAGGAGTTTTGATCCCAATTTGTGATAAAGTCACGAGCTATTGATGAATCAGTAACATGATAAAGACGGTAATGTATCTGATTCCCTGAGGGATCTTTTTCGATAATGTTGTTTTGGCCGTTCTTTACATACCGGTAACGGATTACAGATCCGATAGCCAAAGGTAACCGAACGCTGTAAGTCACGCCATCCGTGGTATCCATTTTAAATCGTTCCGGGTTTAGAGCAATGCCGGTTACTTCATCCAGTACCTCCATCAACAACACTTCGCCAGCATTCAGGGCAAATGGAATTCGAACTTCAAATACAGTCTCTGCATAAGATAATTTTTGAGCCCCTTTGTTCGAGGTTGAAGAACCCGCGCAAGATGCTGAAATTCCGGCAATGGCCAGGATAATGAGGATTGATAAAACTTTATTAAATAATTTCATTAATTACACCTTCAGGAAATCATCTTTTCAATAATGCCCTTATATTCATCATATTTGGAGACAAGGCTTCCTAATACACCATTCACAAATCTGGGTGTACTGTCGGAGCCATAAATCTTGCCTAACTCAACCGCTTCATTAATTGCCACCTTGATAGGAGTGCACTTTTTTACAGCGAATTCCCACAAAGAAATTCGGATAATATTTCGATCAATGGATGCCACCTGGTCCAAAGGCCATTCTGGAGCGTAGTGGGCAATAATCTCATCTAATTTTGAGATTATTGGATACACACCGAAGACAATTTCTTCGGTGAATTTGACTGATTTTGGCTCTTGTACATCTTCCTGATAACGATTAACAAGGATAACTCCTAATGGATGGCCGGTGAGGTCATATTCAAATAACGCTTGCAGGGCAATAGCCCTCGCTTTGGTGCGAGATTTCATTATAAAAGAGCTTTATTCGTTTTGGTAATCAATATCCTCAATATGGACGTTCACATGTCCAATTTCCATTCCAACCATTTCAGTGATTGCGCGGCTGACTTTTTGCTGCACGGTCCGACTTGTTTTTAAAAGATCAGCATTGCTTTTCAAAACAAGATAAAGTTCTATGTAAACTGTATTGTTTTCAACTTCAATTTTCACTCCATCTGAATAATTCTTTTTAAATAAAGAACCTACACTATGTGGACCCGTTGCCATTTTGCTGACCCCAGAGGCTGAAAGGGAGGTCAATTTTGCGATATTAGTCAATACACCAGGATCAATTGTGGTTTTACCTAGTTTTTCATGGTATGTTTCCATGTTTGCTCCATAATTTTCTATTTATAGATTATAACCCTAGCGGGTACTAAAGGATTTTTAGACCATTAATAAAATCAAATGTTTGTCCCGCAATTAGATTGAACTCCTTATCCAAAAGCATCACATGACCGGAGTCAGGCATGATTTGTTTGATCTTTATTGAAGAGTTAACCGATGAATAGATTACATCTCTGTTATCCAGGTCAATTGTTCTATCATAAGCGCCATGAAATATCAAGACTGGCTGATTAACTTGAGAAAGATTTTGTATGACTAACTTCTGGAGAAGCAAAAATTCATTAGCGGCGAAAAGTGGATAAACTGTATATCCTTGCCAGGGCATAACATCATCATAATTACGTTTCTGAATTATTGGTTTAAAAAACCTCAAGAATTTGGCATACTTCAAACTGGACACCTTAATAGCAGGGGAGTATAGCAGTAAGGCTTTGATTTCAGAGAATTTTTCCGCCAAGTAAAGGGATAAAACGGCTCCCATGGATTCACCGCCGACAATTATTGTGTTACAGCTTTTCCTTAGAGATAAATAAGCCTCTTCAACACAATCAAGCCAGTCAGTATATTTCTTCTTGTTCAAATCATGAGGGGTAGTGCTATGCCCAGGTAAGAGAGGAGCGCTTACAGTTAAGCCCTTATTATGCAAATAGTCTGCCAGCCATCTTACTTCCACGGTAGTTGCTGTAAACCCATGAATCAACAAAATACCAATTTGATTTCCCTCAAGGTAAAAAGAATTTCCATCCAATTCGGGATGTTCAAATATCGGAATGGTTTTATCCATTTTTCCTTAAAATGCCTCTGCAATTTTTGGCATAGTGTGGGTTGCATAAGGTAGCACAGCGATTCCTGGATTTTCCGGTAAGGCATCCATGGCTAGATCATATGCTTGTCTTAAGGTTTTGGCAGGCATCAAGTGCATTTTCCGGACAAGTTCTTCATCAATATCAGAAACCAGAATAATCTTATGCTTAATCGCTTGTTTTGCTAACTGGTAAGCTTTATGTGGTCCGATTTCAAATTGCATGTCTTCAAAATCTTTGATAACTTCAGAGAAGGAAGGTTTTGAACTAAGAAATTGCTCAAATTTCTTGCTTCCCATCCCATCCCTACATTCAGCCGCCAGAATGATCACTCCACCCGGCTTTGAAAATAAACAAGCGTGGGTAACCGCTTTCTGAGCCTGATAAAAATTGATATCTTTAGGGTAACCGCCGGGTGATGCTATTACAAGGTCAAAATTTCCGGCGGCTTTATCCAAATCCATTTGAACATTGGTTCGGATATATTCAATCCCTTTAAACATTACCTCTACGGGATCGCCCCAAAAAGCGGCGATTATTTCCTTATTATCATTTATTACAACATTAAAAGCGTAATCAATTCCGATCATTTTTCCAATTTCTTCAACATCCTGGCGCATTGGATTACTGGAATATAAACCCATCACAGTATTTGGATGAGACAACATAGAATGATTGGCTGTGATCGTCTTTCTTCCAGACAGACCAATTGCTGCAGTCTTTACTCCGCCTGAAAATCCCATAAAATGGTGGGACTCAATGTTCCCGACAAGAATTTTTATATCCGAGTCCATAAATTGGCGATTTGCATGAACAGGTGTACCCACAGAGGTGGTACCCAAATAAGCCAAATTCTGCTCTTCATCACAATCATGGCTGACAACATGATATTTTGAAAGTATGTCTGAATCAAGAATTAATGAAAATTCCTCGGGTTTTAATGGCACATGTGTGCCTGTCGCTATAAAAAAAGTGATTTTTTCTGGTTCAAATCCATTTTTTACCAGGTAATCCAACAAACTTGGGAGCAAAATTTGGTTGGGAATAGGTCTGGATTGATCATTAATGCCTATCGCAACCCGTTTATCTTTTCCAGATCCTGACCTTAAGTATCTTCCAAAGCCTGATTTCAAAGCGTTTTCGACAATTTGGTTTTGATCGGTTGTTGGTCTGATCATTTTAGGTCTAATAACTGTATAGTTTTCCCCTTGTATATCCATTTTGATAGATTTGTTTCCATACGGTATTGAAATCATTCTTCAGCCTCTAATTGGGGTAGGGGATAGAAATCAAAAGTATCACTAATTTCTGTAAATCCTTGCGATGATTATATCTAATATGAAAATGAAAAAACTAATTTTAAATAATCTCTAACCGTATAAACCAGCAGGGAGGTCAATTTTATGATAAAATATATTATGCTTTCGATAAGTACTATTATGACAAGCATAATACAAATACGGAAATAGCCTATGAAAACCATTTCCCAAGCCATAAAGGATTACCTGGATACGGTCAAATTGGCTCGCAGCGAAAATACCTTGCTTGCGTATCAAACAGCGTTAGATAATTTGGTAATCACATTAACGGATAATAAGTTTGACATTGAAAATGATCCTGTTGCAAGAATTAATGAGGAAATAATCAGTTGGTTTGCGCATGACTTGAAATCATATGCCGCAACAACAGAACAGCTTTATATAACGGCTGTGAAAGGATTTCTCGAATATTTGGTTGCTGAAGAAATAGCAGATGTAAATTTATCTAAAGTCAAGCTGTTGATCCGTCAGAGGACCAGAAAACCAGGTAAAAGATTACCGCAATTCCCTGCTAATAGCATAAGCAAAATCCTAGAAGTGATGGAAAATAAGGTTATTGTTTCAAATGATGATAAAAACGAATATCTACGCGCATTAAGAGATAAAGCTTTTCTAATTACCTTGGGAGACACCGGATTGCGTGTGCATGAAGCATGTAACCTGAAGCGCGGAGATATTGACTGGAACGAAGGAAAGGCTTTAATAATTGGCAAAGGCAATCGGCAGGCAATTGTTAGATTTTCCAGGCGATCACAAAAGGCTTTAAAAGATTATATTCAAGCGCGCGGGGAATTAGATGGACAATCTCGAAAACCTTTGGGCTCTCTCCCGCTGTTTGCGAGGCATGACAAAGGCGCTGGCTCCAAAATTAAGTCAATTACACCTACCACTGGTAGAAATATCGTTAAAGAATATGTAAGGGAAATATTGGGTGATGAAGCTGTCGGGACGATTACCCCCCACTCTTTCCGACATTATTTTGTAACCCGGGTACTTACAACCACGGGAAACCTAAAATTGGCTCAAAACCTCGCGCGCCATCAAAATATTACTGTCACCCAGCGGTATGCCCACCTATCCGATGATGAACTGGATAAAGGCTATTGGGAAGTTTTTGAGAAATAATTCTTCGAAAAAAGGAATTATTTTATGAACCATAAAATTAATGGAATTTTTCCAATTCTGATACTGATTGCAAGCCTTGTGGCAGGAAAAAGCGAAATTATTGAACGGCTGAAAAATTGTAAGTGTTGTGGAATTTATCAGGGAGAAATTAGTGCTCCCCCAACTTTATAAATTCAATTACCGTACTTAAGTGAGCGCCAAAGATAGTGATAGTGCAGAATAAATATATCCAGAACATCAGCGTTACGACTGTACCCAAAGAGCCATAAACAAGTTCATAATTGACCAAACCCATCTGCAGCAGCCAGGTGAACAAGCTTGTAGTCAATTGCCAACTAAGAGCAGCAACAGGCGCAGCAATGAGAACGCCTGTCCAACCAATCTTTTTCTTGGGAATGAATCTGTAAAGACCAATTAATAGAAGCAGTGTAACGATAAAAGGTACCAATCTTATGACATATCGCCAGATGATGGTCTCTTGAAGCGGATTTCCCCGCCAGAACAAGATATTCAATGGAGGGATTAAACTGGTGATAATGTTCGAAAGTAGAGATAAACCTAAAAGTAAGGCCAACAGACTAATCATTATCAAGGCAACTACCCTATCTTCAAAAAATTTTCTCGGGTGAAAATCAAGGCTGGCTTGATTAATATTCTTTGCCAAAACTGAGAAAAAACTAGAGCTTGACCAGAGAAAACTCGCTAAGCCAATCAACCCCACTTCCCCTCTTGAGTTCAATACTTGCCGGAGGTTGGCGTCGATCAATTCCTTTGCGGTCGGTAAAACGAGGAAAACATTTTCGATAATATATTTATAAGCGGATTTTGATTCAAGCACATAGCTGAGCCCCACTACAAAAAATAACAAGAGCGGAAAAATTGAAAAGAAGGCATAAAACGCCATACCGGCAGCTGCTTGGGTTGCGTTCGATTGGCCAAATCGGTCAATAGCTATGCGCAATATTCTGACAATGCCAAAGGTATGCCCTTTGAGCCACCTATAAAATTTTCTGAGTGGTTTATCAATTTTATCAGTCATAAGAAAAGATATTTTAATTCAATATTATTAATGGAATTAAATCTGAACTCGCAATAAAGATATACCTTTCTATAAAATATTCCATTCAAGATTTTAATACTCTTTACCTTAAGATTTCCTATAATGGATAATTATTAACCCTTAAAAATGCAGATGATATAATCACGAAAAATGCGATTACTCACTCGAAATCAGAATGATCTAGTCAATAGAATTAAAGTCTTGCTTGTTGATTTTTTAGCGTTTGGCGAATTCAACAAATTTAGCGTTCAAAATATATCCCTTATAAAAGACTTATTAATTCAATTAGACGACCTGTTTTTGATTGTAATCGTTGGTGAATATAATTCCGGCAAATCGGCATTCATAAATGCCTTGCTTGGAAAGAGCATACTCGAAACAGGCGTTACCCCCACCACTGCTAATATTTCAATTCTTCGGTATGGATCAGAACAAAAAGTCACAAACCTGGCGCCTGGTCAAGTCCTCATCGAAATCCCTAATCCAATCCTGGAAGATATCAGTCTGGTCGATACACCTGGTACTAACGCAATTTTAAGGGAACATGAGGCGTTAACCACAGATTTCATTCCCAGATCAGACCTGATTTTGTTTATTACGTCAGTTGATCGGCCTTTCACGGAAAGCGAAAGGCAATTTCTAGAATTAATTCAGGACTGGGGAAAGAAAGTCGTCGTTTTGATCAATAAAACCGATATTATTGATTCAGAAAAAGATCTTAGTGAAATCATTGGTTATGTGGCATCGAACACAAAGAATCTTCTTGGCACTGAAGCTCCTATATTTACATTGAGTGCAAAAAATGCTCTTAAACGCAAGTTGGAAGATAAATCCACAGAACCTGATTTTCAAAATCTTGAAGACTATATCTATAAAACATTAAACCCAGCCAGTCAATTGGCTTTGAAATTAGCCAATCCTCTGGGTGTATTGAACAAACTTATTGGTGAGCTGATAGAGTCAACGAATGAGAAAATCAACCTGATCAGTAATGATGTTCAACTCCTAAGTGATCTTGAAAACCAGATCGCCCTATTCAGAGAAGATATGCTGCGCAGTTTCAAGTTTCATTACGCAGAAATCGATAATTCCTTACTTGAATTTGAAAAACGCGGACTGAACTTTTTTGAAAACACATTCAGAATTGCCAGAATTATGGACCTGATTAATAAAGAAAGGGTTCAATCTGAATATAACACCCGGGTTGTAAAGGGATTATCCATTGAAATTGACAATAAGGTCAGTGGTTTAATCGACTGGGTGGTTGAAGAAGATTTGAAACAGTGGCAGGCAATCACCCATAAAATTGATCAGAGGATTCAGAAATATCAGGATAGGGTTTTTGACGACCCTGAGACACGGCAAATACGGTTTGAGCGCTTTAAGATTATTGAAGTTGTCAAACGCGAATCTCATCGGATCGTTGAACGATTTGACAAGGATGATGAAGCCAAAAAGATCGCAGAAGACGCTCAAATGGCAGTGGCTACTTCCGCAGCGATTGAGGTTGGCGCTTTAGGATTAGGGACCCTGATTACAGTATTGGCAACTACAGCAGCAGCCGATCTTACCGGTATTTTATTGGCTGGTCTAACCGCGGTGTTAGGATTTTTCATTATTCCCGCAAAGAAAAAACAAGCAAAAGCTTTGTTTTCAAGAAAATTTTCAGATCTACGTGACCAGTTATCGAATTCTTTAATGTCAGAGTTTGTGAAACAGGTTGATGTAATAATTGAACGTATCAATTCAACTATCCAACCTTACAGCCGGTTTGTGCGATCTGAACAAATTGCACTCAATAAGAATATCGATACTTTGAATTCTTACTCTGACAAAGTGTTTATTCTGAAAGAAGAAATAAAGAAGATTTAGTCCATCATAATTGGAGGGATTTCTTGGAGTATATTGTTGCTATTGACCAAGGGACAACAAGTACACGATGCCTCATCTTTGACTATAAGGGAAAAATCATTTCCTCTGCCCAAAAAGAACACCGCCAAATTTACCCTTCACCGGGTTGGGTTGAACACGACCCGATTGAAATATTAACAAATTCAATCGAGGTATTAAGAAAAGCGTTCGCCTTATGCAAGATTGATCAAAGACAGATCAAAGGCCTTGGCATAACCAATCAGCGTGAAACAACTGTGCTGTGGAATAAATTGACGGGCAAACCATATGGAAATGCGATCGTTTGGCAGGATACACGAACCGAAAAAATATGTTCCGAATTGATTTCTCAAGGATTGGAAGACCTTTTCCGTAAAAAAACTGGGCTTCCCCTGGCCACCTATTTCTCAGGTCCCAAAATTAAGTGGTTAATTGAAAACAATGAAGAACTACAAAAGGACCTATCAACAGGAATTGTTCTATTTGGAAATATTGACAGTTGGCTGATTTGGAATCTAACCGGGGGCGTTAATGGCGGTGTTCATTTTACAGATGTAACCAATGCTTCCAGAACTTTATTGATGGATTTAATTACTCTTGATTGGGATGATGGTTTATTAAGAATTTTGGACATCCCTAAAAATTTTCTGCCAGTAATAAAACCTTCTTCTTCCCATTTCGGGGACTTCGTTTTAGAAGGAAAAACAATTCCTATCACAGGAAACTTGGGTGACCAGCAAGCGGCATTATTTGGGCAAGTCTGCTTTGATCCTGGAAACGCAAAGAACACTTATGGAACTGGCTGTTTTATGCTGTTAAATACAGGCGATAAGATAATCCACAGCAAACATGGGCTGCTAACAACGGTTGGCTACCAATTAAGTGGTGAAAAACCTGTGTATTGTCTTGAAGGCTCAATTGCCATAACCGGCGCTTTAGTGCAGTGGCTACGGGATAATTTAGGAATTATTCAAAATTCAAAAGATATTGAGAGTCTGGCGGCAACTGTTAAGGATAACGGCGGAGTGTATTTTGTACCCGCTTTTTCGGGATTGTTCGCTCCATACTGGAAGTCTGATGCGCGTGGGTTAATCATCGGTTTAACAAGATTCGCTAATAAGGGCCATTTAGCCAGAGCTGCGCTGGAAGCAACAGCTTTTCAGACTCGTGAGGTCCTGGATGCGATGGTTAAAGATTCGGGTGTTCCCCTTAAGAATTTAAAAGTAGATGGCGGAATGGTTATAAATGAATTATTGATGCAATTCCAAACCGATATATTGAATGTGCCTGTTGTCCGTCCTACTGTTACAGAAACTACCGCCTTAGGTGCAGCCTATGCCGCGGGACTTGCAATTGGTTTCTGGAAAAACCTGGATGATTTACGCTCGAATTGGAAAGAAGATCGTACGTGGCTTCCGCGAATGGATGAGAACCTACGAGAAAATTTGTATAATGATTGGAAACGAGCCGTTGAACGCTCATTTGGCTGGAATAAAGTTGGCTGACTTGACGAAAGCGAGTTCAATAGATAAAATCCAACCCTGTTGTAAATTTAAAAGCGAAGGTAACCAGAAAAACTGGTGAGAGGCGTAAAAGGATAATATGGAAAAGATTGTATTAGAAGCACAAGTAAGAAATCAAACTGGCAAGAAAGTAAAGTTTTTACGAAAAGAAGGCCTGATCCCGGCTGTCATTTATGGCCGCGAGATTGAAACCTTGCCTATTTCTCTCAAAAAGCGCGAAACCACCCTGCTCTTCAACAAAATATCCAGCTCAACAATTTTGACAATTAATGTTGATGGAAAGGAACATGCCACACTGGTGCGTGAAGTTCAGCGGGATTATATAAAAAACGAACTTCTCCATATCGATATTCAGGCAATCTCAGTGAAGGAAAAACTCCGAACACATGTTTCATTAACCCTGGTAGGTAAGGCGCCAGTCTTGGAGAATTTTGATGCGCTAATCGTTTCTGGTATTGACCAGATCGAAGTAGAATGTTTACCGCAGGATTTGGTTGATACTATTGAAGTTGATGTATCTTCATTGGCAGAAATCGGTTCTGCAATCTATGTCAAGGACCTGCCCAAATTAGCCAATGTTGAAATCCTGACCGACCTTGAAGAGTTGGTTGCGGTTGCTAACGCCGTCAAGGAAGAAGTTGAACCTGTCGCGGAAGAAGTAGTTAGTGAAGAAGGTGCTGCTGTCGAACCTGAGGTGATTGAAAAAGGTAAAATCGAAGAGCCAGAGGAAGAATAAATTTCTAATTATCAACAATAAAAATGAGCGAAAGTTCTCGCTCATTTTTTTATTATCTCAAGTAAATCACGAGTGATTTTTGCAGTAATCCCCCAAAGCAATTCTCCCTCATAAAGATCGAAGAACCTGACTTTTCTGGTTTTTCCATCATTAGCTATAAAATCTTCCATTCTAGAATGGTCCTGAACGCATAACCAGTTTAATGGGATGCAGAAAACCCTTTCAACTTCAACTTCATTTCTTCTTATATTTTCTAAAGAATCGATAACTCCGACAACAGGATTAACAATATATCCGGTAGCGGTATTAAATGGGGCAAGTTTGCCAATAACCTGGATATTTTCCCTGCCAACCCCGATTTCTTCTCTGGTTTCTCTCAAAGCTGTCTCAATAGAGGAATTGTCATCTTTTTCAATGATTCTCCCTGGAAACGATACTTGGCCGCTATGCCGGTCTAATGAGTTAGACCGTAGTGTAAAAAGAAGGGAAACTTCAACATGGTAAACAATAAGAGGTACTAAAACAGGTGAATTAAGGAGGTATTCATTAGGAGAATTATTTACGCCAATTTTCGATGAGCTCCAAGAATTTTCCGATTTTTTTTTCTTGATTACTGGCAGTTCAAGATTACAATTTTCCTGCATTGGTGATGGCGAATTTTATTAATTGGCAGTAAATCTATGAGTGAGGAGTTTCTTGTTTTGGCAGGATAGATCTGGCAAAAACGAGAAAACCAGTATGAGCCACCATCCGGTCAACAGGCCTGAATTTCTCTGGTTCGGATTGGTAAAACCTTAATAGAATTTCACAGACGTCAACAAAAATAAAATCGTTTCTGGCAAGGTTAATCAATAATTTATTTACCTGATTGGTTGTCGGTAATAACGTGCCAAAATATCCACCAGGTTTTAGCGCCTGTATAATTTGAAGTAAATAGTCATAAGGATTTGGCAGATCCAGAAATAACGCATCGGCATTTTCTATCTCAAAGCCATCTTGAATGTTTCTGGAGACAAAGGTCACTCTTTCTGATAAATTAATTCTTGCAAGGTTCTTTTTTGCGAGATTTTGCATTTCATCTTGCATCTCAAAGCTAAAAACATGGCCTTTATCCCCCATATAAGCAGCCAAGACTTGAGTCAAACCACCCGAACCTGTACCGGCCTCGATGGCTTTGCTTCCAGGAATGATATTTAATCTGAGTAATATGTATCCGATGTCTTTGGGGTACATGATCTGGGTGTTTCTTTTGGTTGTGGAAATTAACTCGCAAAGGCCGGGTTTAAAAAGATAAAAAGGACTGCCTTGATGGCTGAATACTTGAGACCCCCAGGGTTTTCCAATAAGATCATCATGCGCAATTACCCCCAGTGAGTTTGAAAAACCTGGCCTGATTTCAAGGGAAAAGTAAAAAATTTGATTTGTGAAGCTGCCAGCTGGGCAAAATCACCATCGTGTGCAATTATCTCGCTGTCAGACCAAGTCATAAGGTTGTATTAACCAACTTCAGGTTTACTTTCTCCAGAAATCCAGTAACCGCCGGCAGCCAATATCAAGCTCAATACGACCGAAGTGCCGTAACTAATCTGCCCATACTGAAGTATTTGAATACCAAACCTTTGGCTAAAGTAATTTCCTCCCCAAAAGCCAATCCATCCAAACACCAGGCAAAATACAAGCCGGATTAATTTTCCCCCTGCTATTAGATGGAACAACGCGCCTGTAAGCAAGCCAACTAGGCTGCCAAAAATAAAGACCGGAAGGGTTAAATTGTTCATAATTTCTATCTAAATGACAGTAAAAACAAGCCTAAAGTGAACTGTCTGAGTTTAAGGTATACAAAACCCGGCTCATTCTTTGAATATAATTCCATCTTTCAGTTTTTATAAGAATATCAAAGAATGGTTTATTTGATTTTAACATTATCTTTTGTTTTTGAGCATTAATCAGTTGTGCTTTTATTCACCCGATTATTAATACTTGTTTGATTATTTGTATAATTCCTGGTTGATATAATATCAAAAATTATCTAATTTGGAGGATTTATGTCTGTTGAAATCAAGTTTGGTACTGATGGATGGCGGGCCGGGATTGCGCAGGATTACACTTTTGACAGCGTAAGACGCTGTACTCAGGGCTTTGCCTCATACCTGAAATTATCAAAACATAAAAATAATAGGGTTGTTGTCGGTTATGACATGCGTTTTCTTTCAGAACACTTTGCCAGAACCGCCGCAGAAGTATTGGCAGGTAATGGATTTGAAGTTTTTCTGACTGAGGGACCTACACCCACTCCTGTTATCTCTTATTCAGTGATTAGTGAAAATGCCATTGGCGCGGTTAACATCACGGCATCACATAACCCCCCCACGGATAATGGCTTTAAGGTCCGTGACCAGAATGGCGGTGCGGTTCCTCCGGAAGGGTTAAAACAAATTGAAAGCCTGATCCCGGCAGATATATCGGATGTGAAGGTATTGGATGCGGAAAATGCAAAAAAACGGGGTCTTTTGACCTATTTTGATGCAGCCCCCAAATATATAAAGCATTTAGAGGACTTGATTGATTTGCAGCCTTTAAAGGACGCAGGATTTAAAGTTCTGGTTGATGCCATGTGGGGTAATGGTGCTGGTTGGTTCCCAAGGTTACTATCGGGGGGTAAAACTATCATTGAGGAGATTCACAATCAAAGAAATCCTATTTTTCCGGAAATGAATCGCCCTGAACCTATCTCCCCAAATATCGATGTAGGCCTTCAGGAAGTTACAAAAAGAAAATTCGATGTTCTGCTTATTAATGATGGCGACGCTGACCGCTTCGGTCTTGGTGATGAAAAAGGTAACTTTATCAACCAGCTTCAGGTATTTGCCCTATTGGCTTACTATATGCTTGAGGTTCGTAAAGAACGAGGGGCGATTGTAAAAACGCTCTCTACCACAAGCATGCTAGAAAAGCTTGGCAAAATATATTCAGTTCCTGTATACGAAACCGGTGTTGGATTTAAGTTTGTTGCCCCAAAGATGCTTGAAACCGATGCCATGATTGGCGGTGAGGAATCAGGCGGTTTTGCTTTCCGAGGGAACGTCCCTGAAAGGGATGGCATTCTGGCCGGCTTATATCTTCTCGATATGATGGTGAAACTTAATAAAAAACCGTCAGAACTTCTTGAATTGCTCTTTAGCAAAATTGGCCCGCATTATTATGACCGTGTCGATAATCGGTTTGTTGGTGATCAAAAAGAGAAAGAAAATCGCATAATTTCCGCCAAACCTGAAAAAATTGCCGGACTTAAAGTAACCGGATTCAACTTTGAAGACGGTTATAAATTTTCATTAGAAGATGGTGGCTGGTTATTAATCCGATTTTCCGGAACCGAGCCTTTAATTAGAGTATATTGTGAGACGACCCATAAAGATAAGGTCCAGGAAATCCTTAAAAGCGGCCTAAAAATCGCGGGAATAGAGTAATTGCCCTTTCTTTCGGATACTCACTGCCACCTGTACATGCAGGACTTTGATAACGACATTGAAGAAGTCGTGAATGAAGCCTATGCGGGTGGCGTGAGGAAAATCCTTATACCCGGTATAGACCTTGAAACAAGCCACCAATCAATAATATTAAGTGAAAAATACCCAGAATGTCTTTATGCGGCTATAGGAATTCACCCAAACTATTCAGCCGGCGTGGATCAGTTTGCAATAGAAACCCTGGAATCCCTTGTTGATCATCCAAAAGTAGTGGCCATTGGGGAAATTGGCCTTGATTTTTACAGGGAAAAAGTTTCAGTTGAAGTTCAAATAGCCGTTCTTCAAAAAATGTTAGATATCTCTAAGAAGTCAGGGAAGCCAATATGCATCCATAATCGAAATTCGGATGCAGAAATAATCAGCCTTCTGGATGATTGGTACACAGATCTATTATGTTCGCAATCCAGTTTGGCCGCTCATCCTGGGGTGTTTCACTCATTTAGTGGTTCGGAAATCATATCCAAATGGGCATTGGCGCACAATTTTTACTTAGGTATCAGCGGACCTGCAACCTTCTTAAAATCTCAGGAACTTCAGAAAATAATTGCGGAAATTGATATCGCTCATCTCATAATCGAGACTGATGCCCCCTTTCTTTGCCCTCATCCGTACCGGGGGAAGAGAAATGAACCCCAATATGTTAGATTTATTGCGGAAAAAATCGCAGAAATAAAGAAAATGGAACTATCTGAGGTGATCACAAAAACGAGCGAAAATGCTAATAACCTGTTTGACTGGGAGGGTGTTTAAAATAAAAAACCATAATTATGGTTTTTTATGATGCGCTGGGGGGGACTTGAACCCCCACGCCTTGCGGCACATGGCCCTCAACCATGCCTGTCTGCCAATTCCAGCACCAGCGCGAAGGTTTACCAATTATAATCGGCAATAAATTGGTGTCAAGTTTTGAATAAATATTTATTTTATATGAGGTTTCTATGACAATAATTCTTGATGCGATGGGAAGCGATAAGTATCCCGACCCGGAGATAGAAGGTGCTATAGCAGCGGTCAAATTAATTGATAATGACATTATTCTTGTGGGTGATGAGAACCTTATAACGCCAAAATTGAATTCTCTCGCGCCAAGTCATCCCAAGATCACAGTTGAGCATGCTCCCGAAGTGGTGGACATGTGGGATAAACCCGTTGAATCAGGACAGAAAAAGCCAAATAATTCCATGGCTGTTGGAGTTCGTTTGGTAAAAGAGGGAAAAGGCGAAGCATTTGTGACTGCTGGAAACACAGGCGGTGCGATGTTCAATGCTCTACGGGTTCTCGGAAGGATAAAAGGTGTTCAACGCCCAGCTTTAACTGCCATTTTCCCTACCCGGAAAGACCGCTGCATTGTGGTTGATATTGGCGCAAATGCCGATTGCAGACCTGAATTTTTACAGCAATTTGCAATTCTGGGGAGCATTTACGCCCAGAATGTATTGGAAAAAACCAATCCTCGAGTTGGATTACTCTCTAATGGTGAGGAAGCAGGTAAAGGGAATCAGTTGGTCAAAGACTCTTTTAAACTGCTTGCGGAAAGCAAAATCAATTTCATTGGGAATGTTGAACCCAAAGAATTGTTTGGTGGCGATGTTGATGTTGTTATTACCGATGGTTTTACGGGGAACATCCTGGTAAAAAGCAGCGAAGCAGTTGCCATGATGATCACAGATGTCCTCAAGGAAGAATTAATGGGGTCTTTCAGGACTAAAATTGGTGCGCTTTTTGCAAAACCTGCATTTTCAAAAATGAAAAACCTTATTGATCCAAGTGAAATTGGTGCTGCGCCATTATTAGGAATTGACGGCCTGGTTTTTGTGGGGCATGGACGTTCAGATGCAAAAGCGATTGTCAGTTCAGTATTTTTAGCGGATAGGGCTATTAAATCTGGCCTTATGAATGATATGAAAAATAAAATTACCGAAAGCCTATTATAAGCAAATAGAGGACTAATGAAAATTTCTAATAACAACCGATTGATCCAAAGAAATAAAAGAATCAGCCAAATTGTGCTTTATTCAGCTTTAGCGTTGCTGGTAATAGGTTTGATATGGTCATTTACTGGTGCCGATAGAACGCAATACACAATTGCATATATTATTCTTATTCCGGCGTATATCTTGGTCCAAATTAGCATTTATTTGGCCAATAAATGGGGTCGCTCTCCTCGTCCGGACGAGATTATAGGACTATCTTTGAAGGGATTAAACGACCAATATACGCTTTATAACTATAATACTGGAGTTCCGCACCTTTTGGTTGGTCCTGCCGGGGTGTGGATCATTAATCCCTATCATCAAATTGGAATAATTACTTACAATTCGGGGAAAAACCGATATGAACAGAAAGGCGGCGCTAATTTCATCGCCAAATTATTCGGACAAGAAAGCCTTTCAAATATTGAGAAAGAATCAAAAATTGCGCGTCGTGTTTTTGAAGATTATAAAAAGAAAAACAATATCAGTTTTGACGTGGAACCAAAAATTGTTAATATTTTCTTTTCTGAAAAGGCAGATGTCAATGCAAAGAATGCCCCTGAGATAACAATTCACAGCGATAAGCTAAAGGAAATGTTTCGCAGCCAGGCAAAATTAAACCTATTGAGGGATGAAAAAATCAACCAAATCAGATCGCAACTTCCTGATCCTAATTAGATTTAATTGATTTCTGAAGATTTTTCAAACTTCTTATTTCTTGTGAAGTAAGGCGGCGCCATTCGCCAGGATTAAGCCGCCCTACTTCTACAGGTCCTATTCTTCTGCGAATTATCCTTTTTACCGGCAGGCCAATACTGATTCCTATCTCCCTGATTTGGCGTTTTTTACCCTCTTTTAAGATCACGCGAAGCCATTTTCCTGTCTTGTCTTGAGGGAGAATATCAACCCTCGCAGGCATTGTTCGATAACCGCCTTCAATAACAACTCCCTTTCTCCAAATGTTTAACTGCTCAGGATCGGGAGCCTTGGAGACCTGGACGTGATATTCCTTTTCATGCTCATACCGGGGATGAGTGAGTTGATTGGCAATTTCTCCATCATTGGTCAATAAAATCAATCCTTCACTATCAAAATCTAATCTTCCAACAATAAAGAAGTAGTCGCTTAAAGGAATAAAATCTGTGATGATCATTCTGTCATCAAGTTTTTTGATTTCAGAAAGAACTTTACGCGGTTTATAAAATGCGAGGTAAAGAGTATCGCTTTCCGGTTTTGCGATTATATTGTTATTTACACGTATAATGTCGGTTTCATAATCAGCTTTATCCCCCAGTTTTGCGAGTTGATTATTTACCGTCACGAAGCCATCGGCAATAATTTTCTCGCACTCCCTTCTTGAGCCGTAACCGCTTCTGGAAAGAATTTTCTGTAAACGATCTTTTTCCATTGGCTAATCTTTCAGAATTGGCTTGGCAATATTTTCCTCTGTCGATTGCACTTCAAATGTCGGCAGATCATCCAGGGATGACAAACCAAAGTAATTTAGGAAGTCAGAGGTAGTTACGTAAAGGATCGGCCTTCCAGCGCCCTCAACACGCCCATTTTCTTCGATCAACCCTTTGCTTAGAAGATTTCTTACAACGCCATCACTGTTCACACCCCGAATTTCATCAATTTCAGGCCTTGTGATAGACTGTTTGTAAGCAATAATCGCCAGCGCTTCCAAAGAAGCCTGACTTAATGTTGTAGTTACCTCAACTCCCAGAAAATCCTCAATTATTTTAGAAAATTCGGGAGAGGACGTGAGTTGAACCTTTTTACCGTGCCACTGAAGCTCTAATCCCCTTGATTCAGAATAATAGCTATCAAGTTCATCTAAGGCACCTGTTACTTTTTTCTCGCTTTCGCCAAGAGCGGAAGCCAGTTGAGTAATTGAAACCGGTGATACAGCGATAAAAAGCAGCGCTTCTAGTATCGCTGGCAAGGTTTTTTCTTGTTTTAGGTCGTTTATATCCTTCATGCTATAATTTCTTTCCGTAAAAACTTCGGTCATTATAATCGAATAAGGTTGAGAAGGATTTAATCATTATGCGAATATTAATATCAGGCGCAGCGGGGTTTTTAGGTTCTCATCTCTGTGACAAATTGATTGCTCTTGGTAATGAAGTTATCGGTATGGATAATTTCATTACTGGAAACAAAGACAACCTGGCTCATCTGGCTGGAAATGAGAAATTCTCCTTTATCCGCCATGATGTTGCCAATTTCATCTTTGTTCCCGGGAAAGTTGACGCAGTGATGCATTTCGCGTCTCCCGCTAGCCCAAATCCTGCCTCCCCATTTGGATTCCCGAATCTCCCTATACAGACGATGAAAGCCGGTGCGTTGGGAACTCATAACATGTTGGGAGTCGCCCGTGACCACAAGGCAAGGTACATTCTAGCTTCCACAAGCGAAATCTACGGCGATCCACTTGAACACCCTCAAAGAGAAGGATATTGGGGGCATGTCGACCCAATCGGATTAAGGTCGGTTTACGATGAGTCCAAACGCTTTGCTGAAGCTTTGACGATGGCTTACCACCGTTATCACCACATCAACACCGGAATTGTCAGAATCTTTAATACCTATGGACCGAGAATGCGCCTGGATGATGGACGCGTTATCCCTAATTTTATCCAGCAGGCTTTGAAAAAAGAAGAATTGACCATTTATGGTGATGGTTCCCAGACTCGCAGCTTCTGTTATGTTGATGACCTTATCGACGGAATAATTAAATTACTCTATTCCGAAGAACATTACCCTGTTAATATCGGTAATCCAGACGAGATTACTATTGTTGACCTGGCAAAATTAGTAAACGAGGTTATCGGGAACACAAAAGAAACAGTGTTTTTAGAAGGCAAGGTTGCTGGCGATGACCCGATGCGCCGCCAGCCGGATATTACCCGTGCTTCTACAATCCTCAAATGGGAGCCAAAAATAAATCTGCATCAGGGTCTTAAGAAAACCATCCCCTATTTTTTGGAAAAGTTGAATTTATAAAATGCAAAGAACTCAATTAAATGACCGGAAACGCTTTTTCAGGTTTGCGGTGGTCGGTATTAGCGGTACGCTAGTTGATTTTTCCATTTTTAATTTATTATCGGTTGGGGTTGGCTTACCAGTAATCCAAAGCAGTATAGTGTCATTTTTGGTGGCTGTAGTCAATAATTTTATCTGGAATCGGAACTGGACCTATCCCGAATCCAAAGAAAAATGTCTTTCGGAACAACTTTTCAAGTTCTCAATTGTCAGTGTGCTTGGTTTATTGATCCGAACGCTATTATTCGCGCTTATCGAAAAACCGCTGAAAAATATTACGAATGGGCCTTTTAGCCAGCAATTCTTCATCAAACCCGAAATAATAGGTCACAACATTGCTCTGGCTGCGGTTATTGTGATTGTCCTTTTCTGGAATTATTTCATCAACAGGGTGTGGACATATAAAGATATAAAATAGATTCAGATAATTTATTTGGACTGGAAAAAATGAATCACCGCGACCGTATTGAAAGGGCTATCCATAGGGAAAAAGTTGACAGCATTCCAGTTTCATTTTGGCAGCATTTTCCGATTGATGACCAAAACGCAGAAAGCCTTGCCAAATCCACTATTGCCTATCAGGAACTTTTTGATTTTGATTTGGTAAAAGTATCCCCTTCTTCTTCTTTTTGTTTGGTGGATTGGGGAGCGCGCGATGTCTGGCGCGGCAATCCAGAAGGAACACGCGACTACCTGGAACCGGTTATTAATAAACCAGAAGACTGGGAAAGATTAGAAATACTGGACCCTAAAAAAGGACATTTGGGTAAACAGCTTGAATGTCTAAAGATGATTAAATCAAGATTAAATGGCAATACTCCTTTTATTCAATCAATCTTCAGTCCATTAGCGCAAGCAAAGAACCTCGCCGGAAAAACAGACCTTCAATATTACCTGAGAAAATACCCTGATCAATTCAAGGCAGGGTTGGATGTTATTACAAAGACTACAGCTAGATTCATCGAAGAATGCATCAAAATCGGGATTGATGGCTTGTTTTTCGCGGTTCAATATGCCTCTTTTGACCTATTATCTGAAGAAGAATTTATATCATATGGCAAACATTTTGATTCTGAACTATTTGAATTAATGGATGCATTTTGGCTTAATATGCTACACATTCATGGCAAAAACATCATGTTTGATGCGGTTTCAGATTACCCAGTGCAAATCATGAACTGGCACGATCGCGAGACCGATCCAGATTTAAAAACCGGGAAAGCAAAATCTAAAGGGGCAGTTTGCGGTGGCGTTGGGCGGATTGAGACCATGATATTGGGAAGTTCCCAAAATGTAAAAAGTGAGATTGATGATGCCATTCAACAAACCGGTGGGACAGGTTTGGTTATTGGTACGGGTTGCGTATTACCGCAGACAACTCCAATAGGAAACATATTTACAGCGGTTGAATATGCCCGTTGTTTAAGCACGAACCATGTCTAGGCCAAGGATAATCGCAGGGCAAGCTAAGGGGCTGAGATTAAAATCGGTACCTGGAGATATTACTCGCCCTATTACTGATCGTGTAAAAGAAGCGTTGTTCAATATTATTTCCGCGGATATTGTTGATTCCAGATTCCTTGATTTATTTGGCGGCACAGGCAGCGTAGGAATAGAAGCGCTTAGCCGAGGCGCAACTTTTGTTCAGTTTATCGATAAAAATCAGGCGGCTTGCTCTGTTTTGAAAGAAAATCTTGAAAAAAGCAGCTTTTCTGACAAGGCAAATATCAAAAAAATAGATGCTTTTACATTTATTCAATCCAATTCTGGTACCGTTTTCGATTATATATTTATCGCACCACCCCAATATTTCAATTTATGGTCAAAAATGGTTAAATTATTAGATATAAATACTGGCTTTCTGAATGCCAATACCTGGATTATTGTTCAGATTGACCCAAAGGAATACGAAAAACTTACGTTAAATAATCTTGAAGAATTCGAATCACGGGATTACGGCAGCACCAGGCTAATTTTCTATTCCCAAGTCTCTAACACTTAACTATACGCAATTGACCTGATTCATCATATAAATATTTCAAAATAGCCGGTTTGCTACCTTTTATATATGTTTCGCAGATTTGAATTAATTCAGTTACATCTGCCAAAACATCATTACTTTTCTTGATTTCAGCATACGACATCCACAGAAGATTTCCTTCGTCAGAATGAGCTATCTTTCCACATACGAAGTCCGCTTTAAAAACAAAGACCTGAATCCCTGGATTTGTATTGATATCGATGAATAATATTGAAGCTTATTCTAAATTGCTGATTTCTACACCAGTTTCCTCTGAAATTTCCCGTAAGGCGGATTCAAAAGGCTCTTCCCCTTTTTCTATATGCCCACCTACGCCGTTTAATTTATCGTAGCCAAAAGAGCCCTGTTTCTTTTTATGGATCAAAAGGTATTTATCTTTATTCTTAATAAAAACCAGAGTTCTGGGTACAACCTGATACCTGCTTCGTATAACATCTATGTCGTATATTCTCATATCAATTCAAGTTATCTTTTGTAGATTATAAAGGCTCAAATAAAAAATAAAGGCAAAAAGAATTACTTTTTTTGCCTTTTTCATGATTAATTAATTTATTTTTATGTCAGGAACATGGGGTGACCCAAAAATTCCCTTACTTTTGGCTGGTAATTCTCTTTGTCGTAATACGATGCTATATCCGCATGTTTCTTTCCAGAAATTACTATATCAAGTGGAACAGTAGTATATTTTCCTCCCTGTAAAGCTGCCAACTTGCCAGTATCGTTTTTCTTGATGAGATTCATAGCCGTTGTGCCAAAAGCCATGCCAACCATTCTGTCCAAAGAATCAGGGGGGCCAGAGCGGATAACATAGGTTAATTGTTGGAACATGGTGTTTGTTTTAGTGATTTTTTTAATATCATCAGAGATCATCTGACCAATTCCGCCCAGTTTTTTATGGCCATAGGCGTCTTCTTCGCCGGTTTCAATAATTCCACCGCCCTTATACGTAGCACCTTCTGATACGGTCATGATGGAATAGTTTGACGGATTGCGGCGTTTATCATCCATCAGAAAATCAGCCAATTTGTTAATATCAACAGGAACTTCCGAGATCACCGCGCGGTCAACCTGAGCAAGTAATGCTGTTATCAGGCTAGTTTCGCCTGAGTTTCTGCCGAATAGTTCAATAATTCCAATACGTTCATGCGAGCCGACAGAGGTTCGCAAGTCTGTAATGAGGTTTACGCTGCGTGTTACGGCTGTAGAAAATCCAATACAGTAATCAGTGCCATAAACGTCATTGTCCATTGTTTTAGGAATCCCAACGACTGGGAATCCTTCTTTATGCAGCCGTGCTGCAAAAGACAAAGTATCATCTCCACCAATGGCAATTAAGGCATCGATCTCCAATTCAGACAGAACCTTGAGGACATAGTCTGTGTAATCTATCGTGTTCTCATCCAGTTTTTTTCCATATTTTGAATTAATCAAAAAGTCCGGGGCATCTTTCACCCTCACTTTTTGGGGATTTGTGCGGGAAGTGTGCAGGAAAGTACCACCAGTCCTGTCAATCGTTCGCACGTCCACATATTCAAGCTCTCGTATGTAGTAATCATGCGTTGAAGGTTCGTCAAAATCGTAATGCAGGAGCCCTTGCCAGCCCCGCCTAATGCCGCGAACCTTGTACCCTGCTTCAAGTGCGTTCAACACCGCGGCTTTCATTGCGGGATTCAGACCTGGAACGTCCCCTCCCCCGGTTAAAATTCCAATTGTTTTTGACATAAATACCTCCGAAATCTAAGTTCAAAAAATCCACCGAAGTATAGCATAAGCTAATATTTACGCCAAAATTTATTCAGTCATCAGATAGTCATAAGGTTTAACAACCCACCACCTGATCCAGTACAGTACCATTATTAACACAATACTGTTAATAAGATTTATAGAATGGAAATTTGCCAGAAAACCAAAAACACCCGGGAAAAGTAAGCTTACCAACGGAATTGCTGCTGCTGTCAAGAACAAGATTCCATATATCACTTTGTTTATCGTTCCGGTAGAATGACATTCCCAAAGATACACAATAAAAACCAAAGGCAAAAGATATAAGACCGAGGCATAATTCGTCTCTCTCATAATAACAAAGGGATTAATACAACTAACCAGGCTCAGCAGCCAGAAGAACTGGTTTGAATTTTGCTTTGGCAAGCGCGAATATTCCATAAAAATCCAAATTAATAAGAGAAATGGGGCAAAGCTTATTATTTTTCCAGAAGATAATATCGAAATCCAATTCAATAACGCATGGTTATAGTCAATAAACGGATAGAAAGAACCTTCCAGGAAGATATTTTTGAGCATTTTTAGGACCCATCCGGAATCAAAAAATAATCCGGTCAACGAAAGTAAGACAATTGAAATAATTAACCATATTAATGGTTCAAATTGTTTTCTACTAATTAAAAACCCCAAAACAATACCAAGGGGTATGAATAAATTAAAAGGATCTATCGTTGCTAACCCAATTATTAAGCCAGAAAACACATACTTTTCGGAAAATAAATACTTAAGACCAAGGATAAGAAAAAGAAGCTGGATAATGGAAGTATTCGCGGCTATGAAATTTGAAATCCCAAAAAAAGTGATCGTGCCAATCCCCATAAGAACAATTTTTAACAAATATTTCGGGACCCACTTCAGTATTTTAAAGCAATTCTCAATACAAAGCAGAAATAGGAATTGATTTACTGTAAGCCAAATTGCTAATGACCAATTATTTTCGGAGATTAATGAAAAAGGTAGATAAAAAATCAATTGATATATTGGCAGTTGAAAAATAAAGCTATTTGTTTGAAAACTCACTCCTCGCGTCGAAAAATAATTTGCAAGGACAGATGCAATATCTTTTGAATAAGGGCTTATCCCCTTGAAAAATAGCAAATTCGATAAAGCAGAATGAATTTGAAAATTCTCGCTATCTGTAAATTTGATCAGAAAGAATTTATTTATTAACAGCAAGACCGAGAGAATTAGTAAGATAAAAATTATCTTATTCTTTGTACCCTTCCCCTCTTCATTGTCGGAAAGATAAGTAATATATTTTTTTAGGTCATTAAGCATGGGTTATTTTTGGTGAAATTCCTGCAAGTACTTCTCTTTATTGGCTGACCGGGCTATTTTACCGCTGCTGGTTTTAATAAGCCATTTTTCATCGACTAAGAGGACATGCCTCAACGCAACGGCTGTGCTTTGAGTAACCCTGCGGCGGATTTCATCACCAATTTGGGCTTCACTTGACATATTCCCTTTTTCAATTTCAGCAATGACGACAACATCTTCTGTACCTTTTTCATCGTTAAAGATACCAAAGGCTACTGCCCTGCCAGGATGAACGCCTTCAATTTCCGTGACTATGGATTCAATATCCTGTGGATATAAATTCTTGCCACCAACAATGATTAGGTCCTTTTTGCGGCCGCTGATATAGAGTTCACCATCTGCCAGATATCCTAGATCTCCGGTTTTAAACCATCCGTCAATAAATGATTTTTGGGTCTCCTCTTTTCGCAAGTAGTATTCCTTAAGCATGCAATTGCTTTGAATGAAAATTTCCCCAAGATGACGATCGGGTAAATTGCTGCCTTTATCATCAATGATACGAACCCGGCAATCAGAAACGGGTTTGCCCGCAGATACCATTTTTACAGGGTGACTGCCATCTGCTGGTTTCTGCGCGATTTTATCTTTCTGAAATATTTCGAGATCAATTACATCATAGGTAACAGGTTTTTCAATACCATCTTGCGTAACTGCAAAAACATTTTCAGCCAACGCGTAACAAGTGGCTAAGGCAGATTCTTTTAAACCATATTGGGAAAATCGCTCTTCAAACATTTTATGGCTGTCATAGCGCATCGGTTCAGAACAATTAATTACTGCTCTTAAAGATGATAAATTCACATTTTTTAAATCATCTTCCCGGATCTTTTTTGTGCAGAAATTATAGGCAAAGTTGGGAAGCCAGCACAAAGTCCCCCGATAATCCGATATTGCACGAAAAATCCGGTGAGGAGCACGAACCCATTCAAAGGGAGACATCAAAACTAAGGGAATTCCGCATAAAGCAGGCATCAAAAAGGATGTAATCAACCCCATATCATGATACAAGGGTAACCAACTGACAATAATGTCGTCTTTTGTAAGTTTTATGGCCTGGCTATAGCTTTCAATTTGGTTAAAGACTGCCTGATGGGTGAGCGCAACCCCTTTTTGCAAACCAGTCGTACCGGAAGAATGCTGTAAAAGCACAATATCATCCTGATTTCGCTTTAACCCCGAGAAGGAAAAATTGGTTTTCAGAGTTGTTACTTGCGAAATATTCTCGGTAATCAGGATTTGCTTTACTGATGAATTATTTTCCAGATGAGCAATTTCCGGCATAAATTCATCAAACGCAATGATTCCGGATGGCTTTGTGATCTCAATTAAAGAATTTAAATCTTCTCTATATTTCTCCGGGAGAAGTTTTTCTGTCAAGAACGGCATGATGGACGGGATCGAACCATTAAGAATCGTCCCAAAATATGAAAGAATTAGATCCAGTCCATGTTGAAGAATGATTACGACAACTTCGCCAGGTTCAATGCCGGATTGGGATAAAGCAGAAGCATAGCGGCTTGACTCTTCTATCAGGTCTTTATAACTTAGATGGACATCTTCTTTTCCGGCTTTCTGTAGATGAAGGATGACTTTGTCTGGAGTTTTATTTAAATGGTCAAGAAGAGTCGTTGAAAAAGTAGGCATTATTATTTTTTCCGACTTAGAACAATCTCAGCCAACTGGTTTAGATTATCAAATGTATCAACATTCAATTCGAAATCTTCAATGCGCACCCCAAACAATTCCTCAACTTGAAGCGCCAGGTCTACCAGGCTAAATGAGTCAATTAACCCACTTGAAATCAATGGTTCATCCGGAGTAATGACCTTCTCAGGTTGCTTAAGTATCTCGGAAGCTATCTTGGAACCGATCAATTTTATAATTTCTGCTTTTTCCATGTAAGATTAAAACCCTCTAGTTCCTTTCCATATTGAATCAAGTGTGCCTAGACCATATGCGCTTTGCTCTGTCCAGGCATATTTAGGATCGATATGGAATTTGTCATCCCTTTCAGGGTCAAGACCGCGATTAGGCAAAGCCTGGGCAGCCCGCCACCAATTGTACAAGGGAACATCATACTCATAAGCTAATTTAGCGATAATAGTGTTGATTTGATGGCCGCCTTCGACATTATCTGCCTTGGTCATCAGAATAGGGACAGTACCATGGTCAATCACCAGGTTCAGTATCTGTCGAAGGTATTTTTCATATGTTTCAGGCGGAGTTACATCCGAATACCAACGTTCAAACCTTATAAATGCGTATGCAGGATTGATGACGCGCAATTCACATTGAATGGGATTTTCATTAGGTTGACAACCAGCGGGGTCTGCGTGTAATAGCGATAAAGCAGCGGCCACATTTAAACCCTGGCCAAAAGCCAGGCTATCACGATTGTAATATCCCTTAAATTGATCGGCAGTTTGCTGCCAATCCTTTTGCCAATCCTGTAGAAAGAAAATTCCAGTATCGTAGATCCCCATAAATGACTCTTTTACATTTTGACAATCCCCTATTTTTGAAAATGCTTTCGGATTTACTCCATTAGTTTGACCTTTCTTATATATTTCAATTGACCGGTTTGTCGCAATTGGAATAATTGGCCAACTTTGCCATTGGTCCGGAGGAATACGGGTGTCAGGTGTTGGCGTATTGATTATTTCCGGGGTCGCCGTTAAGGTTGGCACATTGAAAGTAGGTGTGGGTGATAAATTGGTTGGAGAAGGCCGTACGATAATTTCTTCTTGAATTTCTGGCATTGCTTTTGATGTACACGCGGTCACCAGAAAAACAAGAATTATTGTGTAATGAAATAAGGAACTTTTTGTATTATGGCGTATTCTCATTCTTTTCCTAGTGATTCGCAATGATTCTTGATTTGAGCTTCGGTCTTAGCGGCAAGAATTTCCTCACCAATAGTACTCAAGTGGATGGCGCTATTCGTAAATTCTGATTCAGGGACAAGATCCCAAAAATCATAATATTTTATTGCTGATTGCTCAAAAACAGATTTTACAATATTGCGGTAATCATCATAAGCCCAACGCGGGTAATAAAAGTTATAGCGAATATCGCTATTTTTCCCTGAACTGATCAAAATCGGTTCGTTAATCAGGATGAAATCTAATTCCGGAAAACCTGAAACAGTCTTTAAAATCACACTTATTGCAAGATCATCCTTTTGAATTTGATTATCCTCAAAATTCTTGTACGAATAATCTGATTCAAAATCTCGCTGTGCGGGTGTGTATTCCTCAGGAAATGCCTGGTCTATTCCTGAACCAGCCCATAAAGCGCCATAAAGTTGAAGGCGAATATTATCAGCAAGATTTCTTTTTTGTCCAATAATGGTGTAATCTAATAAATCAATATTCGCCTTTGGATATGTTAGTTGATAATTATTGATGACTTTGTTTAAAATCAAAGAGTTGTTTTTTATCAAAGGAGTATTGAGTTGTTCTTCTGAAACTAATGACTCCAAAGTTATAAACCAAATTACAAGGTCAGGATGGTAAGACTTCACTTTATCCAAGATAACCAAATCTTTGAGGACTGATAGGCTAGGATACCCGAGATTAAATACTTCAATATTTTTACTATCGCACTGAAAATCAATATTTTTATCAAGCAATCCCACCAAAGTGTTCTCAGGTTTCTGTAAAAATCCCCAAATAGATGAATCACCAATAATAATTATTCGATAGTCATACTCTGTTTTCTTATCAGCTGAAATTTTATGCGAACTGAGCATTGCGTCCAAATTGAATATCGTTAAATTAAAAGACTCTGAAGGTGTTTCCCCGAAAGGGAGTCTTTCCCTGCCTGGAAATACCGAGTTATACAACGAAATACTGCCATAAGGAATATCTTTCACAAGAATAAACAGAAAATTTAAAAGGATAAATAACGAAATTGATTTAATGATTAATCTTATGATCAAAATATCTTTTTTCTTACTGTTATTCATTTTTTTTAAAATAATTTTGAAAATACTAATAATGATTCATTAATACTTGGTAAGGAAAACCAAACCCAACCAAGTGCGACAAAGTTGAAAGTGAATATTACACTAACAATGTCATAAGGAACTAATAATCTCTTATCTTGAAAAAAAGAGAGTCTTGGTTTGATCTTTTCAGACCACCTGTTGTGGATAAATAATCCAATTCCATTCCATAAACCCCAAATCACAAAATTCCAGTTTATTCCATGCCATAAACCAATGAGAACCATAGTTGTGGTCTGGGTGAAAAAGATAATTAGAACTGGTGAAATATTTTTGTAATTTGACCTGATAAACCTTGTAATTGGGTTGAAATAATAAGTTCTAAACCATTGGGTCATTGTGATATGCCAATTGTTCCAAAATATCGAAATATTTTTCGACAGATAAGGTCTTTTAAAGTTCTCAGGTAAAGTAATACCTGCTAACCTGGCAATTCCAATGGCGATATCTGTATAACCCGAAAAGTCAAAGAAAATTCTGAATGCGTATGCATATAAGACCAGCCACATCCACCCTGCCATATTAACTGAATTCGCTGTATGCGTATTCAGTGAAATCAGGGCAAGGCTATCCGCGAGGATGAATTTTTGAAAAAGACCCCGGATAATCCGCAAACCGCCTTCAATAAAATCCTCATTGAGAGATTTTTTATCAACTTTAGTGAGTTCCCCACTGAAGCGTTCAATTCGATCAATAGGTCCAGCTGTAAAGGCAGGGAAAAAAATAAGATAGGTTACAAAATCTCGAAGTGATAAATCTAATTTCTTTATTCTTTCTCTATCAACGAGAATATGGATCAACCTGAAAGCGAAATATGAAAAACCCACCCATACTATGTCAACAGATGACGCCAAGGCAATGGATTGACCGTTTAATTGTCGGAGGATTGCACTCATATACTGGGATAGTGCTTTACTTTTAAGGATAATGAGAAATATAACCAATCCACTGATTAATAAACCCGATAAAAGAGATTGATTGATGGTTCTCTTGCCAATTAAATACAAGCAAAGAAATAGTATGCCCGGTATAAGCAGCAAATAAAGAAATCGCGGCGTATTTGTTATGAACGAGATTTCGGATAAACCAATAAATTTCAAAAGACCAAACAAAAAAGGAAAAATCAAAATAATAATTAAAGCAATAATATCCTCAGTAATAATAGATTTTTCCCGGAGGTCTAGTAACATCCATATAACTGTCGATAAAACCAGTATTATCGTGGGCAGCCAAAAAATCAGGGTGCGAATTGGTGATGAAGTTTGAAACCAAAAAATTGCTATCAGGCTTAGAACAAATAATAGCCAGTTTTTTGATACTGGCCAAAAAAAGATTCTAAAAAAAACCAAAATGCAAATAGCAGCAAAAATTTGGTTTAAGAGCATAAATTAAAATCCTTGATAGATCCAAAGAGGAGCATTGTCCGATGTAAGGATGATTAAACCAATAATCACCAGACAAATGGCCAGTGCTAAAAGGTTTTCTTTGGTAATGATTTTGCCGGCCATCATTTATAGGAGCAAACTCTCCATTGACCGTCTTCCAAAGACATCGAATATATTCGCGGACTTAAATCTATTGAGCGGACCTCATCGTTATAAGTTAAGTCCAGCTTTCCTGAGCAATTAACCAGTTGAAAATCCCCTTCGCTGCCTGTAACTTTACATTGGACGTTATTCAAACCTGCGCCAACCGATAAGAGCGCATCCACCTCAAGTGATGCTTGTTCTTCCCACGCTTTGCAAGAGAGGTTGATCACTTTTGTTTTGTCTTTTTCAGCCAATGCTTTCAAATAAGCATATGTGACATCGGAAGGATTTAATTTACTTACAGCAGAACACCCACTCAAAACAACATTCAAAATGACCAAGCTGGATACTACTATTAAAGATAGTTTTCTCATGCTAACTCCAGGTAATTTATTTATAGCCGCATTATTATAATAAAAAAGCGGAGGGTGACCTCCGCTTTCTGAATCAGATATCTCGTCCGTATATGCGGTGATTTTTATACGGTTTCACGCCCAGGTTTCCCAAATCATTTCTCATCTGGGTAGCGGACTCTGCTATTTGTGTTAATTCACCATGTTCAAAATTATATGAATGAGCTGTTTTAACCATTTCGGACATTAGCAAATAGTTTCCACCCCTGCCTTGGTATTCCGGTAAAACCCCGACCCCATTGAATGATACCCAATTGGTTTTTCTAATTTCTCTAAGGTAGCTGTAAAGTGCAATCGGGGATAAGCGGCCTTTGTATTTTTGTAACGCGGCAGAAATATCTGGGAATGCGAGCAGAAAACCGACCACTTCATCATTGTAAGTAATGATTTTAATCAGGTCGGGCACTGCAACGACCATGATATTATTCATTACGAATTTGATCTCATTATCTGTAAGCGGGTAATATTCCCAGTTATTTACGAAAGTTTTGTTGTAGGCATGTCCAATTCGGTTAGCCCAGCTTTTCAATTCTGCTTTATTCTTGAAGCGTTTTACCTTGAATTTACCCTTTTCTTCAACCCTTTTAGCTATATCAGAGATTTTCTCCGGGATTTCAAACTCTGGCAAATGCGCGTATGATGAAACCCAATCTACTACCTTTTTAAAACCTGCCGCCTCGGCAAATTTCGGGTAGTTGGGCAAGTTGTAGTTCATCATGGTCATCATTTGGCGCTTGTCAAAACCTTCCACTAGGAAACCATAACCATCAAATGAAGACAATCCTTTAGGACCAAGGAAATAATTAAGACCGCGCTTTTTAACCCAATCGAATGAGAATTCAAATAATTTATCCGCTACTTCTCTATCATCAACACTTTCAAACAAATAGAACGATGCCTGTTTTGTCTCGTGATATTTATTTGAGGGTTTGTTCTCAATAAGTGCGATTCTGCCAACCATCTTCCCATTTTTTCGGGCAACGAAAAATTCTGCACCAGAATGTTCATAAAATGGATGCTTGTTCTTATTCAGCATCAGTTTTACATCAGCCAGGATTGGAGGAACCCATTCTTTGACCCCGGAATATATTTGAAAGGGGAAATTTACGAATTCATTAACCTGGCTATTGGAAGTAGTATCCACTTTCTCAATCGAAATCATAAGATCGCTCCTGAAGATAAATTTGTTACATCCAAAATGATAATTCAGTATACACTCTAAATAACCATTTATAAATTGATTGATGTTACTATTAACACCCTTAAACCGGAATCGAATCATTTACCCAGGAGGAAAAAATGCAGGATATTCTATTTTCCGAAATATCTGAACAGCCAGCGATTATCCAAAGACTCTTTGATTCAGAAGCAGACCACATCACAAAAATAGCTTCCGAATTAAGAAACAGATTTAAGTACATAGTTATCGCTGCCAGGGGAACTTCTGATAATGCAGCACGCTATGCCCAATACGTTCTTGGCGCTTTCAACCATTATCAGGTTGCATTGGCAACGCCCTCTTTGTTTACCGTGTATAAGAATCCGCCAAACCTTAAAGAAGCTCTGGTCATTGGAGTATCTCAATCAGGTCAATCCCCAGATATCGTATCAGTATTAGCCAGCGCAAAAGAACAGGGTTGCTCCACGCTATGTATAACGAATGATGTCAAATCACCGCTTGCCAAAACATCTGAATTTGTGATCTCCCAACATACCGGCCATGAAAAAGCCGTGGCTGCCACCAAAACTTACACCGCATCACTTGCAGCATTTGCTTTGTTGTCCCTTGCTTTTGACAAAAACGTAAAACGTGAAAAAGAATTACACATATTGCCCGAAAAATTGGCAGGGATAATTTCTTCCGCTTGCGAAGTGGTTAAAACCACTGAGCGGTACCGATATATGGAACACTGTGTTGTAATCGGCCGAGGATTCAATTACGCGACAGCGTTTGAAATCGCATTAAAGGTAAAAGAATTAACCAGGGTTGTTTCTGTTCCTTATTCCTCAGCTGATTTTAGCCATGGACCCATCGCGACGGTCCGATCAGGTTTTCCCGTCATCGTGGTTGCGCCCTCAGGAGAAATGTATCCTCATATTCGTGAATTTGTGGATAAGCTCATTGGAATGGGCGCTGAGATTATTTCAATTTCAGACAAGAAAGAAATAACCTCAAAAAGCAACCTTGGATTTGTAATACCAGCTGGAATTCCCGAATGGCTTTCGCCGATTGCCTGTATCTTACCTGGACAGTTGTTTGCTCGCCAATTGGCAATTGAAAAAGGCTTAAATATTGACAAACCTGAAGGATTGACTAAAGTTACTGAGACATATTAGCATTAACTGCATCTTTTACAAAAAAATAAGTATAGGAGTCACTCTTGGAAAAATTTATTATTGAAGGCGGCGTACCACTTGAAGGGGAAATTGAACCCTCAGGTAACAAAAATGCCGCACTTCCCATCCTTGCGGCATGCCTGTTAACTGACGAAAAGGTAATTTTAAATAACCTTCCTGATATTCAGGACGTACAAACCATGCGTGCTCTCTTACAGAGCTTGGGGGTAAGTATTTCCCAGATTGCTACCCATAAATGGGAGATTCAAGCAAGAGAAATCCGACCCGCTGATTTGGATCCTGATCTCAGCAGCAAAATCCGCGCGTCAATCCTTTTAGCAGGTCCAATGGTCGCCAGAATGGGTACCCTTAGACTTCCCCCGCCAGGCGGCGATGTTATTGGCCGGCGCCGTGTAGATACCCATATATTTGCGTTGAACGCCTTAGGTGCGAATGTAGAGTACAACAGGCACTTTACTTTTAAGGCTCAATCCTTACATGGGGCAAATATTCTTTTAGATGAAGCCAGTGTAACCGCAACTGAAAACACAATTATGGCGGCGGTTTTAGCTAATGGCACTACAACTATTAAAAATGCCGCGTCTGAACCGCATGTACAGGAACTTTGTAATTTTCTTAATATTCTTGGCGCAAAAATTGAAAATATCGGCTCTAATACCTTGGTTATTCATGGGGTTCCAAAACTTCATGGCGGAGAATACGAAATTGGTGCTGATTATTTGGAAGTCATCAGTTTCATTGGTGCTTCAGTAGTCACTAAAGGATCAATCCGGATTAAGAATGCTGGGGTTGAACATTTAGACATGATTCGTATGGTGTTTCGCCGCTTGGGAGTTGACTGGCAAGTAGTCGACAAAGATATTGTTGTTCCAAGAGAGCAGAGCCTTGCAATCGAATCCGATCTTGGGGAGGCAATTCCGGAAATAAGCGTAATGCCTTGGCCCGCTTTTCCTACGGACCTGATGAGCATTGCTATTGTGGTGGCAACCCAATCCAATGGAACAGTTTTGTTTCATGACTGGATGTATCCCAGCAGAATGTTTTTCACAGATAAACTGGTTGGTATGGGCGCGCAAATAGTCCTTTGCGATCCGCACCGCTGCATCGTGCAAGGTCCAAGCCGGCTTTATGGTGAAAAAATGGAAAGTCCGGATATTCGTGCGGGAATGGCTTTGCTCCTGGCTGCATTATCTGCTAAAGGCTGTTCTACGATTCGAAATGTTGCCCAGATTGAAAGAGGTTATGAACGGATTGATGACAAGTTGAAAGCCCTGGGGGCAAATATCAGCAGACAGTAACTTTATTAAAATAAAAGAAGGCATCAAAATTACTTTTTTGATGCCTTCTTTCTTATGCAGCTTGTTGGTTCGGCGAAGCTACTTCAAGAAACTGGTTGATCGCTTCACGTAAAATTCCTTCAGGAACTGCCCCAACCTGGCGATGGAGCACTTTGCCTTTCGCCACAAATAACATCGTTGGGATACCCTGGACCCCATACCTTCCTGCCCATTCCTGGTTTTCATCGGTGTTCACTTTCGCAACAATGATCTTCCCTTCATAATCCTTGGCCAATTTGTCTAGAATTGGGGCGACCATTTTACAAGGACCGCACCAGGGTGCCCAGAAATCTACGATAACAGGTGTAGTTGATTTAAGCACAGTTTTTTCAAATGCTGCATCTGTTACATGGATTGGTTCATTCATTATTTTCTCCTAAAAAAATAAGTGCCAAATTTTGTATAATTTTATAGCAAAATTAAATTCGGCACTATTAGAAATATCTTTTATTTTTTACTTCGCTTTGACTGTTCTAATTCTTGGTTTGAATTCTTCTGCTTTGGGAAGTGTCAATTTAAGAACTACATCCTTAAGCTCAGCAATTGATTTATTGGCATCAACACTGCTTGGCAAAAGAATTGAGGGAGCAAAGTTTCTGAATTGCATTTCTTTGATTTGGTAATTGGCATTATTGAGTTCTTCATCTTCTTTTATTTCTCCACGAATTGTTAAAGTTTCGCCGGTGAATGAGATATTTAAATATTCCGGTTTTACACCAGGAACTAATGCTTTAATAATTACAGCTTCTTACGAGTGAAACATATTGATGTCGATTGCTATATATCTTTCAATATTTACCGGACTGCGACTTAATAAATCTACAAATACTCGGTCCATGACATCATATATTGTCGTCCTATCTCTTATCGGATCCCAACGTATAAAATTTGCTGTTTTTACCTCCATGCTTTAAGAATCAATTTTCTTAAAAATTAAATGCTTGCATAAGAAAAATGCAAGCATTTATTTAATTTTCTATAATAAATTACCGCTTGAAATCTACAAACCTATAACCAACGCCTCTTTCTGTCAGTATATATTTTGGATTAGCCGGATCATCTTCCAACTTTTGACGTAAATAATTGATATATAGCCTGACATAATGAGGTTCATCTCTATATTCATAGCCCCAAACTCTTGAGAGAATTTGGTCATAAGTTAAAACCCAGCCTGCATTTTGTACAAGATGGTACAAAAGTCTATATTCCGTTGGTCGAAGTTTCACCAACTGGCCATTGACAAAGATTTCGCGCCGGCTGAAATCAATTTTCAACCGATCATCTACTTGCAGGACATCCTGGTCTGCAGCTCCCTCGACTTCCACTCTTCTTAATACGGCTTTGACGCGACTGACCAGCTCCCGAGGGCTGAAAGGTTTTGTTACATAGTCATCCGCTCCTAATTCCAGACCTCTCACCCGGTCATCCTCTTCACCTTTAGCAGTCAGCATGATTACTGGCGTGTTGCTTATCTCTCGCACCATCCTTAGGACCTCAAATCCATCGAGGTCAGGAAGCATCACATCCAGCAGGATCAGATCCGGAAAATCAGTACGCATTTTATCCAGCGCTTCGTGTCCTTTCTGCGCTTCAATCACTTGAAAACCATCATGTTCGAGATTTAATCGGATAAACCTCAACATGCGTTCTTCATCATCAACAATCAAAATTTTTTTATTTTCCATTTGTACCGGCATTTTCTCTCCCGTAATATCTTTATTATCTATCTTATTATAGAATCGGTAAATTTATTTTGCAATGATTATTTTCAAAAATAATATTGATCGTTTATCCGTTAAAATCAATGCTAATTAATGGAGTAATTAATGGCTGATTTTTTTGGCAAGGGTAAAGTAGCAGTACTAAAAACTACACCGGAAACTGTTCTGGATGATTATGATAAGCTTTTATCCTTAGCACAGATTGAACAAGCTGTTTCTAAGGATATAAAAACAGGTTTAAAGATCAATATTTCCTGGCAAACCTGGTATCCGGCGTGTTCCTCCACACCTTGGCAGATTGAGGGAGTGATCAAATCGCTCAAGAACAAGGGATTCAACAATCTAATAGGAATTCACAATGATACCGTTGTTGTAGATACCCATTTGGCTGAGCAAAATAATAAGCATAAATTTGTAACGGATAAATACAATATCCCTTGTCTTTATCTTTATGAGCAAAAATTTGAGTGGTTTGAATACCATCCCAAGGAGAATTTTCTGGTATTAGACAAAGTTTACCCGGAGGGAGTATTCATTCCCAAAGATTTGGTAGGTATCAACATAATTCAACTCCCCACTGTAAAAACCCATGTCTTCACGACCATAACCGGGGCTATGAAAAATGCATTTGGCGGTTTGCTCCATAGAAATCGTCATTGGACGCATAGCGTTATCCACAAAACACTGGTCGACCTTTTGACAATCCAGCTGGATATCCACCCGGGTATTTTTGCAGTAATGGATGGAACTTTTGCCGGTGATGGGCCAGGTCCGCGCGCGATGCGCTGGCATGAGAAGAATATTTTATTAGCTTCCTCGGATCAAGTAGCCATAGATGCTATTTCAGCAAAATTACAGGGTTTTGATCCGATGAAGATTGACTTTATACGGCTGGCGCATGAAAAAGGCCTTGGAATTGGAAACCCGGATGAGATCGAAATTATAGGGTATGACATCAACCAGGAGAAGAAATGGCATTTCATCCAGGAGGACACCTTCGCTTCAAAAGGCCAGAAGTTGATTTATAACGGTCCCCTCAAACCTTTTGAAAAATTATTATTGCAAAGCCCGCTGGTTCCTTGGAGCTATTTTGCTAGTAATTTTTATCATAACGTCTACTGGTACCCATTCATCGGGCGAAAGCGCGTATTGGATGCGCTTAAATCACCTTGGGGGCGATTGTTTAAGTCATACGGCGATGGGAATGTGGTTTTACCAGGGATGGAACCTAAAACCGTCATCCAGGCCTTGATTGGATTAGGTTTTCTTGCTGCGGTTATATTAAGTTTAATTTTCTTTTTATAAAATGAATACAGGATTTCAATTATTCCAGCTACAGGAAATAGATACCGCGATAGATAATGCTAATCGCAGGATTAAGGAAATTGAAATTAGTATTATTGATGAAATCCGTGTCAAGCAGGCTAAGGATAATGTAGAGGCTAGTGAGGCTAATTTCCTCCACCATAATACTCTATTCAATTCAATTAATGATGAGATCCAATCCAAAAAAATAAAAAAAACACAAAGCGAATCCAGCCTTTATAGCGGAAGTATTGTAAATCCAAAAGAATTGCAGGATCTGCAAAAGGAAATCGCGTCCCTTGCTTCTTATATATCCAGATTTGAAGAGGAATTGCTCAGTAAACTGTATGATTTGGAGAAAACAGAAAAGGAACTGCTAAAAGCAAAAGAAAATCTTCATCATAAACTTTCTGAATTTGAAAGCCAGAAAGCTCTTCTACTAGGTGAGAAAAATCAGTTAATTCACTTTGTAGGTAACCAAAATGGAAAAAGAGAATCTATTACCATGCAGTTTGAGTCAACTATTATGGATACCTACAATTCATTAAGAAAAACAAAAAATGGGATTGCGGTTGCAAGGCTTCAGGATGATTCTTGTTTAAGCTGCGGCGCATCACTAACCGCAAGCCAATGCCAGCAGGTCAGATCACAAGCCAAACTTCTTTATTGTCCAAGCTGCGGAAGAATTCTTTATGGTTCTTGATGTATTAAAACGGAAATCTTCTTCTGAAAAGAATTGTTATCAATTCCCCAAATCTTCACTCCTTTATTTCTGGATGTTTGACCTGAACATATTTCTATTTCTGACTCTTTTATTTCCAAAATACCAGCCAATACTTTGGTTAATTCTTTATTCGCTTTGCCATCTAATGGTCTTGCTTTAATTTTTATTTTTAACGAACCATTATCCATATAGCCTGTAATTTGGTTAAGTTTTGAGCCAGGAATTACATGAATATTAAGAGCAACACATTTATTTTCCATTTTTTATAAAGTTATTACCGCAGCAAATCTACCGGTTTTTCCTTTTTCTCCGCGATGAGAAAACCAGTCCTCGTTATTACACATTGTACAAATATCGAGCCTTTCAATAGTTTTCATTCCGCATTTTTCCATGATCAGCCTGTTCGCAGTGGGTAAATCCATGAATATTTTCTCGTTATGAGAATTGATCACGTTGTCTTCAGTTCTAAAAACATTCATGGCTTTGTCAACTACATCATTACCAACTTGATAATGATTTCGACAGATGGATGGTCCGATCACTCCGATTATATTTCCAGGCGAACAATAGAATTTTTCGACCATCACTTTGATTGTTTCTGAAGCAACACCGCTCAATGTCCCTTTCCAACCCGCATGGGCGGATGCAATAACATTGTGCTCAGGTTCGTAAAAAAGTATCGGAACACAATCTGCAAAAAGCATCAACAAAGCAACTTGATTTTTACTAGTTACTAAGGCATCTGCTTGAATATGAGCATTTGATAACAGCCTGGGGTTATCGGCAATCACCACCCTGTCGCTGTGAACCTGCCAAAGGTTATAAAAACTGGTTTTGTTAATTTGCAGCGCGTCTGCGATTCGGTTTCTGTTTTCGATAACATTTTCGCGTGAATCGCCTACTGAGGTTGCCATATTCAGACTTTTCCAAGGTTGCGGACTGCACCCACCATGACGCATAAAGAACCCATGTTTTACTTCATGAGATTCAAGGGTTTCTGATGTGACGAAAGTGATTCCATGTGAATGATGAATCGGCATTTATGGCTCGTGTTTTTCTAAATTATTTCTGTTTAGCATGGACTCTAATGTCGGGAAAATATACCATCCTGTTAATGAACCAAAAAGGCAGCCTGTGATAGTCCTAAGCAAAGGGGTGCTTTCGCGCATTAAGTTCCCAAAAAATAGTAAGGAATAATGTCCAAGATATTGAGTCAGACCGTCAAATCCCAAAGGTATGACGCCCGCTACTAGCCAAATCCATAATGGGATACTTTTTATTCTTTTATTTTTTATTGCGAAAAATAATCCAAAGGCTAAAAGAGAAAAGTACATCGCAATATCGCGCTGACAAATCGCAATTTTGTAACCGGCATATTGATTTCCTACAATTGTTCGTAATATATCAAAATTCAGAGTTTCCGGGTGAAAAATTGATTCAAAAGAAAGGAAACTATTGATTCCAACACGAGCTAATGGATAATAAGGTTGAACACCGAATAGAAACCATGATCTGAAAGGAAATTGATGGCAAAAATAACTATAAACCCAATAAATTACTCTTGCGGGAAAAACCAAACCAAATTTCATTAATACAGGTGCTATAACTGGAAGAATTGAGAAAATCAATAAAAATTCCAATATTAGATTAAGGTAATGGTTTCTAAACCAGGCTTCGAATACCTTATCATTGACATTGGGTTTAATATCAGAACTCATTCAATTTAATACAAGGGTTCAATCACTTCGATTTTTGTGCCCTGGTAAGTATTATTTGTGATATCTCCGGGATTGTAAAAAACCTGCGGGGTTGTCCAGCGGAAAATCCACTTGGCATCTTCCGGTAAAACATTTACACACCCGTGCGATTTTGGAGTGCCAAAATCATTATGCCAAAATGTTGAATGAATTGCTACACCTTCTCCTACAAATAAAGATGTCCAGGCGATGCTCATTGTATCCCAACCCGCGCCGGTTCCACCACCGCTCATGTGCAAGGAAATTAATTTTCTCCAAATCCAATGCGTTCCGGTTGGCGTTGCCCAAGTATCAACAGGGTTACCATATTCGTCTAGCTTACGTCCTGTAGCAACCCGGCAGAAATACACCTCATTATTGCCCTCGTAACAAGTTAGTGATTGCTGATTAATATTTACCAGAACTCTCTTGTCAGCAGCCTCCGGGTTAATTGGAGCGATTTCTTCCTGCGTTACTACCCTGAATGCAGAAGCGTCTGCCCAGAAAATATCACCATATGATCCATAGCGTTCGTTTAGTCTGTAAAGGACCCTGCCATTCGAAGCAGTTTGAATTTCATCTACCCAGATCACCTGGCTGTAATAGAGGCGCCATCGGGAAGGAGATACTTCATTCAGCCATGGAGCCCTCGAGGGTGGATTGGCTAATTCCATATTGACATATGGAACCGTTACCTCAACCCACATACCTTTTTCTCCATTTGCTTCTGGTAAACTGGTAACCGGAGTATTTGGGATGTTTTTCACTCTTTGAAGGCTGGGTGCGTAGATATAACCTTCAGGGGTTTCTACCCATTTTTTATTCGGCCTTCCAACAGGGGATTCACCCAACACATCGCGCAACCAAACAACAACTTCATCCTCCTGAAGATGCCTTACTACGGTGCTCTCCACGGCCGGTTTTATTCTGATTGGCAAGGCAGAAGGTTGATAGACGTTATTTCGTCCAAGCAACTCTCCTTGAGGCCATTCATCCAGTAGTAAGTTTTTAGCTTTCAGGCTTGGTAATAGAATCAAACCACCCATTCCCAAAAGGCTCTTCTGTAAAAAGTCTCTTCGACTAAACAGGTCTTTTTTATCTGACATAGTTTTTAGAATACTCTGTAATTTTCTTCCTGTCAATCAAGTATTATGCGCATTTCTTTTTCAAATTTTGCTGGTTTAAGCAAAAAAGAATACAATTTTTCCATATCCAAGCCCCACATGGAGTCATCAGCTTTGTAAGGAAAATATTCCCTAATTAACTTATATGCCTGGTCGGTTTTACTTCCCAATTTTTTATCAGGTTGTGCTCTTTTCCTTTGCTCAATCGCACGGCATGAGGAAAAGAGTTCTATTGCAAGCACTTTTGTTACATTTTCAACGATTTGCCAGGTGTGATACGCTGCCAAATATGCGTTGGCGTTATGGTCTTCTTGATTAGCAGATGTGGGCAGTGACCTAACTGAGTCAGGCGAACTGAGGGTTTGGTTTTCCAGCACTAACGCGGCTGCGGTATATTGAAGCATCATTAATCCAGAATTCAACCCCTCCAATGAACTATCATCCACAAGCATTTCTTTCAACCCATAATTAAGGTTTTTATCCATCATGCGGAAAACACGCCTTTCCGAGATCGCAGCTAATTCAGACAATGCGATACTCATAAAATCTGCAGCCATCCCGACCGGTTCTCCGTGGAAATTACCCCCCGAAATGACTTTATCATCCTCTACGATTAATGGATTATCAGTTGCGGCATTTATCTCTTTTAAAACTATCTGCTTTACAAATTCCAAAGTGTCTCGTACGGCTCCATGAACTTGCGGAGAGCATCGTAAGGAATACGCATCTTGAACATGCGGATGAGAATCTATTAAAGTGCTGCCCTGAATATTTCGAGAAATTTGTAGAGCTGATTCAATTTGACCAGTTAATCCACGGGCTTGGTGAAGTTCAGGGTGAAAGGGATCTGACTTTCCAACCAGGCCTTCTAAACTTAACGAAATCGCCAAATCGGCCAGGTTGCACAAGAATTCAGCTTTATCAAGGTTAAGTGCCAGGATTGCTGCGCTGAAAGTAGCGCCATTAATAAGCGCCAATCCTTCTTTTTGTGATAATCGCAATCGCTCTATCGCCGCCTGGCGCATGGCTTCACTACCGGATAATAGTTCATTTGAGAATTCTGCGAACCCTGATTCTTGTTCATTTTCATCTTTCCCTTTTGAAAAAACTAAAGCCATTTGTGCCAGCATACACAAATCACCCGAAGAACCCAAAGATCCTTTTGAATAGATTAATGGCGTAACATCTTTATTTAGCATATCAACCAATGTTTGTACGATCTCAATTCGGACGCCTGAGTATCCCTTTGTTAAAGCATTTGCGCGGATAAGCATTGCTGCTCTTACAATTTCGCAAGGTAATGGATCACCGGTACCGACTGCATGGCTGATGATTAAGTTTCTATTAAGTTTTTCATTATCTTGCTTAGAAATAACCTGATTTGCAAAAATTCCAAATCCAGTATTCAAACCATAAACCGGCTTCTTATTTTCTAGTATCTTCAATAATCTGGCGTTTGATTTTAATATTTTTTCTTTCCCATAATCGGAGATGGCTACTTTTTCTTTCTCATAAACAACTTTAATCAACTCCCTGACGTTTAATGATTCACCATCGATATTTACCATTTGAGTTCCTTTGATTAACTGCGATTTCCTTCTCGTTCCAAATCCCTTTGATAATCTTTTTGCGCAATTTCACGGCGCTTATCATAGAGTTTTTTGCCTTTTGCAACCGCAATATCTATCTTAGCTCTTCCATCCTTCAAATAAATCTCAGTAGGAACGACAGTCAGCCCTTTTTGCTTAATGTCTTGCCAAATTTGATTTATCTCTTTTTTATTTAAAAGCAATTTTCTTCTTCGCTTTGGATCATGGTTTTCACGGCTTGCCGGATCGTAAGGAGCAATATGTGATTCCATTAACCACGCCTGATTACCCTCAATTTGAATATACGCCTCGGAAATGCTTATCTGCCGAGCACGAATTGATTTAATTTCACTTCCTTTAAGAACTAACCCAGCCTCATAATGCTGCAAAAGAAAGTACTCGAATTTTGCTTTTCGATTACTGGCAATGGTTTTTTTTGACATGCAGCAATTTTAACATTTATATGGGCTGAAATAAATAAAGCCTAAATCATTTGAAAAAATCCTAAAAGTCTTCAGGAAAAATGATGAGGAATATTACTTTAGCCTTAGGCGGCGGAGGAACCAAGGGTTTTGCCCATATTGGCGTAATTCGTCAATTGGAAAAATTGGGGTATCAAATCAAGGCTATTGCCGGAACAAGTGCAGGAGGTATTGTTGGCGCTTTATATTCCTACGGTTTTTCGATAGAAGAAATCATTTCTTTCTCCAAAAACCTGAAATACTCGGACCTTTTCAATCGCTCCCATAAAGATGCTCCTTCCCTGCTCGGTCTCGGTAGTCTATACAAACATATTGAAAAATTGCTTGGGGACACAAAAATTGAGGATTTGAAATTAACATTTGCCTCAATTTCAGTGGATATCAATTCCGGCAAGGAAGTGATTTTTAATTCAGGTAGTTTAGTGAATGCAATTAAAGCGACTACCGCAGTTCCGGGGATTTTTCCAGCGCAACGAATTAATGGGTTAAATTTAGTAGATGGCGGGGTACTCGACCCTGTGCCAGTTCTCACTGCGCGTTGGTTAAAACCAGAACTTCCGGTGTTTGCTGTCGGCCTTACCCCTCAAATGGAAATATGGCCAAATGTACCAAAGCTGGATATCCCTCCTTATGTACCTATTCCTCAATTCCTGGTTGAACAATTAAACCAGTTGCGTCTTGGCCAAGCAATACATGTTTTCATCAACTCTATGGAGATTATGGTTAATACTGTGGCTGATTTACGGTTGAAACTTGAAAAACCGGATGTGATCATTCGGCCAGAGGTCCATAAATACACAATGTTTGACAAAGTGGATGTTGATGAGATGATTTACCTTGGAGAACAGGCTGTTCTTGAATCAACAAAAGATATGGAATCCGCATTCAGCGTTTCAAACCGACTTAATCGTTGGTTCAAAGTGGCAAATCCCCCAGGGATGTTAGTGAGCAATTTAGACGACGGTTTATCTGTTTCTAATTACTGAAAAAATCGCCAACAAACCACCAATGCCACCAATAATTAAGATAACCAAACCCATTGGTATTCCACCCAAAACCGAGGTTCTTGAAACATCTTCATATGTCGGAATAACTAGGGGATTAGAAGGTGTATAGGTCGGTAAACGTGTTGGGTTAGGCGTGGAGATAAATTGAGCCGCTAAAGTAGGATTAATGGTCTGTGTCATTATAGGAGTTGGCGTAGATGGAGGTTCAACAATCGGTAATTCACCAGGAGATATCTGAACCAATGGCGCGTAGATCCAGCCGACATTATTGGGGGCTCCGGGATAATCAATCATAACCCAATCGCCACCGGCTGAACGACCTCTAACAGGCGCTTCCTGGCCTGGAAGCAATACGCCAACTTTATTAAAAAATCGTCCAGGTCCAGAACGAACGTTTATAGACTCATCTTGGTTTAACAAAACTGTCGCGGTCACTCCCTTGGGAGTTCCTGTAACAGTTGGAATTGCGATGGTTGGCTGTTGGCTTAATCCTTGGGCTTTAACAAATCTAAAATTGGCAAAGAAAAGACCAAGAAGCATGCAGTTGGACATGACAATAAGAAATTTCTTCATTTTTATACTAATCTCAGGTTACCGATTATAATCCATTGGTTATGCAGCAAAGAATTTTTCACGGCCAGTTCACCCCTGACAAATTTGCGGATTGTCTTTTGGTGCATTTTAACCGCGGCAATCTTATCGTTCAGGAACTGGTAACTGGTGAGAATTTATTAGTTCAAATAAAAACCAGGGATGGAAGAACTTCAGGGGGCGAGACAGCACTGGGAATAATCTTCCAACCAGTTGAGGATGGAATTTTGGTTCAGGTAGGACAACAAACCTGGGCTGGAATTGCCGCAAGCCTTGGCGCCTCTGCGGTTGCTGCGCTTTTAAATCCATTAAATTTACTTCACAGAATTGATGATATTGCCCAGGATTTTGAATATATCCAGCTTATCGATGAAGTATGGAAAGTACTTGAATCCAACGCAAAAGCTTTGGGCAGCGGATACGAACTTTCGGAACGTTTAAGACGTGTTGTGTGTGATTATTGCCAGACCGCGAACTATGCCGGTGAACCGAGCTGCATTGCTTGTGGAGCTCCCCTTGGCTACCTGCAACCTCGAACGTGTTCGCATTGCGGGTTTGTTTTAGGAAATAGAGAAAAGTACTGCCCAAATTGTAAGCAACCCGTTTAGTCTATCCTTGTAAATTTCTCCAATTTCTATTGTCCCTTGATATAAATTGTTCAGATTCCACAGGACCCCAGGAACCAATTTGATATTTTGGCAGTTCTTTTACAGGGTTTTCTTCCCATGCTTTAAGTATTTCAGTCACAAACCGCCATTGCTCAATCACCTCATCATGCCGGGTAAAAAGCGTTTGATCACCCAAAATGCAATCCAGTAATAGCCTTTCATAGGCTTCAGGCGGCTCGGACCCAAATGCATCCTGGTAACAAAATTCCATATTTACGGGCGCGATTTGATTAACTGGTCCGGGAAGTTTGGCTCCAAAGGACAGTGTGATGCCTTCATCAGGCTGAAGCCGTAAAACCAAGACATTAGGAGCTTCGCCAGCCATATTTTTCCAATTAAATAATGAAAGCGGAATTTGCTTAAATTGAATCGCAATTTCAGTTGCCCTAACAGGCAGGCATTTTCCGCTGCGAATGTAGAAAGGCACATTTGCCCAGCGCCAATTATCAATGAATAATTTTGCGCTTAAATAGGTTTCAGTAATTGAATTTTTAGCTACACGATCCTCATGCAAGTAACCGGGGAGAACTTTTTCAGCAATTTTCGTGTCATCATATTGACCTCTAATCGTATTTTCTAAAGCAACCTTGCTTATTAGAGGTCGTAGAGATTTTAGAACCTTCATTTTTTCATCACGCACTGACTCTGCATTAAATGCGTAAGGCGCCTCCATCGCGGTCAGTGTGACCAATTGAAGTAAGTGGTTGGCAAACATATCTCTTATGACACCTGAAGTGTCGAAATATCCTGCCCTTGTTCCAACATCTGTTGATTCCGATACCGTGATTTGGACATGGTCAATAAAATTTTTATTCCATAATGGTTCAAAAATGCCATTAGCGAACCTGAAAACCAGGATATTCTGTACAGTCTCCTTACCTAAATAGTGATCGATACGGAATATTTGCTCTTCCGAAAAACATTTCCTTAGATCATTTTCCAATGATTGAGCTGAGTTCAGATCTCTGCCGTAAGGTTTTTCAACAACTATGCGCAACCATTCTTTATTTATGGCATAATCTTGACACGCTGAAATATTATTAATGATATTCGCATAAGAATCCGGGGGTGTAGCCAGGTAAAAAATAACTTTTCGATATTTTTTATCATCCAAATGCCGGTTTAATTCATCATATCCTTTTCTGTCTTCAAATTCAGACAAGATATATTTTGCATCCGAGAGTAGTTCGGAGATTATTTTGTTATCTACTGGCGAAATTCTCGCATATTCGTGGATGCCCTCAGTCAAAACTTGTTGCATTAAACCGTCATCCCATGGTCTTCTTGCGAAACCGATGATGTCAATTCTTTCCGGGATCCGCTTTTCCCTGGCTAATTGATATAAAGCAGGAAGTAGTTTTCTTTTTGTTAAATCTCCAGTAACTCCAAAAATAACAAAGGCTATAGAACCTGTTGTTTCATTTCTTCCATCCATAAAATTCTCCTTATTAGAAGATTTTCGAAAATCCCCAAAAAAATCATTAACTTATAATAATAAATACTTAATAAATAGTCTATTTCAAAAATCTAAAAAAATGAACCTAAAAAATGCAATTACAGATGTTGGCTATCTCTCCGTAGGACATGCCCAAAATTTTGAAGCATTAACCGGTTGTACAGTAATTTTATCTCCTAAAGGTGCAACAGCCGGAGTCAGCCAACGCGGAGGAGCGCCCGGGACCAGGGAAACAGACCTGCTTCGCCCGATGCATGTAGTTGAAAAAATTCATGCGATTTTACTGGCGGGTGGTTCTGCCTACGGTTTGGACGCTGCAGGCGGGGTAATGCGCTGGCTTGAAAACAAGAAAATCGGCTTTAATACCGGTCCAGCCATTGTGCCAATTGTGCCTGAAGCAATAATATTTGATTTAGGCATTGGAAATCCAAAGATCCGGCCCGATGCGGAAATGGGTTATCAGGCCTGTGAAAACGCCAGTAAAACCAAACCAGAAGAAGGCAATGTGGGCGCCGGTACTGGTGCATCGGTTGGTAAGATCTTTGGCATGTCACAAGCGATGAAATCGGGAGTGGGAACCAGCAGCCGTCAAATTGGAGGAGGCGCGATAATTGGCGCTATTGCGGTTGTAAATGCTTTTGGAGATATTGTTGATGACCAATCTCGAAAAATAATCGCCGGCGCTAGAAGCTTGAAAAAGGGTAATGCTGAGTCTGATTCGCAAGACTACTTTGCAGACACCTTGAAGGTGATGAAGTCGATAATTGGACGGGGTATTTTGTCTATTGCCGTAAAACAAAATACAGTTATCGGTGTTATAGCAACTAACGTGAAACTTACTAAAGAAGAAGCCAATAAATTTGCAGAATCAGCCTCAGACGGTATTACACTGGCTGTTCAGCCAGCCTTCACGATGTTGGATGGGGATACGGTGTTTGCGCTTTCAACTGGTAATAAAAAACTGGATCTAAATATACTCTGCGCCTTCTCTCCGTTGGTTTTCGCTGATGCCATACGGAATGCCGTTTTAGCCGCTGAACCAGCTGGCGGTTTGCCTTCAGCAAGGTCTAAGTAAGCAAGGATTAGTAAATGGTTAAAATCATTGCAGATACTCTCTCGTCTATCCCTGTTGAAGAAGCTAAGCATTTAGGGATAGCCTATTTACCCCAAATCGTCATATTTGGCGAGGAAAGCTTTCGTGATGATTCAGAAATAGACTCGGAAACTTTTATTGAACGTCTGAAATCATCCCCCATCCTGCCCAAAACTACTGCCCCCTACCCGCATCTCTACCAGCCTATTTTTGATGAGTTGACCAGGAACAATGATGAGATATTGATCATCTGCCCAAGTTCAAAAGTCAGCGGAACTTACGGAAGGGCTGTTGTCGCAGCACAGGAATATCCGAATTCCGATATTACTGTTCTTGACACTCCTATAATCGGGGCAGGATTGGGATCGGTTATTCGAATGGCAGTCACAATGGCGTCGGGTGGAAAATCAGCTTCAGAAATAAGCAAAGAAGTGATTGATATGTCCTCCAGGAACCGCACCTATTTTTTGGTTGATACACTTGAATACTTGCAAAAAGGCGGGAGAATTGGAGCTGCAAAAGCTTTGTTAGGCAGTGTTTTACAGGTAAAACCCATTTTGGGTATTATGGATGGTGAAGTTAAAGTGATTGAATCCCTAAGAACCCGTAAAAAAGCGCTTGATCGTTTTATTGAAATGGTTATTAACGAATGCCCGAAAACTAACTCGGCATTCCTAAATGTTCAACATGGTGGCGCTCTCGAGGAAGCGGCATCATTGAGTTACTTGCTTATCGAAAAAACTGGTATTCGAGAAATCCCAATTACAAACCTGCCACCCGCGATACTTGTTCATGGTGGACCTGGGCTACTGGGGGTAAGTTTCTTTGTCGAAAAATAAGGCGGTTAAACCACCTTATTTTTCAATACGACTGTTCAAGGATTCGGGTCAATTCCTCTTCTGATAAATGAACCGGATTTCCCTTCATACTGGAGGAATTTTTGGATTTTTCCACAATTTGCGGAAAGTCTTCTTTAGTAATACCCATTTCACTTAATCGTGGGATTTTCAAATTTTTACATAACTCTTCAACATACAAAACGCCATCGCCTATATGCGCTTTAGCGTCACCTGTGATCCAGGTCGATATTTCATGGTATCGCTTTAAAGCAGAACTGCCAGCATCTCTTTTTATGAGCGTTTCAACATTAACTTGCATTACACCTGGCAGTAAGCAAGCACATATCGCCCCATGCTGAGCATGGAACATACCACCAATAGGTCCGGCAAAACCGTGCACTGCGCCCAGTTTTGCATTAGCCAGAGATAATCCGCCGAGCAAACTTACCCAAGCCATATTTTCCCGTGCTTCCATATTCGAACCATCACGATAGGCCTTTAATAAATTTACCGGCGCTCTGGGAATAGCGTCACGGCAGAACATGTCCACCATGGGATTTGGAGAATTGCATACATAAGGTTCAAGCACCTGGACGAAGGCATCCATTCCGGTAGTCGCGGTAATTTGTGGTGGGAGATCGAGAGTCAGTTCTGGGTCAACCAAAGCGATTGTTGGCAGCATATAAGCGTTTCGCATGCTGACTTTAATGTTTTTCTCAGGCACATCAATCACGGCATTCCGGGTAACCTCGCTGCCAGTTCCTGCAGTTGAGGGAATTGCGATATAGGGTTTGGATGGATTCTTGAGTGGCAAGCCTTTTCCAACCACCTCCAGATAATCCATCAAATCACCTTCATTGTTCAACAAAGCTGCGACTGCTTTACCAGTATCAATAACTGAACCGCCTCCAAAACCTATGACAAATTCACAATTATTTTCTCGGGCGAGCTTAACAGCCGAAATTAGCAAAAAAATATCAGGTTCTTTATTAACAATAAAGTATGTAATTTCAAGGTTTAAAGTTTCGATTAATTCAAAGAATTCTTTCCCGTAGAATGGATTATTTCCACGAATGAAAAACACACGGGATCCCAAACCCTTGATGTATTCAGGTATATTCCTGAATTCACCGTTGCCAAAGATAATACGTTTTGATGTACTAAAATCAATTTTCATGGTCACCCTTTAGAATTAATAATCTTTATCATCTGGAAAAATATTGAAATATTTTATACTATAACGTGGTTCTGCCATCATTTCTTCGACGGTACTCTTCCATTTTTTATAATGGTCAGTTTCTTTATGTTCGGCAGGGGCATTGTCATTCCGATATGCTTCTAAAAGGATGAATTTTGTTGGATCTTCCTGATTCTGAAAAAAATCAAAGTGAGCGATGCCTTTTTCATGAGTGCTGTTGCTGGCGTTTTCTACAGTCGCTGAAATGAATTCTTTTATAAACTCTTTTTTTACAATAATGTTTACTTGTACTACTAACATGTTTCCTCCTTGAAAGCCTTTATCTACTATATTATAAAATCTAAACATGTATGAATGAATTCAATTTGAAAGAGATAATACTTTACGAGGATGAGCATTTAATCGCCCTCAATAAACCCGCAGGGTTGCTATCTATTGAGGATGGTTATGACTTAATAAAATTAAACCTCCGATCAATCTTACGTGATATTTATGGAGCCATTTGGGCAGTACACCGATTAGATAAATATACAAGCGGCGTGATTGTCTTTGCCAAAAATCAAAATTCTCATCGGAAATTAAATAATTCCTTTTCATCTCATGAGATCATTAAGAACTATCGGGGTATTATAAACGGTGTCCCAATTTGGAATTCGTATGAAATAGCGCTTTCGCTAAAAATAAATGGTGATAAAAAACACAGAACGGTCATTGATATAACCAACGGCAAGCCAGCTTTGACATTTATTAATACTTTGAGCAACCAAGGGATTTATTCCTATGCAGATATTTTTCCAAGAACAGGCCTTACTCACCAAATTAGAGCGCATCTTTCTGCCATAGGTTTTCCAATTTTAGGTGATGATTTATATTGGCGATGCTGTAAACTAAAAAAGAATCAAAGCCTCATCCACCACCAGGATAATGAAGGATACTTTTTGCATGCATATTCATTGAAGTTCGCACACCCTATTTCAAATGTACCTATGATCATCACCGCGCCGTTACCAATCTCATTTACTCATATGCTATCGATATTGAAATTAAACTTGAAATGTTAAATATTTATTAACATTAAATTACTTATTGACAAATGGCTTTTATTTTTGTATAGTCTTACTTTGGCAGTAAGGCAAATAGTCACGAACTTTCTATAAGAATTTTCTTATATTCCTTGTTATTGATTTTTGCCAATAAAAAGTGTATCCTGATTAGAGATAATCATGGATTAATTAATACTGCTAAACCATAAAATGAGGTTCCTCCACAGTATATGAACGACAAGAAAATTGAAGTGATGGATGAAGAAGAAAATCTGGAGTTTTCTGCTATTTCACGTCTGATAGAACTTGGACAGAAAAAATCCTATGTCACTATTGATGATATTCTCCACTTTTTTCCGGATGCTGAACAGGATGTCAGCCAACTGGAAGAGGCATTTGCAGCGTTAATGTCTGCTGGTATCCCATATATGGATGACGATGACCTTTCATCGGAGCCATCAGATGATGAACTGGCCAAAGATGAGGTCAAGGAAATCGTTGAAGATAGCCATGAAGCACCGATTGATGATTTAAAGCATATTGATACTGATGACACGATCGGTTTATACCTGAAAGAAGTAAGCCGCGTTCCCCTTCTGACTGCTGAACAAGAAGTTGAATTAGCGCAGCGAATAGAACGCGGACGGATGGCGCGCGAAGAACTGGCTCGAGGCCGTGTGGGTAAGAAACGCGGTCAGGAGTTACTCATTCTTATTGAAGACGGCTGGGCAGCAAGAGAGCACCTCATTACGGCAAATTCCCGCCTGGTGATCAGTGTTGCCAAGAAGTACATGGGTCGCGGGGTTCCATTCCTTGATTTAATTCAGGAAGGCAATATTGGCCTTATTCGCGCAACCAAGAAATTTGATTACCGGCGCGGTCATAAATTCAGCACCTATGCCACTTGGTGGATCCGCCAGGCAGTTACGCGCGCCATTGCAGACCAGGGGCGCACAATCCGCGTCCCGGTACATATGGGCGACCAGATCAATAAATTGCTGAGAACACAACATCAGCTTACCCAAAAATTGGGAAGAGATCCTTCAATTGAAGAACTTGCCAACGCATTGGAAGTCCCACCCAAGAAGGTCGAAAACATGATTAAGGTGTCAAGGCGGCCATTATCCCTTGAAACGCCTACAGATAATGAAGATGATTCCGTTCTTGGTGATTTTATTGAGGATAACGATATCCCTGCACCTGATGTGACAGCCACCTACAATTTATTGAAAGAACATCTTGAAACGGTTATGGATTCTTTGCCACCAAGAGAAGTCAGGATTCTGCAGCTACGATATGGTTTGCTTGACGGGCAAGCCTACACGTTGGAAGAGGTTGGTAGAAAAATGGGTGTCACCCGCGAACGCGTTCGCCAAATTGAAGCGCAGGCATTAAGCCGGCTGAGGCACCCGACTATCCGAAGAAAATTGCGTGATTATTTAGGAGAATAGAAAAAAGGATGTCGCAATGCCAAATTTAGCTCTTCGCGCTTATCAACAAAAAATTGAATCATGGATTGAAGAAAATAAAATTGACAAAGCGATTTTCCAAAGTTTCTTAATCCTCCAACAATTTCCCAGAAATCTTCATACATATCAGGTTTTATCCAAAGCCCTTCTTCAAAAACAGGATTTTATATTCGCGGATAAAGTCTTTGATATTATCCTGCAAATGGAACCGGATGATTTTGTTTCCCATATTGGTAAAAGCATGATCGCCGAAAATAATAAATTACTGGATTCGGCGATTGAACATATGAAATTTGCCTTTGAGATCCAGCCAGCCAATGTAGGCTTGCAGAATGAATTAATAAGATTATTTTTTTCAAAGGATGGTATTGAACTAAAGAAGGTCCAGCTAACGCGCGGCGCCCTGATAAAAATGTATCTTAAAGGCAAGCTTTACCAACAGGCAATCGCTGAATCAAGGACCGGGCTTTCCGAAACCCCCCAGCGCATCGATTACAAAATTGCGATGGCAAAATCTTTTTTTGAATCTGGAGACTTAATTCAAGCTGTTGAAATCTGTGTGGAAATCACCAGCCAATTGCCCTACTGCTGGACTGCAAATGAGATATTGGATAAGGTCATCACTAAAAATCACACAATTGAAAAAGATGGTTTCTATCGTAAGCGTCTTATTGAACTAGATCCTTATTATGCTTTAATGCTTCCATCAACGCAGTCTGTTTTTGATGTACCTGATATCGCGGTAATGGTTGAAGACGAATTGGACAGGAATGATTTTGGTTACGACCTTGAATCTTTTATTGAAAACATTTGGAAAAGCCAGGATCAATTGACTGAAAGAAATAATTTCCCGGCTGAGGAAGTTGATTGGAATTCCATCATAACCAAAGCGGTTGAATCACCAACAATTCAAGCGAAATTCAACGAAGGCGTACTGGTTGACAACCGTGATGAATTAAACATTACAAATCTGGGCAATAAAATGGCAAATTCACGAAAGAAAGTTTTCCTTGAGAGATTACGGTCATCAAAAACGACTCCGACCGATTCAGGTAATATTCCCGACTGGTTTTTTGATGGAAACGGAGAAATCACCCGTTTTGAAAATGAATCCAATTTTACTGAATCGGTAAATACGTCTAAGAATGAGGCTGTGTTAGTTGAAGGTTCAGAGCAACTTGAGTCAATAACAGGTGAAGATGGGGTTTTTGACTCAAATATTCAACCTGCAATAAACGAAAAGGAAGATTTCGAACAATCTAAAACTATGTGGATTAATGATGAAGAAAGTTCCATCCAAACATCGAAAGCAACTATCGATACAAACCTGGAAGACACACAACAAATTCCAACTCTTCAGGAAGATTCCAACAATCTTCTCTTTAATTCAGCGAAAGCATTGGAAGGCGGCAACACGCAATATGCATTGACTACACTCCGTAAGTTGATTTCTAAAAAAAAGAACCTTTCAGATGTTGCTATCCAGCTTGAGCGAGCTATAGAACTTTATCCTGATTGTACCGATTTTCGCCTGCTTTTAGGTGAAACATATACAAAACTGGAAGAAAAAGAGAAAGCTTTAGCAATATTACACAACGCTCAAAAATTTATCTCCCTTTAAGGCAGGAACTAATGATCAATAATCAACGAACCCTTGTCCTGATAAAACCTGATGGAGTTCAACGGGGATTGGTTGGGGAAATAATCTCACGATTGGAAAAACGGGGATTAATGCTTATTGCGATGAATTTCCGTCAAGTGACAAAAGAATTTGCCGAAACCCACTATGGCGCGCATATTGGAAAACCTTTCTATAACGGGCTTGTAAAATATATCACTTCCGCGCCATTGATAGCGATGGTATGGGAAGGAACTGAGGCGATCAAAGCAGTTCGCCAGACTGTTGGCGCCACCAATCCATTAGAATCGGCTCCTGGGACTATCCGCCATGATTTAGCTCTACTAACCAGCCGCAATCTGATCCATGCGTCTGATTCCGTTGAAACCGCGGAAAAAGAAATTCAAATGTGGTTCAAAAAAGATGAAATCTTTGAGTGGTCCCGCCTACATGAAGACTGGATCTCGGGTTTGAACTGAAATTACCTGAATTTTTTCTTGACGCCATAAGCAGATCATGTTAAACTTCCATTTCCCACGGGGGCGTGGTGTAGTGGTTGAACATGCGGCCCTGTCAAGGCCGAGACCGCGGGTTCGAATCCCGTCGCTCCCGCCTAAAATCCGGTTAGTGCCGGATTTTTTATTTAAGTGAATATAGTAAAATCTTTCTTAAATAGTATTCTTCTATCAAGACTTACCCAAATCAGGAGCGGAAGAAAGCAATGGTCATAAATAACCAGGAAGTTCAAGAAATCCAGTTTGTTTTGAATGGCGAGTCCCGAAATATCTCAATCAATCCCAAGACATTACTTTTGGACTACCTTCGCAATTCCGGGTTGAAAAGTGTTAAATCCGGCTGCCGTGAAGGGGATTGTGGCATGTGCACCGTTCTTATAGATGGAGTCCCTTCAAAATCATGCCTTCTGAAAATAAACTCTGCTGCTGGAAAAAGAGTTGAAACTCTTGAAGCATTGGGAAACGCTGAAAACCTTCACCCACTTCAAAAAGCTTTCCTGGAAACCGGGGCAATACAATGCGGTTTCTGCACACCCGCTCAAATTCTTACCGCCAAAGCTTTCCTTGATAAAAATCCTAATCCTACTGAAGAGGAAACTCGAAAAACATTATCCGAAGTCCTCTGCCGTTGTACCGGTTATGTACGTATTATTGATGCTGTAATGAGGGCAGCAGCTGTTATGCGCGGTGAAGTAGTAAGTGAATATAAGGTTCCTGAACTGATTTTCCAATCCGATATCGACAAAATAGTGTTGCCCCAACAGTACTATAGAAAAGGCAAGAAAGCTGCTCCTCTCCTGCCATTGGTCTTGACGCCCGAGAAAATGCCTAAAATGGTAGTGGTTGGAAAAACACCCACCAAAGTTGATGGTGTAAAGCTTGTTACCGGAAAACCCGTATTTACGGATGATGTGCAACCAGATGGTCTGCTCTTCGCGGCTTTATTAACCAGCCCTCATGCCCATGCGATTATTAAAGATATTGATACCAGTAAAGCCAAAGCGCTGCCCGGGGTTGTTGAGATTTTGACCTTTAAAGATGTTCCCAGAATTAAATACGCGACCGGGGGACAAAGTTACCCACAGCCTCTTCCGCACGATCAGGTTGTTTTTGATAATAAAGTACGTCATGTAGGTGACCGCGTTGCAGTCGTGGCAGCCGAAAGCAGAGAAATTGCTGAAAAAGCGCTGCAACTGATTGACGTTTCTTACGAAGTACTTCCCTTCGTTCTTGACGCAGAAGAAGCTATGAAAAATGGCGCGCCAATTATTCATGATGAGACTGATACCGAAGGAATTTTTGACGCGAAACATAACATCGTTTACCACATTGAAGCCGAGGTTGGAGACCCCAATCAGGCATTTAAAGATTCGGATAACATCATTGAGGGTGAGTTCAAAACTCCCAAGCAGCAACACGCGCAGATGGAACCTCACATATGTATCACGTACCTTGATGAAGATAACCGACTGGTCGTAAGAACCAGCACACAGGTGCCCTTCCATGTAAGGCGGATCATCGCCCCTCTTATTGGTCTCCCTGAAAAAAGAATTCGCGTTATCAAACCCCGTATCGGTGGAGGTTTTGGCGGAAAGCAGGAAGTCCTGCTGGAAGACCTCTGTTCGTTGCTGACGCTGAGAACTGGCAAACCTGTTCGCCTGGAATTAACACGCAGCCAGGAATTTACCAGCGGTCGGTCTCGACATCGCCAGGTTATCCGCTATAAATTGGGAGTAAAAAATCAGAAACTCATCGCAGCAGAATTTAGACTGATTGGTGATACTGGCGCTTATGGGACTCACGGATTGACAGTTAATATGGTCAGCGGTTTTAAAGGACTTACCTTATATAATGCGCCTAATTCCCGTTTCATATGCGACGTAGTTTACACCAATACTCCCTCGGCAGGTGCCTACCGTGGTTACGGAGCAATGCAAGCGCAATTTGCTGTTGAAGTTCTGATGGAAGAGTTTGCTGAAAAACTGAATATTGATGTAATTGAATTCAAACGAAAGAATTGGCTGAAACTGGGTGAAACTATGCACCTGGCTAGAAAACTTGGTGAGGGTCGCGAAGGCTATGACCAGGCGATGGCTACTTCCGCTCTGGATGAATGTGTTAAGGTTGGCTTAAAGGCAACCGATTTCTTTGCGAAACGAAAACTATATAAGGTTCAACAAGACCTTATTAAAAAAGGTATTGGGATGTCAGTCATGATCCATGGAAGCGGTATCGCTGGGCTTGATATGGCTGCGGCTACCATCAAAATGAATGATGACGGATCATTCAATCTTTTAATGGGGGCAACGGATATCGGAACTGGGTCAGACACAATCCTTGCACAAATGGCCGCTGAACAGTTGGGTGTGCCAGTAGAAGATTTTATTGTTTATTCCTCAGATACCGATTTCACTCCTTTTGACAAAGGCGCTTACGCGAGCTCGACCACTTATATTAGCGGTGGCGCTGTTTTGAAAGCCGCAAGGAACGTCCGCGGCCAAATTCTTACACACGCAGCTAAAATGTTGAAAGTGGATGATCCTGAAACTTTAATAATTATTGATAGGACTATCATCGCTCCTGATGAAAGTTCGGTAACAATGCGTGAGGTCGCATTAAGCAGTCTGCACCAGCTTGACCAGCATCAGATCATGGCCACTGAGTCACATCACAGTTTCACCAGCCCCCCTCCGACCGGGGCCCAATTTGCGGAGGTCAAAGTACACAAAGATACCGGTGAAGTGGAAGTTGAAAGGCTTCTAATGGTCGTCGATTGCGGCAGGGTTATCAATCCGATCACCGCAGCCGGACAGGTTGAAGGTGGAATGGCGCAAGCCCTTGGATTTGCATTGGGTGAAGACACTTATTACAACGAAAAAGGTCAGATCACCAATGACCGATTATCAACCTATGAATTGATCAAAGCCGACAAGATGCCCCCGCTTGATGTGATCTTCGTTCAGACAGATGAACCATCCGGCCCTTATGGCGCTAAATCAGTGTCGGAAATCTCCATCGATGGTGCCGCGCCTGCGATAGTCAGCGCAATCCATAATGCCACCGGAGTTTGGTACCATGATTTACCTCTGACCAAGGACAAAGTATTGGCAGGTTTTTCAAAATAAACTGCGAGATTTTAAATAAAATTGCTTTACATTCAACTTTTGCAAATAAGCCTGCATTTTGACATAATGATATTTGATAAGGTTTTACTTACGCAATTTCCAGGTAATGGAGCCATAAATGGGTGATAAAGATTTTTCTTCTCAACTTGAACAAAAAAAGCTGCTCGTCAGTGATGGCGCAACAGGGACGAATCTAATTCAAAGAGGTTTACCCTCCGGCAAAACTTCAGAAGAATGGGTATTGGAAAATCCTGACAAAATTCTGCAATTGCATTCGGATTTTATCAATGCAGGCTCAGATATTATTTTGACCTCGACATTTGGAGGATCCAAGGTCCGCCTTGAACAATCTGGCTTAGCCGATCGATTTTATGAAGTCAATTCCCGGGCAGTTGCAATTGCGAAAGAGGCTGTAAAAAACACCAACATTATGATTGCCGGGTCTATGGGTCCTCTAGGACACATGCTAAAGCCGATGGGACTGCTTGATGAGAAAGATGCAGAAAAATATTATCGGGACCAGGCAAAGGTTTTATCAGATTCGGGCGTAGATATCCTTCTGGTTGAAACCCAATTTGATCTTACCGAAGCTTCGATTGGCGTTAATGCAGCAATTTCAATCAGCAATCTTCCAGTGATATGCTCTTTAAGTTTTGACCGCGGCACTAAGACTATGATGGGTGTCAGTCCCACCAAATTTGCCCAGACAATTGGGAAACTGGGAGTTACAGCTTTGGGGATTAATTGCGGCAAGAGCCTTGATGATAATCTGAATGCATTGAAAGAGTTGGCTGACGCAACTGACCTGCCGATTTGGTTTAAGCCCAATGCTGGATTGCCAAAATTGACCGGCACTGGTCAACCGGTTTACGATGTCACACCTGAAATTATGGCGAGCCATGTGGAATCGTGGATTGCATCTGGAGCAAAAATTATTGGCGGTTGCTGCGGTACTTCTCCTGAGCATTTGCGCTCTATCGCTGATGTTGTGCATAAAATTGTGATGTAATTTGGAGTATCTATTTATCCTTCATTAGACAAGATTTATTTCAACGTTGGATCAATTCCCATCAAAGGCAATCTGATCCTTGCCCCGATGGATGGGTTTTCAGATCAGCCCTTCCGGACAATTTGCAGGCAATTCGGGTCCGCTATTTCCTATACAGAATTTATTAATACTACCGATGTACTGCAAAAACACCCTTATATTCTGAAGCGAATTGCTTTTCAGGAAACTGAAAGACCTGTGGGTTTCCAGATTTATGGAAATTCAACTGATGAAATAATAAAAGCTGCAGAAATTCTTGATGATTACTCCCCTGATTTTTTTGACCTGAATCTGGGATGTTCAGAAAGGCATGTCGCTTCCCGCGGTGCTGGTTCCGGATTATTAAGATTTCCGGAGAAAATTCGCGAAATTATGACGGCTTTGGTAACCCATTTTCATATACCAATCACTGCCAAATTTCGAATAGGATGGGATAAAACTTCCCTTAATTACATTGAAATTGCCAAAATCCTTGAAGATAGCGGGGCCAGTATGATCGCTGTTCACGGTCGAACACGCGATCAGCGCTGGCGAGAACCCGCATTGTGGCAGCCGATAGAAGCGGTGAAAAATGCAGTATCAATTCCAGTAATCGGTAATGGAGATGTCAGGACAATAGAAGATATCAATGAAATGTTCGAGCAAACAGGCTGTGATGGCATAATGATAGGCCGTGCAGCAATTGGTAATCCATGGATTTTTTCACGGATTAATAAGAATGAATTATCTCAAACAGAAATTTTGGAAATGATTTCTAAACATTGGAAAAATGTTGAAGATTTTTACGGAAGGGAAAAAGCATTGGTCTTGTTCCGAAAGCATTTGAAGTCATATTTATCCACCCCACAATTTGCCGATTTAGAATTAAAGCAATTAATTAGCGCTGCTGATCCAATCATAGCGCTAGGAATTGAAAACCAACCTTCTTAAGTAACCAATTCTTCCGGAATAAAATCAAAACGATTGCAATAAACAAGATTTATAAAATCATCTGAAAATTCAAAAAGGGTGATCGCAGCATTGAAGAGATCAAACCATATCTCTGTATCATCCCTCAACTCAAGCAAAGACCGCAAAAAATAGTTGTAGAAGCCTCCATGACTGATGAAAATCACGAGTGCATTGCTCTTTCCAAAACGGTTTGTGATATCGTTCAAAACCTTTTTCGCCCTTATGCGACGAGAATCTCTATCTTCAAATGGCCTATTCCACCAACCGGATACATTGATTCCATCCGATAAAATGAGATTGGGATATGTGGTTTTGAGGTCAGCAAGAGATCTGCCGTGTTCGCCCGTTCGTTCGGTTGTTAAAGGGTCCTCCAAATAAAGCCCCCCATTTTCATGAATATCAAGTTGGGCATGCAATGGAAGAGATAACCTATTGGCAATTATTAATCCGCTTTGAATCGCCCTATCCATTAAACTGCAATAGATGTGGACGTCACCGCTTTTGTACCCAAGAGATGGATCCGTCTTAAGGCTCTTTTCCAAAAAAAGAGCTGTTGCTTCTATCTGCTTTCTACCGGTAGGAGTCAACTGTGGATCAGATACCCTGTCAACATTGGAGTGGGCTCTTGCCCATAAAGCATTATTCTCTGATTGGCCGTGTCTAATAAAAAATAATCTCATAATATCCTCATAATCAAACGCCCTCCATTTTACACGGTTTGCAACTAGAATTCACTTTTTACCACGTGGTAAAATCTGAAAATCAGGTCCCTGTAGCTCAGTGGATAGAGCGTCGGCCTCCGAAGCCGAAAGCGGGAGTTCGAGTCTCCCCAGGGACGCCTTTATTCCCCAATGGTTTCATAATTTACTTCGATTTAGAAGATGATACGGGCTCATCCGCATATGCTCCGATTGAGCCACCAATTCGAAAAGCCTTTCAACCAATGCTTTATCAAAATTACTAATTATTTCATTCTTGGGCTTTCCTTCTACGATATTCCTAAGAATTTCGTCTACAATTTTAAAATCTCCCAATAATATATTCTTGTCAGCAAGCCCTGGTAATATGTCTGGGTCTGCGGATTTTAAACGAATGTAATCAGGGATGCATAATTCTTTGGCAATTTCTTCCACTTGTGTTCTAAACAAGTGCATAATCGGCATAATATCCGCGCAATGATCAACCCCCCATTTGGAGAATGTTCCAGTCAGCCATTCCGTCCTGTTAGCTGCCCCTACCACCATCAAATTGTGCCTTTCCGCGTATTGATAAATCCAGACCATGCGCATTCGATGTTTAGCCATTGCATAAGCATTGGCACGTGCTTCCCAGGAATCATCACATGTGTTTAATCGTGTCAGCAATAAGTCTTTTGAATCTTTATTCACTACCTTGATTCTTCCATATTCAATAAGCTTCCCTCTAAGGGATTTTGTAGGAAGTAGGCTGATTGGTAAAAGGCGGTAAGTACCTGCAGCCATTAACGAAACTGTCAAAGAATGTTTTATAAACTTGCATCCAAGGAGATTTGCGAATTGTTTAGCATGTTTTTGATGTAGCGGGTTACTGTCCCTCTCTGGAAGATTAATTAGGATTACTTTTTCATTGCCGAGCGCTCTGACAGCCAAAGATGCGACAACAGCCGAGTCCAATCCTCCACTAAAAGCCAATACGGCAGCATTCCGATTTAATAAATCCTTCTCATGAATAATAAAGTCAAAGATTTCTTTTATAAGCGAAGCGTTTTTTGTCATGTTATCCTTTGATGAAAATACATACTAAGTCATTTAAATTTAATAATATTTTTACACCAATTAATTGATAAGTCCTTATAATAAAAATATAAAATTTATTTCCTAAGGAGAAAAAATGAATTTTGGAGGATATGGCCTTTATCTATTAATCAGTTTACCTGCCTTGCTTCTTGGTTTATATGCTCAGGCCAAAGTGCAAGGTTCATTTAATAAATACTCCCGTGTTCGTACCAGCAATGGCATGACTGGCGCCGAAGTAGCGCGCAAGGTATTAGACGCCAATCATTTGGAATCAGTCCAAATCGAACAAACGCGGGGAGCTTTAAGCGATCATTATGACCCGCGAAGTAGAATCCTTCGATTAAGCCAGGCAGTCTATGCCACGCCAAGTATAGCCGCTGCGGGTATTGCTGCCCATGAAGCAGGCCATGCTATTCAGCATAGCCAAAATTATGGACCTTTGGCGCTCCGCTCTCTGATAGTTCCAGCCGTCCAGTTGGGCAGCTTGCTTGGACCGATTGTATTTATGGTTGGGTTTCTATTCCAGAGGTATAACCTGGCATTAATCGGGGTCCTGCTCTTCGCCGCTACTGCCGTCTTTTCAATCATCACCATCCCGGTTGAGATGGATGCTTCCAGAAGGGCAAAAGAATTATTAACCAGTACCGGGATTGTCTATTCAGGCGAGATGGAAGGGGTAAACAATGTTTTAGATGCTGCCGCCTTAACCTATGTGGCTGGCGCAGTCCAGGTTCTTTCAACCCTGGTTTATTACGGTTTGCTGCTTTTTGGCGGCAGACGCAGAAATTAAAGTGAATTAATCAAAAACCGGAACCAAATAGTTCCGGTTTTCTTATTTTAAAATAGCGCGTTTGTATTCATCCATCATTCCAAGCGCTTTCGAAGCGCCCAGAGAAGTGCAAGTTGTAGGATTGTCCACCAGGTATGCAGGTATTCCAAGCTGTCTGGTAAGATATCGATCAATTCCGCGCAACTGTGTGCCACCGCCGCATAATGCAACACCCTTATCCATAATATCGGATACAAGCTCAGGGGGAGTTTTTTCTAAAACCCGTTTGACCAACTTGACGATTGCCTGAAGGCTGTCCTGCAAGGCTTCGACAATGTCTTCCGTTTTGATGGTAATTGTTCGCGGCAATCCTGTTATCTGGTCTTGACCCTGAACATCCATCGGTAATTGGTCTTCTTCTTTGATAGCTGCGCCTATGCGCATCTTGGCGATTTCTGCGGTCGATTTTCCAAGAATTACCCCGTAGTTTTTGCGAATATAACTGATGATATCCTCATCCATTAATTGGCCGCCAGTCCGTTCCAGGCCAGAGGAAATAATGCTGTTCATAGCCATCACTGCTGCCTGGTTAGTGCCACCGCCTAAACTAATAATCATGTTTCCGGAAGGTGGTGCTAACGGTAAATCAATCCCGATAGCGGCTGCCAAAGGTTGCTGGATCAAATATACTTCTCGGCTGCCCGCACCAATTCCAGCTTCATGAACTGCGCGGCTTTCAACACTGGTGATATTGCAGGGAACAGAAATCATCAATTTTGGACGAAATAGCACCATCGAGCCGCAGATTTTTTGAACTAAATAGCGCAGCAAATTTTCAGTTATTTCATATTCCGCAATTACACCATGTTGAATAGGATTGATTACCTCAATATCATCAGGGACTCTGCCAGTCATATCTTTGGCTGCCTGCCCCCACTCGATCATTTTCCATTCATCGAGCAATATAGCGACTGTTGTAGGTTCGTGAAGCAAGACTTCTTGTCCTTCTGTGATTACAGTAAAAGAAGTCCCCAGATCAATGCTCAATTCGCGTGATAGATTTGCCATCAGTCTATTCCAATGTTATTGCCAAAAGTATTGAATTTTAACATGGAGCCCTGTGTAACTAATTTGAAAAATATTGAAGCGCCATTCGTAATTGTTCTTCCAAATCATCCGGCGCATCTTTTGACAAAGATTGGATGGCAGCCTGAGCTTCAACCACGCTGTAGCCCAATCCGGTCAATGCATCCAACAATTCCATATGGATATCCCGAAAGCCGGCGAGAATCCCGACACGGCTAGATTCTTTAAGTTTATCGTGTAGCATGAGGACAAGTTTTTGAGAAGTCTTGCTTCCAATCCCGGGAACCTGATTAAAAAGTTGCGGTTTTTCTTCAATTACCGCTTGATAAATTTTTTCTACAGAAAGCGTTGAAAGAATCGCAAGTGCGATACGGGGACCGACACCATTTACTTTTAACAATTGCTGAAATAACTCTCTTTCATCCTGGTCCTCGAATCCATATAGGGATAGGTTATCTTCTCTAACAACCAGGTATGTGTATAAACTGATACGATCGCCCAAATTAACTGCTGCACAGACTCTTTGCGGTGTATAAACTTTGAAGCCAAGTCCACCGATCTCAACTACCAAACTGCCTTCATCCTTTTCTTTTATTTCACCTTTAATCGAAGAAATCATTTCGGATCATCCTGAATGTTGCGCTAAAATTTCAAAAAGGACAATAGATGCTGCGTTGGAAAGATTTAAAGAATCTACAGTACCCTTCATAGGGATTGTGACAAGTTCGTCGCAAATTTCCAAATGCTGAGATGAAAGCCCTTTTTGTTCGCTACCCATGAGCAAAATCATGTCTTTAGGATAATTATATCTGCGATAATTCAATCCTTCTCCGCACCGTGTGCCAACCAAAGGATAATTGTTCGCTTTTTTCCACTGAGAAAACCCTTCGAGGGAGGTTTTAATAATTTTCTGGGAAAATATTCCTCCCATGCTGGCTCGAACAGAGGTGGGGTGATAGGGATCGGTAGATTCATCCAGTAAAACAATGCCTTTGCCTCCTGCCGCATCAGCAGAGCGTAATATTGAACCCAAGTTCCCCGGATCTTGCACCGACTCCAGCGCAACCCATAAACCTTTAATATTCATTATCGCGCCCAGATCAGCCCAGGTTTCTTCCAGGACTGCTGCGATACCTTGTGGCCCTTCTTTGAGGGAAATTGATTCAAAGACAGACTCAGGCACAGAAATCGTATCAATTCCCTCTTCAACAATTTGCGAAATCAATTCTTTCCCAAATGACGAATCCAGAAGTTCATAACATACAATCACATGAGCGATTTTTTGTTGGGTTCTAACAGCTTCACCAATAAGGCGTATCCCCTCAACATAATATAATCCCGAGGATTCTCTTTCTTTCTTTTGTTTAAGGCTGCGAATGAATTTAATCGTTGGGTTCGATGGACTGGTTATTGTTTTCATCTGGATTAATGGTGTTCAACAATTTGTGACTGTGAATATGACAAATCGCAACAGCGAGGGCATCCGCCGCATCATCGGGCTCTGGAATACTATCCAGACCCAATAACACTTTTACCATTTGCTGCACTTGCTTTTTATCAGCGCGCCCGTAACCGACAACCGATTGCTTGATATCCATCGGATTGTATTCAAATATCTGCTTATTCGCCAAAGTCAGGGATAGCATGATAACCCCTCTGGCCTGCCCCACAGATAAAGCCGTTTTGACATTACGCTGGAAAAATAATTTCTCTACAGCCGCACATTCCAGACTATGGAGAAGGAGGAGGCTATTAAGTTGTTCAAATAATGAACGCAATCTTATTTCAGGAGCCTCATTGGCATTCGTCCTGAAAACTCCATAATCAATTGCCCTTAAGGATCCGTCACCAAGTTCTTCGACAATCCCATAACCTGTGAGCGCTGTGCCCGGATCAATTCCGATCACAGCCATAGCTTACTCTGATTCCAGGGCTGCTAACACTTCCTCGGAAATCTCAAGGTTGGAATAAACGCTTTGTATGTCATCCAACTCTTCCAGCGACTCAATAACCTGCATAACTTTTAATGTTTTGTCAGTCTCCAGACCTATTTCCTGTTTAGGAAGGAATCTAAGGTCTGATTCATCGGGTTCAAAACCAGCTTCTTTCAGCCGATCACTGATTTCTTTATAATTATCGACAGGACCAAATATTTCAATATATTCCCCATTATTAGTGATGTCATCAGCGCCGTTTTCAACTGCCAATTCAAAAACCTTATCAAAATTCGCATTTTTGCTTGGTATTGAAAAATAACAAATATGCTTAAACTGCCAGGATACTGAGCCAACCTCCGCCATATTACCGCCGCATCTGGATAGGACGTGGCGGATTTCAGAGAGTGTCCGATTTTTGTTTTCTGTTAAACAATCAACCAATACCGCGATACCATTGGAGGCATATCCTTCATAGGTGATTCGCTCAATAGCCAAGCCACTTTTATCATCCCCTGTTCCTCGTTTGATCGCTCTTTCAATATTATCCTTTGGCATGTTATCGCCTCTGGCTCGTTCCACAGCCAGGCGAAGTTTGAAGTTTGACTCAATATCACTCCCACCTTCTCGCGCGGCAATAGCAATTTCCCTGGCCAGCCGGGTGAAGATCTGACCGCGTTTTGCGTCGGCTACACCTTTCTTACGCTTAATTGTGGACCACTTATTATGACCAGACATACCAAAAACTCCTTATGCTGAGAGACTTGGGAATAATGATACGTACAAAATTATACCATCCACGTATTAAATGCAGTTAATCCTGCTAAACATGCTTATTTCTTTTCTTCTTTAACCTGATTTCTTAATATTCCAATCCCTTCGATCTCAATTTCAACTTTATCTCCATCTACCAGTCGGCCCACTCCTGCCGGAGTACCCGTAAGGATTAAATCACCAGGTTCAAGCGTCATAACTGATGAAATGTAAACAATTAATTGCTTAATGCTAAAGACCATTTCGCGCGTTGAGGATAATTGCCTTATTTCGCCATTTACCCGGCATGTGATAAGAATATCCGAAGGATCCAGATCTGTTTCAATCCAGGGGCCTGTTGGACAAAAAGTATCAAACCCTTTGGCGCGTGACCATTGACCATCGCGGCGCTGCAAGTCTCGGGCAGTCACGTCGTTTATGATTGTGTACCCAAGAATATAATTTTTTACATCTTCCTGTTTGATCCAGCGCCCTCTTCTGGCAATAACGACCCCTAATTCTGATTCATGCTCCACTTGAGTGGATTGGGGAGGAAGAATGATGGTTGACCCTGGTCCAATGATTGCTGACGGCGGTTTGAGAAATATCATTGGGACTTCGGGAATTTCGACTTCATGCTCTTTGGCGTGTTCAGGGTAGTTTCTGCCGATGGCTATAATCTTGCTGGGTTGGACAGGAGGCAATAATCTGATTTCTTCCAATGGAATTGAGGCTTCAAGCCGCCTGAAGGCGCCAAAAGGAGGACTGCTCAGAAGTCCAACGTAATTTTCATTGATCCAACCATATTGAGAATCTGATTTTTTATGTGTGAAACGAATTATCTGCATTGTTTTTGGTTTTTCTCGTTTACAGTTATAATAGGTACGTCAATCGGGCGGGTAGCTCAGTTGGTCAGAGCGCATCTCTTACACAGATGAGGTCGCAGGTTCGAGCCCTGTTCCGCCCACTGTAAAGCTCATCTGTACTGCAAATCCCATAGATTGTGTACTACGGTTCAAATTCTAATGAACTGGAGAGCTCATCTATGGAACTCGAAAAAGCCTTACAAGGATTGATTTTATCAAAGATTGCAGAGGGGAAAAGTCCGCATACTATCAAAGTTTACCAATATGGAATAGCAAAATTAGCAAGACATCTGGGTAATCCCGAAATACAGGCAATCACCAATAAGGATATTCAATTTTTCTTCTTCCATCTTCGGCAGGAAACTAATCTATCAGAAAACTCTTTGATAAATGTTTGGCGTGCTATCAGGGTTCTATTTTCCTGGGCAGAAAAAGAATTAGGAACAAGCAGACCTGATGAGGATATGCCTTACCCTAAAGCACCAATAAAACTCGTTATACCCTTTACAGATAATGAGATTCGCAGATTGATTTCTGCATGCAATTTCACATCTGCATCCTATTCAAATATTCGAAAGGCGTTTACCATGAAACGCCCTACCGCGGATAGAGACAAGGCAATTATCTTGACCCTGCTTGATACAGGTGTTCGAGTTAGCGAATTGGCAAGATTGTCAATGCAAGACCTGAATCTTGAAACAGGAGAAATCCAAATAAGACCGTTTGGGTCCGGTTTAAAAAGCAAACCTAGAACTGTATATATTGGAAAGTTGTCTAGAAGTACACTTTGGCGATTCTTAGCAGGAAAGCATAAAGAATTCGATGACTTTATCTTCACTACTCATAATGACTATCAAATGAACCGCACTTCTATTCGCCAATTATTAGCAAGAATTGGAGAAAAAGCAGAAATTCTTCATGTTTACCCCCATAGATTCAGGCATACATTCGCTATTCAATATTTACGCAATGGAGGGGATATCTTTACGCTTCAAAGAATTCTGGGTCATTCATCCTTGGAGATGGTAAAAAGATACTTAGCTATTGCGAAAGCTGACTGCGAAACAGCACATCGAAAAGCTAGCCCTGTTGATAATTGGAAATTATGAAGTTTATAAAGAACAAGCATCTTAATACCATCTACACTAAGGATTTTTTTATTTCTTAAATTGATTATCTCCCGCTCTTGTATTCAAATTCTTTATCAGATTCATTCTAAAAATTGGCTTTCAGTGCTATAAATAATACTATATAGGCGGCCATTCAAAATGGACAACTCCTTCCTTACCTCATTTTGTTGCATTAGCGTTCTTCTGTTCGTATTTGTGATCTGGCTCTTTGTACTTTCATCCAAGTCGAAATCGAAGCATTCTCCTCCATCTATAAACAGAAACCAAACCTATAGATTCGGTCAGCAGATGCATCAATCGCAACCAATCCAGGACCGATTTCGGCAAGTTTCTCCCGGATCGAGAAACGGTACTGGTGGCAATACTATTTCATTCAATTACACGAGCAGTAACGACCAATTCATAAAAGACGCTATCATCGCACATGATATAGAAGGCGAGCCTGTGCCGCACGTGCCGTTTTTGACTTACTGGCCCACATACCGCTCATTCACCAAAGCACAGTTTTACTGGTATGCCTATTGGCGTACCGAAGTTCGGCAGAAGAGATATCCCAAGACCGACCTAAGTTATATATTTGTCCATGTTTATGAAGTTCTTTCCCTGATCGAAATGAAGGATCCCATAATCGCTGTCGACCATCTAATGATGCTCTGCAGGGCTTATGAACAGAATTATCCCAAGCTCAAATCTTATGTGTATGATTGGGCAGGTGACTTGATCATAACAAAAATCGGGGTCTCTGCTGGTATTGAGTGGTGGATGCATAGGTTGTTAGATGATCACTATAGTCCACCGGATTCGATCCTTAACAAGATCCTGCAAGATCTGGATAAGGAACATAAGGCTAGCGAACTTCCCTATTCCTTCTGGGAGCAGTTGAACTCATATCGTCCTCAAAACAAGTTTTACCTGGAGCATAATCAAGACAACTCAATTGACCAAGCATATCTCAAAGCTATCCAAGAGATCGATACTTACCTGCGTAGTTTGAAAACTCCAAAGGGGATACTCGATAGATATGTCTCTGAAAAGCTTTATCCACAAACCAAGTACACCTTTTCTTCTGCAGTGGTTCCCTCCGGATGGGGGAAGATGATCAACTTGGGAATGGCGAAAAGGTATAAATCTAGCGATCGCTTAGGGATGTTTCTATTGAGTATAACCAAATACACAGAGAACATCTTACGCAAACATCACAATGTTACAGCGAAATTATCCGGTTTCACTTTGGAAGAACGCTTCCAAAATATACTTGATAAGGCCTTCGAGATCACACCTGAACCGGTTAAAATCACCCTTGATTCCAAGAAGATTCAAACACTACAAGCGGAAAGCGAACAGGTTGTCGATCTTTTGAAGACCGAAGTCGAACCGAAACCGCTTTATAGCGACATTGCCCAGGTGCGCTCCATGTGGAATCTGCTGGATACCACATCTAGATATTTCCTGCTCGCTGTTTTTGTTGGGGAGATTACACGAATGGATAATAATTCGCCAGGAGCAATCTATCCCCTTCTAGTCAAGAACCTCAATGAGCAGTCGTTACAATTCCTGGGCGATCAGATAATCTCAATAATTGACGGAGACAGCATCTTTATCGCAGATGATTTTACGGATGAGATGGAGCTTATATCCCGTGAGAATTCATTGGATGACCTGCGACCAAAGGTAGGTGAAGAATATGTGGCAGCTTCAACTTCCCCATGGAATAAGATTAACCTGGCGCTTTCCGCCGATGAAAGGGCGCTGGTTCAGAAGTTCAGCGTTGCAGGCTTTATGAGTGAATCCGAAATCGCGACATTCGCTCGCGAGAGGAATCAAATGGGCAATCTGATGGTCGATTCGCTCATCGAAAAAGTGATTAAATACACAGGAAATAATCCTTTTTATCAACAGGGTGATCGAATGGTGTTTGATGAAGAAGCCCTCGAACAATTACGTGCAAGTGTTACTATTGAAGGAGCATAAATGGCAATTCCACGCAGGGAAGCTATAACCATCTTGAATTCATTAGCCGCTGGTGTAACCCCGCGTGCTGGCTTGCGTCACATAGCTGTTGGGCGTTCAAAAGAGGTCAACGCAATCAAGCAGGACCTTGATCAGATCGCGGCTGATGGAGCTTCCATCCGCTTTATTATAGGGCGCTATGGATCCGGAAAGAGCTTCCTTCTGCAGCTGATCCGTTCATATGCGCTGGACAGCAAGTTTGTTGTGGCAGATGTCGACTTCTCCCCGGAACGCCGCTTGTTTGGTTCGAGCGACGAGGCGATCTCCACATATCGCGAGCTGGCTCGCAACATATCTACCCAAACCCGTCCGGATGGTAATGCACTACCTATCATTATCGAGAAATGGATTGCCGGTGTGCAATCCCAGGTGATGCAGGATTGCGCTGCGTCAAGCGGTTCGCCAGAATTCGTCTGTGAAGTAGAAAAAAAGATTGTTCAGACCCTTTCTGCCATGCATGAATTGGTACATGGATTTGACTTCGCTCAGGTTATCAATGCTTACTTCCGCGGCTACCTTACGGGCGACGATACCCTCAAGAACAATGCCATCCGCTGGCTTCGCGGTGAGTTCCCAAATAAGACAGAAGCTTCCCAGGCACTAGGAGTCAAGGCGATTATCGATAGCGACAATTACTATGATTACCTCAAAATCCTAGCTCGCTTTGTACGGAATGTCGGGTATACGGGGCTGCTGATCTGTTTTGATGAGGCCGCCTACTTGTACAAGATATCTAATAGCATCTCTCGCAAGAATAATTACGAAGCAATTCTGAACATCCTGAACGACTGTCTACAGGGCAAAGCGAGTTCGATCGGTTTCATCTTCGGCGGCACACCCGAGTTCATGGAAGACTCGCGGCGTGGACTTTACAGCTACGAAGCGCTTCGTTCCCGCCTTTCCGGGAATCGCTTCGCCACTGCGGAGATGCAGGATCTTTCCGGTCCGGTCCTCTTAATCCCATCCTTGACCAACGAGGAAATTTTCGTACTGTTACAGAAGGTGCGCGATATATATAATAGCACCATTCTAGTGGCAATCGAGGTTTCTGACTCAAACATCCATAGCTTTATGGAGAGTACTCTCCGGCGTATCGGCTCCCGCGAGTTCACTACGCCACGTGAGCTGATTCGCGATTTCGTGAGCCTCTTGAATCTGTTGGTACAGTATCCAGAAAAGAAATTCGGAGACCTTGCTGGGGAGATTATCGCAGCCCAGTCCACACAAGATCCAACCTCGATTGCGCCTGAAGACGTCCAAGATGAGGACGATCCCCTAGACCGCTTCACCAACTTTAAAGTGAATTAGCGTGGACATGCAGGCTGCTTTTGACTCACTGGCACCATTTGTTCAAGAATTCATTTACCGTCAATCCTGGAAGGAATTGCGCCTTCTGCAGGTCGAAGCGGTTCAGGCAGTGATGAACAGCGCCCAGGATGTTCTCATCACTACTGGTACAGCCAGCGGCAAAACTGAAGCTGCCTTTCTGCCGGTTATCAGCCTAATCTCACACGCTCCGATAGGAAGTGTCAAAGTACTGTATGTAGGACCACTCAAGGCGTTGATCAATGACCAGTTCCGCCGTCTCGAACCGCTTTGCGAGCAGGGCGGTATCCCCATCCATCGCTGGCATGGTGACGTAGCAGCCAATCAGAAGAGCGACCTGATCGATAATCCAGGTGGAGTCCTACAAATCACACCTGAATCGATCGAGAGCCTACTTATAAACAAGACCAAAAGTCTCCATCGGCTCTTTTCCGGGCTTGAGTTCATCGTCGTGGACGAAGTGCACACTTTCCTCGAATCAGACCGCGGCCTGCAGCTTCAGTCTCAGCTAGAACGTCTGTCTGCTTACAGTGCTCAGCGGCCGCGACGCATCGGACTTTCCGCGACAGTGGGCGATGTCGAAGTCGCAAAACGCTGGCTAAACTACAACAGTTCCGAATTGGTCACATTGATCAACCCAAAGGTAGAACTGCCTTCTGCCAGCCTCAGTCATCTCCATTTCATCTCATCTAAACCCGAGATTCATCCGGATCTATTGGATGACCTGTATTTACTTACACGTAACCGCCGGTCGCTTATCTTCTGTAATACCAGAGACCAAGTGGAACAGGTGACTGCCCAACTCAATCATCGCTGTCGAAGGGATTACCTGGACGAACGCTACTTACCTCACCATGGCTCAATCAGCAAAGATATTCGCGAGGATGCGGAGTCCAAGATGCGGGATGGCTCCCGCCCCTACTCTGTCGTGTGCACTAATACCCTAGAGCTAGGAATCGATATAGGTCAGTTAGAATTGACCGTCCAGATAGACAGCACCCACTCAGTCATGTCCTTTGTTCAGCGCCTGGGTCGGACCGGTCGGAAATTCGGCGAATCGCGTATTATGCAGATCTATTCTTCCGAGCTTACAAGTGAGCCTAATGACTCCTTCTTTAACCGTTTCCCATTTTCGCTTCTAAAAGCGACAGCAATTGTGAACCTGTTCCTGCAGGGCTGGGTGGAACCACCCGCATTGAGCACTTATCCCTATCATATTCTCTATCACCAGATTCTTTCCTTGTTGATTGAGCGCAACGAATCCACTCCAAAGGATTTGGTCAATGCCTTTTATTGCAAAGGGATCTTTAGTAATGTCTCCCTAGACGATTTCGACTTACTTCTGAAGCACTTGGTCAAAATCGGGCATGTCGAAATGCTAGAGTCTGGAGAGATGATCCTCGGATTGGAAGGCGAGAAGGTCGCCCGTTCCAGGGATTTCTACGCGGTGTTTCAAGCCCCTCCAGAATGGGATGTGGTCTACGTGGATAAAAACATCGGGCGTATCAGTCCCCATCCAGATCTCATGTCAGGCGTCCGACTGATGTTGGGCGGGAGGTTATGGGAAGTTACCGCAATCTATCCTGAACAGAAACAGGTGATAGTGAAACAGGCAAAAAATGCCACTGCCACCTTGTTTAGTGGAACAGGAGTTCCAGAAATGCATCCGCGTATCGGACAGGAAGTATTCAAACTGCTTTGCGACTCAAATGAACCGGTTTATATTGGTCCGGAGGGAATCACCAGATTGCAGCAAGCTCGCTCGTTATTCAGTGAAATGGACCTGAACAATCACAATTACGTGGATGGGATGGATGAGTGGATCCTCTTTCCTTGGACTGGTACGCGAATCGCCAGGACGCTGCAACTTTATATCCAAAGGGTTGGATTCTGCGCTGAATTTGCTCCCTTTCTCTTCCCCTGGGTGTTGATCATCCAGAAACCGGAAGCTGGTATGCATTGGAAGGATTTCATTGCCCGACTGAATAGCGAAGCATTAGGTATAGAGGATGGCTTTGAGCTTGTCACCGAGATGCGCATCGAACTGCTGCAGACCCATAAGTATGACCAGTACCTGCCGGAATTGCTTATTCGCAAACGCGCTGCCTACGAGTGGATTGACTGGGAAAATACAAAGGATTGCATCAATAAAATTGTATGAAAAGCTTTTTTCACAAACGAATTGTTCAGAATATTAGGTTCAATATATCCCTAATAATTTGATCTCACAGGAGGTAGATATGGCTCGTAGACCAGATATTTTCAACCAACAAGCATTTGAAGAATCGCTTCGACAATTAGGGTGCGCTGAGTCTTTTGTAAAACCAATCACCAGTGATTATAGATTATTCATACCCATCGTTATGCGAGAATTGGGGGAAGAAAAACTGTTTGAGATGATCAACAATGCTCGTGAAGAATTGCGACTTGGCGACCAGGATCCCGCATGGCGCGAAGCATGCAAATACATTGTAAAATGGTCTGAAAACGAAATAGAGAAATATATTTCTCGGAAATGACAATTATTGCTAGAGAAGCAAAAGCTTTGTACAGAAGATTCCTTCTTGAGGGAAACGAGTGAAGAACTAATTGCGCAAATACGTAATCAGATCGCTGTTTATCAAATGAATGTTAAGAGTGATAATAAAGCGCACCGATACAATATCAATGACCGGGCTGATTGCATATAAAGAAAAGAACTTAATCGAAGTTGATACTATTACTTCACTAAATGATATTCCAAAAGAGGTGTGGCAATACAGATTGGGTACTTATTCCGCAGTTGAATGGGTCTTAGAACGATATAAGGAGAAATCTCCAAAGGACCCAACAATTAATGAAAAATTCAATTTATACAAATTTGCCGATTATAAAGAACAGGTAATTAGCCTGTTATGCCGCGTTTGTACTGTAAGTGCAGAAACAATTAAAATCATTTCTCAAATGCCGGATTCTGAATAATTTTTTATAGTAAAACTGTTCCTTTCCTTTATTTGAAAGCTTACAACCTATGACCTCATCTATTGATATAATGACATGGAACCAGAGTTAGCAATCTACCCGGAATCTGGCAGAGATGAGGTTCGCGGTTCGACTTGTGAAAATCCATCTCTTACACAGATGAGGTCGCAGGTTCGAGCCCTGTTCCGCCCACACCCACTATTTCGCCTTTAATTCAATTACCGCGTCCTTGATATCTTTTACATCTTTCAATGATTTGAGAATTCCTAGCAAAATATTGGTAATAATTTGGGTTGGGAATTCAGTCAAATAGATGTCCTTACCGTTAACCTTAATAGTTATTTGATACATTATTCACCTCCGTTTACTATTTTATTGACCAGTTCTTCAAAATTTCCGTTATAAGTCCAGAATGTATTTTCCCTTAATTCTATATCGCCAATCCTGATTTTCATTATTTCAGCGTCACGGGCGCTTTCAATAATAATTATGTCAACCTGTTGAATGGTTGTGATGAATTTGATTATTTCATCAATTCCAAGTGCCTTATTGAATTTGATATTCGTCTCTATTGAGGAAGAAAGCACCACAGGATCAGCGCCAGCCTGGGTGAAGCGGCAGGTATCTTTACCCTGGGAATCCATGCTGACCGGATGGCTGGATTGTTTAATCGCTGCGATTTTCTTGCCGCGTAAGGTGAGTTCCTGGATTAATCGTTCAATCAGCGTGGTTTTCCCGCTGTCAGAATACCCGTAGAATCCTATAACGATTGGTTTTCCCATATTATTATCTTTAACTAATATTAATCGAAAAACAACTAATACAAATCGTCTTCGCTTATATTTATCAAGGCATTTCACTGAGGCTATAATAACTGCATCTATTTGCCCGGAGCGTGAAAATGAAATTTAATGAGAGTTTATTGGCTGAAGGAGCGTTATATACTGATTTTTATCAGCTCACCATGGCCCAAGTATATTTCCAGCTTGGTATTCACGAAAAAACCTCTCAGTTTGATTATTTTTTCAGAAGTTATCCTGATTATGGCTTACATCAAGCGGGTTATTGCATCAACGCGGGTATGGAATGGCTGCTGGATTGGATCAGTGAAGCCAATTTTCTCTCCCCGGAAATTGATTATCTTCGTACATTAAAGAATCACGAAGGAAATCCCCTCTTCTCAAACGAATTTCTTGGCTGGCTGATGGACAAGAGCGTGGCAACCGGGTTAAGTATCCAGGCAATTCCGGAAGGCAGGGTTGTTCATCCTAATATTCCTTTAGCTGTTGTTCAGGGTCCACTTCTGTTCGCCCAGCTCATAGAATCATCATTACTAAATCATCTTAATTACCAGACCTTGATCGCCACCAAAGCTGCCCGAATTCAGGAAAGCAGCCTGGGGCAAGCCATTCTTGAATTTGGCTTACGCCGCGCCCAGGACCGGGCTGCCACAGCCGGCGCTCGGGCTGCGATTATTGGCGGCGCAGTAGGCACATCCAACACAGGCGCTTCTGCCATTCTGGGATACAAACCCAGTGGAACACACGCCCACAGCCTTGTACAAGCCATAGTTGCCATGGGCGGATCAGAATTGGATGCGTTTAGGGCATACGCAAAATCATATCCTGACGATTGCACGCTTCTGGTTGATACTTATGACACGCTTGAGAGCGGCGTTCCCAACGCGATAAGGGTATTTGAAGAATTAAAAGCAAAAGGCCACAAACCGGCTGGGATCCGCCTGGATTCTGGCGATTTGGCGTACCTCAGTATTCAGGCAGCTCGTAAGCTGAACGACGCGGGTTTTGAGGATGTCCGTATTGTTCTCTCAAACCAGATCGATGAGTTGGTTATATGGCAAATCCTGACCCAAATTAAAGAAGAAGCCAGCCGCTATGGGGTAGATCCCGACCATCTTATCAAACGGCTTGCTTACGGGGTTGGCACCAGAATGATCACTTCCAGTGTTGATCCCGCGCTGGATGGAGTCTATAAACTTGTAGCTATCAAGGAAAACGGGGGCTGGACTCCCGCGATCAAGATTTCGGAGAATCCGGAGAAAACCCTCAATCCCGGCCACAAGCATATCTGGCGCTTATATGACGATAGAGATAAAGCAATCGCGGATGTGATGAGCACCGATGACGAAAATCTTTGCGCCATGGATGAGATACATTTGCATCATCCGACCGACCAGACCAAGCATAGAATTCTGTTCTGCAAGGAATTATCCCGAATTGAGCCTTTGCTTGAAGACATTATGAAAGACGGGAAGGTCATGTGCGATTTGCCCTCGCTTGAGATGATCCGTGAGAAACGACAGGAAGATATGCAATATCTCTATCCGGGAGTTAAACGAATCATGAATCCGCACCATTACCATGTATCGCTTACAGAGAAATTATGGTCTCTGAAACAAGATTTGGTGAAGGAATATTCAGACGGAATAAAGGACGATTGATATGAGAATTGAAAAGCTGAATCAACAGTTTGACAGTCTCATCGCGCCGGATGCGACCATTGAACTGATTGCGGAAGGTTTCAGTTTCACTGAAGGACCACTTTGGAATTCCAAAGGTAATTACCTCCTTTTTTCAGATATTCCAGTAAATAAAATCTATAAATGGTCGGCGATTAATGGTGTGGAAGTTTACCGGCAAAAAAGCAACTTCTCTAATGGGTTAACTTATGATTCGGAGGGTTCATTAATTGCCTGCGAACACCAAAGCCGTTCCATCACCCGGGAGCTTCCTGGGGGAGATATTGTGACGCTCGCTTCGCATTATCAAGGGAAAAAACTGAATTCACCCAATGATGTTATCGCATCGAGTGATGGCTCAATTCTCTTCACAGATCCAATTTACGGGCTGAGAGCCGGTATGGGAGGTCCCGCTGACCAGGAACTTCCTTTTCAGGGAGTTTATTGGATAAAACCTACCAATAATGAACTTGAATTGATCACGGATAGCATTGAACGGCCTAACGGTCTCGCTTTTTCTCCGGATGAAAAAACACTCTATATTGCCGATACAGTTCGTCAACATCTAAGGGTTTTCACTGTTGATGATAATTGGCTCATTTCCGGTGGTCAAATTTGGGCTGAATTATGGGATAACAGTGTCGTTGGCCGGCCAGATGGGTTAAAAGTTGACCAAAATGGGAATGTCTTTTGCGTAGGGCCAGGCGGTGTATGGGTCTTCAACCCCAAAGCCGAATTGCTTGGAAGAATTTACCTGGATGACAAGACGTCCAATCTTGCCTGGGGAGAGGATGGCCATTCATTGTTTATTACCTGCAGCTCAAAGGTTTATCGCCTTAAATGTAAAACGAACGGAAAAATTCTGGTTTAAAAAATATTCGTGGAATTACTGAGAATTGAAGGATTATCTTATTGGTTGAAAAAATAAGACCTGATCCAGTTTTCTTCCTGATTTGAATATTTGGCTTCGGCACTATTTGAGGTTTCGGGCAACGGATATCGCAAGTTAGAAGGCTGCATTTCTTCCTGATAATCCCCTTTAAAATTCAAGTCATCCACGTATTTTGCTTCATAAGAAACCTGATTTGGTAACTTTTCAACAGGGGTGTTTGAATAATTTGCACTCCCTTCAACTCTAACAAATTGCTCGATTAATTCTTCTTCTGATCCATTGAACCAATTCAGGTCAACATGCGTCTTGATGCCTGGTAAAGTCCCCTTATCGGAATTCTGCCAAAAAGACCATCCTATCCAGGGATATGGTGAGTTTGGCCAGAGGGAGGTGTAATGCGCTAACCACAGCGGATAAAATCTGGCCCAATCCGTATGGTCGCGCTTTTCACAAGTCATATAACTGCGCCAAAAACCGCTGCTTGTATAAATGATTGGTTTTCGGTTGCTGATTCTCTCAACTTCTTCCAGGAATTGTCTAACCTTGTAATTCAGGCGTTCCCCTTTTGAACCTGCTGCCTCAAGGTCTAAAACCGGCGGCAGGCTAGAGAATTCACCAACGGTCTCACAAAATACCTTGGCCTGGATTACCGGATCGATATGGGTACGGAAGAAATGATAAGCGCTCCAATGAATTCCATTGGCTTTCGCGCCATCAGCATTTGCCCTGAACTTGTTATCAACAAAGAGTGAAATTCTCTTATCCGGAAATTCAGTCGCTTTAATAAAGGCAAACTTCACACCGCTGCGCTTTACTTCAGCCCAGTCAATATCACTTTGCCAATGGGAAACATCAATGCCTGGAATCAATATTTACCTCAAATCCGTTTTCATTGGATCACCATGCTTTTAAGTTCATCCATCGAGCCATTGAACCAATTGGTCCCCAGGTTCACAGGAATTCCAGGCAAGCGAGCCTGATATGAATATTGCCAGAAAGTCCAACTTGCCCATGGCCAAAGTTGCGTAGGCCACAACACTCCGGGTTTATCAATCCAGAGAGGATAATCACAGCCCCAGTCCGATTGTGGCAGATAGGTCATCCAAAATGTATCCGAAGTATAGATGACAGGTTTAACTCCCACTTTTTTTTCCAGGAGGACCAAAAACGACTTGATGTTTTTTTCCATCTCTCCCACCGAAGTTTGATACGTTTCAAGGCAAACAACGGGAGGCAGCAAACCGCGGAAATCCTTTACTGTTTTAACGAATGACTCCAGTTGTTGCCCAACATGAAGGCCAGGATGAAGCCAGTGATATGCGCCAACTAAAATCCCTGATTCTTGAGCAGATTTTAAATTGGTTGTAAATTGGGAATCGATGATATCAAGCGCTTCTGTGGCTTTAATATAGGCAAAACTAATATCGCCACTTCCAATAAGTGGCCATTCAATGCTGCCGTTTTTTTCAGAAAGATCGATTCCGGATACCATCATTCACCAATAAATTAATAATCATTCCTTATGTTGCAGGTATCATGCCAGGCAATTGCCAGGGTTTTAATAAATATCTGATAATGGTGCTGTATAATTGGGATGTCTTCGGGGATGACAGGCTTCGACGGGAGAGGCTGAACCCGAACGGCGAGCCGAGAGGTACCGACCTCGTGAAATCAGTACAAAAAACAAGTGCCAATCGCACTAACTACGCAACCCTGCCTTTAGCTGCGTAAGCAGTTAGATCAAGGGTGCAATGGCCTCTTGTAGGCCACGTCTGTCTGCTCCGTTCTCCGGCCGGTAGCAGAACAGGCGACACAAAGCTGGAGTGCCGCGCGAAACGCCGTGATTCGCGTGAAAGAGGACTTTCGGGTCCAAACGGCTGGTTGCAGGTAACGGCTGCAGGTTCTCCGTCCGGCAACAAGAACAAAAATCTGATACGCTCGTAGATGTTCGGCGCTCTAATCTTTCGGACGCGGGTTCGATTCCCGCCATCTCCACCACTTATTACGCGCTTTAAGCGCGTTTTATTTATCAGGTCTTACAAATTAACCCTTTAAGGTATTCCCCTTCAGGAAAGTTCAGTGCGATTGGGTGATCCGGTCCCTGTGAAAGGTACCCGATGATGCTCGCATTAATCCCCGCGTCCAGCGCAGCATCAGCGACAATTTTTTGGAACAACTCCTGGGAAACACCGCCTGAACATGAAAATGTAAATAAAGTGCCGCCCGGGTTTAATAATTTAAATGCCAATAAATTGATATCCTTGTAGCCGCGAGCCGCGGAATTGACTTGTGCGGAAGTAGAAGCAAATTTTGGCGGATCGAGAACGATGACATCAAATTTGACTCCTCGATCGCGCAATAACCTCAATTCTTTAAAAACGTCCCCTGTTATCCATTCCGCTCGGGTGGAATCGAGGTTATTGATTCTTATATTTTCTTTGGCTATCTCAATTGCATCATCTGAGGAATCAATAGATAAAACAGATTTCGCCCCTTCTCGCAAGGCGTAAACTGTAAAACCGCCTGTATAGCAAAAGCAATTTAATACCGATTTGTCCTTGGCAAATTCAGCCAATTTGATCCGGTTTTCCCTTTGGTCCAGATAAAAACCTGTTTTCTGGCCGTTTTTAATATCAACAAGAAAGCGATTTCCACCTTCGAGAATTTCAATTTTTTCTAATGGCTCTTCTCCGTTTAGTAAGCCTTTTCTCTCACTTAACCCTTCCAGTTTTCTGACATCAACATCTGACCTTTCATAGATATTGCTTATCCCAGTTAATTCAATCAAACCGGAAATGATGTCGGTTTTCCATTTCTCTATTCCTGCTGTAAGATATTGGACCACTAAATATTCCCCATATTGATCTACGATTAAACCGGGTAATCCATCGGATTCTGCATGAATAATCCTGCATGCTGTATTTAATGAATTTAATAGGGATAAATTATTTCGTAATATAATGGCTATACGCATTTTTGATAAGAAAAATTCTCTATTTATTACCTCATTATCAAAAGTCCACATACGCCCGCTAATTGATGATTCAGGATTGAAACAGCATTGTCCAATGTAATCCCCGTTGGATGTAACAACCTTAACTGTTTCCCCTGGTTCGAGTTGGCCTGTGACTGACTTAATGGCTCCGGAGAAGATCCAGGGATGGCGGCGGAGCAGCGATTTTTCCCTGCCCGGTTTTAGAATGAGTGTTTCCACTAAAAGTTTCCTTCAGCCAAACATCGCAGCTCAGTTTCGGTGATTATTTTTATCCCCAACCCCAACGCCTGGCCATGCTTTGAACCCGGGTTATCACCCAATACAAGATAGTCTGTTTTCGCACTAACTGAGTCAGATACTTTTCCGCCATAATCTGTGATGTACTCCTTAATTCCATCACGAGTAAATTCAGATAAAGTGCCCGTAACCACGAATTTTTTTCCGGAAAGTGTCTTGGGTTTGTTGGAAATCCTTTGCGCCTGAACCGGCCATACTCCAGCGGAACGAAGATTGTCAACCAATTTAATGTTCTTATCCACTTTGAACCAATCTACAATGGATTCTGCTAAATTCGGTCCGAAGCCTTCAATTTCCATGAGCTGATCTACATCTGCCTTTTTCAAAGCATCCAAGTCTTCAAATCTTCGCGCAAGTTCCTGGGAAGCAGCTTCACCGATTCCGCGTATTCCCAAGGCATTTATTACTCTATCCAAAGGCCGATTCTTCGAATTGGCGATGCTGGTCAAGAGATTTCCTGCTTTCTTATCCGCAAAACCTTCCAGTGTGAGCAGTTTTTCTTTTGTAAGCTGGTAGATATCGGCCATATTTTCTACTAATCTCTCGCTTGCAAGCTGCTCGACGATTTTAATTCCCACCCCTTCAATATCCATCGCCTGCCGAGATACGAAGTGTTCAAGATTGCGGATGAGTTGAGCAGGACAGGAGCTGTTGACGCAATACCAGGCAACTTCACCTGCAAAGTTTTCGACTTTTTGATGGCAAACCGGACAGGTTTGCGGAGGTTGATATGGCTGTTCAGTTCCTTTGCGTTGATCCAATATCGGACCAATCACATAAGGGATAACCTCGCCTGCCCTCTTAATCATCACAATGTCTCCCACGCGGATATCTTTATCGGAAATGTAATCAAAATTGTGTAATGTTGCTTGTTTAACGATCACCCCACCGATTTTTACCGGTTCAAGAATTGCATAAGGTGTCAAAACACCCGTCCTGCCAACATTGACCCTAATATCCTTCAAGGTTGTGGACACTTCTTGCGCGGGGAATTTAAGCGCGATCGCTCCACGTGGATCTTTTCCGACAAATCCCAGACTCTCGGAAAGCTTCAGGTCGTTTATTTTTATAACGATGCCGTCAACTTCATAAGGAATTTCCTCACGTAGTGCATTCCATTTTCCAATTTGAGAAATAACTTCATCAAAATTTCTGTAATAAGTGGCTAAATCAGAAACAGGGAATCCTAACGCTTTCAAATATTCAAGCGTTTCCCATTGGGTGTGTTTTGGATTCTCCGTAACCACCGTATATGCAAGTATTGTCAACGGTCGGGCAGCGACCAATCCTGGATCTAACTGTCGTAATGAACCAGCCGCGGTATTACGCGGATTCTGGTAAGTTTTCTCGCCATCTTTTAATAGTTGATCATTCAACTTCCCAAATTCTTTTTTCGTTATAAAGGCTTCTGCCCGGACCACAAGCTTATCAGGGGCTACCAGGTTTGAATTTTCAACAGGAATTTTAAGCGGAACAGCCCTGATGGTGCGAATATTGGCGGTTATATCCTCCCCCACTTCGCCATTGCCTCGGGTGACGCCTAATGTGAAAATACCTTTGGTGTAATGCAATACCAATGTTAGCCCGTCGATCTTGGGCTCAACAACAAAATCAGCGTTATTAACGCGTTCATCGACTTTGGCGATCCTTTCATACCAGGCACGCAGATCAATCTCGGAAAATGCATTTGCCAGGCTCAGGATAGGGGCTGGATGGCTGACCTTGTTAAATTGTTCGGCGGGAGCCGCGCCGCTGCGTTGGGTTGGCGAATCTTCTGTTACCCACTCCGGATGTTCAGCTTCCAATTGCCTTAGCTCTACCAGCATTCGGTCGAATTCAAAATCACTGGTCACCGGGTTATCCAGAACGTGATAGCGGTAATTGTGGTAATGGATTTCCCTTTTTAACTTTTCGTATTCCGAAAATATTGCGTTTGTTTCCATGAATAAAATTATAACAATTTATGAGCTGGATTTTCCCAGGGAAAATCCAGCAAAACTAAGCAAATCTTTTTGCGTATATAATTAAAATCACATTCGGATTCAAATTACCGCCACTCTAATGGAGTTGAAATGAAATCTGGCAAAATTATCCTGTTTATACTTGCTGCTTTTTCCCTGATTTTTTCCTTCCTTTTCTTTTTGGGCGCGGGAGGACAAACCGGCAGCGCCGGTTATATCTGGTTCGCGGTCGGCCTGGCCGCGGTGGGTTTCATCCTTATTTTCTTCGCCACTCGGATGGGCGCGGCGAGCGATGCCGCCCAAAACGTCACTGTGAATATTGACCTTCCCGGAGAAGTCGGCATGGATACAATCAAATGCACGTCCTGCGGCGGCACACTCTCGGAAAAAGATGTCAAGCTTGTGGCCGGCGCTCCAGTGGTCACCTGCCCGTTCTGCGGTACGACTTACCAACTGACCGAAGCACCCAAGTGGTAATCTGCGAGTGGCTATGATTAAGAGATTTGTTTTTTCCATATTTTTTGCCTTAACGTTATCTTTTACTGCAATCCTTCCGGTATTCGCCCAGGATTATTCTTTTGAGGTTCCTGAGGTTGAAGTCAATGTTTACCTTGAATCGGACGGCACGGCTGCGATTGAATACCAGTACCTCTTCAGCAACGCACCCGGAGCGCATGCTATTGACTTTGTAGATGTTGGCATGCCCGGGGCAAGCTCTTACAACCTGAGCGATATCACAGCCACAATCAACAATATTCCGGTCACAGATATCAGCAGTTCTCAATACGTCGATGGCGTTGCCCTTGGGTTGGACAGCAATGCCATCCAGCCAGGCGCAACTGGCATAGTTTATATGTATGCCAAAAATGTAAGGGACATTTTCTATTCTGCTTCCTCAGACAAGGGTGAAGATTACGCGTCCGTCCAGTTCCAACCCAATTATTTCGAGTCCGGTTTTACCAGCGGCAGCACAAAACTGACCGTAACACTCCATCTTCCACCCGGCGCTAAAGACGGCGAAATTATCTGGTATACACCCAAAGGCTGGCCGGGTGATGAGACACCTGCATCAGGATTTGACCAGGAAAACAGGATCGTTTATCAATGGTCAACAACCACCGCCCAACCAGATGGTGTGTATACGTTCGGCGCGGCTTTTCCTGCGCGCTTGATACCCACTGATGCCATCCGGACAGAACAAACTGTAACATATAACCCTTCTGCCCTGATGGGGACTATCATTCCCATCGTATGTTGCGGCGGTTTCCTGGGACTCTTTGTTTTGGTAATTTATTTGTCCATTAGAAGCGCCAAGAAACGAAAACTAAAATACCTGCCTCCCAAGATAGCCATTGAAGGCCACGGCATTAAACGCGGCTTGACCGCTGTCGAAGCAGCCATTTTGATGGAACAGCCAATGGACAAGATTCTGACCATGATCCTTTTTAGCGTTCTAAGAAAGGGCTGCGCTACTGTAACTACTCGCGAACCTTTGGCTATCACAGTAGAAGCGAAATTACCCGAAGACTTGCGCGAATATGAAACCGCTTTCCTGAACGCATTTAAAACTGAAAAACCAGTTGAGCGGCGGACCATCCTGCAGGATATGATGGTCGCTTTGGTTAAGACAGTCGGCGAAAAGATGAAAGGTTTTTCCCGCAAAGAGACTGTGACTTATTACGAAGAGATTATTAACAAAGCCTGGTCGCAGGTTGAAGAAGCTCAAACGCCTGAGGTTAAAGCTGAAAAGTACTCAGAAGCCGTGGATTGGACCATGCTTGACAAAGATTATGACCAACGCACCCGCAGAACCTTCGGATCCGGACCTGTCTTCATGCCATTCTGGTGGTACCGTGCTGACCCGACCATTCGGGGAACATCCGGCCGCACGATTGGCGGATCGGTTACTGGCGGTTCAATGCCAACCATGCCATCTGGCGGTAAGTCTCAAACGATAACACTTCCCAGGCTACCTGGCTCTGACGCAGCGGCTTCTGTGGTCAACACAGTCACGGCGTTTTCCACAGGCGCGGTTGGTAATTTGACCTCGTTTACCAGCGGTGTGACCAGCAAGACCAACCCGATCCCGCAGCCCACATCAAGCACTTTCCGCGGCAGCGGCAGAAGCGGCGGCGGTATATCCGGTGGGTGTGCGTGCGCGTGCGCGTGCGCCGGCTGTGCATGTGCCTGCGCGGGTGGCGGTCGGTAATTTCCAATAAAATGCAAGGCATATTTTCTTTGCCAAAACAAAAACCCAGCGGTGTTTATCAGCCGCTGGATTCAGGAATTTATCATTTTGTCCGTGAATCAGGCGAAAACAAGAAGCGCATTCACCTCAGGATTGATAAGGACGGCAGCGGCGTTCTGATTATCAACGCCAGCCGGATGGTTCACTTCAACCCTTCCGCCACCCTCATGGCGCGCATGCTGCTGGATGAAAAGCCGGAAAATGAAATCATTAAGCATCTTCGTAAATCTTTTGACGTGAAACGGGATCAAGCTACGGAGGACTACCAAAAATTTAAAACCTCTTTCGATCGTATTATTTCTCCAACTGATGATCCTTGCCCAATCTGCGACCTGGATATAGAAACAATCACGCCTTTCTCCCGCCAACCGTCCGCGCCTTACCGTATGGACCTCGCGCTCACTTACCGCTGCAACAATCGCTGTATCCACTGCTATAACGAAGCATCCCGGGCACAAAACGAATTGAGCACTGATGATTGGAAAAAGGTACTAAGCCGAATTTGGGAATTGGGCATTCCGCATGTGGTGTTTACCGGCGGTGAACCAACCTTGAAAGATAACCTGCCGGAATTAATTGCCTATGCCGAGAACTTAGGTCTGATCACAGGTTTGAACACCAACGGCCGGCGATTGAGCCAAACTGATTATCTGCAAAAGTTGGTTGATGCAGGCCTGGATCATGTTCAGATTACGCTTGAGTCTCACAATCCATCTATCCATGAATCGATAGTAGCCAGCAGCGGCGCCTGGGTGCAAACCGTTAAGGGTATCAAAAATGCGCTCAATTCAAAATTATTTGTCATGACCAATACAACCCTGCTGAAATCAAACAGCCAATACCTTGCTGACACATTGAAATTTCTCTCTGGGTTAGGCGTCCCCACCGTAGGATTGAACGGTCTGATTTATTCAGGACGCGGTGAGTCGGTAAATCAGGAAATTTCCGAAGCCGACCTGACAGGTTTGTTGGAAATCGCGAAGGACCACGTTGCCAGAACAGACCAGCGGCTTATCTGGTATACACCCACGCTATATTGCCATTTCAATCCTATTGAAAGCGGTTTGGGCGTCAAGGGCTGCACCGCTGCGCTGTATAACATGTGCGTTGAACCGGACGGCAGCGTGCTGCCCTGCCAATCTTATTACCAGCCGCTGGGAAACATCCTTACTGATCCGTGGGAAAAGATTTGGGAACACGATCTTGCTGTTTCCTTGCGCGAAAGAAAAGCAGTTCCAGAAGGATGCAGATATTGTGATGTACTGGATACCTGCGGTGGAGGCTGTCCGTTATACATCAAAAACAATCCCGAGGTGCAGCCTCAACCGATCAATGCTTTGCCTTTTTAATTTGACCAGGAGGAATGATGTTTAATAAAATTGAACAGGTTTTTGATAATCTTTTCATGAAAGTCCGCCCAGTTCCGGCGGGAATTTACCAGTACCAGGCACCCGCTGACGCTCCGCTGCCATATAAATGGCATTTACGGGTTGAAGCCGATGGCACAGGTCTGTTGGTCATTAACGCCAGCACTGTCCTGCACCTCAACCATACCGCGGCTGAGTATGCCTATTATCTGGCCCAAGGGAAAAAGAAAGCGGAAATCGTCCAACTGGTTGCTGAACGGTATGACGTTGAAAAAAATCAGGCTGAAAAAGATCTGGATGAGTTCATTGAAAAAGTCACTTTATTGATTGGTTCAGAAGATTTGGACCCTGTCACCTACCTGGATATGGATCGCGTTACGCCGCATTCCAAAAAGCTATCAGCCCCTTTACGGATTGACTGCGCGCTGACCTATAAGGTTTCCCCGGGGACCGAATCTGCGGTTGCCCCTAACGAGCGTGTCAACAGGGAACTGACTACCCAGGAATGGGAGACGGTTTTGGAAAATATCTGGAACGCGGGGGTGCCGCATGTAGTATTTACCGGTGGCGAACCCACCCTGCGCGATGACTTGCCAGAATTGATCAGTAAAACAGAGCAAATTGGAATTGTGAGCGGCCTTCTGACTGATGGTTTGAAACTGACCGATAAAAAATACCTGGATACGCTTTTGGTAAGCGGGCTTGACCACATTATGCTCCTGGCGGATGAAGCCAGCAAAGATTTCTGGAAAGCGCTGAAGCTGCTGATGCCCGCGGATATTGCGGTTACAGTTCACGCCACCTTAACCATAACCAACCAGGCAGGATTCAATGCTTTCCTCGAAAAATTATCCAAAGAAAATGTCACCAGCCTTTCTCTCAGCGCTGAAAATGAATCGCTTTCAAAACAGCTCGAAGAGGCCAGCCATAAAACCGCCGCATTGGGAATGCGCCTGGTGTGGGACCTGCCCGTGCCCTATTCCGCCAGCCACCCGGTAGCGTTTGAACAGAGTAAAGCGGGCAACCACATGCCTGAAGGCGCTGGTAAAACCTGGCTTTATGTTGAACCGGACGGCGATGTGCTGCCCGCGCAGGGTGTCAACCGGGTCTTGGGCAACATCCTGAAAGACCCCTGGCAAAAGATCTGGAAGCGGCGCTGATCCGTTTTGTCAGCCAATCCTGAATTCTGGCATCAACGTTATACCCAGCAGGTCCGCTGGACCCTTGCTGCTCGCAGATACATCTTCGACAAGATAGGCGTCCGCCCTTCTCAGCGAATACTGGAAGTTGGCTGCGGAAGCGGCGCGGTCCTTGAATCGCTTATCAAAGACGGCTTTTCCAACGCAATCGGGTTGGATATTGATTACGCTGCTCTGCGATTGGCTATATCTGAGATTGTTACCAACGCAGACGCGTTAAAGGTACCTTTTGCCCGGAATAGTTTTGATATCAGCCTGTGCCATTTTCTTTTGCTCTGGGTCGCAGACCCGCTGAAAGTTTTAAAAGAAATGGCGCGGGTTACCAGACCCGGCGGATGGGTCATCGCCCTGGCAGAGCCGGATTACGGGGGCAGGATTGATTTTCCCGAGGAATTAATACAACTGGGTAAGGCTCAATCGCAATCTTTGCAAGATCAGGGTGCAGACGTTTTCACCGGGTGTAAACTAAAAGGACTTTTTACGGATTGCGGATTACAAAATATTCAATCCGGTATTATTTCCGCGGAATGGCATCGGGATTTTGATCAGGCTGAATTCGATCTGGAGTGGTCCGTGCTCAGAAAGGACCTTGAGGGGAAAATGTCATCCGAAGAGTTGGAAAGGTATTACAAAATTGATCTCGAAGCATCACGGCAAGGCAGGCGGGTGTTATTTGTGCCGATTTTTTACGCGTTTGGCAGAGTTCCGGAGTGATTTTTAAAAGGTTGATGGTATAATCCTTTCCGTTATCGGGGCGTGGCGCAGTCCGGTTTAGCGCGCTTGCATGGGGTGCAAGAGGTCGGAGGTTCGAATCCTCTCGCCCCGACTGATCCATAGACACCTTCAATTGGTGTCTTTTTATTCCTGAGGTTTGACTCAGTTGCACTTCGCAAATCCTCTCGCCCCGACCATATATGGGGACTGCTAACCAGCAGCCCCCTTTATATTGGGGTGGTTTGACCTAATTTCATCAATTATTTCGTTGCGTGTGCAATTGAGATGGAAACTATGGACTATATAGACACAGTGGACACTAAGAGCAACTGACTCTTAATAAGTAGGTTATTAAAGTTTCAATATCTAATTTGTGGTATATTATTGCTAGAACTTTACTTTGTGAGGTTCTTCTTAACCATAAATCAACAGGCATACCTGATAGGGAAAGCCTAGAGTTCTAAAGTCAGTGATATAAGATTCGAACTCATAACCCGCGAAGTACCCCCGAAGGGGGCAGAGGTCCAAGGTTTGAATCCTGGCCCTGCTATCTTTTCCTAAATAAACCGTATTTACCGGGTATAAATCAGCTGTATTTCTCAATAGTAAGATAAGTATAAAACAAACTTAAGCAATAAATTCGAAGGGAATAATGAAAACAAAAAATTTTATTTCGAAATCGATTATTTTTTTATTGATTTTAGGATTACTGATTTCTGGTGTTTTTATTGTCTGGATCAGTTCATTGTTCGGTAAATCATTACCGACAGAGGAGGGGATTACCTCAGGTAACAAGGAAGCCGAACCTGTTACCACTGCCTGTGTCGGACCCGCTGAGATGATAGTGCTTATCTTGGGTATAGATGAAAATGAACAGACAGACGCGATTCGATTGGCAAGAGTCGATTTCGTTGAGCGAAAAATCATCGTCTTATCGATCCCCAGAGACTTTTGGGTGCCAATTCCAGGTTTTAGTGATCACGGGATTACTGAAGGCAGAATCAATGCGGTTTATGGTTATGGTGAATATTATCATGTTGAAGGGGGCGGGATTGCTTCTACCGCCAATACAATCTATTCTAACTATGGGGTAAAAGTTGATCATTATGTCGCAATCCATTTTAATAATTTTGAAAAAGTGATCGATAAAATTGGTGGGGTGGATATTGTACTGGACAAGCCCGTGGATGCCAATTTTATTGCCGGAAAGTACCATCTCACCGGAAAAACCGCGATGGAGTTTGTGCGCATACGAGAAGTGGATACTGACGATTACCGCATCGACAGGCAAACTCTAGTAATGACGCAAGTATTAAAGAAAATAAAAGATACATTAAATGCTGTTCAGTTAGTGAGCCTGGGGATAGAGGTGGTCATGGATAAAACTATTTTGGCAGACATTAATATTAAGGATTTAAATTCGCTGGCATGTCTTGGAAAATCAATGGATTATGAAAATATCGTGTTTATAAATATCCCACAGGATATGTTCAAACCTTACACCACAACAGGAGGAGCGAATGTTCGCATACCTGAACCCTCGGTTGTGCCCTTTATACAAAAGGTTTTAAAAGGTGAGATTGATCAATAATCCCTTAAAAGATTGGTGAAAATTGGTTCATGCTGACAGAATCTAGAAAAACTGCTGTAAATAAAGAATGGGATTTGATCATCCAACCCCAGCGCAGACTGCTGCACCAGCACCTGAGTGAGCTGTGGCATTACTGCGACCTGCGCTTTCTTGTGCAATTCGGTGTTACGCTTTTGATGTATGCTCTTCAAAGCAGTATTGAGGTTGGCAAAGAACCAATAGCATCCTGAATTAATTGACTTCATCAATACCATGATTTACTTTACAAATCTTCCGCTTTGAAATTTGTCTATTTTTAGTCGGGACAAATTGAGTCGCCTTTCCCGATTAATATTTTTTCGTGTGCAATTCGTGTGCAACCGGGGTGGAAATTATGGACAATATAGACTCTATGGACGCTTTATTAACTTATTTTTGGACTGTGTGGAAACTATGGACGCCTAGATACGCCGTGGACAGGCTTGCTAATGAATGGGGTGCAAGAGATCGGAGGTTCGAACCCTCATCAGGGCGCTGTGCAGTCCTCTCGCCCCGACTAAACAAATACCTCAATAAATAATTATCAAAGGTTTGTATTCAATTTCTGATTATTTTGATTGTTTTTGCCAGTAATTCCTTTGCTCTTTCAAGCCTTTTTAGCAGAATAGGTGTTTTAGTACAAGGTCTTCTATTTAATTGGTGAATTGAATACCTAGTTAAAATCGCAACTTCAGATTGATAATCTTTTTTCTTTCTAAAATATTTTGCCAACTCTTCATAATACCAGGGGGCTACACCATAATTAGAAACCATATCTTGCGCTTCTGTAGCTTCAACTAACTTATATAATAAATGTTCTAACTTATTTACATCACCTTTCCTTTTTAAATCTTTTACTTCTTCAACATATGTAGAATAATGTCGACCTAAATAATCCCCGGCTTTACTTATGGCATCTTGAAAATTGTCATTAAACATTATTGATTGCCTTTTTTGAAACTCTGCCTAAGTAATTCGTTAAAGTACTTTCAAATGACCTTGTACAATCAGTTGCCCCTGATTGTTCATGCCCAGTTTCATGTAATAAGGTGGCTGAAAAATTCTCAATAGAGGATAGTTGGCTTCGCTTAATAACAATTGCTCCAAGATTTGAATCCCAAATGCCACCTGTATCATCATTAGTGATTCTCATTGTCTCTGAAATCAATAATTTTGGGAAATCCCATCTCGACAAGTTAATTAAATTTAAAATATCTTCAGCTCTTTTAAATATATATCTCTCTTCATCATTTAATTCCGAAAGGTTTATAAAACGATACCGAAAACTGTCATTAACTTCGTTAATAAATATTCCTGCTGTTCTTATTTCAGGTCCACCCTCCGACATTTGTCTATCTAATTTCTCTTTTTGAATTTGTGAAATTGGAACAATGTCAAATCCATCTCTTCTTGCCCAATCTAATAATTCAGGATGTTCTTGAATTTCAATGTCTGTTAGAAAAACTGCCTTAGTTGATTGGTGTAATAAATTTAAAGCTTTTTGGCTTACTTCAATCCAAGATAATTCATCATATAAAATCCCCTTAGATCTATTCTTACATTGTTCTACAAGATTCTCCTGAACAATATTGTTTTGTGATGCCAAAATAATGTCTTTGACTCTACCTGAGTAAGTAGTCCTACCTACATTAATGCGCTCTCGATTTAATTTCTTTTTAATAGATTCAGTTAAATTTGTTATGTTGTATGTGAACATAAAATTAGGCTCATCAGCTGCAAACACGCCATTTACATAGACTTTTCCCCCTAGGTTTGTTCTTAAAAATATTTGACCATATTCAGTGTCGTCAATCCATATTTCTTTATTAAATTTTATAAAAAAAGATTTAGCTATTTTTATAGAATTTTCGCTTACATTCGATAATAAAAACTCTGTGCCAACAATATTATTTTGAGTTTCATCATATTCCACGTGTAAAGTTGATATGTTTTCAAATCCTTGTTTTGTTTCTTTTTTTAGATGAAATGTTCCATATTTTGATTTAATTTCAACTCCAACTCTCCGTCTATAAAATGTTGCAAGCGCATCTTTTAATCCAACTCCAAATTTCCCAATAACACCCTTATTGTTGTTTATTTTTTCTGGGTTTTCATTTAAAGTAAAGTGCTCAATTTGTAACCCCCTACCAAAATCTCTTATATGCCACCTTGATGAGGAATCTTTTTTTATCTCAATATCTTTTGTATTTGTTAATAATTGCTCATCCAAGGCATTTGCAATTATTTCTCTTATGGCATGCTCAGATTCCCAATCTTCAAGTACTTCTTCAATATTCAAATCAAATAATTTCAATATCATTATTAACCTCCCAAAAATATTGATTTCAAATTATTATCAGATTGATTATATATATAATTTTGAAAGAAGGGAATAAGCTCATGAATGCTCTAATGATGATTAGCCCAAATTATGACATCACAAAAACCACCAAACCAGTATCAATTGAATCTAATATAGATATATATGAAGATAGGATTCGATTTTGGATTATTGAACCTGCGAGAAAACTTACATTGTATAAACACGGAGGTGTAGCAATTTGTTATTTATTAGCTTCGTATTTCGAAGGTTTTACGATTATTTTAAGAGGAAAAGATAGTGAAAGGAAATCTCCACAATTTTTTAGACAAGGCTTTTTATCTGTTTTCCCAAAAATATCATCCACTAATTATTCAGCTAACCAATTAAATGAAATAATAAATATTATGTATAAAAGTTTTCGCTGTGGTTTATATCATACAGGTTTATTTAGGGAGAAAATTTGGTTAATTGAAAGTAATGATCCAATTACTATTTTATTAAATACACAAAAGAGAATTAGCTTTATTCAAATAGACACAGCGAGATTAATTGAATCAGTTGAGACACACTTTAATAACTATATTTGTGAATTGCGTTGCACTGAAAATGTTGAAAAAAGGAATAATTTCATAAAAGCCATGGATCTTTTAAATTCGTGAAATTAATTCTTAATATAAATAAGAACTAACTTACATTGCTTAGAACAATTGAAACCAAAGGAAAATAATAAGTATGATTTGAAGTAAAAAAGGGTATTGTATGTCATGCGACCAGTCTACTTGCCAAGGGTGCAAGAGATCGGAGGTTCGAACCCTCATCAGGGCGTTGCGCAGTCCTCTCGCCCTGACTAATATTTTTGAAGCGTTTTTCTAATTATTACTTTCTTCCAAAATAAAGTTTGCAGTCAAATTCAGATCATCTTGTAATTCCAAAGTGATTTCCATCCCCTCCTGGCTAGTTCCCTCCCAACCCGCGAACTGGTAACCCGGTTTGGGAACTGCTGTAATCATCACCGGTACATCCTTGAAATAAATTCCGCTCCACTCAGCCGGATTGTCCACTCCTGTCGTCTCGGGTGTTATTTCGATGGAGTTGACTTTCACATATCCCTTTTCTTCATCGGTTTTCACGGTAAGTATCGCTGAATTAGTTCAGACACATATGAGACGATAGCACTGGACAAAAAGGAGCATCGGGGTCATCCTTAAGGGTTGACAACCAAAACAAAAGGAGACCCCGATGCATGTGAGATACCACTTACCCAAACAATTTTATCAGTTAGTAAAGCACAAACCCAAAGAGC
>JAUYCC010000092.1 GCA_030692365.1 Pelolinea sp. | reverse complement strand
TTTACGGCTGGAAGACTGAGCCGGTGCCTTTCTGCCCTTCCGGCTTTTGGATCCGAAGTTTTGAAACACCACCCAGCGCGACCATCGAACACCGCCTGGGGTATTTTTATATCCAGGAAGCAGCTTCCATGCTGCCGCCGGAATTATTTGACTTCTCGGGAATTGAAAAACCGCTGGTGCTGGATATGGCCGCCTCACCCGGCGGCAAGACTACGCACCTGGCGGCGCTCACCGGCGACACCGGACTGGTTATCGCCAATGACGGCAGCCGTTCGCGTATTCCTGCCCTTCAGATAGTCCTGGGGAATTGGGGCGCAGCTGGCCAGGCAGTAACCTGCCTACCCGGTGAAGCGTTTGGCAGTCTTTATCCCGATACCTTCGACGCGGTCCTGCTGGACGCGCCCTGCAGCATGCAAGGGCTGCGCTCGACTGAATCGCACGCTTCCCGTACCATCACGCTGAACGAAATTGATTCTTTGGCAGTCCGCCAACTGCGATTGCTGGAGAGTGCGCTGCGCGCTGCCAAACCCGGCGGCCAGGTGGTATATTCCACTTGCACGCTTTCGCCACAGGAAGATGAACTAGTTTTGGCTGCACTCTTAAAACGCTATCCAAGCCAGTTCCGTATTGAGGATGTCAGCGCGTGCCTGCCCTTGCCAGCTCCGGCGTTAACCAATATTCTCGGTGAAAAATTGCCTGACGAGGTGAGTTACGCACTGCGCCTGTGGCCGCACCGCCTGGGTACGGCGGGGTTCTTTGCCGCCCGGCTGACCAAACTCGATCCCCTGCCTGAAGCGGTCGGCGGATACTGGCGGCTTCCACCGACTAGAAGGCCTTACGAGTCCATTTCACGCAAGGATAACCAAAGGTTGGCATTATTTCTGAAAGAACACTACAGCTTAAGCATAGATGAGATTTTTGAAAAAAGTTCTCTGGAAGTGGTGACGCATAAGGAGCAGTACTTTCTGATTCCGAGAAAATTGAAAGATACGTTCACGAACCTGCCATTCCTTTCAGCCGGTATACCCTTGGGAAAACCGTTAAAGGATGAGGTGCTAATTTCGCACGAATTTGTCTCCCGTTTTGGCGACCGCTTCACCAATGGCATTCTGATACTTGAGGATGAATTGACGTCTTCATGGGCGCGTGGTGAGGATATTCGCGGTTATCGGAGTGCGGGATTGTCTTTAGGGGAGATCTATGCCATCCGCGACCGCTTCGGCAGAAATCTGGGGCGCGGCAAGTTGCTGGTGGACCGCCTGAAGAATATGCTCCCCACCCGGCTATTCTGAAACGCCCATCTCCCCCAGTTCATATAGCGCCAATGCCGGCGCAAGGATGGCTGCGGTTTCCATGCGCAAAATGCGCTTTCCGAGTGAAAAGAATTTCACAGCAGCGGTTCGCATTAAATCTATTTCCGCGGGATCAAATCCGCCCTCCGGGCCGCAAAAAAGTCCTATAGAAGACAGTTTTTGTGCGCCGAGCGCCGCTTTTATATCCTGTTTTGCTTCATCTTCCCAGGCAGCGATCGCCAGGTCATGTGCGCCAACTGCGTCCTTGATAGAGCCTTTGAGTTTCACGGGTTGAAAAAGTTGCGGGATGCGCCCGCGCCCACTCTGTTCCGCGGCTTCGCGCAGGATTGCCTCCCAGCGCGCGCGATGTTTATCCGCGCTATCTGGCTGCTGCACCAGCGTGCGCCGCGAGATAAAAGGGTGAAAAGCGGCAACCCCGACTTCGGTGCCCTTTTGCAAAATCCATTCCACCTTATCCCGCTGTGTCAAACCAAAATACAACGACAGCCTGACCCGCGGCTCGGTATCTACCGTGCTAGCCAAGATAATTTTTCCAATCCAACTCCCCGCACCATCGCGTTCAAGCTGTACCTGGTAACCATTACCCTGATTATCCAACACTTCCACCTCATCCCCCACCTTAAGCCGCAAAACGCGGCTGATCTGCGACTGAAGATCGGCCGGGAAGCTTACCCAGCCTTCCTTAAAATTCCCTGGTGGAATAAAAAAGCGGTGCGCTGTCATGAGTTGATGATTTATAATCCTTCGCAACGAATTATACCTATGCAGACTATTAAAACCGCGCCGCTGGCGCAGCCGAAAAAAGCTTACCGGTTCCTGGACCTGGTTCTGGCGCTGTTTGTGACCGTGCTCATCACCAGCAACATCGCCTCCTCCGCGAAGATCGTGGACTGGGGCTTTTCAATCTTCGGCGTGCGCATGGCGTTCGACGCCGGCACTCTGCTCTTTCCCATTAGCTACATATTTGGCGATGTCCTGACCGAAGTTTACGGCTTCAGGAACGCCCGGCGCGTCATCTGGACAGGCTTTGGCGCACTGGCGCTCTGCGCCCTGACTCTCGGCGTTGTGCGCGCGCTGCCCGGCGAAACCAATTGGCTATCCTACGCGGGGAACAGCGCTTTTGACTCCATCCTGGGCGGCATGAGTTCATTTGGCATTGTAGCTGCCAGCCTGGCAGCTTACTTCCTGGGGAGCTACAGCAATTCCGTAATTATGGCAGCCATGAAAGTGCTTTCCAAAGGCAAATGGTTATGGATGCGCACCATCGGCAGCACCATTGTGGGTGAAGGGGTAGACACAATTATTTTTGTATTGATCGCTACCCTGGCGGGAGTGTTTCCATGGGAAGCCTTCGCGAGCCTGACAGTGACCAATTACCTGTTCAAGGTGAGCGTTGAAGCGCTCTTCACCCCGGTCACTTACCAAATAGTAAATTTCCTTAAAAAAGAAGAAAATGAAGATTATTTCGATATCGGAACGCGTTTCACACCGGTATAATTTTAAGTACTGTTTTCCAACCCCAATCCACCTTATCCTACAGGAGAAAACCCATGTACGAAAAAGTAACTGCCAACGAAAGTATGAAAATTTTCAATGAATTATTATCCGTCCCCTCACCGACCGGCCGTGAAGAGCTGGTTGCCGCCAAAATTCTTGAAATCGCTGCCCGCTGGGGATACAAAGGCGAGCAGGATTACGCCGGTAACGTGGTCATCCGCGTTAAAGGCAACGGCAAATCCAAACGCGTCACCATGCTCAGTTCTCACATGGACGAGATCGGCCTGGTAGTCACTCGGATCGAACTCGACGGCAAGCTGTGCGTGCACAAACTAGGTGGCACATTGCCATGGAAATTGGGTGAACGCCCGATCGAGATCCTCACCGACAACCGCGACACAATCATTGGTGTTGCAAGCTTCGGCGCAGGCCACAGCCAAGTGGGGCAGACCTCCGTTGACTGGAACAATGTGCGCGTCATCACCGGCCTCACGACTGAACAATTAAAAGAAAAAGGCGTACGTGTGGGTTCTGTCGCGGTGCTGCCGCGCAGCCATGTGGGACCTGTTTTCTTTGGCGACGAGAACGACCCCATGATTGCCGCCTGGACCTATGACGACCGCATGGGCTGCGCCAATCTTCTGCGCGTTCTGAAGACGATGAAAGAAGAGAGTTTTGTTCCCAACTGTGATATGACCTTCGCATTCTCCAAACAGGAAGAGGTAAAGGGAAACGGCATTAAACCACTGGTCATCCGCGAACTGCCGGACGTCCTGTTGTGTGTAGATGGCGGAACGCCGTTCCCCGGTTCAGGAGTCACCGCGGATGGCGGACCCGTGTGCCTTACCAAGGACAAGCTGGCTGATTACAGTTTTGACGTCATCCTGGCTATTAAGGAAGCAGCCAAAGCAGTTGGGCAGGAGTTACAGTTCTGCGTAACCGATGTGGCCTATACCGACGCGTCGCTCGCCCTGCAAAGCGGCGGCCCACTGCGCGTGGGGCATGTGGGCTTCGTGCGCGAGAACAGCCACGGTTTTGAGGTGATGCGCTACTCCATGCTGGATAAATTCTTTAACGTGCTGTACAGTTTTGTGAAGACTTTCGTTCCCTAATAAAATATTTCTAAAATTAACGGAGGGTAATTTTATCGCCCTCCGTTGTTATTCTACAGTACCTTTAATTACCTGATTGGATCAAGCCCACATACACCATTAGCAGCGTACCAGTGAAATCCACAGGATTTACAGCAGCTCTAACTTCATGCGTTCGGAGTTGGTTTGGTTGGGACGGGCGTGGGTTGCTGAAGTTGATAACACCCTCCCAGGTCCTTACCAGTTGGCTCAAAATTAAAGGCTATCCAGCAAGTACTGTCCATCAGGTTGAGCTGCCCGACCGGGTAGAACTTACTGTTTTTGTTGGGCGAACCCGCCTGCTCCTCTGAAAAACTGTCGTTGTAATCGAATTTTATGGGGTCTGCCAAGCCGCTATCCGCCCAGGCTCTCCAGAAGTAGCGCGAACCGCCTACCAGACTGGTTTTGATGGCCAGTTGAACATTACTGGTTGAGTCCATGCGCTGCCAGGCAGCGTCCGGGTCATCCAGTTTTTCTAGAGAAAACAGCACCTTATCATATCCATCACCGCTGTTCGTATCCGGAAGCACCGGCCGCGATCCGCCTACGTCATCATTGCTGTCGCTCAGGACCATTACATCGTCAATCGTCCAGTCAGAGATTCCGTTGCCTTTAGCCCATAACAGGATATCGCCGCGGCCGTCACGGTCAGTATCAAATTCAATCCCGTAGTGAGCGGAAGGATACCCTTTTTCCTGATTCGGACCGACCAGCATCAAATTGAAAATATAGAAATCAAGATCTTTGGCAAGGGTCACTTCCAACAAATCAACTTCCTTGCTGTAATCCATGACATCCTGAGTGAAAGGCCGCTCAAGAGTGCCCAACCGGAAGGAATCGCCCAACGCGATTTTATCTTCAGCGGTATTAGAAGTATCAATTTCGTCCTTGGTCTGATCAGGTGAACCGGGATTGCCCGGGATGGTCGTGTGAGTTATTTCAGTGGCTGCCGGTGCTTCCTGGCTGGCTTGAGGTGCGGCTACCTGGGCAGTTGGCTGGGTATTGCTGGCGGAAGCCAGGGCTTGCATTGTATCCTGCGCGTAAATCGCTTGCAGCGTCTGTTCCACTTCCGAAGGTCCGCTCCCTCCCCCACCGGAATCGAAAGAGACTCCGCAGGCAATTGAAATCACGAGCAATAAAGCAGTGAGAATTAAAACGGGTCTGGCTTTTAACATTCTGACCTTTCCTTCCTTGATTAGCACTCCACTCCAATACGCTTATAGGTATATTATACAAATATGACAGTTGTGATTTCAAGTACAAACACCTGTCAATAATCCAAGTTTTCTTTTTTTGACATGCTTTTGAAAACTAACTACTAAATAAAAAATTTGAAGATTACTTAATAAAACAGCCTATGTTTAACAAGGCAGCCATTGGAATATTCATTTACCCTTGATAACGATGGTGTATTCTCCCAGTAATTTTTCTTCAGAAACCTGCTTGATTAATTCCGACAGGTTGGCACGGATGACAGCCTCGAACTTCTTGGTCAGGTCGTTGGCAAGCGCCGCAGGCCGGTCGCCAAAAACTTCCAGCGCGTCCTTCAGAAAAGCCAGCAGGCGGTGCGGGCTTTCATAGAAGATAAGGGTATGCGGGGAGTCTTTATCCAATTCCATAAAGCGCTTGCGCGGTCCAGGTTTGCGCGGCGGGAAACCGCGGAAAGTGAAGCTGTGCACCGGCAGCCCTGAAAGCACCAGCGCCATGACCAGCGCAGTCGGACCAGGAATGGCTGAAACCTCAATGCCCGCGTCCAGCGCCGCGCGCACCAGCGTGAAGCCCGGATCTGAAACGCCCGGCGTACCGGCGTTGCTCACCAGCGCCACTTGTTTGCCTTCCTCCAAAGCTACCATCACTTTAGGGAGATGCTTGCCTTCGTTACCCTCAAAAAAGGAAAGCTGCGGTTTGCTGATCTCAAAATGCTTGAGCATCATCCCGGTTTTGCGCGTGTCTTCGCTGACCACCAGGTCCGCTGCGCGCAGGGTTTCAAGAGCACGCAGGGAGATGTCGCCAAGGTTTCCGATGGGGGTAGCAACTAAATAGAGCATCTTGTAATTTAACCACAGTTTATCCTCTCAGAAAAATGTATTCCTATTTATGACATTTTTTGTCCTAATTCTGGACACTCATAATTCGCGAGGGTATAATCTTTTTCAGAGAACTTATGACCAAACAACCTTCCCGCGAGCGGGTTAACCCACAAACCATGGATACCACCCCCGTCCGGCGACCGTCATACATTAAAGTGCGCGCGCCCACCGGCGAAACCTACGAGCAGCTCAAAGGTATGATGCGACGCAAGGAGCTGCATACCGTTTGTGAAGAAGCCAACTGCCCCAACATGGGCGAGTGCTGGGGGTCGGGCACAGCCACTTTTCTTATTCTCGGTGATGTTTGCACACGCCGCTGCGGTTTTTGCGATATCAAACACGGCAAACCTCTGCCCATTGATTGGGATGAACCGGAACGGGTGGTGCAAGCTGTGAAAGCTATGGAACTCAAGCATGCCGTCATTACCAGCGTTGACCGCGACGATGACAACCTGGGCGGCGCCAAAATTTTTGCGCAGGTCATCCGCCGCATCCGCGAGGTGCATCCTGGCTGTTCAATCGAGGTGCTCATCCCGGATTTTTGCGGCGATCCCGAAGCCATTAAGTTAGTCATGGCCGAACGCCCCGAGATCCTGAACCACAATCTCGAAACTGTCCCGCGCCTGTTTTCCCGCGTCCAGACATCGGACAAACTGGAATGGTCCAAAGCCGTCCTCACCGGCGCGAAGGAAATGAACCCGGAAGTGCTGACCAAGTCCGGCATTATGCTCGGGCTGGGTGAAACCATGGAAGAAGCAAAAGAGGTCATGCGCCTGCTGCGCGAGTGGCAAGTGGACATCCTCACTATCGGCCAGTACCTGCAGCCCAGCCGCAGCCACCTGCCGGTGGAACGATATTACACCCTGGAAGAGTTTGACGAGTTGAAGCGCTACGGACTGGAGATCGAATTCCGTTGGGTGGAAAGCAACCCGCTGGTTCGGTCTTCGTACCACGCCGCCGAACAGGTGCGCGCGCTCAGCCTGGTACACCAGCAGCTTTACGGATAAATGAGTATTTATATCGGAGGAACTATGGAAGAATTTCTCACCAAGGAAGGGGATATTTTTCTCTGGACCCAGCCCAAAGCCACCAGCCGCATCTTTGAATTACACCGCCATGATGAACCCTTCGGAACGCTCGAGTTCCGCAGCATGTGGGGCACGCTGGCCTGGTCCAAAGACCCGATCCAAAATTGGTCATTCAAGCGCGTCGGCTTTCTGACGCCGCACATCACTGTGCGCATGCCCGATTTCGACAGCGATTACGCCCTGTTTGACCCCAAGGTGTTCGGCGGGGGTATGCTGCACACGTCCGACGGGCGCCCGTACCGCTGGGAACCGCTCAATAACTGGCATACCAAATGGCGCTTTACTGACAAAAAGGGTGTAGCCATACTCTCCTTTGAACAGGATTCCGAGGAATTTAAACTCTCGGAATTGTTTACTATTCAGGCGGCGGTCACTGTTGAAACCAACCGCATCACCAACCTGGAATTTTCCATGTTGGTCAATTTGGGATTTTATCTGGTAGTGCTGAATTCAATGGACTCATCCGCTGCGGCAGCCGCTGCCGCGGCTAGTTCTATGTAGGAAGCACGGGTATGATCGCCAACAACATCACGCGCATGCTGGAAGCCAAAAAAATCCGCTTTCAGGCTTATGAAGTGCCGGCAGAAAAACTGAGCGCCCTTGAAGTAGCAGATATTCTGAAAATACCCCCGGAAGACGTTTATAAGACAATTGTCACCAAGCGCGCCAAACCAGGCAAGCCCATTCTGGCGGTGGTGCCTGGTCCGCTGGAGGTGGACACTAAAAAGCTGGCTGCGGAATTGAATGAAAAGAAGGTTTTTATCACCACCCTCAACGAGGCTGAAGCGCTGACCGGGCTGTTGGCGGGCGGCATTTCACCGCTGGCGCTGATCAATAAGGGCTTTCAGGTGCTGATTGATTCATCCGCGCAAGGGAAAGAAACGATCCTGGTTTCTGCCGGCCAGCGGGGCTTGCAAGTCAGGTTAAACCCTGCGGACCTGGCGAAATTATCCAACGCGCGTTTCGCTGACATTGCTGAATAGAGTCTTAACCACAGTATCCCCTTCGGGGACACCACCCCACGCTACCGCTCTGGGCTATAGCGTTATGTTCTCCTTACCCCACACTTCGTTCTGGGCAGGCAGGATGCTTCGCGATGTGCATGCCTTCGGTGGACACAGATATATTCGATATCCCCTTCGGGGACCTGTCAAGCCCCCAAAAGTTGTTGTTAGCGCAAAGTTGAAATGTCCCCTTTCTGCAAAGTTAAAATGTCCCCTTTGGAAAGGGACAAGAAAGTGGACAAACTACTAACCATGAGCAAAAAAGAGATTATCCGCTTGGA
>JAUYCC010000089.1 GCA_030692365.1 Pelolinea sp. | reverse complement strand
TTTTCTACCCTGGCCGAGAAAGATATTGAATTGGTAATATTGAGATTGAACCATCGCCCAAGAAAATGTTTGGGGTTTTCCTCACCAAATATGGTATTCTTTCAAGAGATGCAAGTTGCACTTAAGACTTGAATTCAAGATTTATAAATCCTTACTATATTAAGGATAATAATAATTTTAAAGAATTCATAGATAAGTTTTTAATTCCTTAACATTCACTATACCCGCAGGAATAGCACTTGCGGCAGCCCTCCACATTCAGCAGCGAGGCATGGCCACACTCGGGGCACAGGTCGCCAATGCGCATAGGGGATGGTTCGGGTTCCTTGGTCCATTCCACCGCTTCGCCCATCGGGGTGAGAGCGTCGCCTTCCATCAGCTGGTTGACGCGCGGCGGTTTGCCCATGTTCAGGCGCTCGGAGCGTTCCTCGATGTACTCTGCCAGCACCTGCGCCACACCGTCGGGCAGGGAGCGCACGCGGTTGGGGCCAAAGCCCATCGGCCGCCCGCCGCCCAAGTCCGAGATCTGGCGCCAGACCTCCTGCATTCGCTGTGAGGGTTCCACCGGTGATGAAAGCCGCAGGATATAGGAAATAAGGCGCGCGATGGCTTCCGAATCAGCGGCCACATCCGTGCCGGCCTTGGCGGTGTTTATGAACACCTCAAAGGGCTGCGCGTCGCCGTTCTCGTTAACGGTCACAAAGGTCTTGCCGACTGGCGTCTCGACGCCGTAGGTGAAGCCCATCAGGCATCTTGGGCGCGGTTTCTTGGTCTGCTGGAAGAAGATGGGTTTGAGTGCGTCCGATTCCTTGAGCCAGACCGGGGTAGTCTGTTTGATTTCCGGGCGCGGCGCATCAGCCGGTTCTTCCTGTTTGGCGGCTGCGGCGGAGTTGGTTTCGAGCACTTCTTTTTCGCGCGAACCGGCCAGATAAACAGTAATGCCCTTGCAGCCCAATTTCCAGGCGTGCATATACGCGGCGGCTACGTCTTCCTCTGTCGCGTTATTGGGGAAATTGATGGTCTTGGAGATGCTGTTATCCACAAAAGCCTGCAACGCGGCCTGCATGCGCACGTGCTCTTCGGCGCTGATATCCTGCGCCGTGACAAAATAATACCGGATGGTTTCAGGGATCTCGTCAATCGCTTGGCAGGAGCCTTCAGCCATAACCCGTTTGATCACGCGGGCGCGCGCGGCTTCATCCAGCCCGCTTTCCACCAGCTTCTGTTCAAAGAGCGGGGAAGCATAGGTCAGTTTGAGGTCCTTGCCGTTGTCGTTTACATGCCGGATATAAGCCAGCGCGAAGACCGGCTCGCAGCCGTAGCCCTCGCAGCCGGCCACTGTGCCGATAGTGCCGGTGGGGGCGATAGTGGTCTGCGCGGCGTTACGGATGCCATATTTTTTGATGCTTTCTGTTATCCAATCCCAATCCACTGCCGGGCGGCCGAAGTCGCGCTCAAAGGGGACGAGCGGGCGGGGTGCCTGCCAGACCAGAGCTTCAGGATCGTAAATGCTGCCCTTAATGACCGGGAACGCGCCACGCTCCGCGGCCAGATCAACACTGGTGCGCATGGTGTGGTAGCGCACAAATTCCATCACCTGCGCGGCGAATTCCTGTCCTTCCGGCGAGCCATAGCGGATGCCGGCGTGGAACATCAGGTCAGCCAGGCCCATCACGCCCAGCCCCAGTCGGCGGGCGCGCAGGGCGGCTTCCTTGAGCTGTGGGACGGCCGGGACGTATTGGTTGGCGTCCACCACGTCATCCAGGAAGCGTGTTGCCAGGACTGTGTCATTTTCCAGCATTACCCAATCCACCTTGCCTTCGGGCGCGCAGTAGAGGGATAAATTAATAGACCCAAGACAGCAGTTCTCATAAGGACCAAGCCACTGTTCGCCGCAGGGGTTGGTGGCCTGCAGCTGGTAATAATGCGGCATCGGGTTTTGGCGGTTGGCGGCATCCAGGAAGAGCAGCCCCGGTTCGCCGTTGTGGTGTGCCTGGTGGACAATCAGGTTGAAAAGCTCGCGCGCCTTGACGGTCTTGTGCGTCACGATGGGAATGCCGGCCGCCTGCGCTTCTTCCAAAGAGCCGCTAAAATTGCGGTAGCCGGGGTGGTGAACATCCGGGAAGCGCAGGTCCCAGGTCTGGTCATTCTCAACCGCGTGCATGAAAGCGTCGGTGATGCCGACGGAAATATTAAAGTTGGTGATGTGGTTTTCGTTGGTCTTACAGGTGATAAATTCTTCCACATCCGGATGGTCCACGCGCAGCACGGCCATGTTGGCGCCGCGGCGCGTACCGCCCTGGGCGATCTCGCCGAAGGCGTGATCATATACCCGCAAAAAGCCGATCGGACCGGTGGCTTTGCCGGCCGAAGCGTTTACCAGCGAGCCGCCGGGGCGCAATGAGGAAAAGGCAAATCCGTTGCCGCCACCGGTCTGCTGGACCAATGCCGCGTCGCGCAGCGTCTGGAAGATGCCGTCAGAGCGGCGGCCCATGTCATCAGAGATGGGCAGCACAAAGCAGGCAGCTAATTGCCCTAAAGGCGTACCGGCGCCGGTGAAGGTGGGGGAGTTGGGGAAGAAGCGGCGCGACACCAAAAGCTTGTAAAAATCCACCGCGCGCGGCTGAACGTCGGACCCCCAGGCTTTTTCAACTTTGGCGATATGGTAAGCGACGCGCCAGAACATCTCCTCGGGCGTTTCGCTCAGTTCACCTTTTTCACCCTTGCGGATATAACGCCGGGTGAGCACCTGGTAAGCGTTTTCGGTTAATTCCGCCTGCTGCAGCCCCTTGGGCATACGCGGGGTAGGGAGCATTTTACGTTTGGTTGCGGCTTGGGTGCGCGGCATGGGCTACTCTCCTTCGGTTTTTAGCAGCTGGTTGACTTCTTTCTGGATATCCTTGAGGTTACCCAACGGTAGATATACGATGGCATAACGGATGTAAGCCACGTGATCGAGATCCTTAAGCCTGCGAATGACCATATCACCGATCACCCGCGACGGCACTTCCAACTTGTTCATCTGCTGCAGATCGGATTCCACTTCTCCGGCCAGCCGCTCAATTTCGGCAGCAGGCACCGGCCGCTTGGCGCAGGCGATGCGGATGCCCTGCAGCAATTTCTCTCTATCAAACTCTTCCCGAGAGTTATCTTTCTTAATAATCAAAGGCGTTGAAAGTATGGCGCGTTCATAAGTGCTGAATCGCTGCTTGCAGACTTCACATTCCCGCCTTCGTCTGATCCCCCCGCGCGCGTCATGGGTGGTATCGATCACGTGCGTAATATCACTTTCACAATGCGGACAACGCATAACTTACTCCTCAATCCCAATAATACTTATAGCGTCCCTTTGGTCGCTGTTCCGTTGGTTTTTCAGGGAATGAATGCCCCCACATATGGGGGGATGACAGCTTATGAACGCTTTATATGGAGGTATTTTAGCATAATGCCGTTCAGGCTTCAAGACATTTAAGCTGATAATTCTTAAAGAATTGGAAAATTTAATATTAGGCGATGAAAAGGCGCGGGATGTGGGCAGGCAGAGATACCCACATCCCGCTTTTAAGGAGAAAAATAGGAGGGTTGATTAGTTCTTTAATTGCAGGTTGCGCAGGAAGGCGGGAACCTCGATCTCGTCAGTGTTGTAAAGCTGCGAGCCGAATTCCGCCAGGCTGCGCCTGACCGGAGTCTCCGTATTTTCTGATTGGTTGGCTTCACTTGAACCGCCGTTCAAAGCGGAAGTGAAACGGGAACGCTGGGTGCGCGCGCGCATGCTGGTGGAATCAAAGCCTGTCGCGATAACCGTCAGGCGGATCTCATCGCCCATAGACGGGTCAATGACCGCGCCGAAGATGAGGTTGACATCCGGGTGGGCGGTTTCCTTGATAATGGCTGCCGCCTGGTTGACCTCAAAGAGCGTCAGGCTTTCGCCGCCGGTGATGTTGAACAGGATACCGTGCGCGCCGTCAATGGTGATATCTAGCAGTTCACTGGAGATAGCCATTTCCGCGGCCTTGGTGGCGCGTTCTTCGCCAGACGCTTGGCCGACTGCCATGAGCGCAGCGCCGCCTTCGGACATGATGGTGCGGATATCCGCGAAGTCCAGGTTGATCAGGCCGGGAACGGTGATGAGTTCGGATATGCCCTGAATACCCTGGCGCAGCACGTCGTCCGCCACGCGGAAGGCGTCCTTGAGCGAAGCGCGTTTGTCCACAATCTGTAGCAGACGGTCATTGGGGATGACGATGAGCGTGTCCGCGACCTTCTTCAAGTTCTGGATTCCAGCTTCAGCTGATTGCATACGGTGCGCGCCTTCAAACATGAAGGGGCGGGTTACCACGCCAATGGTCAGTGCACTGACTTCCTTGCCGATCTGCGTAATGATGGGCGCCGCGCCGGTGCCGGTGCCGCCGCCCATGCCCGCGGTGATGAAGATCATGTCGCTGCCCTTAAGCACCGCGTAAAGCTCATCGGCTGATTCCTCGGCGGCTTTCTTGCCCATCTCGGGGATGCCACCCGCGCCTAGCCCGCGTGTGATCTTGTCGCCGATGCGCACGCGTATCTGCGCGTTGCTTTGCAGCAGGGCCTGGCCGTCGGTATTCACCGCGACAAACTCAATGCCCTGGATGCCTTCCGCGATCATGCGGTTGATGGCGTTGCAGCCCGCGCCGCCAACGCCCACCACCTTGATGCGGGCAAATGTTTCTGCTTGTGCTTGTGTGTTATTGTCCATTTTCTCCTCTTTTCTCTTGTTACATTAGAAAGTCCTTTATGGCTTTCAGGACGCCTACGGCAGCAGCCGTCTGGCGAAATCCTTGATCTTCTCCCAGAGGTCTTCAGGCACCGGCGGCGCCTTGGTTTTCCCGGGTTGGATGGCATTGTCCATCAGCAGCGCCCAATTGAGCAGACCAACGCTGGTGGAAAATGCCGGTGAATACAACTGGTCAACAAGACCGACCAGGTTTTCGGGCTGCGCCACACGCACGGGCAGTCCCAATACCTCCGCTCCCAGTTTCCGGATGCCGGGCAGCAGCGAACTGCCGCCTGTCAGCACTACGCCGGCCGGCAGAAGGCCATCGTAACCGGAGCGTTTAATTTCCTGTAAGACAAAGCGGAAGATCTCTTCAACACGCGCATCAAAGATGAACGCCAGGTCGCGACGGTTCATCTGGAAGGGGTTAACCTGTCCGAAGGAACGGATGCTGAACAGGTCTTCCTCAGTGACCTCGCTCTTAAGCGCGTGGCCATATTTCTTTTTCACTTCTTCTGCCTGGTTAAGCGGCAGATGCAGGCCATGCGCAATATCCGAGGTGATCAGGCTGCCGCCGATGGAGAGCACCATGGTGTGCCACACGTCGCCATTAATGTAAATCGCCAGGTCAGTTGTGCCTCCGCCGATATCGCATACCATCACGCCCAGGGAGCGCTCGGTTTCTGACAGCACTACCTCGCCGGAGGCTAACGGGTTGAGCACGAACTGCTGAACCTGAACCCCGGCCGCTTCAGTGGCTTTGCGGATATTTTCAACGGTGGTTTCGGCGGCGGTGATGATATGCGCTTCCACTTCCAGGCGGTAACCGTGCATGCCTACCGGCTGGCTGATACCATTCTGCCCGTCCACGCTGAACCCGCGCTGGATGACATGGATAACCTCGCGGTTATGGGGGATGGCCACCGATTGGGCAGCTTCCAGCGCGCGGTTGACTTCCGCCTGCCGCACTATCCCGCCCGAAACGCCGGCAGTACCTTTGCTGTTGATGGATGAAACATGCAAGCCGGCCAGGCTGACCCAGGCGGAACGGATTTCATACCCTGAGGAACGCTGCGCTTTCTCAACCGAGCGAGCGATGGCTGTGGTTGCCCCCTCCAGGTCAACCACCACACCGCGCTTCATGCCGCGCGACGGTTCAATGCCCACACCGATAATGCGCAGCTCGTTATCCTCTTCTACTTTCGCTACGAGTGTGCATATTTTGGTGGTGCCGATGTCTATGCCTACAAGAGTTCTATCTTCCATATTTCAATCCGTCCGGTAATAAGGCGCATGGTGAAATTCCACGCTGACCAATGTGGGGCTGATGCCCTGTTTTTCCAACTCACGCACGATGGTTTCATACATCACCATCTTGTCGTTGATCCCTTCCAGTTTCTGTCCGATGAACACATCCCATCCGCGCGTGTCTTTCCAGCCCAACCCGCGCTGCTTTTGATAGAGCAGTATCTTTTCATTTGGCATCCAGGCGTTGAGCTGCAGCGCTGCGGTCAGCAGCGTGCCGTCAATTTGCTTGGGCAGCGCGAAAAACGCCAGCGCAGAAGGGCTTGGTTTGAAATACGGTTTATCGCGGAAAACCTTGGTCGTACTGAGTTCTACAATGCTGCTCTTGAGCTGGTAGGCGGGCAGAGAATCCGCCTGGATTATGAGCATCTCACCAGCCGCGCCCCGAGGGGGAATGAGATACCCTTCGCTGTCGACCCAGATGAGCGCGGTTTTGGATTGCCAGGCGATCATCGGCTGCCTTTCAACCACGCGAATTTCCAATGACGCCGGAATTCCCACTTTGACGGTCACATCGCGGAACTCGGGGAAAGCCGCCGCGATTTCCGCCCTGATCTTTTCCGGGATAACCGCGAAACTGTGCATCCCCACGGCGCTTACCTTAGCAAGCACCTCCGCTTCGGTCAGGCGCTGCAAACCGGTGACCTTAACCGTTGTAATCCGGTATTCCGGTGACCGCCAGGCGGCTAGCAGCGCGTAGGATAGAATGCCAACGATAAGCAAACTCAACACGCGCCAGCCGACCTTGAAGCGGCGTTTGATCGCGCCGGTGATTTCTTCATTGGCGCTGTCTGTCAGCGGCGTAAAGCCATTGCGCGGCGGCTGGTTAGCAGGGGGTTCCACCACCCGGCGGGATGCCTGGTGGATGGAATCCTGGCTTTCCCTATTCATTTTGCGGCGTATCTCTTCTGAACGCCGCCGCGTCAAACGGTTTTTCACGACTAATTAATCTCCAAATGTTCTTTTGCTTTTGCTGCGCTCGGCTTTTCGTTCGAGCGCCAGGTCGATCAGTTCATCCACCAGCCTGGCGTAAGGCAACCCACTGGCCTCCCATAATTTAGGATACATGCTAATTGAGGTAAATCCCGGGATGGTGTTGATCTCGTTGAGATAAAGTTTGTCCGTATCCCGGTCTAATAAAAAGTCCACACGCGCCATACCGGCGCAGTCAATAGCTTTGTAAGACTTGACAGCCAGGTCCTGTACCTGTTTGATCAGATCGTCCGAAATGGGCGCGGGAATGAAAAGTTCCGATCTCCCGTCTATATATTTGGCATTGTAGGAATAGAACTCATCGGAAGGCTTGATCTCGCCCGGAACAGAGGCGCGCGGGTTTTCATTACCCAAAACGCTCACCTCAATTTCGCGTGCGTTAACGCCTTTTTCGATTAATATGCGCCGGTCATAACGTGCCGCGTCCAGAATGCCCTTAAGCAAATCAGGCCGGTTCTTGGCTTTGGATATGCCTACTGAAGATCCCAGGTTGGCGGGCTTGATGAACAAGGGGTAGGGTGCGATCTTTTCAGCGCGGCTGACGACCGCGTTCATATCAGTGTCGATATCTTTGCGGGTGCAGATGAGCCAATCTACTACCGGAATGTTGTTGGCGCGCATTACATCCTTGAAGACGCCCTTGTCCATCCCGACGGATGAACCCAGCACTCCCGCACCGACATAGGCCACATCCGCCATTTCAAAGAAACCCTGCAAGGTGCCATCTTCGCCAAAAGTGCCATGCAGCTCCGGGAAAACCACATCCAGTTCGGCAACCGGGGCGATTGTTTCTTTTCCATTGGAGGCTTCACGTTTAAAAAGCATGGCGGTACCGGGTTCGGGCAGAAGAAAAACACGGTAAAGGCCAGCGGTGGTGTGCTTTTCGAAGGCCGAGATCACATCATTTCCTGACCACCAGATACCTTCATGGTCAATGCCGATTTGAACCACGTCATATTTATCCGGGTTCAATACCGATAAAACCGACCGGGAGGACATGAGCGAAACCTCATGCTCACCCGAGCGGCCTCCCAAGATCACGCCCAATCTAATTTTTTTGGTCATTGGTTCACCGCCTTTGAATCTGGATTGGGATTAAGAAAATCTGGCAGTTTATCCCAGTCGCCCAGGACTTCAATTTCCGTGATGAGTTCCACATCAAATTTCGCTTTCACCGCATTTCTGGCTTCCACAAGGAGGTCAAGCACATCCTGTGCGCTCGCGCTACCCTCGTTGATGATGAAATTGGCGTGCTTCGGGCTGATGACCGCGCCGCCTTTATGCTTGCCTTTCAAGCCTGCTGCCTCGATTAACCGACCAGCTTTATCATCGGGCGGGTTGCGAAAAATCGAACCCACACTCGCGCCGGGCGGCTGGTCTTTCCAACGGCGCTGCCGGAAGGTTTCTATTTCGGCAGAAATTTTCTGCGAATCGCCTCTCTCAACCCTGAAAAGGGTGGATAGGATCACAGCGTCGAGCGTGCCGCGCTTGATGCCGCTGGCGCGATAGGTGTATTCAAGCTGTTCACACAACCATTCTGAACGTCCTTCGGTTTTGTGCAGCACATCCGCCGAAATCAGGTTGCGGCAGGTTTCACCGCCAAAAGCGCCGGCGTTGCCGTACACCGCGCCGCCTACCGTACCCGGTATGGCGGCAGCCCATTCCATGCCAGCCAACCCCCATAAGGCCAGCTTCTTGCCGACGTTCATCATCAGCGCGCCCGATTCAGCCCTAACGGTGATCGGGTTGCTTTTCAGATTGACGCGGATATTGTGGGCATGGTTGATGACTACTACCGCGCTGAGGCCTTTATCGCTGATCAGCAGGTTGGAGCCGCTGCCAAGCACCTTAACTGGCAGGTTCATTTCCCATAATTTGCTGACGGTATCAGCCAATTCTTCGGCGCTGGTGGCCACCAGCAGCGCGTCGGCAGGGCCACCCACATTCATGGTGGCATAATTCGCCATGTGCACGTTTTCCTGCAGGCGAACTCCGAAAACCTCTCTCAATTTGGCGAGCCCGTTTTCATCAATCATTACTTGCTTTGCTCCCTCGCTCTAAAGGCTGCGATGACATCCCGGCTGATCTGGTCCGCGTCGCCCGCAGAAAGCACCAGCAGCACATTTCCGGGTTGTAAGTGGCCAATAAGATAAGCGCTGACATCCTTCAATTCCGCGATCTGGTGGGCGTCGGGATGGCGCATCAATTTCACAACTTCTTTTGAAGAATACTCCTGCTTCTTTTCTCTCGAAGCATAAATTTCGGTGACAATCACATGATCGCAGTCGCTGAATGCGTCCTTAAAATCATCGACCAATTCGCGCGTGCGGCTGTAGGTATGCGGCTGCCAGACCACCCAGATTTGGCGGTCAGGATATTGGCAGCGCGCTGCAGAAAGGGTGGCGCGGATCTCTGTGGGGTGATGCGCGTAGTCATCTATCACGGTAACACCGTTGGCGATGCCCTGAATATCATAGCGACGCCCTGTGCCTGTATATTTTTCCAGCTCGGCTTTGGCTTTTTCAACACTCAAACCCAATTGATGGACAACCGTCAGAACTGCCGCGGCGTTATAGGCATTGTGGTTTCCCGGAATGGGCAAGGTAATATCCTTGATATCCAAGGTGCTGCCGACATTTAGAGAGCTCCTGAGGCTGAAACTCACGCCGCAACCGGGCGCGTGATGGATTTGGCTAACTAAGTAATCTGCCGATTCTCCCGTTCCGTAAGAAATCTTGCGAAAATTTCCCTGTGCGGTTTTCAGCAGCCAGTTAGCGCCAGGGTGATCGTCGTCGGCAATCAACAGGCCGCCAGGTTTGGTCAACCCTGTCAATTTTAGGAAAGCGTTAAAGTAGGATTCGCGGGTGGGGTAGCAATCCGGGTGGTCATGTTCTACAACGGTGACTACCAAGATATCCGGAGCCAAGCCCAGGAACATGCCGTCATATTCGTCCGCTTCAATCACAAAATACTCGCCTGAACCCGCGTGGGCGTTGGTGCCCAGGTTTTTTGAAATACCGCCGATCACAAAGGAGGGATCCAATCCCATTTGCGACAGACACCAGGCGATCATGGCGGTGGTGGTGGTTTTACCGTGTGTACCGGCCACAGCGATCACCTTTTTGCCGGTGGTGAGTTCTGCCAGAAAGTCCACACGCTTAATCACCGGGAGTCTTGCAGCCAGACCCGCTACAACCTCGACGTTGTTGTCTGGAATGGCGGAGGAGCGAATGACAACATCCGCTCCTGTGACACTGGCCGCGTCATGACCTATGGAGACCTTTACACCCATCTCGCATAGTTCCTGCGCGGAAGGGGACATAATCAGATCAGATCCGCTGACCTGATGGCCTCTCTCGAGTAGGACGCGTGCGATGGGTGAGAGACCTGCGCCGCCAATGCCAATAAAGTGATAATGCGTCATTATATGAACACCATCAGCACAAACATAAATGAAATCGCTATCGCGAAGTAAATTCCAGGCGCCACCAGCCAGGCGGGCGGCAGCAGCGGGATAATTTGCAGGGCAGCCTCGCCTGCTTTGGTTCCGGCGATAGGCGCCAGAACGTAATCAAATGGATAACCGCCGTTATGGATGAAGTACCATAATGAACCGAAGATCATGTATCCGTTAAACGCGCCGATCAAAAGACCTAAAATCACATCCTGCATTTGCCCACGTTTGAAATGTTGGTTTTGCATAAAAACCGGCAGATTGGGGGTCTGGTAGCCGATGAAAACGATCACACCCAGAACCAGCATGCGGAAGGTCACCTGCGATTCGATCGGGCTATTTTTCAGGTAGATATCTACCGCTGGAATATAGGACTGCATCACGCTCAGGATGAATAAGGCCAGGAACACGCTGAAAGTCGCGGTGACTTCCTTGGCCCAGCCGCGGATCGCGCCGATGAGGGCGAAGATGAATACGAATATATAAAAGAGTACTGCCAAGCTAACCATTTGATTCCTCCTTCGAAACCGATGCTTTTCCGGTTTCGATGATCATGTCCGCGATCTGCTGCGCGGAATCCGGGATGGATAAAGCTTTCATCGCCTTACGCATCACGGTCAATTGTTCACGGTTGTTCATCAAGCTTCGTACTTTGTTTTCGAGCTGGTTTTTCAAGTCCCCGTCTTCGAGGGTGAGTGCGCTGCCATTTGATTGCAAATATTCCGCGTTCTGTCGCTGGTAGCGCCAGGCGTAAGGATACGGCACTAAGATGGCAGGCAATCCAAAATAGGGCAGTTCGCCCAGGGTAGAAGAGCCAGCCCGGCAGACCGCCAGGTCAGCCGCGGCAAAGGCTGCTCCCATCTCTTCGTGTAGGAAGGGATAAGCGTGATACTTTTCCTTCAAAGAGGTATCCAATGAATCCTTTACGAGTTGGGCATCTTCCCAATTATCTTTGCCGCTGATATGGATAACATGCATATCATTTAGTAAAGATCCAAGCGAATGGAATAATGCCTGATTAATTGAAAGCGCGCCTTTGCTCCCGCCGAAGACCAGCAGGACTTGTTCCTTCTCGGGAATGCCAAAATACTTTCTGCCAGAGGTTCTGTCCCAGCGTATGAGTTCTTCCCTGATGGGGTAACCGGTGACCTTAACCTTCATATTTTTCAGGAATTCAAGTGACTTATTGGTGCTAACCGCAACGTTTTCCGTGAAGCGAAGGATGGCTTTTAGTGCCAATCCGGGTTCAATATCAGGGATAAAGACCACAGACGGGATCTTGCGGCCGGCGAAAGCGACAGGGACACCCAGATACCCTCCGGTTAAGAAGAGAACCTGCGGTTTAAACCGATTGATGATTGCTCTAGCCTCCCGTAAACCGCGGGCAAGCTGGTCCAGGTTACCGGGCAGCGACCGCAGGCTGACGCCGTGCAGTCCGGCGGCCGATACAGCCTCAAAGGAGAGATCATACTGTTTCAGCAAGGTCTCTTCCATGCCGCTGCGGCTGCCCACCCAAAGCACCTCATCGGTTTTATCTTTTAGCGCCTGAAGGACGGCGATAGCGGGGTAAACTCCTCCGCCCGTCATCCCGGCGCAGATTAACAACCGCATTCAGAGGTCTCCTTTCTTCTTCATTGTTCTTGATCGCGGTTTGCCTGGCTACGCTCATGACGATCCCCACACCGACCAGTACTATGGTGAGGCTCGAACCGCCGTAACTGATGAACGGTAACGCGTTGCCGGCAAACGGAAGCAAGTTGACCAACACGCTCATGTTGATCGCCGCTTCCAGGAATATCCAGACGGTAATTCCGGCAGCCAGCAGCCGGCCAAGCATATCCGGGGCACGCCTGGCAATGGTCAGACCGCGCCATAGGAAGTAAACAAACAAAATAATGGTCACGCACGCACCGAAAACACCTGTCTCTTCGGCAATCACCGCGAAGATGGAATCTGTCGGTGCAACCGGCAGGCCGGTAAATTTGGTGTTGGCGCGCCCGATGCCTGCGCCGAAGAGTCCACCGCGCACGATGGCTTCAAAAGAACGCACCACATGGTAAGAAGCCATCTTCGGATCGCGGATACCTTCAATGAAGCTTGAAATTCGTTCCTGGCCGGTGCTGTAAACCGAAATAAGCAGGACACCTACAAATAGAGCGACGATCAAAGATGGAATAATCTGCTTTAATTCTCCGCCACCCATGAAGAACATAATGCCGCCGATGATAAAAATGGTTGCCGCGGCGCTCAAATCGGGTTGGAACAGGATGAGCGCGGACGAAATGCCTAAAATGGCAGCCATGGGCAGCAAGCCGAAAGAGAATTTATGCAGTAAATCCTTTTTGGCGTGCAGCCAGAAGGCCAGATAGATGATCACAACCAATTTGGCAAGTTCGGAAGGCTGAATGGAGCCCTGGAACAAACCGCGGCGGGCGCCCAAACGGACCTCATTGACATAGAAAATCACACCCAGCAGCATGATGAGTGTTACAACCATCATCGGAATGACGAATTTCTTGATGCGGTGGTAATCGAAAAAGAAGGCAGCGATGGCCGCCGCACCGCCCAGGATGAGGAAACGCACCTGACGTTCAAGCATGTAAGAGGGGCGCTGCCCCATGATGGAAACGGAGTATTCCCAGCTTGCGGAATAAAGCATCAGCAGCCCGAAGACGAGCAGAGCGATGACCGTCAGGAAGAGCGGCACATCCACCCCGAGGTTAAGCGGGCGGCGTTTGTTCTTGTGTTCGACAGGGACTGATTTTCCGCTCATGCCAATGCCTTTACGAGATTTCTGAAATGTTCACCGCGTTCCTCAAAATCGCGGTACGCGTCATAGCTGGTTCCACCGGGCGAGAGCAGCACGCTGTCACCTTTTTCCGCGATTTCCGCGGCTTTCTTTACAGCTTCTTCCAGCGTTTTCACCTGAAAGATCGGATAAGATGGGGAATTACCCTCATATTTTTTCAAAGCCGCGTTAACCAGACTGCCGGCTTCGCCGAAGAGCACCGCTTTGGGGTGCCTTTTATGAAGCAGGACGGCAAGGTCTTCCCAGGGCAGATCTTTATCGCGCCCGCCGAGCAGCATAACCAACGGACCTTCCAGCGCGCGCATGGCAGCCATCACACGTTCAGGCGCGGTGGCAATGGAATCATTGATCCAGCGGATGCCGTTGAACTTCCCGACCAGCTCCAGCCGGTGTGGGATACCTTCCACTGACCTGATCCCAGCACGCATGGCTTCAATAGAAAAACCCGCCGCAAAACAGGCTGCACAGGCTGCCATCGCGTTGGCGAGGTTGTGGCGGCCATGTAACCGCAACGCGCCGGTGGAAAACATTTTTTTTCCATTCTGCCCGTCATATAGTGTGAAATACTCTTTATCCAGGAAGATACCTTGGTCTTTTCCCTCCGGTTTATTGAACCCAAAGGTCAACAGACTGCCAGCTACTTTTTTACGCAGGTTGAATGACCCGGAATCATCACGGTTTAGCACCGCGAAATCCTGGCTGGTCTGATAATCAAGAATGCGCGCTTTGGCTGCAGCGTAAGCATGCATTGTTTTATGGCGGTCAAGGTGATTGGGGGTGATGTTGGTTATCACCGCGATATGTGGCGAAATAGTAATCTGTTCAAGCTGAAAACTGGAAAATTCATTCACCACCCAATCCTGAGGCTGGATTTCCTCCAGATGCTCGATCATGGGATACCCAATGTTGCCACCTACCCAGACTTTGGATTTTGGTTCGACAGCCGCTTTGGCGATCGCGCCGGTCAATACACTGGTCGTAGTTTTACCCGCTGAACCGGTGATGCCGATCACTTTGGCGTTCACTTCTTCCATAAAGAGCTGCGAATCGTTGGTCAATGGAATCCCACGTTTTTGGGCTTCCTGGATGAGGGGGATTGTCAGCGGCACACCGCCCGACACGCAAACCATATCAGCGCCATTTAGGATTTCCATCGGGTGCCCGCCTAACTGTAGCACAACCGGCAAACCGGTGAATTGATCTGCAATATCACCAAATTCAGAGGGAGGACGACTGTCAGTCAAAAAGACACGGGCTGATTTTCTGGCAAGGTAGCGTGAAGCGGCCAACCCCTGTCGGGCGGCGCCGATCACAACCACTTTTTGTCCTTGCCAGTCTCTTTTCATTAATCCACCAATATGAGCGCGAGCCCCAGCATGGCCGCGATCAAGGTTACCAACCAAAAGCGCTGCACCACCTGGGTTTCGCTCCACCCCAGTAATTCAAAGTGGTGGTGCAGTGGCGCCATCCTGAACAGGCGTTTTCCGCCGGTCAATTTGAAATAGCCCACTTGCAGGATAATGCTGAGGGTTTCGCTGACGGGAATGATTGCGATTACAGGCAGCACCAGCCATTGACCGGTCATCAGCGCGAAGGTTGCCAGCGTGGCACCAATCGCCAATGAACCGGTGTCGCCCATAAATAATTCTGCCGGATGCACGTTAAACCACAGGAAGCCAAATAATGCGCCGACGATGGTGAAGCAAAACCGCGCCAGGAAGAACTGTTCCTGCAGCAAAGCAATGCCGCCGTAGGCCGCGAAGGCTGTGGCAGAGATCAAGCCCGCCAGGCCGTCCAATCCGTCGGTGAAATTCACGGCATTGGAGAAACCGACGATGATAATAGTGGCAATGGGGATATACCAAGCGCCCAGTGGGAGTGGTTCGGAATAGCCTGGCCAGTACATTTCCGGTACCTTGACAATGTATTTAAGCGCGAAAGCGGTCGCCAAACCTAACGCGAGCTGGATTAAGAATTTGGTGCGAGCACGCATCCCAAGACCTTTTCGTGAGCCGCGGATGCCTTCCCAATCGTCGACTGCGCCTAGAACGCCAAACGCCATCAGAACCACCAAAGGAACCAATACAGACCTGCCCAAGATGTCAAAACCCAACAATGTTGCCGCATTGAGCAGAACGGTCAGCAGCAGCACGGGCGCGATGATCATAAAACCGCCCATGGTGGGAGTTCCCAGCTTGTCGATATGGCTGCCGGGGCCTTCCTCACGGATGATCTTTCCGACCTTGAAAAAGCGCAGCAGTTTGATGAGCGGGCTGCCCCAGATCACGGTCATGATAAAGGCTAAAAAGCTCAGCGCCAGTGATAAGGAAGTTTCCCTCATGCGGCCTCCTCCAAAATAGGTGAGATGCGGTCCATCCTCAAGCCATGCGAGCCCTTGATGAGCACAACATCTCCCGCTTTCAGGTTGTATTTGAGCACTTCAGCAGCCTGAAGGGCATCTGCCACCCAGGTGATGGCTGTGGGGGGCAGTCCACGTAACTTTGCGGTCTCGGCGATGGTTTGCCCGCGCGGACCGACTGCGATGAGTTGGTTAACCACCTCCGCGGCTCTGCATCCGACAACCTCATGCCCGGCTTGTTCATAGGGACCAAGCTCAAGCATGTCTCCAAGTACGGCTATCTTCTGTCCTTTTAATTCATCCAGCAGGTCCAGCGCGGCAACAGTGGATTCGGGTGTGGCGTTATAGGTGTCATCCAGGATCAAAGCGCCGCTCCTGGTTTGGACAGCGACCAAACGCAATTGCGTATTGCTGGCCATTAACGCTTCAGCGACTTCCTGCATGGTCATGCCTTCGGCAAAACCGGCCGCGCTCGCCCTTAGTATGGTCTGGACGGAGTGGCGCCCGAGCATCGGAACTTCCAGGACCATTGAACTGCCCTGGTAATGCATGCGAAACCGAATACCCTTCAGTCCTTGACCCTGAATTTCATCAGCCCAAACATCTGCTCCGGAATCCAGCCCGTAAAATAGAACGCGGGCTTGGGTTTTGGATGCCATAGCCTTGACGTAAGCATCATCAAAATTGAGAATGGCTATCCCATCGGGCGAGGGGGCGAGCGCTTCAACAAGCTCTGCCTTGCCTTTGGCGATCGCTTCCTGCGATCCCGCGCGTTCGGCGTGCACTGTGCCGATATTGGTCACAATGCCAACGTCGGGTTTGGCAATACCGCATAAAAAGCTGATCTCGCCCGGATAATAGAAGCCCATCTCAAGCACCAGCCGTTCATAGCCTTGCCCAAGATTCAAGATGGTTAATGGCAATCCGATCTCGTTGTTATAGTTTCCTGGATTCTTGAAAGTATGGAATTTACGACTCAATACTTCGAAAGTTAGTTCTTTGGTGGATGATTTACCCACACTGCCCGTAATCGCAATTACCCGTGCTGACAATTTTTGGCGCCAATATCGGGCAATATCCTGAAGTGACTTAAGGCTGTCATCAACCCGGATGCAGAACGGAGCCCGGGGGATAGCAATTTCCTGGTTGGATTTCATATTTCTGAGGTCCAGAACCCTGAATTCGGAACCCAAATCCCGCTGAACCAGGGCAAGGGTGGCGCCTTTTTCAAAGGTGGAATGAATGAAATTATGACCATCCGAACGCTCCCCGGGCAGAGCAACAAACAATGAACCGGGTATCGCTTTGCGCGAATCAATAACCGCTTCAGTAATCATCATGCCATTTTCCGGAATGGCGATTCCGGTAAGCGCGTAAATGATGTCGTTTAGAGTAATCATGTCTATCCTTCTTTAGCCACAAGATTTTCCTGAGCAGTCTCCGGCGGGATATCCAGATACACCACCAGTTCTTTGACGATATCTCTAAAAAGTGGCGCGGCTACTACTGAACCCCAGGGAGATTTTTTTGGTCGAGCGATCCAGACATATACCAGAAATTTTGGGTTGTCAGCCGGACCCCAACCCACAAAAGACGCGTTGGTCTGGTCTGTTCCGTAAACGCCACCAACTGGAATTTCTGCTGTGCCAGTCTTACCGGCAATTTTGTATCCTGGCACCAGTGCGAGCGAGGTTTCATTGGCCAGGGATTTCACCAGCATTTCATTCATGGCGCGGGCGGTTTCAGGTTTAATCGGCACACCCAGGACTTGCGGCGAGGTATTATACTGCTGCCCGTCCTGGATGATCGCTTTGAGCACATGCGGTTTCATCATTTTGCCGCCATTCGCAACGGCAGACACTGCGGTTGCCATTTGAATGGGGGTAACAGCCACGCCCTGACCGAAGGAGTTGGTAACTAATTGAATGGGATACCAGTCCGAATCACCGGGGACGCTGAAAGGCCAGATTTTTTCACCGCCCAGATCCACGTTGGTCATCCGGCCGATGCCATAAGCCTGCATGTATTCGTAAAATTTGTCCTTGCCCAACTCAGTCGCAACCCAGGCTAGACAGACGTTTAATGATTTCTGCATGCAACCCTGCATGTCTTGTTTGCCGTGACCCTGGCGGTTCCAGTTGTAAACAACGCCGCCGCCGTATTCAAACCGGCCGGGATCATTGAAAATGGTTTTTTCGTCCACTGCTCCTGCATCCATTGCCGCTGACATGGTGAGCACCTTGTATACAGAGCCGGGTTCATAAGTCTCGCTGATAGCGCGGTTGTATGGGGTTTTATCCTTGAATTGGTCTTCTGTTTCCCAATACTGGTTCAGATTAATTCTCGGTTGGCTGGCCATAGCCAGGATCTCGCCATTGCGCGGGTCCATGATAATCACCACGCCGTAATCGGCTTCGTTATCTTTCACGGCATCATCCAGTTTCTTTTCAACCATAGCCTGAATCTCGCGATCGATGGTCAAGACCAGGCTGGCGCCGGCAGGTACTTCCGGCAGCCCCTCAAGCATATAAGGATTGCGCGGCATAAAGGTTTCCATCGGGGAGCCGGCGAGCAGGTCATCATAATATTCCTCAACCCCGTAATACCCAATACCATTCTGGCGGTCGCGGAAAGAATAAAAACCGATGATGTTTGAAGCCAGCGAGTTCTCCGGGTAACTGCGCTTTAAATGCGGATACCAAACCATTCCGCGAAGGGAAGGCTTTTTTGAATCGTGGCCGTATGGATTATCAATTTCGTATTGCTGCTTGATTTCGCTGAGGATATCCACCACACCGGAAGGTAGAAAATCAGTCAGTACGGCGTAAATGCTCTTTTTGGGATCATAGACTTTGGATGCGTTTTCCAGTACATCTTTATATTTCAGGTCATTAACGCCATCCATTGTGCGCGCTATGGTTGATGGGTTGGTGACATATTGAAGAATCAAACCAACTTCAAAAACATCCTCATTGCCAGCCAGCAGCCGCCCCCAACGGTCGTAAAGATTTCCCCGCTCGGGATAATAATTTTCTATCGCGTAGGAATACTGTTCATCCGCCCAGCGGCTGAGTTCCTGGTGCTTGGTACTGCCTTGTATGCGAACCATTTGGAACACAATTAACAGGCTGGCAGCGGAAAGCAGGCTGCCAATGATCGTAAGACGTGAAACGCCAGCTTTATTCACTTTATGCCTCCGGGGATAGCAGGTGAATCTACAAGAAACGTGTTCATGAACCAACCCCACAAGGATTGCTGATAGAACTCATTCACCAAAGGGGCGCCTTTAACTTCTGTGCCGGGGGGTGGGGCAATCAACGCCGCTCCCTGGCCTTGATAACCGGGGATGGTCATAAAATGTACAGATTCAGCTGGTGGTAAATCGTAACCCGTTTTTTTGGCTCGCTGTTGCATTTCTCTATAAGATGTCGTCCAACCTAATTCGGTACGCTGGTTGGCAATCTGACGTAAAATTTCTTCTTCGTCGTAATGCATCTGCATGATCTGTAAGCCGGCAGCAGCGGATTGCGCACTGACAACAAGGTAGAGAGCAATCACCATTCCCAGGGCGATCACAGGCAGCACGGATAAACCGAAGGAGCGGAGCTGTCTCCTCCAGGGAGCCTGCTGGTACGCTTGTTTGAATTTCTTTGTCATCAATAACTCTGCCTGTTATTTTGACTTCTATTACTACAACTTTTCCGCTGCCCGCAACTTGGCACTTCGCGCCCGCGGGTTTTTATCAATTTCCTCTTGTGAAGGAATGATTGCTTTTTTTGTAATGAGCCTTATTGACGCTTTGTGTCCGCAGGTGCAAACCGGCTGCTCGGGCGGACAGATGCAATCGCGGCTTTCACGTTGAAAAAACTGTTTGACCATCCGGCCTTCCAGCGAGTGAAAGCTAATTACCGCCAATCTTCCTCCGCCGCAAAGCGCTGAAACCGCTTCTTCCAATCCTTTTTCCAGAGTATCGAGTTCTTTATTGACTGCCATTCTTAGCGCCTGAAAAGTACGCGTTGCCGGGTGGACCTTTCCGCGTTTTCCTTTATATACGTCCAGAACCATCGCTGCCAATTGCTGGGTAGTGGTCACCGGCCGGTGGGTGATGATGGCCGCGGCGATATGCCTTGATTTGGGTTCTTCCCCGAATTCCCAGATAATTTTCGCCAGGTTTTTCTCGCTCCAGGTGTTGACAATCTCGGCTGCAGTTAGTTTCTGATCCATATTGAAGCGCATATCTAACGGGGCGTCCTTATTAAAAGAAAACCCCCTCTCTGCAGTATTCAACTGCATAGAGGAAAGTCCGAGGTCAAGGATGATTCCGTCTACGCAAAACCAGCCAATGGTGCGCAGATGCTCGGTCATGTTATCGTAGGAACCTTTTATCAAGATTGCCCTTTTACCAAATTCAGATAATCTGGCTTTGGCGATTTCAAGCGCCTGGTCATCCACGTCCAGACCTAATAATTGGCCATCCGGTTGGCTGGTTTTCAGAATACCAGCAGAGTGGCCTCCTGCGCCGAGTGTGCCGTCAGCATACCTGCCGTGGCTTTTCGGTTGGAGGATGTTAATGCTCTCTAGGTAAAGTACTGGTAGGTGGGGAGGGCGCTCTTCAGCGGCTGGATTAGGCATTTTTCAATGTCAGGTCCAAATCTTCAAACATCTTTGCGCGGATTTCCCCATCCTCGATCATTTCATGCTTCTTATTCCAATATTCCGGAGTCCAAATTTCAAAATAAGGGCCGATACCCACAAGCTTTACAGCGCTGTCCATCTTGACTGCATTTCTCAGAAATTGGGGGATTAAAACTCTCCCGTTTCTGTCAAATTCCAGCATGGCTGCGCTGCCAAACAACATGCGCGCCAGCAGGCGCGCCTTGGGATTGGTGATGCTCATTTCCTCAACTTTGTGGTAGAGTTTGTCAAATTCTTCGCTGCGCATGACCATCAGGTTGTCATCGAAACCGAGCGTGATATAAGCGCCGTTTTCCAGCAGGTCGCGATAGCGCGCGGGAATTGTTAACCGCCCTTTATCATCAATATTGTGGTCAAACTGTCCAAAGAACATAAGTTCTACCTCGGTATTTAAGCCGAAACGCCGGTTCTTCCGGCGTCCCACTTAGACCCACTTCTTACCACTTTCTAATGATTATAGCAAATTATTTTACAGATTACAAGTATTTTCCTAAACTCGTTTATCTTTTAAGGTTTCTCTTACAATTACAATTAATTCAAGTCAAGATGACTTTTTAGGAGGAACAATGCTTTACGATCTGCCTTTAGAAGAACTGCGGGTTTATAAACCGGAGCGGGTCGAACCGCAGGATTTTGACGCTTTCTGGAAGAAATCAATCGCGGATGCCCAAAATTATGAGCTGACCGCGCGGTTCGATAAGGTTGATTTCAATCTGGCATTACTGGAAACCTTTGATGTAACTTTCAACGGTTTTGCCGGGCAGCCGGTCAAAGGCTGGTTCATCTACCCGAAGAATTCAGAAAAGCCGCTTCCGTGCGTGGTGAAATTTATTGGCTACGGCGGCGGACGCGGATTCCCGGTTGACTGGCTGCTCTTTCCGAGCGCGGGATATGCGGTTTTTGTAATGGATACGCGCGGGCAGGGGTCTTCCTGGCTGCGGGGAGATACGCCGGATAATTTTGACCAGGACGCGGGGCCACATTATCCCGGTTTTATGACCCAGGGTATTCTGAGCGCCGAAACCTATTACTACCACAGGGTGTACATCGACGCGGTGCGTGCGGTGCAGGCAGCACGGTCGCACCCAATGGTGGACAAGAATCGGGTGGTTTGCTCCGGCGGAAGCCAGGGTGGCGGTCTCTCAATCGCGGTGGCGGGGCTGGTTCCCGATCTGGCTGGCATCATGCCGGATGTGCCTTTCCTGTGTCATTTCAAACGCGCGGTAACCCTGACTGATGAGCGCCCATATAACGAGATTGCGCATTTCCTTAAGACGCACCGTGATAAAGTGGATGTCGCGTTCAATACCTTAAGTTACTTTGATGGCATGAATTTCGCTGTGCGCGCCAAGGCGCCTGCCTTATTCAGCGTGGGATTAATGGATACTACCTGCCCGCCGTCAACCGTTTTCGCAGCCTACAATTACTACGCGGGCAAAAAGGACATCCGGGTGTATGAATTCAACCTGCACGAAGGCGGAGAATCGTATCAGGACCTGGAAAGGCTGAATTTCCTGAAAAAGCTCCTGGGTTAAATCAAGAAGCGCTTCCAGAAAAGGAAGCGCTTTATTTAATTAATTGATACTATTTAATACAGGGGGAAGGTTTAGTCCCGCTGCGGCTGCCGCAGAAGGGCACACCGCCGCCCAGGTTGCCGCTGAACGCGGAGTATGAAGCGTCAAGCGCCATGATGAAACTTCCGGAAGTGCCGCTGGTTGATTCCCAGGTGCCGGATACGCTTTTGCCGTCCTGGCTGATGGTGCCGTTGAAGAGCAGGCTGTGACCGTTACCGGTAGCGGTATTGCCGACCAGGCTATAACCTATCTGCAAGAAATCAATATCCAACTGCTGTTCGCTGGTTCCCTGCCAGATGGCCCAGGATCCGTCCAGGTTAACCGAGACGGTGGGGGTTACCGCAGGTGCGGGTGACTCAGCAGTTGGCGCGGGTGCTGAAGTCGGGGCAGGCGGAGCTGCGGGGATTGATGTGATTTCCACGTAGACGATTTTTTCTTCCGGCTGTACCGGGCTGATAACAAAGGGCAGCGAACACGCTACCGAAACAGCCAGGATGGCGATCAGTACGATGACCAGGCGTAAGAATGACGATTTCATGGTACCTCCTCAAATTACTCTTTTATTGTATAGCAAAAGAAATATTTTTCAATTGCTTATAAAGGTGCAATTAATGTGCCAATACTGCATGTTTGATCAGGATTATTTTCTCCCAACCAAATGCAGGAAAACAGGCGCGTTAAACCATCCATCCAGGATGGATGGTTTTGAAAAATCCTTATCCGGGATTAAGGTTTATTCGAATAACTTGAGGTCTTCTTTGGAAAGGAATTTATAAAGTTTCACACCGGTTTCAGGTTCTACCGCCTCGGCTGCCTTGCGGCCGTTTTTGAGTGTTTTGAGGGTACATTTGCTGATATCCACAAAAACACTTTTCTTGCTCTTCAATGAGAAAAATTTTATTTCTGCCATTTTATTTTTTCCTTTACCTTTCAGATTGATTTCGGAGCGATATTGAAACTTTGACGATTTCCCGCTTTAATGATTAGTGTCAATATTGATATTATATAGTATTTATCAGGATTTTACCTTAATAAATATTATTAATGATGTTCAGAAAATCTGTTGTTTAATAATGGTTACTGCACAAATAACGGCTGGTACATCTGCGCGCTTTGGATAAGTTCAGTTTGTTCGCTATCTGACAAAGGCATAAAGTCTTCGCACGCTTTTAGAACCAATGGCAGCAAACGGGTATCCCCTGCGGTGCATATTCCGGTCGCGCCCTGTGAAAGCGCGAATGACACCGCTTTTTGGATCATATCCATGTCAGTAAAGGGTTCATACCACGTGTCATACTCCGGCTTTCGGTCTCCCCAGGGCGCTTTGGTGATGGACTTGATCAGCATGCTGCCCACATTTTTCTCAAGGCAAAACTTCAATAATTCATCCGCTTTTTGTATATAGGCCGGGTCCGCGTATTGGACAAAATTAACCGGAAAAAGTACGGAATCGAAATCAAAACGCCGCAGGGCTTCTATAAAAACCGCAGGCGTGTAAACTCCGTGGCCTGTGATGCCGATATGTCGGATCAATCCCTTTTTTTTTGCTTCAATCAGCGCTTCCAGCGCGCCGCCGGGGCGGGTTACTTCGTCCAGGTCTTCCATTTTCTTAACAGCGTGCAGCTGGTAAAGGTCGAAATAGTCGGTATGCAGCCGCTTGAGGGAGCAGTGTAGTTCTTCAAGCGCGCCTTCACGGGTGCGTTCCATGGTTTTGCAGCCCAGGAAAAAATCATCGCGATGGGTTTTCATCCAGGGCGCCAGACGATCCTCCGCGTGTCCGTAGGAAGGTGCGATATCAATGTGATTAACGCCATACTCCAGAACAATCTCCATGGCTTTGTTTGTGGTCGCCTGATCCACCTCGCCAAATGCCGCGCCACCCAGGATGGCGACCGTGCTCATGTGCCCTGTACGTCCGAATTGCCGTTTTTCCATAGATTATTCCCTTATAACCAGATTTTATTAAACCTTTTAATCAATTCCTGATATGAAAATTATACATGACTGAAAATCTGATAATAGAAAGCGATTAAATTGGTCAACGGATTGTCAAAATCGCATGCACAAAAGTGCAGACAGTTTCTGGTGGAAGGGAACCGGGCACTACTGAAGTTCAATACATTTACATCCGGGGTGGTAGGCAATACTGGAAGGGCTTAACGATGCGTAATCCTGCAGCAATGAATGAACATATCAGGAAGATTAAAGTTATTTTTCTTCAGCTCCTTTCTTAAAAACCCCGTGTCTGGCAGGATGGCGATCAAATTCTTGCGCGGAAAACTTTTCAACCAAAAAGCAGAAATGGACAGACGCACACGCATTGAAAAGTTTGCCTGTTGATATATAATCTGATTAAAGCTTTAGGAGGAGAGGGATTCTGCGGAAATGAACCACAGACGCAAACACCCGGTTGAACTGGGCATGCTGTTGCTGGCGATTTTTTTCATTGGCCAGGGCTTTTACAGCCTGCCGCCCGATTATCTAAATATAAACCAGGCACCCAGCGCCAGCTCCTTTCCTTATATAACATCCGGCCAATCCAAATCAGGCAGTACTTCGTCCAAGGAAGTCTTTCGTTGGGTGCTGGCATACTGGAAAACCAACTCTGTGGTATGCAACCTTTTCCTTGAAAACACCGGCGAACCGACCAAGGCCGAAATAGCCGAAAGCTGCGGTGAGGATATCCTGATGGCCTGGGAGAATACACCGCCCTGCCTGAGGAAAAAAACCACCGAATGTACCGGCCTGTATCTTTCCTTCGTCGGGATGGCAACCCTTGAAGAAGTTGAGCAGATCAGCCATACTCCTAAAATTACCATCTCAGTCAGCACATTAAATTGCCCGGCGTGGGGGGTTTGCGATGAGAATCCCAAGCTGGTTTTTACGGTCGAAAGTGATTTCCAGCCCGCGGTCGGCAGGTCGCTGGCAATTCAGATCGGGGATAAGGTCACTTACTGCAATGATACCTCCTGCACTCTGGATATGCCGGCCACAAAGCCGTCCGGCAGGATCATAAGTTACTGGATCGAAACAGAAGGCGAAGGAACATTGTATGAGCACAGTTTCAGGATGCGCAACATTACTCTGGAAGGTGATAAAACGACTCATTTGGTGCAGCTGCTGGGCGACCAGTGGCAGGGCGCGGTGGATACGTGCGCCAATACCTGGGACCATTTTCCCGACCTGGTATCCGAACAATCCTCTTGGATTGCGCGCGGGGATGACCCGGATTTCCTTTATACAACCGAAGACTATGCCCTGCTGGCTGGCAAGCTGATCTGGCACGGCTATGTGGACGCTGCAGGCTGCGAGGATAACGGCCTGCTGCCCAACGGCGCGGCGAACGTCTGTGGGCAGGAGCATGCGCATGACCTGGTGGTTGAGTGGCAAAACCGCCTTGACCCGGTCATTTTGGCCGCGGCCGATAAAACTTTTATCCCGCCACGCCTTCTCAAAGGGCTGATCGCGCAGGAAACCCAGTTCTGGCCGTTGTGGCCGGAAAAGAATGAGTTCGGTTACGGCATGATGACCGAAAAGGGCATTGATATGCTGCTGACCTGGAATATGGACTACTATCTGAATCTCTGCCAGCGCTATTATACGCCGGATGTGTGCATGGGCGGTTATTCGTCATTAACTGACCAGCAGCATCAGTTTCTGCGCGGAGCCAGCCTGCTGGCTGTGGGCACCGACGAGGAGTTTGTGTTGCTGGCCAATATGCTGCAGGCCACCTGTATACAGTCTTACCAGATGATCAAAAATATCACCGAAGAAGAGCCGAATACAATCTTTACGTACGAAAGCCTGTGGCGCATCAGCCTGGGCGTTTACCATGCCGGCGTGGGCTGCATGGGCGAGGCGGTGGATTACGCCTGGAACGATTACGGGGGAGCCATGTCGTGGGAAGATTTTAAAATCCATATCCAGCCCGATTGTGAAGGCGCCACGGATTACTTTGATAAAGTGGTTTATTATGGGGGAGAATCTAATTGATTTTATAATTTTCTGAAAATGCAATGAGAAAAACAAGTTTTTTTGGAATTCCCTGAAATGCAACAATATTAAAGGAAAATTTCTATTACCTGATGAATCGCAAAAGATCCTCAATTTCATGCTTTACCTTATTGACTTTAATAATTTTTCGCTTATAATTTAAATCATCAAGAGGAAAAAGGGAAATCATGAAGGAAATTTCTGATAAAAAATGGCAGCCTTATTCAGGCAGTTTAATAAGGTTTTTATTCGTTAACCATTTACTTATAAACAGGAGGCGGTAATGAAAATGATTGGAATCGCGTTAATAATTTTTCTGTTGGTTTCCTGCGCTCCATCCCCACAGCAGGAAATAAGCGTAGATAATCCGTATGCACCCCAGGAAGGAGACAGCGGCCTGACACGCGCGAAAGCTTATGTGGAAATCGCGGATTGGAGCCCGGCGGATAATAAGCTCCATCTGGCGGGCAGCTTGCCCACGCCATGCAATCAACTGCGCGTCTCCTTCACCCAGGCCGAGGGGAAACTGACATTTGATGTTTACAGCCTCACTGATCCGAAACAGATGTGCGCCGAGATGATCCAGCCGTTTGATGTTTTTCTGGCTGTCAAAAATATGCCCGTTAAAGGCATCTCCATTCTGGTGAATGGGGAAGTTATATTCAGCCAGTAATTGAATTTTTATTCGGTAAAGACCCAAAGATATCTTTGGGTTATTTATTTGGCAAATGATCTGGCATGAAAATGTTATATAAACTAAAGAGAGGAGGATGTAAACAAAAAATCACATCATGCATAATGACCGGCACAACGCACCCTGGGGCATTTGGTTTCCTATTCATTGGCATTATCAATACACAACCGGACAACCGTTATGAGGGCTTATTTCCAGAAATAAATCTTATTGGGATCGGTTTTAAGCATCAATAAATAAATCTAGGAGAGAAATAATGGTTTCTAAAGGAAAGAACAGACGTGTTACTTTATCCATCCTGCTCACCATCTCCCTGCTGGCAACGGCACTGCTGACCAGCGGGATGATTTTGGCGCAGGAAACTGATCCGACCGCGACACCGGCTGAGGCAACACCTACCGAGGTGCCGACCGCGACACCGACAGTGGTACCGACGGAAGAACCGATAGTGGTACCTACGGAAGAACCGATAGTGGTACCTACAGAAGAACCCATCGTCATTCCTACAGAGACACCGACGGTGGTACCTACGGAAGAACCCATCGTCATTCCTACAGAGACACCGACGGTGGTACCCACCCCCACGGAGCTGCCTGTGGAACTTGCCCCGCTGAAGATGCAGAAAGGCAGAGAGGTTGTTCCGGACCAGTACATTGTTGTTTATAAAAAGAATGTCAGCGCGTCCAGCAACAAGAAATCCATCCAGGCTGATATCGCGGCCAAAGGCGGGAAGGTCAAATTTATTTACGACGCCGTACTGAACGGTTACAGCGCCTACCTGCCGCCTGAAGCGCTGAAAAAAGTGCGCGCCAACCCGGCAGTAGAGTATGTGGAAGCTGACGGCGTGGTGAGTATTTCTGATGATGAAACCGGCGATGGCGAAATTGGCGCGGAAACCACTCAAAATAGCGCGACCTGGGGGCTGGACCGCGTGGACCAGCGCAGCCTGCCGCTCAATACCAAGTACATCTACAATACCACCGCCAGCAGCGTGCATGTGTATGTGATTGATACCGGCATCCTGTATACGCATAGCCTGTTTGGCGGGCGTGCCACCAAGGGCTTCGATGCCTGGGGCGGCACAGGCATTGACTGCCACGGGCACGGCACGCATGTGGCTGGCACCATCGGCAGTTCTACTTACGGCATTGCCAAGAGCGTGAAACTCCACGGCGTGCGCGTCCTGGACTGCGATGGAAGCGGCTCCGATTCTACTGTTATCGATGGTATGGACTGGGTAGCCAATAACCGCATACTGCCGGCCGTGGCCAATATGAGCCTGGGCGGAGGCGCCAGCGCTTCACTGGATACCGCCGTGAATTATCTCATCAGCCACAGCGTGACCGTGGTGGTTGCCGCTGGTAATGATGATTGGGACGCTTGTTATTACTCACCGGCGCGCGTACCCAACGCGATCACCGTCGGCGCGATAGACGAATACGATTATCGCTCATATTTCTCCAACTGGGGCACTTGCCTGGATCTCTTCGCACCCGGCAGTGATATCACCTCCACCTGGATCGGAAGCAGCAATACTGCCACCAACACCATCAGCGGCACTTCCATGGCATCGCCGCATGTGGCGGGCGTGGCCGCGTTATACCTGCAGACTCACCCAGGCGCCAGCCCGGCGACCGTCGCCTCTGCCATAAAAAACGGCGCTTCCACCGGCAAGGTATACGATCCCTATGGCTCACCCAACCGCCTGCTGTATTCACTGGTTACAAGTGCCCCGCCGTCAACATCACCCAACCCAATCTCACCCAGCGGCGTTGGCAAAGACCGCACGCCCACCTACAAGTGGAGCAAGATCACCGGCGCCACCAAGTACCAGTACCAGGTGTTCAAGGGCTCAACCAAGGTGATTGATAAAGTCATCACCACCTCAGGCTGCACCAGCACCTACTGCTCCAATACCCCAACCACCTCGCGCGCGGATTACACCTACAAATGGCATGTGCGCGCTTACAAGAGCGGGGCCTGGGGCGCGTACAGCGCCTACAAGACCTTCTATATCGCCAACGCCTTCAGTTCGAGTTTCAACGGATCCATGACAGGCTGGGCGAAAAAGGCTGGCGCCGCATGGGGCAAGACCAGCACGGCCATGTATACCAATGGACTCACCAATAAATGGTCCTCCGCTTACCGGTTGAACTCCATTTATGACAAATTTACCTATACCGCCAAAGTCAAGCGGGAAAATGATACATATTCTGCCAACTACTTGGTAGTACGCGGCGGCAGTTCGGTCGATTCGTATGATTATCAATGGTATCCGGACTATATATTCGGTTATGCCAATACCGGCAGATACTCCATCTGGAAAGTTGATAGCACTGGATACGAAACCGCACTGCAAACCTGGACTGCATCCCCTAAGATTGTCAAATACGGATTGAACACGCTGAAGGTGTACGGCAGTGGCTCCACCTTCAAGTTTTACATCAACGGCACGCTGGTGAAGACGGTCACTAATTCCATTTTCACCAAAGGCTATGTTGGCTTCCAGATGTACAAACAGTCCACATCCGGGAAGTTCCTGGTGGACTCGGCGAGCGTGACCATTCCGACCACCTCCGCCCTCGACGCGGATACGGTCAGCGCCGAACAGGAAGCGCTTAACCAGGCAGCTATGAAAGCCGGGGTGAAGGGTTCGCCTAAAGGTAACTTTGTAGAATAATAATAATAAACAAGCAAGACCTAAACGCAAACAGGGCAGGCCGCGCGCCTGCCCTGTTCTTTTTATGACCTTCCGGGTCTAATCTTTTTATTTATTTTTCAAGAACAACCTTTACCTGATGATTATTCAAGTAGACGTTTGTACTGTTTTTATTCCCGCCGACTAACAGTTCTACAAAAAATGGATTAATCCATCGTGTAAATAATTCTAGGAAAAACTGCTATTCCTCTTCTGTAAATTATTATCAATCACTATTTTATCAAAATCAACAACCGCTCGTTACCATTATCATTTGAATTGACGCGAACCCCTAAAAATAAAAACTTTTCCATACCCCGATAAATTCTTATTCCCACTTTTGCATTTTTACCTCCTGTGTACTTCGATTGTTAGTGATGGACAATTAAAATGCACCATGTGAAGTAAATTTATTACTAATATATTGCTTTTTTAAAAAAGAGAGAGGTGGTCATTTGGACCAACCTCTCTCTTGTTAAGCAAGCTTCAGATCACAGTTTTAAGTAATATGAACGAATATACGTTGTTTAGGGACCTGTCTTATACGTGTAATATACTAAGTTACCAGTGGTTTTATATTTGTAATATACGTTAGCTGTCACCGGATCATCTGGGATGTCCACAATACCTGAAAAATCAGCTACGTAGTTGCCTGATGCATCTGAGTGAGCCCATTTCCAATACGACCAACCTGTTCCTGCGATTCCAAGTTCTACTTCAAAGTAAGAATTCTTTGGAGCCTTCCCTGTGATTTTATCAGTTATGGCGTTTGGAATTGCAGTGATCAGGGGCAGTTTGTAGGTGGTTACACCTGTACCCAAGATCGTATCCCCAACGGCCAGGAAAATGGGCTCCTGGTTATTATCTTCAAGAAAAGCCCCAAAATATCCATAATTATTGATTTTACCGCTGAAATCATGTTTTATGCCTGCATGAGTGATGGACAGGTTGACCAGCTTATTCGGGAATGATTCCAGAAAGCAATAATTGTCACCTAATCGGCAATATAAGGCTGGAAGCCACCAATTGTAGTAAAACCTCATATTGGCGGTTCTTTTTACATCGAAACCAAAGTAATCATCACCCCGCATATTGGTGACTGCAATGTTTGCTGACCATGCTCCAGTACCTTTAACTGTTCCATTTATACTCTTGAACTGTGAGGTGTTCCTCGCATCCAGGTTTGGATGCCACCACCGTGCGTAAAAGCTGGATAGTTTTGGTCCTGTGCCGGTCACGATGCCTGTCGCTTTATTCAACGTTTTGATCGTGATGCGGGGTGCACTGGCGCTGTAAGTCCCTTTCCATACACCGCTCGTGTTAAACCTCTGGAACTTGACTATAAAACCGGGGATTACATCGGAACCTCCCCAGTTAAAGCAATCCCACAGATATCCACCGCTGTCGGCATATCCATCATAATTTGCCACAACGACTCCTGCGCTAGTGCGCAGGCTGCCTTTCACGCGGTAATTTGCACCCATGTTAGACATATCGAAACAGCTGCTATAGAGTGTCATATAGATCGTTGGCGTACCAGCAGAACTGCCCCTTGAACTATCCGGGGATGCTGGGGGAATGACCGCATCGCGCATATTGGTATAAAATGGCACACGCAATACATTGGCTGGATTCAAACCGGGTAGATAGGTCACTTTCACAACACCAGCGTAGAAATCGGGTTCATAGTCGCTGATGCTGCCCACCTGCATAGCCCTGACCAGCTCAGGCAGGATGATGTTGAAGTTCTCCCGGCTCTGGACTTCCCTGGGAATTCCGGTGTTATAGTCTTTCGCAAGAAGCGGTATAAATCCGTATGCGAATTCTTCGGCGGATACGCTTCCAACGCCTGTGGCGCCTAAAATGAACGCTAATATTAGAACAAACCCTAATTTTTTCACAGTTACCTCCTCTAGATTTGGATTAAATTTAAACAAATAACCAACGAATACGAGTGACTTAGCTTGTATCCATAGCATCCCTCCCTTGAATTTCCATTATCTTCCCAATAAATTAAGAAATAATGCCAAAATTAATTCAATAATCACATCAAAACTCAAAACAACAGATTATTAAATAAAAATTACCTTAATAAATTTGAGATCTTGTATATGGTACTATTTTAGGGGAGCCTTACCGACCTGTCAAGCCCCCAAAAGTTGTTGTTAGCGCAAAGTTGAAATGTCCCCTTTCTGCAAAGTTAAAATGTCCCCTTTGGAAAGGGACAAGAAAGTGGACAAACTACTAACCATGAGCAAAAAAGAGATTATCCGCTTGGA
>JAUYCC010000071.1 GCA_030692365.1 Pelolinea sp. | reverse complement strand
TGGCGTCGGCGATGCGGCCTTGCAGGCTGCGTTCACTCGCGGTCTTTGTACGGAGATGGATGATCGTGCGAATGTTTCGTTCGATCACTTTACTCAGTGCCGGGTTGTCTTTTTTTTGGTCTTCTTTTTCTTTCCGATTTAGTTGGCTCTGTTGCATAAGATTAACGTCCCTTGGCTTTGCTTCCGTTTGCTACCATCGCGCAGGAGCGCTAACGCGCAGGTGCGGCACTGGTACTTGAACGCCACCGCGCGCCATTCGACACTTAACAGCGAATCGTCCCACCGCGCATGCTGCGCCACCATCTCGAACAGGCCACCCTGCTGAATCACTTGAGCATAATCGGCGAAAAAGGGCAGGCTTTTGGCATGGATAAATTTTTGCAGCTACAGCCCGCTAAAAGCCTCGCGCGCGTATCCGTGCATCTCTGCCGCCGCGGAGTTGGCGGCCAGCACCCTACCGGTCTCCAGGTCAGTGATCAGCACCCCATCACTGGCGGTTTCAAAGATGTTCCAATACAGTTGTTCGGTTTCCGAAATAGCAGTATTCATGATGAAATCTAATTTTATTGTACTGCGAAAGACAACCAATTTATCCTATCATAACCCGCATTTCCTCCATCAAGTATGGGGTGAAGGCTACGATGATTTGTACATTCTGCGCGTCAACATCAGTAATCTGCACCGTAAGCTCGAACCTGATCCTTCAAGACCAACTCATATCCACACATAACATGAAGTAGGTTACCGGCTGAAATCGTAAAGTTACCTGCTCAAATTCGAATATCAAGAAATCTGCATCCATCTGGGGCAAAAAAATATTCGAGATATCATCAGATAACCTCTGCATACCCATTAGAGGTACAAACGTTCAAAACCTGGGATCTTTATTACCCGAAGTATTACGAAAGGCAGGGTTCCTTTGAGGACAAATTTTTTAATGAGCGCCCCAAGAAGGAGGCGCTCTTTTTCATTTTTGATGGATTTATATTAAATCTATGGCTTTCGCTGCAGCGGCTGAAAACCTTCCGGGATCAGGGGCTTGTATTTCTTGCCCGCCATTGCCTTCTCAAATTCCTCACGGGCTTTCTGGAAATGGGTCTGGTCTGTGAACATCTCAACCGCGGTGAGAGTCAAAATCCTGGCCGCGTGCATCATGCCTTTATGACCGATGGACATTCCACCGGTTGCGACGTTCGCCCAAGAGTGTCCCGGGGTGCAGGTTGGGAAGCAGGCTGTCCACAGTGCGCCGGTCGGTGCTACCTGGCTGAGGTCGCCCACATCGGTCGCCCCTTTGAAAACCGCCCCGCCATCCATCGCCGGGAAATTCCCCCCGAGCAAAGGCAGGTCCTTATACTTCCTCAATAAAGCGGCAAATTCTTCTGGAATCTTAAGCGTATCAATTTTGTCTTCGATATAATCGGCATTTGTGCCGGGGAAGGTGTTATTGATCTTTTGGGCGTAAGCCATTTCTTCTTTGGTGAATTCGACCGGTCCAATAGTTTGCATGACCTTCTCCATAAGCGCCGCCAAATATCGGTTGGAGGTCATGTTGGCAAAGCCGCTTTCGAACACTTCTTCAAATGTTGTGTCTGTCATCAGCGCAGCGCCTTTGGCGATGTTGCGAAGGCGTTCAGCGACTTCCATCAAATATTCCGGTTTCTCCGCACGCAAGATGTAATTGACGGAGGCGAATTCGGGCACAATATTGGCCGCCTGGCCACCGTTAGTGATCACATACTGAATGCGCGTCCCGTCCAGGACATGCTCCCGCAAAAAGTTCGCGCCCACATTCATCAATTCAACCGCGTCCAGCGCGGAGCGCCCCATGTAAGGCGCGCTGCCCGCATGGGCAGATACGCCCTTGAAATTAAAATTGGAGGAGACAATCGCGACTGTAGCCATGTGAGACGGCATGTTATAGATGCCGGGGTGGTACGAAAGCGCCGCGTCCAAGTCATCGAACAGCCCGTCGCGCGCCATAAACACTTTACCGCCGCCAATCTCTTCCGCCGGGCAGCCGTAATAGCGGATAGTTCCGGTAAATTGGTTCTTTTCCATCCATTTCTGCGTTGCGACTGCTGCCGCCAGCCCGGCAACCCCAAGCAGGTTGTGTCCACAGCCGTGACCCGGCGCTCCCGCGATAATGGGTTCGCGTTCCGGTTTGAGCGCCTGGGATAATCCGGGGAGTGCGTCATATTCGCCGATGAAAGCCAAAACAGGTTTTCCGTGCCCCCATTCGGCGATAAAGGCGGTGTTCATGCCCGCCGGATTTCTGGTGATCCTGAAACCTTCCTTTTCAAAAAAATCCATTTGAAGTCCGGAGGAGAAGAATTCTCCCCACAGGATCTCGGGGTGCTCCCATATTTGGTCGGACATGTGGGTGAAGCGGGGGGTTTGTTCATCCAGCCAGTCGAGCAAGTCAGCGGTTTTCATTTTCTCGGTCATTGGTCAGCCTCCATGAAAGAATGAAATTGACAAAATTATTTGGGATTATAAACGAATCGCTTGTTGCTTTTTGCGGTCAGTTGACAGCCCACCATTCATCAAACAAACTGGTCAGATCACAGTTGCAGGTTTCTTCAGCCAGAGATTTAAATTGCTGGGTGTCCGTCGTTTTCCACCGGTACGTTTTCACATATTCAGCTAAAAAGTGCGTAAAAACCTCTGCGCCCATTTTCTTTTCCAGTTCCAGAATGAAGAGAGGCGCGCGGCCGTAAATAATAGCTGCATACTGATTTGGCTCATAATCGCCCGCCGGCTTTCCAATCGGGATGGGTTCTTTATCTGCCGCTGACCAGTACCGCTCCCATGAAGCACGGACCTGATCAGCCACGGCACTGCCATAGGTATCCAGATAATAGATATATGTGAGGTATTGTGCAAAGCCCTCATCCAGCCAGGGTTCTTCCAGTTGGTCATTCATCACCTGGTTGAAGAACCATTGGTGAGCCACCTCATGCGCAGTAGCGTATTCCAGAAAAACGGTGTTGGGCGAGCCGCTCGCGGTATTCCCCTGTTCATATAAACCCAGCGCCATCGCCGCCGCGCCTGAGTATTCCATCCCGCCGGCTTGCATGGGTGTGCTGGCCAGGTCCAGTTCTGTATAGGGGTAAGGTCCGTAGCGCCTGGAGAATACCTGCAACGCTTTTACCGTGGTTTCAAGCACTAAATTACCCGAATCGCTAAATTCCTTTGGGTAATAACTGGTGACTTTTACCTCCCCAGTCTGCTGGCTGGCGCTTTGATATCTGGGGCTGGCAGCCAGGTAAAAATCGCGCTGTGGTCCGCCCGCGAAGGTGACAATTTGGCGTCCTTCTTCCTCTGTTGTATTGACCTCAACGCCGGAAGCCACCAAAACCAGGTCCTTGGGAGCAGTGACCTGCATCTCAAAGAAAGCGGCATCCGTGTAGATCATGTCCGCATTACTCGGAGGGTCTTGCACATTCCAGCCCCCATCGTCATACACCGGGATGATCGGGAAAAAAGAATCTAACGCGAGGATATCATCCTGAAAAATGTAAAGTCCGTAATTTCCTCCCATATGGTCGGGAACCGTTTCCGAAAAATCCATGCTGATATTTAATACCGCTCTTGGTTGGAGTGGTTCAGCTAAATCAATCTCTAAAGCCGAATCCTGAAAAACCATTACCCAAGTGACAGGCTTACCATTCACTTGAATATTCTCAACCTTGAGGTAATCGCCACCGACATTTGGAATCAAGTTGAAATAGAGCTGATCGAGTGCGGTTGTCTCCTGGTTGGTGTAAACCACATCCTGATGGCCTGAGACGGATGTTAGATTATCATCAATTTTAAGTTCAATCTGATACCGTGTTGCGCCTTTGAATGTATCAAGAACGCTGTGTTCACTGGAGACCAGGTTTGCTTTGTACAAACCTAAAGGATTTTCACCCGAATCCTGACTTTGATGGGTTATTCCCCCTCCACCCATGGGTTTGATCCATGAAATTACCTGACACCCGCAGTTCATTACAAAGCATACGAGAAAAATAACAAGACAGGTTCTAATTTTCATTTTACAAATAACACTCTATAACAGTACTCAAGAATTAAAAAGGAATTAAGAAATGGATTCTTGGAATACATTGATACTGGTATATCATTAATTCCAGAAAATATCAGAAAAACTAACAGCTTTTAGGTAAATGGAGGGGAAATTCCCGAGACGCAGATAAGCAGCGAAGCTGTCAATGCAAAAACAGGCAAATCGTGGGGGAATGGTTCGCGTTATTGGACGCAAGCGGCTGCGCGGACATGAGCTTAAAGAAATTGTAGCGGTCTTTTAGAATAAATTCCATATGTAAGACTGGTGGCAGGAGATGGTGCCTGTCTCATATTAGCAGGCGTGTGGATAACGCTTGCCCCACCAACACCCACATGGGTATCAGATCAGCAAAAGCAAAATAATAACCGCCAGTGTTGACGCGGCATTCACAGCTTGGACGGATGAAAGTGTAAGGAACAAATGGCTCATATACCCGGTCATTGCCATCCGTAAAGCCACACTTAACCACACCCTGCGCATAACGTGGGTGGACGGGTTTACCTCGCTAAATGTATCCTTTTATTCCAGGGGCGAAAAAGTGCATGTGAGCGTTAATCACAGAAATTTGTCCGATTCACAAAAAGCGGAGGTAATGAAAGAATACTGGGCAGACCAATTGATAAAGCTGGCAGATTTTTTGGAATAGAATTCCAAAACAAAAGATTAATACAGAGAACCGCCTTTCGGCGGTTTCTGTTTTTTTGGCTGCGGCATCCGTTATCGGATTCCGAGGAGGGATACCGCAGCGCTAAGTTCATAACTAGACATTTTGGGCACCACCTCCTCATCCAAAAAGATAGCGAGGTAAATAAACCTTATATGTAGTATACACCATTTTATTCCTAACCAGAGATTTCTGACCAGATTCATCTCATATATAATTGACCAATCACAACCAGGCAGAATACTCTCACTATGAAAAGAATTATCACCGCAGGACTGATCATCCTGATCGCCGGAATCATTACAGCGAACTGGATTTTATATACCCCGCATGGATTTTATGAAAAAGCCTTCGCGGTGGGTTCGTCCGTCTGCCACCAAATCACTTCGCACTCATTCTCAAATTCAGACACACAATTTCCGCTGTGTGCACGCTGCAGCGGGCTTTATCTTGGCAGCTTTATCGGGTTAGCCTATTATTTCACTCAAGGTAAAAGAAAAGCGATCCCGAAAAGAGGTTTCCTCTTGCTTCTATTATTTCTTTTCCTGGCCTGGGCTGGTGATAGCGTTAATTCATTTATCAGAGACTTTCTCAACAGGTCCATAATTTATGAAACCACTAACATGACCCGACTGGTGACAGGTTTTGGCATGGGGTTGGTTATGTCCACTGCCCTGATGACATTGTTCAACCTGACCGTTTGGAAAGATGGCATTGATAAACCCCTTTTCATAAACCTCTGGCAGGTTGCGGGTTACGTCTTCTTATCAGCGCTTGCTGGGTGGATTATGCTCTCCTCCAACGCTATCTTTTTTCAGGTTTTTGCGTATATAAGTATTGTGACGGTAATGATTATCATCACAATGCTTTATACAATTTTTTGGATAATATTATTTAAGAAAGAAAACAGTTTTACAAAGTGGAAATCATTGGGTTTATTTTTGATCGCCGGGTTTGCCGCTGCCATGCTGCAGGTTACCTTATTAAACCTTCTCAGGCAGTGGGTGCTCGGATAATTTCACTTATGGAGAAGTGATGGAAGCATTATTAGGTATTTTTTCAGCCTTCGGGCTCTCGGCCAGCGCCGGATTGAACGCCTATATTCCGCTGCTGGTGGTTGCGCTGATGGCACGTTATACGACTTATATTAAACTCAATCCGCCATATGATGTTTTAATGAACTGGTGGATCATCGGCTTACTGATTGTTTTGACAATGGTCGAATTTCTGGTCGATAAATTTCCGGCAATCAACCACATCAATGATTTTGTAGTGCAGACATTTGTTCGTCCGGTTGCCGGCGCGATCGTTTTCGCAGCCAGCACCAATGTGGTTTCAGCCCTCCACCCGGTTGTGGCGCTCACGTTAGGACTGCTCATGGCGGGCAGCGTTCACGCGGTCAAGTCAGTTGCCATCCGCCCGGCAGTCGGTATCGCCACCGCGGGAGCCGGCAATGTGCCGATCAGTGTGGCCGAGGATGTGACATCCACTACCTTATCGGTGTTATCGATTGTGGTGCCGATCGCGGTAATCAGTATTGTAGTGCTGTTCTTTACCTGGGTATTCTGGTATCTATTTCTCAGGACGTCTGAAAAACCCGGTCCTAAACAAGATCGCGGATATTAACCATTTCTGATTGAGAAAACAGGGTTTGCAATTCTTTCAGGGCTGACCGGGCGTGCTGCTGGTCAGCCGTATTCAAATTCAGGGAGATAAACTCATCCTCATCCAGCGCCAACTGGCGCCGATCCGGGTAAACCAACAAATCCAGCGCCAAATCATCATAAGAGATAGTGTGGTCAGCCACACGGACTGGCCGGGTGAAATTGCAGTACCAGGCCTTCAAAAAGCCGCTGTCCTTGTCATGAATCTCATAGATATTGAACCATTTACCGTATAAATACAATTCCAGAAAGCGATCGCCTTTTTTAAGCAGGATCCCGTTGAATTCAAGATCAGAGCGATTGAAAAACGCTTCAGCGATGATTCCTTTGGGAGTTTCAGCAATAATTTTCCCCGCATAACGCCAGACCTCAACATTCATGTGGTTATTCTTGATGATGGTCACATCAGAATTGATCACAGGTTGCTCCCAAAGCACAGAATGGATTCCGGTGAGATGAATAGTCGGATATTTTGATTAGCTTTAATTTCACTCTCTAGTAGAAATTCAAAACAAAAATCGTTCTTTAGCAATACTTGGGTTTTGAAACGGTCAGCGCTGAAAATGGATTCTGCCACCTGTCCTTCAATTTCGTTGTGCACATGAGCATTCTTACTAACCTCTGCGCCCGCAGGTTTGAAAACTAGTACAACTCTTTCTCCTTTACGAAAATCACCTTGAGGACAAGCACATTCAAAATCACCAAATCCAGTGGTCACCATAAGCGGATCTGCAGAGACAACCTTACCTTGTATCTGGTTATCCATCCCGAAGAATGTGGCCAACCAGGGAGAGGCTGGACGGGAATATACCTCGAATGGGGTGCCCGTCTGGACAATTCTGCCCTGGTGAAGCACCAGGAGCCGGTCTGCGATAGAGAAAGCCTCCTGCTGGTCATGGGTTACGTAAATAGCCGGGATTTTCATCTTGCGCAGCAAACCGCGTAATTCCGCTCCCAGTTTTTCGCGCAGAGTGCGGTCAAGCGCCCCCAGTGGTTCATCCAGCATCAACAACTGCGGTCGGGGCGCCAGGGCGCGCGCCAGAGCAACGCGCTGCTGTTCACCACCGGAAAGATCAGTCACTCGCCGATTGGTAAAACTACTCATGTTGACCAGTGCAAGCGCTTCTGCCACACTCTCCTCAATCTTGTTTTCCGTCATCTTCTGCATGCGCAGTCCAAACGCCACATTTTCTCTGACGTTCATATGCGGGAAAAGCGCATAATCCTGAAACATTAATCCGAATTGGCGCGCGTATGGCGGAATTGCGCTGATATCCCTGTCCTGCCAGAACACCTGCCCAGATTCAGCAGTTTCAAGTCCGGCGATGATCCTCAAGATCGTGCTTTTACCTCCGCCTGAGGGACCCAGAAGACAGACAGTTTCATCTTTTTCAACAACAAATGAAATACCTTCAAGCAGCGGGTGGTTTTGATAACTCTTAGTAATATCCCTGATCTCTAATAATGCCATAGTCTCATTACGTCCCGGTATGAAAATTGAATTGTAATCGGTCGAGGAAAGCCATGCTGACAATACATACAAACAGAATGATCACTGCCATTGCCATTGCCTGGCCATAATTTGAAGAACCTGGCAAGTTTAGATAGCGAAAGATCGCGATGGGCATGGTTGGCATATCCGGGCGCGAAAGAAAACTGGTGGCACCAAATTCACCCAGCGAGATAGTGAAGGCGTATACCGCTGCAGTCATTAACGCGCGCCAGATAATTGGCAGTTCAACAAAACGCCAGACATCCAGGGGTTTCGCGCCCAAACTCTGCGCTGCCAGTTTCAGGTTGGCCGGAATGGATTGCAGTGCAGGTTGAACTACACGTAAAACAAACGGTAGCGAGATCAGCGCGTGCGCCAGGGGGATGAGCAGCCCGACCCATCCCAGCGACCCTGCCCCGCCTGAGAAAGCCGTGAAGAAGCCCAACCCCAATGTCACAGCGGAAGTTCCCAACGGCAGCATCATTAAAAGATTAACCGCACGAAGATTCTTGCCTGAAAGCAGTCCATAAGCCAGCATCATCCCCAAGGAAAGGGAGATAAAGGCGGAGGTACCCGCGAATTTCAATGAATTCCATACTGCTTTAATAGGTGGTACATAAAATAGTGACCGCTGTCGATTGATAAACAATTCGCGATAATAACTCAGTGACCAGTGCATTTTTTCACCAGTTCCCCCATTTATAGCTGGCGCTTTGACACTAAAAGACCTGATCACCAGGCTGACGATTGGAGAGGTCAGTAAAAGGAGTAAAAGTAAAACCACCACAAAAGTGAAGGCCTTCTCCCAACCTTTGACCGGATTTCTTAAGCCCTCTTGCTGCAGCCGCGGCATTACCGGCACCCCTATACCCCCATCGCCCATTTTCATCAATAAGAATGTGACTACCATGGTAAAACCCAACTGGATCAGCGAAAGTAAGCCAGCCAATGGAAGATTCAGAAATTGCATAGTCTGGATATAAATTTCCACCTCAAGCGTGGTAAAGCGCGGTCCTCCCATCATCAGGATGACACCGAAGCTGGTGAAGTCAAACAAAAAAACCAGTAAAACCGCTGATAGGATGGACGGAAGCAGTAAGGGGACGGTGATTTTCATAAAGGTTTTCCAGGGAGAAGCTCCCAGCGTCTGGGCGGCATCTTCCAGTTTGCGGTCAAGCTGGGCAAGCGCTGAACCCACAACCCGGATAACAATGGAAGTGTTATAAAAAACGTGCGCTAGAAGGATAGCGGTAAGTGAATTCTGGATGTTGATCAAAGGTTCAGAAGAACCCAGAATTCCCATGAGCGCTAGATTCAACCAGCCTTTTGGACCGATCAGCGTGTTAAATCCGGCTGCGACCACGACAGTTGGAAGTATAAAAGGTAAGGTAGATGCTATCCTGAGCGCATTCTTTCCCGTGAAATTGAACCTTCCAAAAAGATATGCGGCAGGTAATCCTAATAGCACTGTCAGAATTGTTGAAAACCCAGCCTGGAAGAAAGTAAATCCAGCCGCGCCACCGATAATCTGCCAATTGACAGCTTTATTTATAGTGGAACTGGCCTGGGAAAAGGATAAACTGACCAGTTTTCCTAGAGGGAAAAAGTAAAATGCGCCCATGAAGATGAGCGGAATTACCAAAAGCCAGATTCCGCTCATCCCAAATTTTCGATTTACCATTTATTTCAGCATCACTGCCCGCCAGGCTTCAATCCACTGCTCCCGGTTAGCTGAGATTTGTTCAGCGGATAAAGCCGCTGGCTGTTCGGGAACCTGGACATATTTTGTAAATTCCGCTGGTACTTGAGCAGTTTTATTAGCCGGGAACATACCCATATTCAACGGGATATCTTCCTGGAAACGTTTGGAAAGCATGAAATCCACAAATTTTTCAGCCAGGGCTCGATGCTTTGAACCCTTTAATATCCCCACAAACTCAATCTGCCTGAAGCACATATTTTTACCCACCAGTGATGCGGTAGGGGCTTTATCCGGCTTCTGATCCGCGAAAATAACCTCTAATGCCGGGCTGGTGCCGTAGGAAACCACCAACGGTTGCGAGCCTTTCCCGGATGAACCTGAGAAATTGGTCAAATAAGCGGTATTCCAGTCATTGACAACCACTAAACCATTATCTTTCAACCGCTGCCAGTAGGCCTGGTAGCCGTCCGTTCCATATTCAGCAATCGTCGCCAATAAAAACGCCAGACCGGGTGAAGAGGTAGCCGGATTTTCAACGACCAGCAATCCCTTATACTCAGGATTGGTCAGGTCTTCGAAGGTTGCTGGAACCGGCAATCCCTTGTCTGAAAAATAGCGTTTGTCATAGTTGATGCAAACATCGCCAAAATCAACTGGCAGCGCCTGGTGCCCTGCATCCAGTTTATATTGGTCCGGGATCTCCGCAAGCAAAGGAGAATCATACGCCTCGAAGATCCCTTCCGAGAGTGCCCTTGAAAGGAAAGTGTTATCCACACCATAAAGCACATCCGCTACAGGCGCGTCTTTGGTCAAAACAGCTTTGTTAAGCATGCTGCCTGCATCACCACTCAAGAGAAAATTTACTTTCACGTTGTTCGCTTTTTCAAATTCAGCCATAACATCGGTGCTGATGGCAAAGGAATCATGCACCATCACTGTCAGCGCAGCGGGTTCAGGGCTGCAGGCAGTAAAAAATATCCCCAACAGTATTACAGGAAACATCCATCTCATCCTCATATCATTTTCCTCTCAATTTACGGGTATGAACACACAACAACAATCCATTTTTCAAAGAAATTTCAGCCTTATTAGATTTCATTTCATTTTCATATTATTTTCCTCTCAATTTACGGGTATGAACACACAGCAACAATCCGCTTTTCAGAGAAATTTCAGCCTTATTAGATTTCATTTCATTACTCACACCACAGGATCGTTCAGGAAAAAGAATTTCATCGCGCAAGGGATACCGCAAGCCTTTTGTTTTGATTCCCCTGGCCGGAGAAAGCAGCGGTAAAAGAGAGACAGTATCTCCTTTTTTTCCGTTCACCTCCGTATAGTTTTGGACCAGATAAACTTCTTCATGCCCATCGTCAAAGCGAACATCCACACTCTGCAATTCCGGCATCAGCAGCAGATAGATATTTGTTAAAGTTTGGTCAATCCTGCCGCCCAAAGCTCCCACAACGATAATGGGGTCGCCACCGCGATTAACCGCAGCCTGCAGCGCCAGTTCCAGATCGGTCTGGTCTTTCTCCTTAGGGAATTTGCGAGTTTCGATGCGATTCTCAAAAATCCATTTAAGGTCATCCTCGGTGACTGAATCCAGATCGCCGATCACCAGGTCAGGCGTTAGTCCCAATTTTCGGATATGCCTTAAACCGCCATCTGCTGCGATCAGAAATTCGCCCGATTTCAGAATTGAGGTAAGCAATTCCGGATTTTCAACCACTCCATTCGCGAATATGATTGTGTTCATATAAAAATAAAACTCCCTTTCTCTGGAGGGAGTCTATCTTTTTTGCATCTCCCTCCGCCGGTATTATCCGGTTCAGGTTTTGCGGGTCGAGGATTCATCATCCTCCTCTCAGCCTGTTTTACCAGGCTCCCCGGATTGAATTGATTTATCTTAGTTTATTGGATTTTACTTCACCTGTCAATAAATAAGATATTAACCTTTAATCCAAATCCCTGATCTCTATAGATATCACTTCCATATCTTTACGGTTTTCACCAGCCTCATAATTCAGTAAATAATTCTTTCTTGTGTCCAGCCAGTTGCAAAATTCTTCCAAAAGTCCGAAATAGAAAAATGGCATAAGTGCTATTGCGCTTAAATTACCATCGGCTTTATTTATCTGCCATACATAAGAACGGGCGCTTTCAGCGCCGACATTAAGAGATGCTTCCATTTCGTCAGAAAGAACTTCTGCGAGAGTTTTAAGTGATAATAAAAAACGGCGGTCGAGCGGCTTCAGGCGGTTTTCTATACTCCCCAATTGAGCAACGTTAGAGAAATATTTCCGAAAAAAGGTGAGCGAGGCATTACCCATGCGGATCAGCAGCCCCCGGGTAGTCTCCTCTCCATAATGAGCGCATAATTCAGCGGCGACCTTTTCAAGCAGCACCGACCCGTGCTTGAAATAATTCGGAGCTTTCAGGTCAAATGGGTCTAATCCAGCAGAGGAAAATACCTCATCTGCTTGTTCTCCTCCTAAAAGCTCCAGAAGAGAATAATAGACGCAATAAAAAATTTTGGATTCAGCCGGTAAATTTAGCAACACGCCGCTCCACAAAATAAAAATGTATCCGCTCAAGTATAATGGAAAAAGGGTTTCATATACAATTAATTCTTTTTATGTAAGGGCTTTTTCCTCCTTATTAAATAAGACAATGCTAAAATGCCGACGATACTAGAGACCATCAGGGAATATGACGAAGATATCCTCAACATGATCGCAGAGGTCTGGGGGATTGACCTTGAGCTCGATATTAAGAAAAAAACCGCTGAACAGATTGCGACACTTATTAGCCGGGACTCAATAATGGAGGAGATGTTCCATTCTTTGTCGGATAAATCCTTACGAGGTTTAAAAGCGCTCGCCGCTGAAAAAGGAAAAATCCCCTGGGACCAATTCACCCGCGAGTTTGGAGAATTACGTGAAATGGGTGCGGTACGTCGTGAACGAGAACGCCCGGACCGCACACCCGTCTATACAACAGAAGCCCTCTTCTACAAAGCGCTCATTGGCAGGGCTTTTTTTGATACCGGCCAAGGGTTGCGAGAGTTCGCGTTCATCCCGGATGAGTTTTATCAATTCCTTCAACCAGGCCAATCGGAGTCCGTTCCTGACAGTATTAAACCCGTTCCCGCCCACATAGTTGAAAAATCATTGCTTACCAATGACCATGTTATTGACCACGCCTGCACAGTTTTGGCAGGCTTAAGAATCAGTTTATCAGTTGGAGAATTAGAGCCTTTCACACCTGGTATTCCGAGTTCTTTTCTGATTAACCTGCTCAAGGAAGCAAAAATATTAACCAGCCCTTCAGTGTTATCTTCAGACAAAGTAAAACAGTTTCTTGAAGCTGACCGCGGAATAGCATTGGGACAATTGGCTCGAGCATGGAAAGCCAACCAGGAAATAGATGAACTGGATTTGATAGAATCCCTGGAATTTGAAGGTCAGCGTAAACACAAACCACAAGCTTCAAGAACCTTATTATTGGATCTAATCCTTAATCTTCCTGATGAATCGTGGTTTGGTATCCAGGAATTCTGCAATTGGGTTCACCACAGCCATCCGGATATTCTGCGTTCAGGGGGCGAATATGACGCCTGGTTCATCAAAAACAGCGCCACTGGCGAATATATTAAAGGTTTCGAAAATTGGCAGCGCATGGAAGGCGAATACCTTCGCATTATGATCCTTAAGCCATTATTCTGGTTGGGATTTGTGGATCTGGGTAAAACCCAAGGCGATACCCTTCCGACTGTTTTCAGGAAAAGCAAATGGTTTATTAATCTAATGGCAGGGCAGGAATTAGAGTACCCTGCCATCCAGAAAAAAGATTTTGAACTTGAGAAATCCGGGAAGATAATTATTGACAGGTTTTTTCCACGGGACATTCGTTATCAAATAGCCCGGTGCTGCGAATGGGAGGGTGTTCGCGGGCATAAATTTTCCTACCATCTCAGTCCCCATGCTTTTCACAGAATGGAGCACCAGGGATTAAAGGTCAGCCAACTTGTCACGCTCATCCACCGCTACGCCAGAAAGCCTGTACTGCAAAATATTCTCCTGGCGCTGGAGAGCTGGGAAAAACATGGCCAGGAAGCCGACATTGAAAATATTCTGGTTTTGAAGGTTAAAACTGCGCCAATCCTGGATCGGTTGATGACCTCACCTGCAAAAAAATACATTCTTTCGCGACAGAACCCCACCACGGCTGAAATCACAGCCAACTCGGCACCTTACATAAAGGCTGCCTTGCTCGGTATGGGCGTGTTGGCTGAAATTAAGCCAGAAGTATAATGAGTCAAATTTCATCAACTATTGTCACGAGGAAGGGAGGGAACCCCATGAAACGTCTGGATTGGATTCAGCAGGAAATCAAAACGCTCAAGGAAGCAGGCTTTTACAACACCATCCGCGTGCTCAGCTCACCACAGGGCGCCTGGCTGCAGGTGGACGGGCGCAAGGTGTTAAATTTCTGCTCCAATAATTATCTCGGTCTCGCTAACCACCCCAAAATGATCGCTGCCGCCAAAGCGGCAGTGGAAAAATATGGGGTCGGTCCGGCGGCAGTCAGAACCATAGCCGGAACCATGGATTTGCATCAGGACCTGGAAAAACGCGTCTCGGTGTTTAAACAATCTGAGGCTGCCATCACTTTTCAATCAGGGTTCTGCGCCAATCTTGGAACTATCCAAGCGCTGGTCGGGAAAAACGACGCCATTTTTTCAGATGAATTAAATCACGCCAGCATCATTGACGGCTGCCGTCTATCAGGCGCGCGCATTGTGCGTTATAACCACTGCGATCCCGCCCACCTTGAACAGGTGATCAAGGAAAATAAAGGCACGTATGAGAAAGCCATGATCATCACCGACGGCGTGTTCAGCATGGACGGCGACATTGCCCCGCTGGACAAGCTTTACGAAGTTGCCCAGGCTAATGATATCCTGCTGATGGTCGATGACGCGCATGGTGAGGGTGTGTTGGGCAAGGGCGGACGCGGGATTGTGGACCATTTCAATCTCCATGGCAAGGTGGATATTGAAGTTGGGACTTTTTCAAAAGCCTTCGGTGTGGTTGGCGGTGTGGTCTCGGGTAACGCGGTAATTGTGGAGTGGCTGCGCCAGCGTGGTCGGCCATTCCTGTTCTCTTCCGCCATGACCCCGCCGGATGTTGCCGGTTGCATAACTGCCATCGATATTCTGGAATCATCCACTGAATTGGTTGACCGGTTATGGGCTAACGCCAAACTTTTTAAACAGGAAATGGCAAAAATGGGTTTTGATATCGGGCACAGCCAGACGCCTATCACACCCATTATGCTGGGTGAGGCGCCGATCGCGCAGCAATTCAGCCGCGAACTCTTCGCCGCGGGTATTTTCGCGACCGCCATCGGTTATCCCACCGTTCCCAAGGGCAAAGCGCGCATCCGCGTAATGATATCGGCCGCCCACAGCCTATCCGATCTTGAGCAGGGGCTCGAAGCTTTCCGGAAGACTGGCAAGGCGTTAGGCGTCATTTAGAAAAAATCCCCACTTTGAAATAAAGCGGGGATTTTGTTTATTTTTTCTCTTTAAATTCCGCGTCCACAATCTGCTCTGGTTCCTGTTTTCCGGGTTTTTCTTTAATCTTGTCTGTATGCTCCTGAACAAGGTTCGCTGGACAGAGGCTGATAAACCAATCCATTCCCATATACAGGATAACCGCGTCATCAATCGGACCGAATAGGAGATCCAGCGGGATAATAAGGTAGACCAGGCATAAAACCGGAATTAATTTATACCAGGGGCTGACGCGTTCATCCTTCAGTAAGTTGATGGTCAGGCGGATTTTCAGGATTACATCAGAAATGAATCCCGGTCCAAAATTCCCCATAATTCCTTTATTATTCATATCGGTTTCCTTTCTACTCAACTATTCAAATAATTTTCTTCGCCGCCAGCGAATGAGCGGCGCAGCGAGCTTGCGCAAGTAATGCTTAAACACGATTGGCGCCAGTTTAGACCCGCCGTCCCGGTAGTGCACCTTCAGCATTTCCGGCCAGCACTGATCATCCGCTGTAATAGTTTTCGCGTCCGCGTGCAGGCGAAAATTAGCCCAGATGCGCGGTATATATTTTAATCCCGATAACGCAGCCAATCGCACCCAAAGGTCATAATCCATCGCGAAGAAAAATTCCGGATCTAGCGGTCCAGCCTGATCCCACAAGGATTTCCGGAAAAAAGAGGCCTGCTGTGGAATATGCACGTATCCCCGGCGCAGCTTGGCCAGATCGGTTTGCGCGGCGGGGAATCTGCCAATTACCTTGCTTTTTTCATCAATGTAATTTGCGTCACCATATATCAGGCCGGTTTCAGGATGGGCTGACAGGAATTTTACCGCTTCCTCTAACGCATTTGGCAGAAACGTGTCATCCGAATTCAGCCATGCCAACACCTCCCCCTTCGCCAGAGCAAAGCCTTTGTTAATGGCGTCGGTCTGACCGCGGTCCTTTTCTGATACCCAGTGAGCAAGCTTGGGGGTATATTTCTTGATGATCTCCAGACTACCATCCGTCGAACCACCATCCATGATAATATATTCAATGGAAGGGTATGTCTGCGCAAGTACGGATTGGATAGTTTCTTCCAAATACATGGCTTGGTTATAAGAGGGGGTAACAATGGTTACCAAAGGGGTTGATTTCATTTTTTACGGTTTTTCATGCAGATCAAAAATGATTACCTCAGGGGTATCTTTAATTATCGGATAATTTGCGCGCAGGTAGTCCTGCAATTGAGGTTGCCTGGTAAATTCATCCATCAGAGTCACCACAAATAGGTCGTTACCCGCAAGGTCTTGTTCAAGCGCCTCCTGATAATCTAATGTTTCACCCGCCAGCTCACGTAAATTGATATCCATCGTTTGCATCCAGGGCGATACCTTCATCCAACCCCAATAGGCCAGGCGGTAACCATAGTCCGACAACAATCCGGTCACTTTTTTATCATTACCTATCTCAGCGCTGAGATTCTGCCAGAACTTGACCTCACCGCGATAATCCACACGTTTGAGGGTCACCCGCACATCCCAGGTTTTGAGCGCCATGAAAGCCAGGAGAATTGCCGCAAGAACCAGACGGGAATACTTCTCTTTATTTTTGTCTACCGCGTCGACCAATGCCTTAAATACCAACGCTAACCCCAATGATACCTGCACCATCAGCGGAATATGGTAATAATCGTGGGTTGAAATATGGTATGAGAAAGTGAATCCATACAACAGATAACCAACTGTCAGCCCGATAAATAACCCAATTACATCTTTCTTCGGGAAAATGAGTGACCCGGCCAAAGCAAGCAGGAAAATTTCCAGTCCAATCACCCGGCTCATTTCACCGATCCATCGTAAATAGAAGGCAGGATCCGTCCATAGATTGGGGAAAAACCTGAGGCTAAATTGCTCACCCAGGAGTTGCAGAACATAGACCCCGTAAAAATGGTAAATCGCGTAAGGCAAGACCGATAGAATCCCAATCAGCCAGACCTGACGATTCTTAATCGCCTGAAGAAAGGAGTAATTGGAAAAAACCAAGCCAGCCAGCGCGGGAGCAATGAAGAATACCGCTACAGACTTGATATAGATTGCTAGCCCGCAGGTGATTCCCGTGATAGCAGCACGCAGCTGGCTAGGCATGCGTGTCCACCGTACTGCTGCCCACAAACCGATAATAATGGCAGCGGTCATCAGCGGTTCTGGCTGAAACGCACGGCTGGCGATTGCCGCGTATGGCCAAAGGAAATAATACACAATTGCTATCGCGGCTCCTTCAAGCCCGGCAATCTCGTGCGCCAAAAAAAGAAGAAACACACCACCAAGAGTCCAGAAAAAGATGGACCAGGTCCGCGCTACCCATAACTGCTCGGAACCTATGACTCTATAAGTGAGAGCAGTCAACCGCTCCATGATTTGCGGCTCAATTAAGCCTTCGGCTTTCCATTGGCTGACGGCCATTTCTCTTTGCCACGCTGGGGCACCAATTAAAGATTGGTAGTACATTCCACGTGCGATTAAAACGGAGTGAAGCTGGCGTGTGGGATGAAAATCAAGCGGCGGGTCGGTCAGGTCGTAAAACCGGACGACCAATCCCAAAACCACTGCAAGTATGATGATCGCCCACCACAGCCAATATGTTCTATTTTGCATCTAGCAATCACCCTTCTATTTCATGGCCGGCATCGAAATCCGACAAATCCTTATACATCTCATACATTTTATCTTGAGTCAATTGATTCAACCGCTTTTGAAGATAGTTCTCTTTCATTCTTTTAACCATGGTTAGATAGCTTAAGAAAGAATACGCAAATCGTGATAATTCTTTCAACGCGGTGGGAGGATGAAACCAAAAACTCTTCAGATAGTGGTTGAACGACTTATAGTTTTCCCCGCCGTCCAGTTGGTAACGTGCGCTGAAGCGAAAGGCGCCTGCTAAAATCTTACGACGGTTAGCCGCGAAAGTCTGTAATAAATCCGGTTGGGATTTCATCCAATCCACAATTCTGAATGCTTCCTGGCCAAATTCAGCCGCGAGCGCTACATTCTTGGCTTCAGAATGAAACCTCGCAGCGGCAAAAAAATCATCCACGTATTTGATCTTGTATCTTACGGCTATGCGCAGCCATAACTGGTGGTCTAAAAGGTAATGGTAAACCGGGTCCAGGTTACCCACCGCGTCCAGAGCTTCCTTGCGCATAAAAACCCCTGGCTGCCCGATGATGTTGAATGCCATCAAGTCGTTCAGCCCCCATTCTCTGTAACGCATGGCGTTGATTAAATTGCCGTCTGCATCAATTGAAAAAACATTGGAAAAGATCAGTCCAACATCTGGATTCGTTTGAAAAGCGTTAACCGCTTTTTCAACTGCCCCCTTCATATAAAGGTCATCAGAGTTTAGCCACGCAACGATCTCACCATTAGATCGCGAAAACCCTTTATTAATTGCTTCCGCCTGGCCATTGTCCTTTTCAGACACCCACCAATTGAGCCTGTTCTTAGCTGATGTTGCCCACTCCCGGATCAGCTCTACACTGCCATCAGTAGAGCCCCCGTCCACAATAAAGTACTCAATATTGGGGTAGCTTTGGGATATGACCGATTTATAGGTCGCGGAGAGAAATTTGGCCTGGTTGAATGAGGGTGTGATGATGGTTACAAGTGGTTGGTTTTCCATATCAGAACAACGAACCGTAATTCACTTTGGGAAAAACAGTCAGTTTGCCGCCCACCGTCGCGTCAACCACATTCCTGCCGTCTGCTTCAAAAGCGTGGCGCGCCATTTTATAGGCAATTTCGGAGGTTTCCAGATCCGGCAACTGCCAGCGGAATCCCTTTCCGAAATATTTGGGGTTGAAGTGGTTGGGGTCATCGCCTTCGGAGGTGATGGTGGTGTTGGGTTTACCCTTGGTTGCAAAGTTGTGGTCAACGCCGATCAGGATCACTTCCGAAAAGCCAAAGTAATAGGCTAACTGCAACGCCGCATAGGTTACCGTAGCGCCCTCCCACAATCGCCCGGTCGCATTCCTCGCGAATTTTGGACCGGTATAGGTGGTGTAAAGGAAGTACAAGTCATCCTGAGGTTTTAGCCATATTCTCGATCGCCAGGAAACAAATTTTGGGATATTTAAAGCCTGAATTTCAGCTGCGGATTGTTCAATGACCAGATCATTGATGGACACGAAATAACTGGTGGAAAAGCCTAGCTCTTCAAACATCAAATAAATACGGTTCAGCCCAAAGGTATATTCATTCCGCAGTTTGGTCATATCCGTATTTTGAAGGCTGGGGCCGTTGCCGATCACAAAGCAGCGCTCGCCCTGATGCTTGTTGTGTAATTTTTTGATGTTCCTGATGGTATCTCTGCGGATCGGATCTGTGGCTGCATTAATGTCTTGCGGCAATCTCTGCAGCACATCCTTTTCATTGCGGATGTGGTTCACCACCGCTTCCGGCATTATCTTCTTGAAAGTCTCTTTGAATTTTTCCATACTCACTCTGTGCTCAGTCTGGCCGTCGCACCACCATCAACCACCAGCGGCTGGCCTGTCATAAATGAAGATTGGGTTTCGTCAGCGAGGAAATAAATTGCCTGGGCGATCTCACGCGGCGTGCCTACCCGCCCGTTTACCGTTTTGCTGGCCAAATTATCGAGCCGCTGCTGAATGGAGGATTCACCAAACAAACCGCGCTTCATGCTTTCACGCAGCATGGGGGTATCCACCGCGCCAGGAAGAATGGCATTGACGCGGATATTATCAGGCGCGAATTCAATCGCCATAGCGCGCGTCAGCGCCAGCAGCCCGCCTTTGCTGGCCGCGTAAGCGGAAATATTCGCCGAGGTTGCCACTGCGTGAACAGAGCTGACGTTCACTATCGCACCGCCGCCCGCAGCCTTGAGCAAAGGATGCGCCAGTTTAACGCCCAGAAACACCGAACGCAGGTTGGACGCCATGGTCTGATCCCATTCCTCTGAGGATATTTCCAGGATTGGTTTGGCAATTTGAACCGCGGCGTTATTGATAACCACGTCCAGAAAGTCGGAATATTCCTGTGTTTTTGTGTAGATGAATTCGATATCCCTGGGGTCTGAAATATCCGAGCGGATAAACAGACCGTCTTTGGGAAAATCATTTCCAAATTCCTGCCGGTCAACACCGATGACTGACCAGCCTTTTTCGCTGAACAGCTGCACTGTTGCCCTTCCGATCCCCCCGGAAGCGCCCGTGATCAACATGACTTTTTTACGGTTATTCATCTCTTAAACCTGCATATATTTATTCTGCAAATCATCAAAATCCGGATGCGGTATCCTCAACCCATCCAGCAGATTGAGAATGGTATTCCAATGCACCTTTTCCCAGGCCAGCGGGCTGGAATTGGAATTATGCGGGGCAAGCATGACATTTTTCATTTTCAGCAAAGGTGAGTCCAAAGGCAGGGGTTCAACCTCAAAAACATCCAGCGCCGCGCCGCCCAGCCGTTTTTCCTGAAGCGCGCAATTCAAGGCAGGTTCTTCAATGATTGGCCCTCTGGCAGTGTTGATCACCACCGCGCCGGGTTTTACTTTAACAAAGGCTTGGTCATTTAATAAATGGTAACTTGTCGGATTCAAGTCGCAGTTCACACTAATGAAATCAGCGGTTTGCAGTAATTCATACAGACTAACCATCTGGACACCGTAGCGGTCAACAAAATCCTGGGGCGGCGCAACAATATCAGTCGCCAGCAATTTCATGCTAAACGCGTGTGCCTTGCGCAGCACCTCCTTGCCGATATAGCCTACGCCTATTACACCCAAGGTACATTCACTCAACGCCCGACCGGGCAGCTTTTCCCACGCGCCAGATTTCATTTTCTCATCCAGCCAGGGCTGCAGCCTTGCGAATGCCAGTATATAACCCATCACGCTGTCAGAAACAGGTACGGTAAACGCATTGATCGAGCGAAACACCTGAATGCCAAATTTCTCCGCGGCTGTTTTATCAATAGAGTCAATCCCCGTTCCCCATTTTGATATAACTTTAAGTCGCGGGGCGCATAGTTTGATGATATCGGGAGTATAGCGGTCGTCTCCGCAAACCGTCCCATCAAACTTGCCTGCATATCGGAGAATTTCTTTTTCGGACAACCTTTCATTCACATCCGCCACGATAACCTCACACCCGTAATGCTTAAAAATGGGCAAAAACCGGTCTTTGTAGGGCAGCAAATAAGGAGCGGAAAGTAAAATGGTTTTATTTTCCATGTAAACCTGTGTCTTTGGGATGGTTTTGTGGATTATACCAGTTAGCGGTTCAAGCGGTTTTTTATGAGCAGGTCAGCAATCAAAAAATCGCTTTCCTCGTCGATATCCAGGGCTTCTTCGACCGGGATCTCGAACATCATGGGGTTTTCGCCGATGCGATTTCCGCGCCGCTTCAGGTTTTCCGCGGAAAACAGGTAAATACAGGAATTCTCTTCAAAAATGGGGGGCAGGTCCTGGGTTTGTAGCAGCACGTCAGGGTCATGGTTCAGCGGCTGGGTATTCTGGTCCCATAATCGGGTCTGCAGTCGGGTAACCGAAAATAGGGAGTCATAGGGCGGGGATTGGCGTCGGAATTCGTTAATGGCTTTCGAAATAGTAGAAACCTTAAGTAATGGGTTGGTACTGTGTGTCTGCAAATAAAGGTCTGCGGCTACATGGTCGGTGTCATACATCAGGATCTCGTTCATCGGAATGGTATCCGCGCGCAACCTTTCAGGACGGATGAGCACAGTAATTTCCGGAAAATTCTTTTCAATTTCTTTTTGAATCACTTCGCTATCGGTATTGACCGCGATCTGGTTGATCTCCGGGCATTGTGAAAGCGTTTCCAGGATGTAATGAAACAGGGGTTTCCCGGCCAGGTTCCGGAAATTCTTTCCGGGCACCCGTTGGGAATGGTGGCGCATGGGCAGCAGAGCGGCGATTTTGATCTTTTTCATGATCCCTCCCGAGACTTCGATAACAGTATTATGATGAGTGGTTATCTTTATACGCGATCGGTTCTACTTCGCGCTGGTTTCCGTTGGGCAGGTCAACATCGGTATTCCTTGGGTAATAAAAGGATTGTTTCAGGCGCCATGTCAGCGGTCCGGAACGCTGGTATCCGATATAAGTTCCGTGGAACTGAAGCCAGCGGAAGCGCAGGATATTAACAAATTCCTTAAAGAATTTCCCTTGTCTGATGGCTTCTTTAATGTCGCTTGATGAATTTGTAAAGAAAAGCCTTAATAAATCACCAAAACTAAATTGTTCCTGCGGGTAAATTTGTTTAAAAGCCATCCCTTCACGCATGTATCGGTTATGAATACCTTTAGAGGATTCACCGTGCACATGGATAATTTCCGCTTCTGCGCAATAGGCGATGCGGTGGTGATTATCAAGCGCCCATTTCGCCCATTCCAGGTCTTCCAAGCCGGGCAATTTTTCATCATAATGATGTTGCTCCCATAGGCTCTTTCGGATGGCCGCATTGGCATTATTGCAGAAGGGATGGTCCTGGAGATTTTGTGACACATCTCCATACCAGTGGGTAAAGATTTGCTGCTCAGAGAATTGCGAAGATTCAGACCCACGCTGTTTGCCATAAACCAACACGATAGACAGGTCAGTAAATGGTTCGAGTAGTTTCTCCAGCCAATCCGGATAAACCGGATATATATGCGCGCTGGCGATAACAATGATCGGGCTTTCCGCCCGGGCGATGCCTTTATTGAGCGACCGTCCGAAGGTAAATTCTTTCGGCGCGATGCTTACAACTTCCACACCCCGTTCTCTGCCGATTTGGGCAGTCCGATCCGTGGATCCTGAATCCACCAGGATCACCTGGATATCTTTAACCGTCTGGTGGCTAATGCCATCTAACAGGCGGCTGATATGGTTTTCTTCGTTAAAAGCACGTATGACGATGGAACAGTTAGGACTCATAAGTCTCTGATAAAGGGCTGCTGTTTTAAGATTCCATCCAGCACCACCTGTATTGTAGATGATTTTTCAGGTGACATATCATCTGTCGTAAATTCTTTCAGACGCACATACCCCTTCCAAACGCCGTCGTCCTCAAGGAATTGGTCAAAAGGCAGCGAAGCCCTGAAAAGCTGGCTGTAAATCACCCGCCGGGCGTTAAGGCGGAATTCGTCAGGATTTTCAAGTGTATCCGTATCCAAAAATTGCATTAGTGTTTCGCGGTAATCTTTTCGAGACCGCGGGAAAAAGACCGTGGGGATTAATGTATATCGCGCCTGACCAGCGCACAAAACCGTCTTGCCCATGATGGACGCTTCCAACCCAACGGTGGAATTGTATACCATCACAAATTTGGCAATCTTTATCAAGTCATACGAACTGATAAATTTGTTGGATGGGATAAAAACGACATTGGGCAAATTATCCACTGACCGGGAGGATACCCAATCTGCAACCGTCTCGCGACTTTCCTTCCCCGGCCGGAGCTCGTCCGGATGGGCGCGGACGACAAACAAGGTATCTGTGTGGGTCTTGATTTGCTCAAGTACCGCATCCAGCCAGTCAAACATCTGATCAAAGACCCTATTAGCGTGGCTCTGGCTGGTATCGAAGACCACATTGGTAAACACCGGAACAATGGCTTTAAACCGTTTCGCCTTTTCCTGAAATCCTTCATCCAGCGATTTCATTTCCGGCCAGAACTTCACACCCGCTGTGATGAATTTCCCTTCAAAGCGTCGTTCCAGATAATCATCCAGCTTTCTATTCTGGATTTCTGACAACATAAATGATTCATCAACCTTGACAGGGTAAGCGGTTGCGTCCTTATCTGTGAAGAAAGCGGAAAAAGGAAGCATACCAACCTCATGGGAATACACCGGGATGTTATTCTGCCGTGCAACCCACCGGACGGTTGCCTCAGGATAGGTCATGCCATTGAAAACCACCACCGCGCGCGGTTGTTCTTCAGCCAGTAAATTCTCAAATTCCTTTTTTATGTTCCAAGCCGAGAGCATGTACTCGTGTGTCAGATAGCGTGTGTTTTCATCATCAATAAGATGATGGCGGCGTAGGATCCAGCGCAGCGAAGGCAGGACTAAAGCCCCGAGAGGAAACCCATCTTTATCAAAATTAAGTAATTCATCCAAAATCAGCGCTGAAAGCTGCCCTTCAAGATCGGAATTCCGCGCGAAGCGTAGGCTTTGTATATCCGTGGGATCAAAGATCATCCTTGATGTGCGCATGCATTCCGCGCAGGGTGGAGGAGTTTGCGGAATATCTTTATTGGTCCCCAAAACGCAATGAGAAAAGCCACGCTCACATACCAGATGAATTACTGGAATTCCCTCAGCCTGCAGCGCCAGACTGGTAATTAGTGAGAAACCAGCATTCTGGCTCAACCCTGAAAGTCGGGTGGAGGAATTAAAGAAGATTACCGGCGCAGCATCCTTTTTATCAGGGATGTTGCAGATAGAATTCCTTAAAGAACGGATTCGCCGGCGGTTCTGGTTAAGAACCAGCTCCCGCCTGACGCGTTGTTTAATCCGTTGAATTAAGGCCATATTTTATTTTATAGAAAGCGGCGTAATTTTTTTAGGGATGATTTTTCACTGTCATAGACGCGCTTCACGCCATCGCCCAGCGCCATTTCAGTTACCCGGATATATTTGACCAGTTTCCGAAAGCCGCCCGGCTCAACCGAAGCGGATTGGTCGCCGCCCCACATAGCGCGGTCCAAGGTAAAGTGCCGTTCAACCATGCAAGCGCCCAGAGCTACGGCCACAACTGAGGTGATCAGCCCCACCTCGTGCCCTGAATATCCGATCGGGCAGGGATAACGTTCACGCAGGGTTTCAACCATCTTCAGGTTTAATTCCAGCGGGTCACAGGGATATGCGCTTGTAGAATGCATCAGCGCCAGGCTGTCCAAACCAATAGCGTTCACCGATTTTTCAATCTGTTCAAAGGTGGACATACCGGTGGATAAAATAATCGGCCGGCCGGTTGCCCGGATCTTTTTCAGCAGGTCTATATCCGTCAGGTTGGCAGACGGCACCTTATAACAAGCCGGTTTGAAAGATTCCATGAAATCGACGGAAGTCTCATCCCAAACTGACGCGAACCAGTCAATCCCCAGATCGCGGCAAAAGGCGTCTATAACTCTGTATTCCTCAAAACCAAATTCCACTTTTTCGCGATATTCTATGTAACTGATGTATCCCCAGGGGGTCTCGCGCATGATATCTCGCTGGTCTTTAGGAACGCATAACTCCGGTGTGCGCTTCTGAAACTTCACGGCATCCGCACCAGTTTCATGTGCCGCCATAATCATTTCTTTGGCAATATCCAGATCGCCGTTGTGGTTGATGCCCATCTCAGCGACAATATACACCGGCTGGCTGTCTCCGATCAGCCTGTTCCCTATCTTAATTTCGCGAGCCATTTTTTCTCCTTAGGTAATGAAGTGTTCAATCAGGATGCCAGAAAACTGCCAATCAACTGCATGTCGCACTGTCCAGTGCATTTAATTCCGGGTGTCAGGTCAAAATGGTCAAAACGGAATTTTTTGTATTTTTCACCATTCCAAATGTCGTAGAGCAATTCAGTTTGCGAATTTCCTAGGATAATCTCATTGTTGAAATCTTCCACGCATTCCACGGACTCGCCGTTCGATTTAATGGTCATGGACGACCAAGGGAACTGGCAGAATTCAAGCCAATGGATGGATTGGGTCTTGTTCTTGTTATCCTCATACCACTGCTGGTCCTGGCTTTTCAGATAGACATACACATCCATGCCCTCGAAAGCATCCTTCAGCTTTTCGAACTCTTCCTGCTGCCAGGATTTGTTTAGGTTAATCATCGTAATAACGATAGTGGTTTTCAGGTTGCGCTGGGCTTTAATATCAAGAAGCTGGACTATTTTTCTGTAACTGTCAGTAAAGTTGGATTGCAATCCGCGAACTTCTTTATGGCGCAAGTCATCCACGCTTTCAATGGAATATTTCACATAATTCAAGCCGTTCTGGAAAGTCTCAATGGTCCTTTCCATATTAATGTTGGCAGGATTACAGCTGAAGTAACTCAGCAGGCCTTGCTTGGTCATCATGCCCACATAGTTCGGGATGTTCTTGTCCAACAACGGATCACCGTAACCGTGCAAAACAATAACTTTTGGGATGATATGCAGGAAGAAATGGTTTTCACTCATTCCGTTCCGACCAATATGGTATTTATCTTCCACAAAAGTCTGCCAGGTTTCCCACTCCTTTGCTGACCAGGGACGCAGCTGGCTTATTACCTTCGTGAACAGGTCCGGATGCATGGTCTCGATCGGGCGGGTCATCATGGTTGTGCGCGGGCACATTTCGCAGCGCATGTTGCAGGCGTTGGTGGTTTCAATGTTATAGACCACCGGGTTTGGGCTGCGGTATTCTTCCAGTTTTTCCAGAAGGTACTCACGGCTGAATTTTTCGCCTTGCAAGACCTTCCTTTTCAGGTCAAATACTTTCATATAGAAATCAATATCGAACATGCTGGTTCTCCAGTAAGTGAATCATGTTAATTGTCCACTAAACAGGAAAGTTATTATAACGCCTTGCGCTGGCTCTAAGAATTCTCTGACAATTTTGAATAACGGGCGATCAGCAACTCACATAATTCGCGCACCGCGCCAAATCCGCCCGCGCTCTTGAGCATGAGGTCCGCTCGCCGACTGACCTCGGGCTGGGCATTGGCAGGTGCAGCGGCAAAGCCGACCAACGGGAAACACTCCAGGTCGTTCAGGTCGTTTCCGATGTAAACCACTTCTTCTTTTTTTACTCCGCGCTGCTTGATCAACGCTTCAAGCGTCCTGGGTTTGTCTTGTACGCTCTGAATGACCGGTAATTCCAGTTTCTTGCAGCGCGCCGCCACAACCCTATTGGTCTCTTTGGAAAGCACCATCGCCTGGATATTGGTCAACCCGCGCAGGCGCTCTAGCCCTAATCCGTCAGCACGGTTAGAAGCCACCATTTCGTTACCGTTCTGATCCACCCACACACGGTCATCGGTAAGAACGCCATCAAAATCCATCACCAAAAGTGATACCATGGCAGGTAATTTTCTTTTATGGTCTGATGGATAAACAATATCCAGCAGCCCTTCCAATACTGTACTCTCCGCGCGCTGCCAATCAAGCAAAGTATCAATATCCACTGTGTATATCGGATCAATCAGCAGGGGAAGCACCACATCGCCGGACATGCTGCTCTTTTCAAGGATCGCCCGCGGACGGATCGCGTCAATATGGCCAGTCTGCCAGTAGGTTAGAGGTAAATCCTGGCGGGGCGCGTTATAAGGTTCCTTTATTTCTTTCACCTTCAAGAGAGGGTGCATAACCCCTGTACTGTCAATCTCCCACATTTTGAACGGGTTTTGACCTGAAAGCACCACACCGCGTACCGAATCCGCTTCGGGGTGGTTTAGCAGCAGTTCAACCGCTTTATCTACCATATCCGTGGGGCGGATTGGCGAGGTCGGGCGCAGTTGAACCACGACATCCGGAGAATAATTTTCATCCTCCGACAGCCAACGCAGCGCGTGCTCAAAAACCGGCAGGTCCAAAGTGGCATCTTCCGCAATTTCCACGGGGCGCATAAAAGGCACTTCCGCGCCGTACCGTTTGGATACCTGTGCGATCTCGGGGTCATCGGTTGAAACGATCACCCGTGTAACAGATTTGGCTTGCTTTGCCGCAGCGATGCTGAAAGCGATAAGCGGATGCCCGGCAAATTCGCAAATGTTCTTGCGCGGGATGGATTTGGAGTTACCGCGCGCTGGGATTATCGCCAGAACTTCAGTTTTATCTTTCATATAAGGGTTTCCCTTGTGTCAATTTTAATCAAAAACAATGCACTGTTGGTAGCGCCCTGAATGCAGCACACCCCAAGCCAATTCCAGCGCCTTCTTGCCGTCCTGAAAATCGCAGACCTGTTGTTCTTTTCCTTCAACCAGCCCGATAAAGTGACGTATCTCATCCAGGAACATCTGGTTGCGCTCAAATCCTTGCGGTGCAGGAAATTCTTCTTTTGATTTGTCTTGCCTTTGAACTTGCACATCACTGCTGGCGTGGTCCCAGTAAATGACCCCTTCAGTACAAGTAATCTCCAAATCATGACGGACAGGCTGGCGGTAGTAATCCAGATGAAGGTGGCCAGTAATACCGCTTCTGAAATTAATAATTGCGTCTGCGAAATCTTCCACGTCCATTTCCAGTGCGCTGGCTTTTCCTGTCACAGCGAACAACCCCGCCACGTCGCCAAACAGCCAGCGCAGGTAATCAAACGGGTGGCATAGGGTTAGCACCACCCCACCGCCCAGATTCTTATTTGCCGCATATGATTTGCGATAATCCTCCCAGGGATGCCAGTCCGGCAAGTATTCCCCCCAATGGCAACTAAATGACAACGGTTTGCCAAACACGTTCTCTGTAAGAAGTTGACTGATCTTTCGCAGGCCGGGATTGAAATGAAACTGAAACGCGGAAAAGACAGTATTTTTCTTTTCCTTAAGTATTTTTTCCAATGGCTGCAGATCATCCAGTTTGTAGGCCAGCGGTTTTTCAATAAACAACGCGCAGCCTGCTTCCGCCGCGGGAATGGCTACGTCCATATGAAGCGCAGTAGGATTGGAAATAATTACGGCATCCGGTTTATGCGCAAGGGCTTTCTGGATATCCGATTCCACCGGAAATTCTTTCAGGTCGTCATCCGCCAGTGTGCTTTGATGCGTTCGATAAAGGACGATGTCTTTTTGATTCAGTGCGAGGAGGTTTTTCAAATGCCTGCGGCCGATGGAGCCAAGTCCCGCAATAAGAAATTTCATAATCTGCCTTAAACGTTGATTATCTTAAACAGTCGTTCATAGAAGAAATACGCCACTTTTTGAACCAGCCTGCTGCGAAATACTTTTTTCTTCCAGCCAACAGTTAGTTCAGGTTTCCCTGCGCTTTTAACTTCCACGCCGTATTTGCGCAGGTCTTCCGCGGCAGCTTTGTCGATCATGTTTCCCAACAGCCGGAGGGTGGGGGGGGTGGTGCACAATCTCAGCAATCCGAGCCGGTCAATTGCCACGTCCAGTTCGCGCATCTGCCCCATCAGATTACCCGTCCAAGTAGCAGGCAATGCCTGCAGGATAGCCTCTTTGGGAGCTGTGAACTGATAATGCCCGGCTGAAGCGAATGTTTGAATGCCTTTGTAAGTAAGGCGCACATCCTCGAGCCTGGCAATTTCTTCCTGATACTTGTCCCAAGTGCGACCGGTCTGGTCAATATAATGTTTTTCCAGGTCTTTCTCCACCAAGGATCCGCGTTCCACTTTGACGCCGGGAGTTTGGGCAAATTTCAACGTGGTTGAAATGCCTTCCTTCATATGCGGCTTGATATACATGCCCGTGACCGCGCCAACATTAGGGTAAATTTCAATCACTTCCAGATGACGTTCAAGCCAGCCGGGGAGAAAGAAGACATCATCATCACAGTAGGCGATTACCTCGCCGGGTGCGGCTTTCAACATCACTTGCAGCGCGCCGATCTTGCCGATATTCTGGCCTGAAAGCAAGAGAAAATCAATTTTTCCCGCGTCTTTCAAAGCTTGCAGCGCGCTGACCGTCGCCTGGTTGCTTCCGTTATCAAATACCATCAAATCATAGGGGACCGAGGTGTTGACAAAGATACTTTCAAGGCAGGCTAACGTGACATCCAGGCGGTTCTGAAAATAACCGACCTGATTGGGGATATAGGTGAGAACCGCTATAGTAACCCGGGCTGGTGAATAATCCGACTTTTTCCCGCGCCCGGGGTTCATTCCAATTCTAGGCAATCAGCAACTCCATGCTAAAAGGATATTCAATTATTGAATTAATCATACCCGAGGAATTGATATAATGCTACCATAAATTGCCTTTTAAGCTTTTTAAGAGAAGCGGATGATAAAAAAGAACCTTTACCCAGGAATATTAGTTATTCTTTTGATTTTTACTGCATGTTCCGCGCCGCAACTTTCATCCAGCAACCCCCAAGCTAGCCCAACTCCCGAACCAACCCACCAAAAGACGCTCACCATCTGTCTGGGGGAGGAACCCAATTCGCTTTACTTTTTCACGGCAAATTCTACTGCCGCGCGGAATGTGCTGCAGGCCATTTATGATGGACCGGTGGATTACGTGGATGGCGATACCGTACCGGTAATTTTTGAAAAGTTGCCAAATCTTTCTGACCGCAGCGCTTACTTCACGCCTGTCGAAGTAAATCCCGGAGAAGCGGTCATCAACACCACTGGCGACCTGGTCTCACTGCAAGCTGGCGTACAGGTTTTCCCATCTGACTGCACCAGCCCCTCCTGCACAATAACCTGGGACGGCATCAATCCCATTTGGATGGACCAGCTTACTGCAACCTATAAACTAAAATCAGGCCTGACCTGGTCCGACGGCCATCCGTTGAAAACTTCTGATTCGGTTTACTCTTTCAAAATAGCGTCTGATCCGGCCACACCGACTAATAAACATGCTATTGAACAAACCGCTTCCTACACTGCCACAGACGACCTGACTATCCAATGGGTCAGCAAACCAGGATTGGTGACAGATGCGTTTGAAAAATATTTCTGGAACCCCTCGCCTGAACATGCCTGGGGTAAATACACCGCGAGTGAACTACTGACCGCTGATGAGGTTAATCGCAGACCACTGGGATGGGGCGCTTATCAGGTGGATGAATGGGTGGATGGCCAGAGCATCCACTTTGTAAAGAATCCTTACTACTTTCGCGTAGATGAAGGGTTACCTTATTTTGACACCCTGGTATTCAAGTTCATTAATCCGCACGGAGACACAGCTCTCAGTAATCTGAAATTTGACCGAGCGCCATTTCAACAATTCAATTACGACCTAGGCGATTTCGATAAGGAAATCAGCGAAAACGGATGCGACCTGACGACCACCACTTCCGATATCCGAGAGCAGCTTCCTGTGCTGAATATCCTGCTTTATTACTTTCAGGATTCCGCGATCAAAGTTATAAAGAGCGCATCTGAAGAAAACGAACTGTTACTATTTAATATGCGCGAAGACGCTCCCGGCTCATCCAATCCGCTTACATGGCTTGAGGTCAGAAAAGCCATCAGTTTATGCTTGAACCGGGAGAAGGCGATCAAAGACCTGTCCTTTGGGCTTTATAACCTGCCTGATGCAACTCTCTTTACCAATATGGTGAATGGTACTCAAGAAATGGCAAGCTACTCTTTTGACCCAGTGGTAGGTTCAGCCTTGCTCGACCAAGCTGGCTGGAAAGTACATGATAATCAATCAAATTTTCCGCGAGTGTCGTCTGGAATACCAAACACTACAGAAAGCAAGGAGTTGAGTTTTACCTATCTGGTGGAAGATATCGAAGATAACCTGAAAGCCGCGGAGATTTTTAAGGCTTCATTAGCTGAATGCGGCATCGGCATTAACAGCAAAGCTATTCCCACAGAAATCTATTGGGATGCTTCGCATAAAGATTCCATCTTTCAAGGGCACTTTGACCTGGTGCAGCTCTCCTGGGCTGCTACGAAAACCGACCCTTGCCTGCTCTTCTCAAGCCAATTTATCCCTTTGGTGGATAATAATTACCTGGGCTCAAACTTCAGCGGTTATAGAAATGAGGAATTCGACAATGCCTGCGATCAGTTGGAGACCATGCATTTAAAAACCGACAGGGATGCGCTGCTAAAAAAAATGGAATTTTTCATTAATGAAGATTTACCTATGATTCCCCTTTACAGTTATTCCAAATTAATGATCGCGCAAAAGGATTTCTGCGAAGATAGTCTGGATGTGACATCCAATAACGATCTGGCGGGGATAGAAGAGTTTGTTCTCTCGCCCGACTGCTCGTAACTAACCTATCGATTTACCGGTTCCTTAAAAATATTCCTTAATTCGGCGTATGCTTTTCGCGGGCGGGCAATCAGATAGAAAAGCCTGCCCAGCGATTGAGATCGTAAGTGAGTCAACGGGAAAATTTCAAATTCCCTCAACAATTTCTTTATCATCGCTTTTCTTTTAATTAATTTTCCATTAACCAATTCATACTGTGAGTCAAACAGTGTAAAAATGGTGTGCTCACCGCCGCCCTGTTTCACGTTTTCTTTTGTCTCCGGCAGGCGGTAATGCGGCTGGCCGCCCGGCAGATGGCGGTAGTCGTGGTTCTGGTGCACAATCGTAACATCGTGGGTGCAGTCAATCACCGGCCAGCGTTCCCACCGGCTTTTAAAAATAAACCAGTTATCCCAGCCCGCACGCCCGATGGCAAAATCGGGGATATCCAAATAACACTCCCTCGGAAAAATAAAATAATCGCTGCCCATAGGCTGATGAAGGTCACCTTTAAAAGGAATTATCCTTTTTAGAGCAAGGAATTGATCAAGCCCACCGGTTATCTCGTTTGTCACTTCCAAATCCCAGCGCTGGCCAACCAAAAGAAATTTTTTATATCTCTCTGCTGCAGACTTGATAGCTTCAAGCACATCCGGAAACAGGATGATATCCGCATTGATTATTCCAAGGAATGGGCTGGCGCTGGATTCGCGCGCGAGCGACAGCATTGAGCTGATGAGCGGCGTGCCGCGGGAATTGCAGGTTACTTTTGGTATATGCCGGATGCTGAGCTTACGGGTATGCTCCGCGATACCCTCATCGTTCCCTAATACTAATATCTCCACCTCTTTGCCCAGCGCCTGCCAAGAGCGCAGCGCGTTGCGCTGGATGGTGATGATATGCGGGTCTTTAAAAGGTTTCGGGGCTGTAAAAAGGGTTAGCAGCGGTTCAGGCAACTCAATCCATCCTATTTTAGATTTGCGCGATGATCCACGTCATTATAAGACTTGTGCGACACGCCCGCATTGATCTCTGCCAGTTCAGGATGTGCTTCAATCGTTTTCAACACCTCACGCCAGGAAAATTCCAGCCGGCAACCGAGAATTGCAGTTACCTGGCGGATGAATTGCAGGTCTTCTGCTGTATCTACCGTCCAGCGCTGGCTGCCGTAATTCTGCTCCGCATCCAGCATAATGATTTTAAAGTGGTTTTGAGGGTCATATAAAAAGGGCATCACATGCTCGCGCTCATAGGGTTTATCAGCTTGTTTCCAGGCAATCTCGAGTGCAACAAAGGTTACAACCTCCACATCCAGCCCAATCGGGTAAGTACGCTGGTAAGGGGGCGGCAAGCGGTTGGCGGCGAAATCCGCGCCAGATGCAATTAGTTTTTCTATGGTTTCATCCAACAACGACGGATCAATAAGGGGGCAGTCCGCTGTCAACCGCACCACAATCTCAGACTTGTAAGCTTTGGCAGCCTGGTAATAACGGTCTAGAACATCAAATTCATTCCCACGGAAGCAGGCGATACCGGATTTATTACAGAATTCTTCAATGGGATCATCACCGTTATTGATAGTGGTGGCAACCACAACCTTGGCCACCCGCCGTGATTGTGCCGCGCGCTGTGCCACCCAGCCAAGCATTGGCCGGCTGCAAATTTCTTTCAGCACCTTGCCTGGCAGCCGGCTGGAACCCATGCGGGCTTGAATAATACACACGATATTGTGGGTTGCTTCCATATTTATTTTTTATTGATCTTTATTTGAGCTTCATCATGCGGTCATAAGTATCCAGCAGTTTGGCGAAATTTCTTGGCCAATCCGCGTCGGCTTCAGCTTTCGCACGCGCTTTCTTCCCACATGAAAAAATCTCTTTTCTGTTTCGTGAAATATTAATGATCTTTTCCGCCAAGTTATCTGGATCGCCATCTTTGAAAACCCAGCCTTGCTCTCCATCAGCAATCCATTCCAGATTGGCAGGGATATCCGAGACCAGCGCGGGGCAGCCGCAGGCCATGGATTCCATCAGCGCAACCGACGATCCGTCAATATGAGAGGCGCTCAGATACACATCTGCTGCCTGGTAATAACCAGCCAGCGCTTCATTCTGCTGGTACCCGCAAAAGTGAACGCGGTCTGATAAGCCTTTATCAGCCACAAATCGCTTCACCCGATCCTCCATCGAACCGCCACCCAGCATAAAAAGGCGCAAATTGGGTTCTGATTGAAGGGCTTGCCAGAAACCTTCCAAGGCGATATCCACCCTATAACGTGGCTCCCACGAGCGGGTATGAATCATCAAAAGGTCTTCTTCATAGCCCACCTGGCGACGCATAAATCCTCGACTTTCGGGGTTGAAAAGATTCAAATCAACGCCCCAAGGGAAGACCGTAGTACTGGATTCAGGCATGCCATAATTCACAGCAATATTTTTTGTGGTCTGGCAATCCGAGGTGAACCAATCACTGCGATGTAAAACAAAACGTGTCTTATCGTCCCAGTTTTTGTTGCGGTGTGCGTCTTCCAGCAGGTCAAATCCCCAGGACATGGTTAATAAGGGGTGAAAATCAATCAGCGCAGGCAAATAAGCTACGCGCTGGATGGGTCCTGCGTGGATTAGATCAGGTTCAATCCGGTCAATCGCGGCTTTGAACTGGATTTTCAATTCATCGTAGTCTTGCCAGGATATGGGTTTGTGATCTTTTCGCCAATTAACTTTATGGATTGTCTCTGTTAACAGCCGGCTTTCCTGAACCCTTCCACCCTTTTCAAGCCGAAGCCAAAAGATTTCATGGCCGCTGCCCGCCAGCGCGGTCAGAAAGCGGTGGTCATGCGGTGAATAATTTTCGGAACAGTATAAAACGCGCAGTTCTACCTCTTTGATTAATCAGCCAGCATTCCCCAGCGCAGTTCTTTCCCTGCTGGGATATCCACCAGCGCCTTCATTCCTATCGTTTTGCCAAGCTGGTCAGGCAGGATCGCACCAGGCGTGGCCGGACGAAGCACATCAATCATTTCCTTGGTCAAGACTTCGCCCGCGCGGATATCTCTCGCCGCGCGCAGACAGCGCCGCTGGATGATTACCGTATCAACCTCATTGCCCGCCACCACCTTATCCGCGGAGCCAAGCGCCTGTTCAAGCCTGCGAGTGTTTTCAACCATTTCCGCCCAGGTGCGCGGATCCATCGCGAATTTATGGTCAGGACCTTCGCGTGTGGTATCGTCAGTGAAATGTTTTTCGATGACTCTGGCACCCAACGCTACTGCGCCTACCACTGTCGCGTGCCCAGGGGTATGGTCAGATAAACCCAACACAATATCAGGGAACATCAGCGCGTAGGTTTTCAGGACATTCAAATGAATGTGTTTGAAATTTTCAAGGCTGGCCGTGTAATTGGTGTTGCACTGCATTAGCACCAATTCTTTGTTTATCGCCAGAATCGCGTGAACCGCACGCTGAACTTCGCCTATATTAGCTGCGCCGGTTGCCAATAGCACCGGTTTACCTTTGGCGGCTATACGTTTCACAGCTTCTATCCAGTCAATTTCGCCCGAACCGATCTTGTAAGCAGGCATGTATTTATCCAGCGTATCAATCGCCTCAAAATCGTAAGGCGATGAAAAGTAATCGACACCTACCTTATCGCATTCTTCTTTCAAGATGGGCATCCAGTCAAAGGGTATCGAAGCGTCCTTATAAACCTCAAAGACTGACTTTTCCCATTTGGATTGGTGCGACTGCTGTCCGCCCAGAGATTTGAAACCGTAATCCGAGACAATCTTGGATGCCTGGAAATTTTGGAATTTGGCCGCGTCCGCGCCGGCATCTTTGGCCAGACGGATGAGAAGTTTGGCGCGGTTCAGATCACCGTCGTGGTTCGCTGCGATATCTGCGATGAAATAAGCAGGGTGGTTTTCACCGATCCAGTGTGAACCAATTTTAAATTCCATTGTTCCTCCTTGGTCGCTGGTTATCCAGCAAATGCTTTAATTTTTTCAGGCAGTTTTTCCACATAATGCGTTTGAAAATGTTCAAGACATTCGGATTGCCCAGGCGGTGTTATTTCAGCCTCTTTCAGTTTATCAATCTTTAAGGTAAGCCGCGGAGACCGGGCAGCCAACAAGCCGCCTTCTGTAACCGATTTTGGCTGAATAAGGTTTTTATCCAACCCAAACTTTTCCGCGATTTTGACGCCAAAGGCATATTTACTTAAGGATTCTGGTGATACCACATGGTAAAGACCTTCCAACTCTTTGACCACCATTGCCATGAGCGTATCTACCAGGTCGGTCACATATAACGGGCAAAACATTACATCCACAAATCCGTTCACCGATTTGCCTGACTTTAGGTTGTTAAGAAAAAATTCCGAAAGGCTGCGCTTGCCGCTGAGACTGTAACCGTAAAAATTTACACGGGCGATAATTGCGCAGGAGTACTCAGCCGCAACCAGGTGTTCCCCCTCAAGTTTCGTGCGCGCGTAAATCGACAATGGATTCGGGGTATCCTCTTCGCTATAGTCCCCCATCTTGCCGTCAAAGACCGCGTCAGTTGAAATGTGAATAAACCGGATGCCCTTCTTTTTGCACAAATCGGCCAGATTGCCTGGCATGTCCGCATTGATCCGATGCGCCTCCTCAGGGTGAGATTCGCAGGCATCCACATTTGCCATCGCCGCACAATGAATCAAAAGGTCTGGCCTGGATTTCTTTAAGAGGGATTCAAGCGAACGATCATTTGACAGATCACTAACGAGTGTTTGAAACGGCGGATCAATCAGTTTTTGCGAATGCAGAGCGCCAAACACCCGATGAGCCTCCGCCAGATGAAGGCAGAGGTTCAACCCCAATAACCCTGAAGCGCCCGTCACAAGGATGCGCATGCGCTAACCCTATTTCTCGAAGTCGAACTCGATCGGTTCGATGATCTTTTTAATTTGTTCAACGTTCAGCCAGTCGGTATTGGTGTTGCTGGCGTAACGGAATTCATCCGAAATCGGTTTGCCAACCTTTGCCCAGTCATGCCCAAACCACAATGCTTCCGCCGGCTGAACCACATACATGTCGTCTAATTCGATCACGGTGCGAGCTTCGTCTTCCGAGATAAGCACTTCGTGGAGTTTTTCACCAGGTCGGATTCCAATAATATTGATCTTGGCTTTGGGCGCAACCGCCTTGGCCAAATCTGCGACCGTCATGCTGGGAATTTTTGGTACAAACACCTCGCCGCCGTGCATTTCCTCCAGGCAGCGGATAACGAAGCGCACACCCTGCTCAAGCGAGATCCAGAAGCGCGTCATGCGCTCATCTGTGATGGTGACAACGCCCTCTTCGCGCTGGCGTAAGAAAACAGGAACTACACTGCCACGGCTGCCAACCACATTGCCGTACCGCACACAACTAAAGCGGGTTTTGCGGCCGCCGGCATAGGCATTGCTTTGAACGAACATCTTCTCGGCTGCCAGTTTGGTGGCGCCGTACAGGTTGATGGGATTGACGGCTTTATCGGTGCTTAACGCGATGACTTTCTCCACGTTGGAATCCAGGGCGGCATCTATAACGTTGCTGCTGCCAAGAATATTGGTCTTGACCGCTTCCATCGGGTTGTATTCGCAGGCGGGCACCTGTTTTAGTGCGGCCGCATGAATGACATAATCCACGCCTTCAAAAGCGCGCCGCATACGCGGGTAATCGCGCACATCGCCGATGAAATAGCGCAGGTTGGGATGGTCCAATCCCGTCTGGCGCATTTCATGCTGCTTCTGTTCATCACGACTAAAGACGATCAATTTTGCCGGCGGATGTTCTCTAAGCATTATCTGAATAAACTTCTTTCCAAAAGAACCGGTCCCGCCGGTTACCAAAACGACTTTATTTTTCCAATCCATGGTCACATCCTGTAATTACTTCTTATTGATTAGATTCTATAACCTGATCATTTCTTAAAGGTGATCAGCGGATATTGGCCTTTCTCGCCAAAGAATCCGGGGAACCATTCTTCCTTCATATAAAGGACTTTCAGCCAAAATTTTCCTAATAACGCCGGCTGAATCATCGCGCGCAAGAAGCGCACGCTGACGCTGCGCCAGACGGCGATTTTAATTGGAAAATCCTCTCCGAGTAATTGTCTCAGGCTGGTGGTTGTCAACTTGTGCACAAAGGTACCAGCCGGTTTTTGGGTTATGGCACCAGCGGGTTTAGCGTCATCAGTTCGGTCTTCGCCAACATGAATAAATTTTTCCATGATCCTCATCGGAAAGCGGAAAATGCGCATAAAAACCGAATCGCTCCAGCCATTAACCACTACCGCAGTCGCGCCAGGTTTCATCACGCGTTTGAGTCCAAAATATGCCGGTTTGTAATCTTCGGTTGGTAAGTGATGAATAGTATGCAACGAAACCACATCATCAAAGACATCGCTCCTGAAAGGCAAACGCGCGATATCGGCAACCACAAATAATCCATGGTTTTTAATTCTGTCACGGGCATCTTTAAGTGCCACAATGGAAATATCCAGGCAGACGCGATATTGGTAACCTTCAGAGTAAGTCAGATATTCCGGATACTGAATAGGACCCGAGCCTGCATCCAGCAGGTATTTCCCGGAATGCCGCAAATGTCTGTTAACACGCAAATGGCATTTGTGGATATATTCACGGGAAACCAGTCGCAGGTCTTCATATTGAGCATTTTGGTAAACGCCCTCGCTCACCTGCTGCCAGCCAACCGCATCGTAAAACTGCCGGACGTCCTGTTGGACTTTACTCTCAGCCATACAGCCTTCTACCCGTGGCCGTTATTCCCATTCGCCGACCAGTCAATCGGTTCGCCCGCCAGGTAATGAAATACCTTTTCATATCGCGGCCATTCTTTTGAGTGGAAGATGGAGCTGATGTGGTTGTTCTGGTAATCTTCCCATAAACGCACCAAATGCCAGGGATAAGGCAGCGGGAAATTAAAGAAAAAGCGGTATGCGTAAGCCCATGCCAAGTCAATCTGTTCGTCTGTCAACCGGTAGGATATGGGGTTCTCAAAAACTGATTTCAGGGTTTTGAAGTATTTTACCCAGGAGTCTGGATCCAGGGTAAATCCTTTGCCACGATAATGCGTATCACCGACAGCTATTACCGGAATACCGCTCATGGCCATTTCCAGACCAACAGTAGTTGTATATACCAAGCCCAAATCTGCTGCGGCGATCAAATCATAGGTATTCACATTTTCTTCCGGTTTAATGACGTGGATGTGTTCTGGTAGTTTAGGTAGAACGCGGTTGATCACATCCAGCATGGACTGTCCATGTATGAGCTTTTCACCTGGGTGGATGCGGATGACCAATTGCACCTCCGGACGGCCTGCAAAATACTGCAGGGTCCGTTCAAGCCATTTTTCCATGGATTGGGTGAAAATTTCGCGTCCCAGCGTCAGGCTGTCGCCCAATACATTGGTCGCCAACAGCACCACCAAACGTTCATCCAGTCCCAACTCCTGGCGCGCAATATCCGCGCCCTTGGCCGGAACCTGCTGCCAAAGCCGGGAGAAATTTTTCCATACCGAGGCTTTGCGACGTGCTTCGAATAGCTCACGAATCTTATCAAGTTCAGGTTGGGAAAGCGGTTTATCTTTTAAAGTCTCCCACATTTCCGTAGTATCCTGGCGCATGACCTTGGAATTCTGCGAGATCCAGATGCGCTGACGTTGGTCGCCGAATTCATAGGTCACCGTGGAAATATTCAGAAACCGCGCGACTTCATAAACCACGCCAAATTCCTGGATGGTGCCGTTGGGTACAATCACGACATCTGGTTTGTTCTCATCCAGCCAGGCGTAAGCAGCACGGGCAGCCTGCAGGTTGCGTTTGCAACGCATCTTGTATATCGGGGTTTTTTCATCAACTTTTTCTACCTGCAGGGTGTACATGGAATCAAAGCGTGTAACCTGCTCAACCTTTGCTTGCAGTACAGGAGGAAGCGTTTTATATCCCGAATGCAGGTTCAAGAAAGGAAGAATTTTTACGACTTTCGCGGCTTTGCCCAGCACTTTTTCCGCGTAAAGGTTTTGCCGACGCAGGTCAAATTTATTAATATCATTCTGCCAATCATGGTAAGGAAGAAAACCTAATGTAACATCGTAACCCATGGCTGAAAGAGATAGAGCTGTCAAGGTAGCATGCTCAATCCAGTAATGCAGGGTCGCGAAAATAAAAATCTTCTTTCCCAACTGGGGCTTATGGCATCTGAGCGCTTCCACCTGGGATACAAGGTCAGTAAGGTTATCATCCAGTTTGCTAAGCGAAAAGCGGCTATTCAATAATTTGCTACGCTGGCGTATCAGCCAATACAATTCAGCCGTAAAAGGTACCTGGCCGATGATATTCTTAACCAGGTTTTTAGCGTCTCTCTTAACTGATGGTTTATGATTTTTGGTTGGCATGATTGATTGTCTTTATCTCCCATTTCAAGGCTGGCCGGACAGGACCCATGCGCGGTTCCGGCCAATGAGTGCCGGGTGCGCCGGAAGCGTCAACATTAAACGCCAGAGCCTGTTCATCATGAAAATATGTTTTTATGCGATAAGTACTGGCGTTGACGCCTACTACGAACCGTCCGTTGTTTAATAAATTTCCGGGGATTTTGACACGGCTGATGTACTTTCCCGCGCCGCGCTGGTCATGGGCATTAAATGCTTCCGTTTCATCGGTATCGAAAGAAGTGAACACAAATTCACCGCGCGCTGTTATGAGGTAAATTCCGACGCGTAAGCCTTTAATGGCTTTCGCCAGGTCATATTCAAACTCGATATAAAATTCTTCGGTTGATCGCGCTGTGTCAATCACATGCCCTTTCTTGTCCATCAATCGCACCGAGATTGGTTTGAAAGGCGCAGATTGGGCAGGGATTTCATCCGCAAGCCATTGGCGCTGACCTTCCTGGGTTAAGCCACGCGATAAATAAAAATCAACAGCTTCCTGGGTGGGCGCCCGAAGTAATAACTGGCCGTGGTCAATTACCAGTGTCTCTTCGGTCAGGCGCAGAATGGCTGACATATTATGGCTGACAAACATCACCGTACGACCTTGTTTGGCGACATCGCTCATTTTTCCAAGGCACTTGCGCTGGAATTCCGCGTCGCCCACAGCCAGCACTTCATCCACTACAAGGATCTCAGGTTCTAAATGTGCAGCAACCGCAAACGCCAGGCGCAGATACATGCCGCTGGAATAGCGTTTCACCGGCGTATCAATGAACTGCTCCACTTCTGCAAAATTGACAATCTCGTCAAATTTGCTTTCAATTTCGGTCTTATGCATGCCGAGAATCGCGCCGTTGAGAAAAATATTCTCCCGGCCGGTCAGTTCAGGATGGAAACCCGTACCCACTTCCAGCAGCGACCCAACACGCCCGTGGATCTCAGCCCTGCCTTCGGTAGGTTCAGTAACTCGCGAGAGGATTTTGAGCAAGGTACTTTTACCAGCCCCGTTCCTGCCGACCACGCCCAAAACCTGCCCTTGATGCACATCAAAGGATACATTACGCAGTGCCCAGATGGAATTGGGAAGCAAATTTTTTATATTTTCCCCTGGCTTGCCAATTTTTACGCGCTCCGCGATGGTTTCGCGGAATGTGCGATAAGTGGTCATCAATTGGCCGAGGCGATACTGTTTGCCGATATTTTCTACCCGAATGGCTGTTTGAGTCATTTGCGTCAATCTCCTAAACCATATCGGCGAACTGCCGCTCCATGCGCCTGAAATAAACCAAACCTGTGACCAAAAGAAGGATCGCCACCAGACTGGAAACCAGAGTCATCGTCCCCGGTGCCTGGCCGGAACCCAGCAGCACCCAACGGAACCCTTCTACCACACCGGTCATGGGATTGAGCGCGTACAGCACCTGAAATCGCTGCGGTACCATGCTGGAGGGATAAGCGATGGGCGTCAGGAACATCCAGAATTGGGTCAGGAAAGGCAGCACATAGTTGATATCACGATAAAGTACGTTCAACGCAGAAAGCCACAATCCAACCCCAATAGCCGTGACCAAAGCCAGAATTAAGAACAACGGCAGTGCCCAGACGTTTGTAGTGGGCGCAATTCTATAATAGACCATCATTCCGATCAGGACGACAAACGCGATAAAAAAGTCCACCACACCCGCCAACACCGAAGCCAGCGGCAAGATCATGCGCGGAAAATAGACTTTGGTGATCATATGACTGCTGGCCACCAGCGAACGGCTGGCATCATGTAAGGCTTTTGAAAAAAGCGTCCAGGGGATCAGCGCGGTGTACGAAAATATCGGGTAAGGTACGCCGTCCGAAGGAACCTTGGCCAGATTACCAAAGAAAATACTAAATACGACCATCGTCAGGAAAGGCTGCAGAACCGCCCAACTCGCGCCTAAAAGTGTTTGTTTATAACGTACCTTCAGATCGCGCCAAGTCATAAACAGGATCAGTTCGCGATAAATCCATAAATCGCGCAGATTTAACGCGGACCAACCTTGGGAAGGCTTAATCAGTGTGATTCTGGTATCCATCGATTTTTGCATAAGTAAATACTAATTTCGGTTCGCCCGATACCATTCAATTGTGTTTTTAAGACCTTCTTCAAATCCCATTTTTGCCTGAAAACCGAAATAGTTGCGCGCACGGTTGGTATCAAGTGCCCGGCGGGGCTGGCCGTTGGGTTTGGATGTATCCCAAATCAGGCTGCCTTTGTATCCGGCCAGTCTGGCAATTAATTCCACCAGGTCTTTGATGCTTATCTCGTATCCCGACCCCAGATTAACTGGTTCGGGACCGTTATATTTCTCGGCGGCGAGCAGGATGCCTTCCGCGGCGTCTTCAATATACAGGAATTCGCGTGTCGGAGATCCATCCCCCCATACTTCGATTTCTTCCAGGCCAGCTTCATTGGCTTCAATGCATTTGCGGATCAACGCGGGGATGACATGAGAAGACTTCGGGTTGAAATTATCTCCAGGACCGTAAAGATTGACGGGCAGCAGAAAGATTGCGTTGTAGCCATATTGCTGGCGGTAGGCTTGCGCCTGAACAAGGAGCATCTTCTTTGCCAGGCCGTAAGGCGCATTGGTTTCTTCGGGGTAACCATCCCACAGATTGGCTTCATTGAATGGAACCGGCGTAAATTTGGGATACGCGCAAATGGTTCCGATGGCTACAAATTTCTCGACGCCAGTTTCCCAGGCACGGTGCATGAGTTGCACACCCATCACCAGGTTGTTGTAGAAAAATTCGGCCGGATGCTCGCGGTTCGCGCCGATGCCGCCCACCTGGGCTGCCAGATGGATGATCATGTTCGCGTTGGTATCATTGAGCATGCGATTAATATCTTCCAATTTGACCAGGTCATAGTCTTCAATATTGGGAATAAAAACATCCTTCACACCCCGCTCGCGTAGTTTGCGTACAACCACCTTTCCCAAAAATCCCGCCCCTCCGGTTACGCACACTCGCCTGGACTGCCAAAAACTGTTATCCGCCATTGATGGTTTATTCCTTATTTTCAATGAATATTTTCAGCCCAACCGTTTTAAGCATCGGATAACCCTGGCCGTCTTTGCTTATTCCAAGACCTTGCTCAATACAAGTTAGCCTCAAGATATCCGCCACTTCCCCATCACCAGCCAGACTGACCATATTGTGGCCATCCTTTTTCACTGTCTTGATGGCATTGACAGAACGATCGCGCACCAGCCGATAAAGCCCCATCGATGTCTGTATATAATCCACCAGCAATCTTGCCCTCAGGGCAATTCCTTCTGGTGTGATGATATATTTCAGTTTTTTCCGTTCCGCCCGTTTAACCTTGATATACCCTTTGGCAATCAGGCGTTTGAGGTGCCAGTTGACCGTACCAACAGCCACTCCGACCTTCTCGGCCAGAGATGCCTGGGTGGTGTCTGGCTCATTTTCGATATGCTCAAGAATGGTCAGATCAGCAGCCGAACCCTTAAACTGGTTTTCCATGATTTCAATATTCAACTGTTGAATTATAAACCCCAACCGGATAAAAATCAAGCAAAAAAGACCTAAAGGTTTGGTTTTGGGAGATGATATACTTTTTTCCAGAAGGGATATGGACGGACAAATTAAATGAGCACCAGTCAGGATCAGTTTTACCAGGAAAGAAGCAGCCACTGGGATAAAGTCGCTAAAAAACTTGAAAAATGGAATGGCTGGGGAGGTTATTATCAAAAACGTATCAGCCAGGTCTATCAATTTAATATCCCTCAAGGTCAGAAAGTGTTGGAAATAGGCTGCGGCAGCGGCAATTTACTTGCTTCATTAAAACCCTCTTACGGTCTGGGCTTGGATATTTCTGAAAAAATGGTTTCCCATGCGCAGAATCTGCACCCGGAGTTGAATTTCCAACAAATCATTGCGATTGACGGTGATATCACACGCCAGTTTGATTTTGTCGTGTTATCTGACACCATTAATGACCTGTGGGATGTGCAGGAAATATTTGAAGTCATCCACAAATTGCTCAAGCCGGATGGACGCTTAATCCTCAATTTTTACAGCCGGCTGTGGGAATTTCCCCTGAAGGTTGCCACTGCCCTGAATGTCGCTAAGCCGACCCTGCTTCAAAACTGGCTCACATTGGAAGATACGTCTAACTTACTTAATCTGGCAGGATTAGAGGTGGTCCGGCATTGGGAAGAGGTTTTACTGCCACTTCCAATCCCGCTGTTAGCCACTTTCTGTAATAAATTTTTGGTGCGTTTTTGGCCGTTTCGTTATCTGGCCATGACCCACTTCATGGTCGCAAGGCTCAAGCACTCATCTGATCCATCAGCTCACAAGCGATATTCAACCTCGATCATAGTACCTGCCAGGAATGAGGAAGGGAATATCAAGCAGGTCTTTGAAAGGATGCCCACCTTTGGCAAAACCACGGAGATAATTTTTGTCGAGGGGAATTCAAATGATAACACTGCCGCCGAAATAGACAAGCAAATCCAGGCTCATCCTCAGCAGAAAGCTTTACACCTTAAACAAACCGGCAAAGGGAAAGGCGATGCGGTGCGGTTAGGTTTCTCCAAAGCCAAAGGTGATGTTTTGATTATCCTTGACGCAGATCTGACCATGCCACCTGAAAACCTGCCACGTTTCTATGATGCACTGGTGAGCGGCGCAGGTGATTTTGTCAACGGCGTCCGTCTGGTGTATCCGATGGAAAAACAGGCCATGCGATTTTTCAACCTGCTAGGGAATAAAGCCTTCACCCTGATTTTTTCTTATTTAATAGGCCAACCCATCAAAGATACGCTATGCGGAACAAAGGTGCTATGGAGAAAAGATTATAAGAAGATAGCCAAAAACAGGCAGTATTTTGGTGATTTCGATCCTTTTGGGGATTATGACTTGATCTTTGGCGCAGCCAAATTAAATCTGAAAATTGTGGATATGCCCATCAGGTATCGCGAACGCACATATGGAACCACCAATATCCGGCGCTGGAGCCACGGCTGGCTGTTATTGAGAATGGTCCTGTTCGCCGCCCGCCGGTTGAAATTTATTTAACCTTTTCCAGGACAATCAGCGCGAACATCCCCCATTTGTCCATCTTTTTATTAAATAGGGTTTCAAACCACTTCACCGTCGAGTAACAAAAGCCGGGGAGACTCATCCATGACGAAAACCCGCCGCTGAGGATATACCGGAAAGGCATCATCGGTTGTATTTTAAAAATATGTAACTGAGGATAGCATGATTGAAAAGACTCTTTGTCACGTTCGAAAACAATCCAGGGCAGTGCCTGGTTTGATCCGGATAAGGGTCCGGAGGAATCAAATTGCCAGTTTCTCATTTCCGGCACAACTGGTTCGTAATGCAGCCATGAATAGGCCTTACGGGACCAGTCAGTCACCCACGGTTCAATCATGATGATGCGCCCGCCGGCAACCAATGTCCGCAATGCCTCTTCAAAGAACTTTTCTACATCTGGCAAATGATGGAAAACATCCAGCATCACAATTGAGTCCAAGCTTACTGACGGAAAGGGGATTATTAATCCGTCCATTACCAGATGGATAAAAGCCTGGTGGAAAACATCCGTTTTTATTACGCGAGGGATTTTTCTCTCTAGGAATCCCGCCCCGGATCCCAATTCAATAACTCTCGAACCGGTATTTCCCAAATTCTGTTTAATGAGGGTATACCAATCCTCATAAATCTTTTTTAGAAATTTCTTTTTACGCAGCACTTCACGGCGTATGGCAATCAACCGTGGATCATCAATATCCCTACCGCGCATGGCAGGATGCGTGAAAAACCACCTATACATATATTCATTTTACAGGATTAGAAGGGATTATTTCTTCTGGAAACGAGGGTCATTCTCAATGGTTTTCTTCAGACCCTGCTCCAAATTGTATTGGGGTGTGTAATCCAGTTTCTTTTTTGCGATAGCCAGGTCCGCGCGCATGCTTGAAGGTCCGCTGTCGTGCGATTGGTTGGTGACAATTTCCGGTTTCGCGCCGGTAATTTCCAGTACCTTCTTAACAAGCTCATTGATCGAAGTTTCCTTACCGCTGCCTACATTAATGATCATGCGGTTGATATCGGGGACAGAAGACGCAGCAACCATAGCTTTGACAACATCATCAATATACACATAATCGCGCGTTTGCTCTCCATTGCCATGGATAACGATGGTACCGTTATCCAGCGCCTGGCGCAGGCAGTAAGGAATGACGGGGGCGTTGGTCAGGGGCAGCCTTTGCCCGGGGCCATAGGCATTGAAGACCCGCAGGCAGACCGTCTCAATGCCCCACAGGGCACCGATGGTGCGGATGTAATATTCAGCCGCCAGTTTGGATACTGCGTAAGGGGAACGCGGATTCGGGCGGTTGGACTCCCTCACCGGTTGTGTTTTCTGGTTGCCGTAAATCGTGCCTGATGAAATGAACACCACACGCCTTACCCCCACATCCCGCATGGCTTCCATAAGCGTTACGGTTCCGCCCACATTGACTGTATTGTATTCACGCGGATAAAGCACAGATTCAGGAACGATCACCCTGGCGGCCAGATGGTAAACACAGTCCACTCCTTGGAGAAGCGACCATAATTTTGGCCGGTCATTGATATCTCCCCTCACCAAGTGAACGGCATCCACCAGTTCTTTAGGATCCCCAGTGGACAGGTCATCCAAACCTACGACACTGTGGTTACCTTTGACCAACGCGTTCGCTAAAGGAGCCCCCCGAAAACCTGCCGCGCCTGTAATTAGAAATCGCATGTTTGCCGCCAAAAATGGGAATGAAAAGGATGTTCGTGGATTATAGCATACAGAAAAATCAGTTTTTTATGGGATAATTTTGTCATTGAGGAATAAGTTGAAATAATGCGGAGCGGATGGAAAAACCATGAACTTGAAATTTTCCCCCCTTACCCCGGATAAGTGGAACGATTTTGAACAATTGTTTGAAACACACGGCGCCTATAGGGGCTGCTGGTGCATGTTTTGGCGGCTCACCCGTAAGGAGTTCAGTGCATGATGTAAGGGCAAGAACAGGCAGGAAATGAAAGGCTTGGTCTTTGGCGCCACAATCCCCGGTATCCTGGCTTACGCGGATGGCAAACCCATTGGTTGGTGCTCAATAGCGCCGCGCGAGGAATTCGGTTCACTGGAAAGGTCGCGAACCCTGAAACATATGGACGACAAGCCGGTTTGGTCAATTGTCTGTATTTTTGTCCGCAAGGATTTCTACAGTATGGGCATGATGGGAGAACTGATTCGGGGGGCTATGAAATATACCAAAATTAAAGGAGCACGAATTATTGAAGCCTCCCCTGATATACCCGATAAAAAAGACTACCCGTTGAAATGTATATGGGCAGTCTGAACATATTCCTGTCTGCTGGTTTCAACGAGATGGCTAAAGCCGGTTCAAATGTAATTGTACGAAAGCAGCTTTAATACTTAAATAAAGCTTGTCAAATCGGATAATTTTTATCAGGTACAATTACCGCCGCTTTTTATATTAAGGATGAAATGTTAAAAAGGAATATCTTTCTTTTTTCGTTAACTGTACTGATGCTTTTCACTTTGGCGCTGCCTTCAAAAGCGCGCGCCCAGGATGAACCGACTCCCGAGACACCGTCTGCGGTTGAACCTTATGAAGGACTGCCGCTGTGCGTTCCGGGTGTGTATTTGGTAACACCCGTTGATTGTCTGCCCCTGGGGCCTTCAGCGACCCTCACCCAATGGGCACGCCGCGGGATGACTTTACCCCTAAGGCCGCTACCCGCGTCCCATCCAGATATTTCTTACACCCAGCTGAACGAAAAATACGCCAAGATTAATATTCAGCCCGGTGTCCAGGCTGCTTACTACCCTAATCTCGAATCTGCTATAGCTGGCTGGGGGGCATTAAGCACTTTACCGATTGGGCAAATGCTTTATATAACCTATGAAAACGTTTCTTATTACGACGGCAACCCCTACCTGGCTAACAAGCGCGGGGAATGGATCCGCGCTTCACCTACCACCTACTCAACTTTTCAGGGGTTGCTTTTCAAAAAGCAGCCGGTCAACAATTTCGGCTGGATTATTGACGCGGTAAGCCCCCATCGAGAACCCAGCATTTATGGCAAAAAGGTCAGCGTCAACCTGACCCGCGGGGATGTGGTTCAGGTGTATGACAAGATGGAAGCTGAAGGCACCACTTGGTATATGATCAAACCTGGACAATGGGTGGACCGAAACAAGATTCGCGTGGTCACACCCAACCAGATCGCTCCTGAAGGTGTTGATAATGGACGATGGATTGAGATCAACTTGTATGAGCAAACCATGACGGTTTATGAGAATAACCATCTTATCTTTGCCTCTTTGATTGCCACAGGTTTTGAACCTTATTACACCCAACCTGGATTATTCCAAATAAGGGAAAAGAAAGACCTCGAAACCATGACCGGCGCTTTTGCTACCGGCAAAGTAGATTATTATCTGTTGGAAAATGTGCCCTGGACCATGTATTACGACGGCCCGCGTGCACTGCATGGCGCGTACTGGCGCGCCATGTTTGGGTATGAACAATCCCACGGCTGCATTAACCTGTCTGTTGGCGATTCCCATTGGCTGTATGACTGGGCTGCTGTTGGAGACTGGGTTTACGTCTGGGATCCGAGCGGAAAAACCCCCACAGATCCCGAATTCTATAAAGAAAACGGCGCTTTCTAAACCAAAAACGCTCAGTAAAACCTGAGCGTTTTCTTTATATTCTGCGAACGAATTATCTCGTACTTAAAGGTTATATATCGCTTTGAATTTGTATTCAAGATAATGGATATAAGGTTCTGGGGTAATTTTGGATCCGGTCACTTTTTTAACCAATTCCTGCGGTTCAAACTTGGCGCCGTAAACATGCAAATTCTTGCGTAGCCAGCCAAGTATTTCACTGAACTGGGCTTTTTCAACCTGTTCTTCCAGATTTGGAATATCCTTGTTCATTCGCTCCCATAATTGGGCTGAAACCAGATTTCCAAGCGCGTAGGTGGGGAAATAACCAAATCCGCCAAATGACCAGTGCACATCCTGCAAAATACCCTTCGCATCGTCCGGCGAGACAATCCCAAGGTAGTCTTTAAATTTGGCGTTCCAGGCCGCGGGTGCGTCTTTAGCCGATAAACTGCCTTCCATCAGGGCAATTTCCATTTCAAGCCTCAACATGATGTGGAGATTGTATGTAGCCTCATCCGCTTCCACTCGGATTAACGAAGGTTCTACCGCATTTACCCCTTCATAAAATGTGTCTACATCCACATTGCCCAACTGTGATGGGAAGATTTCTTGAAGCATCGGGAAGAAATGCTTCCAGAAAGGTTTTGAGCGTCCAATCAGGTTCTCCCACATGCACGATTGCGATTCATGGACCGCCATGGATGCCCCGTCAGCAAGCGGGGAGCGATTGAATTTCTTGTCGATGCCCAATTCATAAAGTGCGTGCCCGCATTCATGCATGGTCCCAAACATAGCTGTCGGCAAATAATTGGAGTTGAAGCGGGTGGTTATGCGCACATCATTCAACCCGAAACTGGTAGTGAAGGGATGGGCGGACTTGTCCTGACGACCGTGATTCCAGTCATAACCAAATTTAGAGATCACTTTCTCACCAAAGGCAAGCTGGCCATTTTCAGGATAATCAAGGAACAGGAAGGATCTTTCCACCTGTTTGGTTTGGCTGATCGCCTTGATCAGTTCCACCTGTTTTGGCCGAAGCGCATTAAAGATGGCCTGGACTTCGGCGGTCTTCATGCCCGGTTCAAAATCATCTAGCAGCGGGTCATAAACATGATCCCAGGGCTTAAAGAAATCCGCGTATTGGCGGCGCAATCCGACCAGTTTTTCAAGGTGGGGGCGGAAAAGTTCAAAATCAGAATGGTTTTTGGCTTTTTCCCAAACAGATTGGGCGACCGTGGAAACGCGCGCCATTTCAGTTACAAATTCAGCCGGAACTTTTGTTTGCTTTTCATAATCACGTTTAGCTACCCGGATCAGGCATGCCTCATCAGATTCAGGGTCTATTTGCCTGGCGCCCACCGCGAGTTCGTCCAGCAATTTGCCAATCTCATCAGAGGTTACTTTGGCATGCATGATATGTTCCAGAGCAGCAATCTGCTCACCGCGGTCTTCAGTCGCGCCGCCTGGCATATTGACCAGTTGGTCCCAACCCAACACTGCGTTAGCCGCTTTCAGATTCGCAATTTCAGCCAACAAACACTTTAATTTCTTTAATTTCTCTTCCATTGATATTCCCAGCAATTATTAAACAATTTTCCAATGAAGCTTTTCACCCTTTAACGCAGCCATAACCTCACGGGCAATATCCATTGATGCTCGTTTTTGGGCTTCATTAGTCTGACCGGCAATATGCGGTGTGGCGATCAAATGAGGATGGTTGACCAATTCCTGATTTATGGGTGGTTCACTTTCAAAAACGTCTAACGCAGCCCCTGCAACCTTACCTGAATTCAACGCTTCCAAAAGCGCGGTCTCATCAATGATCCCGCCCCTGGCGGTACAAATGAGATATACGCCGTCTTTCATACGCGTGATTGTTTCTTTATTGATTAGGCCGCGAGTTTTTTCAGTCAATGGGGTGTGTATAGCGATAAAGTCTGCTTTATCAATAATATCTTCCATCATCATTAGCTCTCCGCCGGTGATACGAATGGTCTCGGGAATATTAAAATCGCAGCAGGCAATGATGCGCATATCTACTGCCGCAGCCATTTGCCCGACTGTTGACCCGATCCGCCCGAAACCAATAATGCCAAGGTTCTTTCCGTAGAGTTCAACACCCATGAGCTCTTTTTTTAGCCATTCCCCGCGTTTCATACTGGCATCTGCGCGTGGAATTTCGCGTGCAAGGGCAAATATTAATCCAATGGTAAGTTCGGCGACTGCAATGGTGGTAGCGCTTGCAGCATTGACAACGGTAATCCCCTTTTCTTTTGCGGCTTTAAGGTCAATATTATCTACACCTACCCCTGCGCGGCCAATCACTTTCAATTTGGACGCCGCCTCTATCATCTGGCGGGTGACTTTGGTACGGCTGCGAATAATCAACGCGTCATAATCTGTAATTTCCTTCATCAAGTCGTCCGCAGAAATGCCTTTCCTTTCAACGACCTGTGATTCGCGTTCCAAAATATTTAGGCCGGTATCCTGTAAACCATCAGTGACAATGACGCGCCAGGGTTCCATTGGGTGTTCCTCCGAAAAATCAGTTTGGTTGGAATTAATTCTAACCGATTCCATTTTTAACTTACATTGACAACTGTCTTGGATAAAACCGGGTCTTTAAAGAAAAGAGCAGCTTTTAGGCTGCTCTTATTAAAGAACTTTCCTTATTCATATCGCAGGGCTTCCACCGGCTGAAGGTTAGCCGCCCGGTTTGCGGGATAAATACCGAAGAACAATCCCACAGCGGTAGAAAACAGGGTCGCGAGCAGCACTGAATTCAGGCTCACATTGGGCGTAAATGGGGTTCCGCTGGCCGCTGCAATGCGCCCAACCGCAAAAGATATCAGCCAGCCAAAAAAAATCCCGATAATGCCACCGATCAGGCTGAGAAGAGAAGACTCAGTCAAAAACTGGATGAGGATATCAGCTTTTCTGGCTCCCACCGCTTTTCGCAAGCCAATTTCCTTGGTGCGTTCAGTCACTGATACAAGCATGATGTTCATGATGCCGATGCCGCCTACGAGCAGCGAAATAGCGGCGATACCACCCAGGAAAATTGTAAGAACATTAGTGATAGTTCCAGCTAATGAAAGGAAGTCCTCTTGAGTAAATACTGTAAAGTCATCCGCGCCTAGAACTGTTCGGTGGCGGGTGCGAAATATTTGGGCGATTTCTTCATTGACAATTGGGACAGATTCTGCATTGATAGCCTGAACATAAACCACATCCACGTTATCGCGTTCTTTATCCAGCAGCCGTATACGAGCAGTAGTGATGGGTACCAAGATAACATTATCCTGGCTGCCAAACGAGCCGCCGCCCTTGGACTCCAAGACGCCAATCACACGGAATGGCTGACCTTCTATACGAATTGTCTCACCGGTGATCAATTCTCGCCGGCCAAAGAGTTTATCCGCGACCTCAGGTCCTAACAGCGCGACTGAAGCCTGACCATTGACATTGTCATCGGTTATGAAACTGCCTTCAATCAGCTTATAGTTGCGGACCGACTCAAATTCGGATGTAACGCCATATATCTCCGGTGAGGTTGACTCACCGCTGAAGCTTGCTTTAACACTGCCACGCACAATTGGAGCAACTCCCTGAATATGGGGTGCCTGATACACATCCTTCAATGCCGATACATCAGCCATGGTGATCGGTTGTTCATTGCGTACATCTTGCTGCAGGTTGCCCTGAAAGACAAATAACAGGTTTGTACCGATGCCGCTGATGGATCCTAGAATGGTATCCTGTGCACCAGCTCCTACAGCAAGCATGGCAATTACCGCAGCGACACCAATCACGATACCAAGAATGGTTAAAGCCGCGCGCAGTTTATTAGCGATGATGCTTTCAAGCGCCTCTCGGATTACTTGCCCGATATTCATTGTTTCACCACCAACCCATCATAAAGGCGAATCACCCGCTGTGTCCGGTCTGAGATTTTGGGATCATGTGTAACGATAATCAATGTTGTGCCAAACTCCTTGTTCATATTCAAAAGCAATTGCATGATTTCTTCTCCGGATTTGGAATCCAGGTTTCCGGTTGGTTCATCAGCCATAATGATCGCCGGGTTATTGATGATAGCCCGAGCCATAGCAACGCGCTGCTGCTGACCGCCTGAAAGTTCAGTAGGCTTATGGTTCACACGGTCGCCCAGGCCAACCGACTCAAGCGCTTTTATAGCCCGTTCCCTTCTTCCCTCGGTCACACCCGCGTATCGCAGAGGTAATTCGACATTTATTAACGCAGAAGACCGCGAAAGCAGGTTGAAATTCTGGAAGACAAATCCCACCTTCCGGTTACGGATTACAGCAAGCTGGTCATCACTCATGTTTGAAACCAGTTCGCCATCCAGGTAATAATCTCCCGCGGAAGGTCTGTCGAGGCAGCCGATAATATTCATCAGTGTGGATTTTCCGGATCCGGATGGGCCCATGATTGAAACCACCTCGCCCTGTTTTATTTTTACTGAAACTCCACACAGGGCATTTACCTCAACCTCACCCATGCGATACACTTTTTCTATAAAGCGGGTAAGGATAACATCCTTATTTTTCGTCACTTACTGCCTCACAAATGACGGCGGTCGCCCGTTGGACTGAAATAACGACGGAGGATTGAGAACCAACACATCCCCTTCTTTCAAATCACCGCCAGTGATCTCGGCTTGAATATCAGAAGATGAACCCACTTCGATCTTGGTTTCATTAAGTTGGCCATTAGCCAGGACATAAACAATTCTTTGCCCGTCGATTAACCGGATTGCCCGATTAGGTATAACAAGAACATTTTTAATTTTACTGACAATGATATTTACTGCGGCCGTCATCCCAGGGCGAACCTGGTCATCCGGTTCCAATATCTTAAGCGTCACTTCAAAATCAACACCGCTGCCATTATCTACACCAACAGAGGATACTTCTGTGACCTTACCCTTATACGTCTTTCCAGATACCGCATCAAAGCTCAGTTCAACAGGTTGGCCGATTGCTACCCGATTAATATCTACTTCCGAAATATCCACTTTCACAAATAATTCAGAAAGGTCGTCTACTCTGAATCCCTGGTTACCGGTGGCTACTTCATCGCCCATTTTGGGGTAAGCGCGGGTTACCGTCCCATCAAAGGGCGCTTCCAGCCAACCCAGCGAAACGGTTGCTTCTGAGGCTGCTACCCTGGCTTCAGCTGCGCTAACATCGTCTTTGTTTGTTCCTTCCTTGAATCGTTCCCATTCGCGTTGCGCGTCCTGAACTTTGGAAAAGGCAAGGTCATAATCCGCAAAATCTTCAGCCACTTGCCGGTCATAGGATTTTCCCAAAATATAATTAATGGTTCTAAGAGCTTTATCCCGCGCCAATTGCGCTTTATCCAATGCGGATTTTGCTTCCACCCGTTTTGGATCCTTAACTGGTAAATCAATCACTTCTTCATAAGCTGACTTATATACTTTTAATTCCTCTTCCAGACGGATGAATTCTGACCGCACGGAATAAATTCGGTCCCAATTCGCGCCATTGTAGTTCCAATCATCGCGCTCTTCCTTTGCATCCCGCAGATCACTCTCAGCACTCAACAAATTTCTATAAGCTTCCGCGCTTGAAGTATTTGAGTTGATCAGATCTTCAAGGTTTTTGCGCGCGGTGACTAAGTCTGATTGCGCCAAAATTACAGATTGCGGAAGCGTGTTATCGGCCAGGTCAGCCAGAATTTCTCCGGCTGCCACTTTCGTGTTGACATACGCAAAAACATGGTCAACCCTGCCAGTCGTTTGCCAGTTAAGTTCAGTAGTCTGTTTGGCCTCCACTACCCCTGTCGCGCCAACAATTGCGATTAGGTCACCCCTTTCAATTATGGCAGTCTGGTAAGTATCATTGGTATTGGAACGGCCTCTTAAATTATTAATTACCAGAAATCCTGCAATCAGAGCCAGAAGAATAGCCGCGATCCAGCGGATCGATTTTTCTTTAAACCATTGAATTAATAATTTAATAGAGAATTTCTTTTTGGCTTCAGTGTCTTTTTTAGGCATTATTTCCTCATTAATCCACACGGAAATACGCCCCAGTCGTTCCGTGACTATTGAATTGTTACACGTTCAGATAAGCAAAAACCGCTTTCTGGATCTCTTCGATCAATGCTTCACAGCTTACATCCATCGGCATCTTGCCGCACAGATTCAGAATAAGCGGCGCGTTGGCGATTGTGAGAACAGTCACGGCCACAAGTCGGGGATTCTTTTTGGAAAACTCGCCCTTTTCCATCCCAAGTTTTATTAATTCTGTGAGTCTATCAAAAATAGGTTCAAGGTGTTTCAGACTTTCAATGTCATCGCCTTTGTCTGATTTAGGAGTCATCCAAAACATGCGGAATATCTTTGGATGATCATGAGCCGTCTGGGCATAATCCTTTAGCAAATCAGCAAGGACGGTCTTCACCGGAACGGAACGCGCTTTCTCAATCAATCCTTCAAAGTGCACCCCGATGCGATCCTTTTGCCTTTCGATTAAGGCTTTCATAATCTCCGAGCGGTCGCCAAAATAAGTATAAAAAACCATGTGCGATACGCCAATTTTTTCCGCGATCATGCGGATGCTGACCTTATCCGGTGAAACATCATCCAGCAGGTCAATTACCGCATCCATCATGTCATTGCGCATTCTTTCAATTTTTTCAGGTGAATTTTTTGGCCTAGCCATTTCAGTCTCTTTCCTTAAATTTTCTACTTCGTATATTTTATACATGTTATTATAACGATATTTCATATAAAACCTGTAAACATTTCGTTAACATCGCGGATGTATAGAATATTATGGCAACCACCCACTATAATTTCAAAATACTCAAATGAAACGATTTTTAATTGTTTTTAAGTTCTTTTTTTTCAGTTGCATCATAATGCTAATTGCTACTACCAGCGTCTGGCAACCATTTGACGAAGCAGAACAAATTCGTACATACACTAGACCATACGAATTTGATTATTTTGGATGGACTGCCAACGCGGTTTGGCAAAAATTGTCTTCAATCAGCCTGGGACCGATCAGACACCTGAGTTACCTTCAGCAGCGCAAAATCATTAAGGATTACTTCCAGGCTTTGGCGGACACCCAAAACCTGAAAAATTCACTCGAGACTATGTACGCAAATCCTGAATCTTCCCTGAAGAAGAATGAATCATCAGTTTTGGAAAGAAAATTACAAGAACAGGAAACTCGCCTGGAAAAACTTTCCATCCTTGCAGAGGCGGTAATTCAGGACCAGATTGGCCAGACTCTGGATGCCATGGGATTGATTGAATTAAAGCAGCCCCTACCACCTGTGCTCTATCATGTGACGGATTTACCCAAAGACCTGATTATCTCGCCCAGAAATGTTATCCGGCAGGAAAAAAGTGTATCCTTGCAATCTTATCTAAGCCCAAGTGAAGAAATCGCCCTCGAAAGCAAGGTGGAAGAAAACACGGACTATTCCGCATTGGTAGTGCCTGTCGGAGGAGTGAGCACCTACCCCACCATGGTGATCAACACCGGCAATCTTTTATATCTGGTGGATACCGTAGCGCACGAATGGACACATAATCTGTTGATCTTCCGGCCATTGGGCTGGAATTATTCCACCACACCTGCCCTGCGTACCATGAATGAAACAACTGCATCCATCGCTGGGGAAGAAATTAGTTGGTTCCTGATACGCCGGTTTTATGGAGATTTACTCAACCCTGAAGATAATTTTTCTTACAGGACCTATGAGGCAAAATATATTCCAACTGCTCTTAAAACCCAAGCGGAATTTGATTTTCGGCAGGAAATGTATCAGACACGCATCATTGTAGACGACCTGCTTGCTCAAAACAAAATTAAAGAAGCAGAACAATTTATGGAGGCCCGCAGGAAAGTGTTTTGGGAGAATGGCTACCAAATTCGTAAACTGAACCAGGCATATTTCGCTTTTTACGGCGCTTATGCTAACGAGCCCTTCAGCGCCGCGGGCGCGGACCCGGTTGGCAACGATGTGAGAACTCTGCGCGCCAGGAGTAGAAATTTATTATCCTTCATTCAGAAAATAAGCTGGATATCGTCTTACGATCAGCTGAAAGAGGCTGTAAACGCGTATTGAAAGGGTCTTACTCCAGGTCAGCATTATCTCCCGAAGCGAATCCCTTTCCTCCAGTATAATCCGGTAAATCTTTTTCAATCTCATCCGGTGACTGGCCTTTCTCCAGACGATTCACGACTTCGTTGAATTCAGGTTCCATTTCTTCACCCAGTTCACTGCTCATTCTGCGCATCATCCTCCCCAAAGCCTGCGGGTTTTGTTCCATCTGCGCCATACTTTCAGGGCTGGAAAATTCGCCAGAATTTTCAAGGTGGATATCTTCTGAGCGGGCAATTCGGGCTCGTGTGATATGCCTTGCCACTTCATCGCTTCCGCAGTAGGGACAGTCAACTGATTTATTGCCGTATTCGGCGTATGTCAAAAATTTAACAAGCCGTTTTTGGCATCTTTGGCAGATAAAATCGTAATTCGGCATTTTTCTGGAAAAAAGGTGTTTGGTTGATTTCAATTATAATCATAGCTATCTTTACAATAATTGATCAGAGACCCATTGGTTAAAGAAAAAGTCGATTTTAATATTCTGGAGCAAGCGCCGCTTATGGTGGTGATCTCCGGCCCTTCCGGCGTCGGAAAGGATTCTGTTCTCAGGGCGTTAAAGAAAAGTGATTTGCCCATTTATCATGTGGTCACCGCCAATACCCGTGCACCCCGTCCGGATGAAAAAGAAGGGGTTGATTATTTTTTCGTTTCCCACGAAGCATTTGAAAAAATGATTTCCGCTGATGAATTGATCGAGTATTCACGTGTTTATGATGATTACAAAGGAGTTCCAAAAGCGCAAATCCGTAAAGCCATCGAATCCGGCAAAGATGTCATATTGCGGCTGGATGTACAGGGGGCAGAAAAAATCAAGAAATTATATAAAGATGCGGTTCTGATCTTTCTAATCCCCGCCAATGAGGAGGATTGGTATCAACGCTTGGGCGGGCGCTGGCTGAGCCAGGAAAAAGACTTTGAAACGCGTATAACGACCGTAAAAGATGAATTAATTAAAGCCCGCAATTTTGACTATATCGTAGTCAACGCCCAAAACCAGCTTCAAAAAACTGTCACCATTATTGAAGCCATTATCATCGCGGAACACCAAAAATCCAAACCGCGGAAAATATCCATCTAAAACTAAAACCTTCATTCAATGAAAAGAAAAATTTATATTTCCTACATCATCATTGGCATAACTGTTGCCTTTTTCCTGCTTCAGAATCTCTCCAAGACATTACTTGGTAATGATTTGCCACTTTACCTGGGAGCCAAGGTTAACCAATTGATTATCCAAGGCCAGTTGTGGCGTCTGATCACCCCTATTCTCTTACACGGCTCAATCCTTCACATGGGTTTTAACATGTATGCCCTGTATATGATCGGACCAAGTCTGGAAAAGAAATATGGGGTTTGGCCCTTCATCGGGCTCTACCTGGTCGGCGGCCTGTGGGGAAACATACTGTCTTTCATGCTTTCACCCAACCCTTCCCTGGGCGCTTCAACCGCGATATTTGGGCTCATCGCAGCCCAGGGTGTGTATGTTTATAAAAACCGTCACCTGCTCGGTCCGTCAGCGAGGCCGATGCTCACCAACATTGCTATGGTCATTATCGTAAACCTCATGCTTGGGCTCTCTCCCGGTATTGATAACTGGGGTCATCTCGGCGGACTGCTGGGTGGATTATATTTTGCCTGGTTTGCCGGTCCGTCTTTTGGAATCGGGGAAGACCTTTTTGGCCAGAACGTGGCCGTCAAGCAAAAAAGCCAACCGGTGCTGATCCTGATATCAGCGGTGCTAATCGCTGCGATTGTTATTACTTTACGTTTAACCTTCGGCTAGCGGTTGGCTGGCCTTTGCCGGTTTACTGTCTTCAAGATGTATAAGCGCGGGCATAAAAAAGCCTGCGATGCCCATCACGAAGCAACCTGCAGAACCCAGAAGCAGCCACCCGCGAATGCCAATCCATTCTGCCACCGGCGCTGCGATAAGCATGCTGATGGGCGTCATGGCTGAAGCCATACTTTCCAGCATCGAAAATACTCGTCCCTGCATCTGTAGGTCGGCATTTGTTTGGATAATTGCGGCAATAGGTCCATTGACAATTGGGTTCATGAACCCTGTGATTGCCATCCCTGCCACTGCCATATAGAACATATTCGTAGGTGTTAGTGCAATCAGCGCAGTTCCAACAGCCATTCCTATCAGACCTATCAGGATTGTAAATATATTCTTCTTAAAACCTCCCCAGGCACTGAGGATTATGCCGCCTAAAATCATCCCCGCGCTGAATGCGGATTCCAACAAACTGAGGTCAATTGCGCCTTTTCCAAAATAACTGGTGACAAGCAGAGGTATGAAAGTAAAACCAGGATTAAGAAAAAAATTTAATGCTGTCGCTGCTATGGCGAGGTAAAACATCCCTTTCCAGGCAACCATGTAATGAAACCCAGCCTTAACATCCTCCCAAAGATGGGTGGGGTTGGTCATCTCTGTCTGCACAGATTTATCAGGCTGCGGGATAACGACAAATAATAATGGAGAAATTGCGATAATGGCAGTTATTACATCAATGGAAAGAATCCCAAACATGGGCATGAATTCCAGTAGCAGAGCAGCAGCTACTGGCGCCGCAATCCCTAGAGCACCTCGTATAGTTTGGTTCAATCCCGAAATGCGAGATAGCTGTTCTTTAGGAACCATCAGCGAAGTTGATGCCTGCATCGCCGGCCAATGAAAACCGCTGCCCAGCGAACGGATGAACATGATTGCGTAGATATGCCAGATCTGAATTTTTCCAAGCCAGAATATCCCCGCGAGCAGCATGGTGGAAAGCGCAATTGCTGCGTCAGCAAAAATCATAACGCGCTGCCGGTTCCAACGGTCTACTAATGCGCCGGAAAAAGGAGAAATTAATACACGCGGGATCAAAGCCACAAAAGAAGCAAAGGCCAGAACAGAAGCAGAACCCGTCTGTTTTGTCAGATACCAAACTAGCGCGAACTGTACCAGTTCACTGCCCAGCAGGCTGAACGCCTGGCCGGTCCAGATGATGAAGAAAGTTTTTTTCCAGTCGGATTTAAATGAGGTTTGCATGGAGACTATTCGATATAAATTTCGACGTGTTCTCCATCCTCGTCATCATACACATCAATGATCTTGCCCACCTGCCCGTTGCGGATCGCGTCCATCAACTGGTCGGATTCCACCCCGTCAATTTGGGGCGCGAAATGTGCACCAAACTTCATACCGATTCCCATTACACTCAGCGGCATACGGATATTCGCGCGCGATTTTCCTGTCGTCGTGTCGGTTATAGAGACTCTGAAGAATTTACCTTCACCCTTGCGCGGTTCTTCAGCCTGTTTTTTTTCATCTTTCTTGCTGCCTGATTCCAAAGACTCCAGCAGTTTGGCCGCTTCATCGGCCGAAATCTTGCCCTCCTGCAGCATCTTTAAAATCATCATTTTCTCTTCATTCATTATTCACCTCTCAATTTTCCAAGGGTAATTCACCCTTGCCACGCAGCATCAGTTCCGCCTGTTCAGGATTCAACGTTCCCTTATCCAGTTTTTGCAGGATCTCAATCCGATCATCTTTAGAAAGCGTATGTTCTTCATCGGACCGGTTACCTTCAAATCCCATGGCTGCCAATATATCATTAAAGCGGTTGCGCAGGGTGGGATAGGAGAGATTTAATTCTTCTTCCATACGATTAAATTTTCCTTCACATCGGATAAAAACCATGAGAAAATCCATCTGTTCTTCGGTTAGTTTATTAAACCGGGAACCTGTCGAACCAAACTGGCCGGACATTGTTGTGCCGCATTGTTCACAAAACACCTTGGTTATAGTCAGTTCGTGAGAACAGATCGGGCATTTTTCAATTAATTTATTCATTATTTGTTCGCCCTATTCAATATTATTAATGCTTATATTAATATAGTTAATTATTGTAACATAATAGCATCAATAATATCAAAATTATAATCAATATTATTTATACTTATCACGATTCATTCCGGGAAAAGTTCCTGAAAAAGCACCCAGAAACCGCCAGTGTCAAAGGCATTCTTAATTGTTCGGTCGTAGTAAAGGTCAAACACACGCAAATCAGCTGTCCGCACCCGAAAATAAAACCTGCCTACCCCAAGTGATCCTTTCACATTGGCACGCTCCAAATGAGCGTCTTTCATATTATGGCTGTATTTCCCTTTGCGCGTAAAATCCTGCCACTCAGTTAGAAGTTCAGTCACCATGAAAGTCTCACCCCTCCAGGTGAAGCTGTCAGGACAGTCAGGTTTTTTACTAAATATCGGCGGTTTGGTAAATCCGATGTTGACTGTTTCACCGATATAAACCGGCTTTTGTGAGGATTTTTCCACGTCCATCGCAGAAAATCTTTAACAATCCTTTAACGATAGTACTTTATATTCAAATTATCCTCTATGTTATACTCTTTTATGAAAATTGTAATAATGAAATGTAGAAAAGTGGCATGAAAAAACTGCTGCTGATGCGACACGCGAAATCGAGCTGGGATGATTCTGATATTCCGGATCATGAGAGACCATTAAAAAAAAGGGGCAGAAAAGATGCCGAGCGGATGGGTAAACTGCTCAAATCAAAAGAACTGGAGCCTGATTTAATCTTATCCTCCACTGCCATACGCGCTAAACAAACAGCCGAGATCGTTGCGGATACCTGCAAATGTAAAAAGGAAATTATTTTCCTTGACTCTTTATATATGGCGGAACCTTCCGATATACTACGCGCCATTGAAAAAAACGCCAAAGATAAAAAGACCATTATGGTAATCGGTCACAATCCCGGACTTGAAGCCTTTTTACAGATTGCCAATGGCAAAGTCGAAAGTCTTCCCACTGCCTCAATCGCTTATTTGACCGCTCCAATTAAAGACTGGAGTGAACTGCAAAAAGGTGAAAACATCAAATTGAAAAAGTTATGGCGCCCGAAAGACCTTGACTAACCGTGAAACTCTAACTCACCGACTTGTGCGGTGAGTTTTTTTATTTAAAATCATAGATAATGACAATGTGAGAACCCGCATGAAAAAACCCGTTCCCATTTCGATTGAGTTACTTAACCAGCTACCCCGCATCAATGATGTCCGTTTCAGCAGAGACGGAGCAAGGCTCGTCTGGAGTGAATCCATCGGCGCGCAGGGCGTTATTTTTGAAAGAAAGATCAATGGAAAAACCCGCAGGTTATCCGGCGAACTAAACGCGCGCGGAGGTGTTGGGTATGGCGGCGGGGATTTGGATGTGAATACCACCCAGGTGGTTTTCCCGGACCGATCAGGCAGTCTTTTTATGACATTCTTTGACCAAAATACTAAACCCAAACCTATCACGCCAGCCTGGAGTTCAACTGCCTCGCCTGCGCTTTCACCTGACGGCAAATGGGTAATTTATTGCTATCACGCGGGCGAATCTGACGGACTTGCCATAACTAGAACCCACGGCCTTTCCTGGCCTTCACAGTTAGCCCTCGGCGCGGATTTCTATATGCAACCCACCTGGCATCCCTCCGGTGAGCGCATCGTCTGGGTTGAGTGGAGTCACCCAGATATGCCCTGGGACGCCAGCCGCGTTAAGCTGGGGGAGCTGGGAGGAATGCAATTGCGCCTTTTTGAAGAGCACTGGATCGCCGGTGGAAAAAATCACTCCGCCAGCCAGCCGCTATTCTCTCCAGATGGCAAATGGCTGAGTTATATTATCCGGGATGGGGACTGGGACAACCTGGTTCTTTACAATCTTAAAAAACGGACACACAAAATCCTAATTAAAGGCGAAGGATTCCACTTGCGGTTACCTGACTGGATTCAGGGGATGCGCAGTTACGGCTGGAATGTCAGCAGCTCTGCCTTGTATTATTTCCGCTATTCTCACAGTGAAACCACCTTATGGAAAATAAATCTGCCAAAAGGAAAATCCGAACAACTCGATATCAGTCCTGTCCAATGGGCAGTCCAGCTGGATGTGTCTCCTACTGGTGACGACCTGGTTTTTCTGGGCTCCTCAACAAAGATACCTAAACAAATCTGCCTTTACCGAAATGGCAGACTGATCATCACCCAGACGGATATCGAGAAAGAGGCGGGAGCATATTGCGCGGATCCCGTGGAAATCACTTTCCCAATTCCTGGAGGTAAAACGGGGTATGGTTTCTATTACCCTCCCTTACATTCCCAATCAAATACATCCTCCAAACCGCCGCTGATCTTGCATGTACACGGCGGACCCACATCCGCCAATACCAAAACCTTCAGCAACGATGCGGCTTACTTCGTATCTCGAGGTTATGCCTACGCGCAAGTCAATTACCGCGGCAGCAGCGGTTACGGATATGCCTACCAGGATGCATTGCGCCACCAATGGGGTGTCGCGGATGTGGAAGATACCATCGCATTTGCACAAGCGTTGGTGGCACAAGGCCTGGCCTTATCAGACAGAATGGCACTATTGGGTTCCAGCGCCGGGGGATTCACAGTCTTGAACACCTTGATCCGCCAGCCTGGCTTGTTTAAGGCAGGCATCTGCAGTTACGGCGTAAGCGACCTGCTGGAAGACGCGCGCAACACTCACAAGTATGAAAAGTATTATCATCAGTTTCTGGTTGGCGATCTCAGCAAGAATCGCCAGCGGTTTATCGGCCGATCACCCATCAACCACATTAAGAAAATCAAAGACCCGGTCGCTCTGTTCCACGGTGATGAGGATAAGGTAGTATCTCTAAACCAGACACTGGCTATATATCAAAAGCTGGTTGAAAATGGTATCCCGTGTGAATTACAGGTTTACCCGGGTGAAGGGCATGGTTTTCGCAAACCGGAAACACTGAAAGATTACTACGAGAAAATTGAAGCTTTCTTAAATAAATTCCTTTAGTTCAAAGCAAAGCCGGAGGATGATTTATCCTCCGGTTTTTTATTTATATTTAAAATTTATTTATTCAAGGCAATAAACTTGTCCATACCCTCGAGCAGCATGTCCACATCAGTAAGCGAGATCTCGCCCATTGTGGCGATGCGGAAGGTTTTTTCTTTCATATCACCATAACCGCTGGAGATGCGCATCTGGTAATGTTCCATAAGGAATTTGTTCAACACCGAAACATCCAGGTTCATAGTGTTCGAGATGGTCGCAACAGTTTTAGAGCGGTAAGCTTCTTCCGCAAAGGAGGGCATGCCGTGCGCCAGCGACCAGTTATACACCTTCTGCGACATGGCTGCGTGGCGGGCAAAGCGGTTCTCAAGGCCTTCATCAAAGATGCGGTCGAGCTGGAAGTCCAAAGCGTAAACCAGAGGGACAACCGGGGTCATGGCGGTGGAATTTTTGACGCGGTGTTTTTCCATGATCAGCAGGTCAAAATACCAGCCGCGGTTTTCAACGGTGGCAGCTTTTGCTAATGCGCGGTCATTCACACCCGCCAGCGATAGACCGGGGGGAAGCGCCAGGCATTTCTGCGAAGAAGTCAGGAGAAAATCAAGATCCCAGGCATCCATTTCGATCTTGGTGCCGCCCAGGGAAGAGACTGCGTCCACAAGGATGAAGGTTTCCGGGCTGACTTCCCGGACCACCTTGGACAGGTCCTTGACCGGACTCTCAACGCCGGTGGAGGTTTCATTGTGAACGATGGTCACTGCTTCATAGTGCTTCTTCTTAAGCGCGTCACGCAATTGATCTGGTCTTACTGCCTTACCCCATTCCACATCCAACCGGTCAGTGTTCTTTCCATTCGAAACCGCAACGTCATACCAGCGTTCCGAGAACGCACCGTTGACGCAGCATAGAACATCCTTATTCACCAAGTTACGAATCCCTGTTTCCTGCATGCCTGAACCGCTGTGCGTGCCTATGAACACACGGTAATTGGTATAGAACACCTTTTGCGCTTTTTCGGCAGCGCTTCGATGAATATCTTCATATTCCTTGCTCCGGTGAGGGAGCATCGGTTTGGTCATCGCCTGCATGACTTCGGGGGCGACATCTACCGGGCCAGGGACAAACATGCGTGCCATAGTCTCCTCCAGATGGGGTTTTATTTCAAAATGAAAGACAGAGCGATCAGAATCACGAGGAAAGTGCTCGCGAGGATTCCGATACGCTTGAGGTCCCGTTTTACATCCGAGTAGTCTGGATTGAATTCATTGCTCCTTGCGGTTGGAACAGTCACGACTTCCTGTTTTTTAATGATTTGCTTGTAACCCTTTTTGGATTTCTTGCTCATTAAGACTCCAATTATTAATAGACTTATAGCAGGCCACAATTATATTGCATTCCAAGAAAGTGGGGACTCAGCCAAAATCATTGATTACAAATTATGAAATATCTCTTGTCTATTTAAAAATTACATTAATAATTTTGGAAGTTATAATTTTCTTATAATGAAAATTCCCTTGAGAGAACAAATTACCAATACCTGCCGTCATCTGCTAAGTGAAATAAACCGCGATCCTTCCTCTGGCGCATATGGTTGTTTTGACCGGCGTTACTGGGCCTGGAAACTTACAGATTTCCCGGAAGCTACATTCCAACGAAATGTCGCCGTTCTAAGTTGGTATTTACGACAGCAACAATCCAAAAATCACAGCCAAATGGTTGTTAAGGCAATTAAATCCGGACTTGCATTTGCGTTTGAAGTTCAACACCGGGATGGATCATTTGACCAGGCATATCCTCATGAACATAGTTACGGCGCAACCGGTTTTCTGATACCTGACCTTATTACAGCGTATCAAGAAATACGATCAGAATGCAGTGATTCAGAAAAGCAATTATATGAATCCGGTTTGCTTAGAGCAGCCGAATTTCTGACACGGAGCTCTGAGAAGCATAGCTTGATTTCCAATCATCTGGCAGGCGCGGCGCTCGGACTTTTCAAGGCAGGCGACTTTTTTTATGAAAACCAATTTTCGATAAAAGGCCAAACCCTGCTGGATTTAATCTTGACCAATCAATCGTCTGAAGGTTGGTTCCCGGAATACGGCGGCGCAGACCCCGGTTACCAGACATTGTGTATGCATTACTTGGCTCAAATTTACAGTCTAAAACCTTCCGAAACATTGCGGAAAGCTTTCGATTTGTCACTGGGGTTTCTCAAGTATTTTTCCCACCCGGACGGGACTTTTGGCGGCGAATACGGCAGCCGACGAACGGAAATCTATTATCCGGGCGGGATTGCATTGCTTTCGGGTGAATTTCCCGATGCAGCAAGCCAGCATAAATTTATGCTGGCATCCATCGAGGAGGGCCATACGATAACCCTTACTGATGTTGACATGGGGAATACCGCGCCACTTCTGAATTCATCCATTTTGGCGTTGGAATCAGGGGTTTTATTGAAAGATTCTCCCCCCATGCCTTTCCAAGATGGACCGTTGGATAAAGAATTTCCACATGCCGGGATTGCCATCCGTTCAAGGCAGAATTACTACATGATCTTAGGTGCATCCAATGGCGGTGTAATCAAGATCTTTGACAGAATATCCGGCAATCTGGTTTTGGATGATTGCGGGGTTTATGGGGTGACAGAAAAAGGAGGAAAGCTCACCACACAATCCACGTGTCTCGATAATCCGCTTCGAATGGGTAACGATTCTTTGGAATGTGAGAGCAATTTTTACTCCATAAAAGATTCTTACCCAAATCCTTTCAATTACCTGATACTGCGCTTGATGAATTTAACATTGATGCGCCTTGGTTTCTTGAATGAAATGATGAAAAAGCTGATGGTCAGCGTACTGGTAAAAAACAGTTCAAAAATCAACATGTTAAGAAAGCGGGTTATTAAACTGAATCCTCAATCCATAGAGATCACGGATATCATTACAAATTCGGGAAAAGTCCGGCTGAAAAGCCTGGTTCAGGGATTCAAATTCACCGCTATCCATATGGCCTCTGCTCGTTATTACACACCCGCGCAGACTAATCCACCTGACGCGCAAATTCTGGATCACGCAACACTCAATATTAAAGGCTCCCTTCAAATCAAACACCATGTTTCATTTGCAGATGACTCCACAGGTAAAGCCTAATGAAAAATTTGGCATCTGTCACTATTGATGTGGACAGCCTGTCTTCCATCTACAAAAGCCAGGGGCTGAAGCGGCCTGGTGGATACACATTTATTGAATTTCGGACCGGGCTTGAAACCATCCAGCGGTTTTTTGAAGGATACCGCATGAAAACCACGCTTTTTATGGTGGGTAATGATTTTTTACATCAGCCCAACCATTCAGCAATCCGCTCCATTATTCTAGATGAGCATGAACCAGCCAACCATTCAATGACCCACCCGCAAGGATTCCGCTGGTTGAATCCTGAAGAAAAAGGCAAGGAGATTGCAGCCATGGGGGACATCTGCGAAAAAGTAACCGGGGTACGCCCGGTCGGCTTCCGCTCACCCGGATGGAATATTGACGACAACACGCTGCCTATTCTCCAACGATTGGGATATACATATGATTCCTCAGTTTTTCCAACCTCACTGATGCCCCTGATGAAATTCGCGCATTGGGCCAGCATGTCTGGCCAGACAAAACCCAACCGTACTACCATGGGCATGTGGCGCTACATGGCAGCGCCAATAACGCCATACCACACCAGCCAATTCTCCCTTGCCCAAAAAGGGGACGGCGGCATCATTGAATTTCCGGTTTCAGTTACCCCAATCCTACGTATTCCGTTCTTTGCCACGTTGCTGCTCTTTACCAGTAACAGTTTCTATCAGGCGCTCTACAAGAATATCAAACGATCCGGATTGCCTGTCCACTTTCAGATGCATCTATCAGACTTTGTGGATTACAGTCTGCCCGAACTGGAAAACCAGATGCCCTCAACTCATCGAGGCGCATACGTCCCGCAGGCGTTGGGTACGCCTTTAAAAAAGAAACTGGAAGTCTTTAAAAAGATGATGGACCTGATGGTTGCCGATTATGAGTTTATAACCCTGGGCGAATGGTCCAAAATTTTGCAGGGTGAAAAATGATCCCGAGGTTAAAACCGTTTATTGGTTTTGAGGAAATTGCTGCGCTTTTCCGGCCAGTAAATGATGCGGTGCAAAAATTCGAGTCAGCTTTCGCGGCGACGTTTTCAACCCGTCACGCTGTTGCTTTCCCCTACGGCCGCAGCGCCCTTTGGGCTTTCTTTAAAGCAATGGGCATTGAAGGTGCGGAAATTGTCCAGCCAGCCTACACCTGTTCAGTGGTTGGCCACGCGACGGTGCTTAGCGGAAACATTCCGGTTTTTGTCGACATAAATCTTCACGATTACAACATGGATCTGGACGCGTTCCGTAAAGCCATCACCGCAAAGACACGCGCGGTACTTCCCACCCACCTGTTTGGCTATCCGATGGATGTGGACGCTGTCAATCAGATTGTACATGAAGCTGAAAACCGTTTCGGACAGCGTATTTACATTATCCAGGATTGCGCTCACTCATTTGAAGCTGAATGGCAAGGTAAATCAGTAGTTAACGCCGGCGATGGCGCCTTGTTTGGATTGAACATCAGCAAACAGATCACCTCCATCTTTGGCGGGATGTTCACCACCAATGACGATGAGATTGCCGCCAAATTATTAGCGCTTCGGGAACGAAGCTATTCGGAAAAATCCTGGTCTGAAAAATTATTCAGATTATTTTATCTGCCAGTAGCGACGATCGCTTTTAACGATCTAATTTATGGATTCACTTACTGGCTACAGAACAATACCGGACTTCTCAGGCAGTTAACCGATGCCTACCATCTGGACGAAAAAATCCATTTCCCACCGGATTACCTCAAACGCCTGTCCCCGGTTGAAGCTCGTGTGGGGTTGGAACAGATGGGAAAATACAACACCATTAAATCCAGACGGCGGGAAATTGCCGCAATGTATTTTGACCAATTAAAAGTACCGGATACCTGGGTAATGCCTCCCAATGTAGAAGGAGCTACTTATTCCCACTTTGTTATCCGTGTCCCAAACCGAAACGAGGTTATGAAACTTGCGGCACAGCATGGGGTACAGTTAGGCCAACTGATTGAATACAGCATGCCCCACCTACCCGCCTATCAAAAGTATTCCTCAAATAACCAATACCCTAATAGTTTATTATGCAGCCAATCGCTTATTAATTTGCCCATTCATCCGGGTCTGAACCAAAAGGATTTATTTAAAATAATTGAGACTATTTCCCATATATAATATTGTCCAATTCTTTTTATGGAGATTTATATGGACGAGAAAAGGTTCAGCACTAAACCATCGAATTCATCTAAGGATGTGTTTGATTTTTATGATCTTTATGCAGAATCATGGGATGAACGTTTTGGTGATACTGAAAGTGTCAGAGAATTTCATAAAATCCGGTTAGGGACCTTCTTCAAGATTGCCGAACTCGCAAAAGGCAAAACATGCGCAGAGCTTGGTGTTGGAACCGGACCCTATGTCACCGAAATAGCACCTTTGGTTAAGAAATTGATTTGTGTAGATGGCAGCAAAGGGATGTTAGATGTACTAGGGAAAAAAGTAAAACATCTAAAGAATATACAACTTGAACAAATTGATTTATCCAAACCATTAGAAAAATCACCTTTTAAAGTTGACGTCCTGTATTTCTTTGGCCTGATTGAACATGTGATTAATATTGACAATTTAATGGAAAATTGTAAGCTCATGTTAAATGATGGCGGAAAAATTGTTGTCATTTCCTCCAACGGGCTTAGTCCCTGGTATCATGGTCTAAGAAAACCATTCCGTGTAGGGATTCATTGTTCATCGGATAAATACTATTCCAGAAAAAGCCTTGGACAAATCATGATTGAACATGGGTTTAATGAAGAGCAGTGTATCTTTTGGGGATTTTTTCCTGCCGGTGTAAAAGGAATTGTATATAATATATTAAAAGTAGTGGGTACCTGTATCGAAAAAACACCCCTAAAAAAATTTGGTGGTGGGATGACTATTAGTTATATACGGCCATGAGTACAAAGGAAACATCGGATTATTACAACACCCATTGGACCAGTTTCGCATGCCGGGAATATCCGCAAGCAAAACTGCTGCAAGCGGCTCTTTTTTTCTCTCCTGTTATCGAACAATTCCAAAGTAACCAAAAAGTACTGGATGTCGGATGCGGGGATGGCGTACATCGGTATTATCTAAGGAACGGCCAAAGATTTATTGTTCAATTTACAGGTATCGATGTGTCACAACAATCCATCGCATTCCTCACCAAATTGACATCTGAAACACAAGATACCTTTCTGTTAATGGATGCTTGCGACCTGCAATTTGATGATGATATGTTCGATCTTGTTTTTGCTCATGGCGCAATAGGCTACACGGAGTCACCTCACAAGGCATTTTTGGAGATGGTGCGGGTTTGTAAACCGGGCGGTTACATTGGTATATTTTCACCGGAGATCAAAGGTGTTAGTAGGATCATCCTGAATACAGCGCGAGGCTTTGCCCAAATGCTTAGTGGTCAAGGTCAGCAGATTTTGGCTGATCTGCTGGTACCTTTTTTTGGCTTGGCTCCCAGTGAAACTAAGATCAGTCTAAAGAATTCTTCCTGGCAGCAGGTGCGGGAGGTCATTCTTACCGATATCGCACCCCCTCATTTGACCATTCTCCTGCATCAAAACCTGCTGGACTGGTTTAAGGAAAAAGACATTGCAATCATTTCTGACGACCCGCATTACCGAAGCATGGTTTGGGGGAAAAAACCTGAAAACGCATCAATACCATGAAAAAAGAGAGGAACATTCAACCCACAGCACACGACCTGGAAGTATGGCAATATGCCCAAGAAGAGCTTTTTAATTACCTATACAAAGGGTTGGCTGGATGGTTTCAGATTCAGGGACATCGCGTTTTGGGCAAATGGTCCATATCGCAGCAGACCAAGCATGTCCTGGAAATTGGCTGCGGTCAAGGTCACCATGTGATCTACAGCGGGCATACATACCAAAATTATATCGGGCTGGAGATTCGATATGATTTCATTGAAGCATTCAAAAAACGCGAATCAGCAGCCATGGCGATAAACGGGGATGCATTTTGTATGCCCTTTGAGGATCATTCCATCGATTGCATCCTCTCAATATATATTTTTGAGCACCTGAATGAATTAAAGAGCAATCTGCTTGAGATTAAGCGCGTATTGAAAAAGGATGGCAAGTTATTGGTCGCTTTGCCATCGGAAGGTGGCTTCTTGTACAAACTAGGGCGGGCACTGACCAGTAAAAGGTACATGGAGAAAAAATTCGGTTTTAATTACGATGCCATCATCCGCTACGAACATGTCAATCAGTATCCTGAAATCATCCGGGTTATCCGGGAAGTTTTTCCGATCACCCAAAGGCGCTATATCCCATTCCCGTTTTTGCCATCATACCACCTCAATGCTGTGGTGTGCTTGCAGTCGGAAAACCGCTGGTTGGGATCAGCCTGATCAATTTTTGCGCTTGAAAATGCGCAGATAAGATGTCGGCTCACAGGGGTCAAGCGGGCTGGTGTGTTGATATTCGTCGAACTCATCCGGGTTCAGGATAGTCAACCATCCCCCCACCATATTCTTGTTAGAGTTGATGATAAATTCATCGCTACTGCGCCAATCCAATACGGATTCCTCGTTAAAATATCCCACTTTTTCGAGCAAGTCTCTTTCACCCCCCCGGCGATAAGAGTAGATGCCGTTTAATTGGGGTGGGTGGATGCCTAAATCGGTTATGTAAATCAGCGGCGTTACCACACTCCCGGCTGCCCAATAGAGGCTGCTGCCTTCCGGGATGCGCGCATGCAGTTCGCTGCCCACCTGTTCATAGGCACTGATGACATCCCCGCCGCAGGTATTTTCAATCGGGTCATTCCCCAATAATAATGTAGGGGTTAGCGCAACACCCGCCACTAAAAGATCTACTGCCAGTGTAACGCTGAATCCGAAATGGGCTTTTAATTTAAAGACTTTATGAATGACAGCCATTGTCAATGAAAAAGCAACCGCTGTCAGCAATCCGAAAGCCGGCGGGATGAGGGGCAGCAATTGGTCAAACTCCAGACCAAATCTGTTGCCGAAGATGCTCCACAATGGCACGCTTCCAGCCAAAAGCTGCCCGCCATTGACCCTCGGAAATGACAGCGCCATAATCCAGCGCCCGACCGTCTCCAGGCTGCCCGTGAACAACCCAGGAATTATTAGCAATACAAATAAAACCACCAGAAACGCGGAGATACGCGGGTGCTTTTCTACCAGATTGCTGAAAGCCAGTACGCTGATAAGCAAACCAATGGGCAGGAAAAATGCGATATAACTCGGAAAACAAAATACACAATAATTCTTGGCCAGAGACGCCCAAGCATGCAGCCCGAAGAAAATGGTGAATAAAATAATCAGGAGAAAGGCAGTTTTTTGTTCGCGGTCATCCTTCCACCAGTTTTTTACAGGCAGCATTACTATTGCAAGAAATACCCCGAAAAGCACAACAAAGTGATAGCGGAACGCCATGAAGAAAGAGGAAACCCGCGTCAGCGCGTCAGCACCTGGCGACCACACCTGCTTTCCCCCACCTGCCACAACCACAATATCAAGCGCGTGTCTAATAAAACCGGGCAGCCAGGAAAACCACAGGTTCAGAATTTGGGGATAGAAAATCAGATGCACAAGGATGAACGGGATTGCTGTAAAAGCAAGCGCCAGCCAGCCCGCTTTTTTGCCGTGTAGCCAAAACGCGTAGACCACTGCGAATGGCATTAGAAAAACCATGTTCTGGCGGGTCAGAGTGGTCAGCGCGCATAAAAACGCGCCTGCCACGATTTGCCATGGTCTGCGCTTCTCACCAATGAGGAAAACCAGCGCCCAGGTGAGCAGGCAGGCCACAACACCTTGTGAAAGTGCCTGGACGTAAATCCTGACCACCGCGGGATTGATCGCGAGAACCAACACGCCCAATAATGCCCACCATTTGCCCTTCAGCCGGTTAAGTAATATCCAGATGCCTGCCAGGTTTAGACAGGTAAGAAAAATTGCGAAGTAACGCCCGGTTTTCAGTCCGGGACCGAACAGAGCTTGCGCCAGGCCGGGGATGTAATATGCCAAGGGCATATTATTGGTCCAGGGACCGTAATCCTGAAAGGGTGTGTATCTGCCCGTGATGTAGTAATACCCTTTTATGAGAAAGGAACCTTCATCTACTCGAGAGGGTAGACGATGAGCAGAGGTAAAGGCTAAAGCCAAGAAATTGATAGTGACTATTCCCAACAGCAACCAGTAAATTAAAGGTTGCCTGGCAATTTTTGAGAGTATTTTCTTCATCCTACTCATTACCTCGTAAATTACCTTTATGATTTAATTCCCAGTTTTGAATTTCTCTTCACCTGACAGGATGGCCGATGAGATCAGCAATTCAGTCTGTTGTCCTTCAACTAACACCACCTGCGCTTCAAATTTGGTCTTGTCTCTGCCTACCGCGTAAACCAGTGTTCCATTTGGAAAGTGCAGTGCTTCATTTTCCGTCTTGATATAAATTTTTCCATTCCTGCTTCCGATCATTCGGAAAACCAGCCGCGCGTAAGGTTGTTTGCCGAACCAGGGGTCGTAACTGCGATTGTAAAACCCTTCGCCGGATTTAAAGTAACGTGGATAAATTCCAAATCCATAAAGCGCCCGTGTATTATCAGATATACAGAATTCTGAAAAGCCTTCCGCCAGTAGCGCGTATTCGGATTCCATAATTTTGGCTTCGATCGTTTGGCAAACCTCGGATTTTGTGTATTCCGGGGTCAGAGGTGGAAGTAAATTTTCCCGAAGCGGAATCGCAGCGCCAATAAAGATGAACAGCACCCCGTACATTGCGTAGGCGGCCCATCCGCGGGAATTCTTTTGCTTATCAGCCGGGTAATCCGCTAGCCAGGTCGCTTGCGGAGTAAGGTTCCACCCTGCCACTTTCCTGTAAATCCATGTCAACCCTTCAGCCAACCCCAAGGCATAGAACGCATACAGCACCCAATCCACCGGCAGAATAAAACGCCAGCCTGAAAGGCGTACCACCGCGGAACTTAAGCTATAGATGAAATGAAATCCGATTACTGCGAGTACAGCCCAAGGATTCCTGCGAAAAACTACAGCGAAACCTAAAGCAATCAGCGCTGAATTGATTAAGAAAACCATAATATTTAACAGATTTGGCTGAGAATAAACTTCAACCCAGAACGGTTTGTTGATCGTCAGGTAATCCAGAAAGGGAGTACGGTTGCCAAGACGAATTGGAAGCGTCAGGAAAGTTGAGGTTTCATTCCTCATGAAGTTGTCAGCTGTAAAACCAATCAACTCGATGAGATTATTCTTTAACAAGCTCCCAATGACAGCTTTATTCTTTTGGAGAGGGTCTTCGGGTGAGAACATATCAGAAATATCCTCTTCAACCTCCAAACCCTTTGTCATTATTCTTGAAAGGCCAGATGAGGATGACGGATTATCTACCCAGTAAACGCCCGTGATGGCATGGTTGCGCAGTAATACAGGGGTGACCACCAACCCAACTGCCAGCAGCAGGACGAGAGCCGAGAGCAGAATGGACTTGAAGCTGCGGAAATAACGGATCACTACCAACACCAGAACGAATGGCACCAGCACCATGGTCTGGATACGGGTGAGTATGAACGCCCCAATCAAACCGCCGATGATGAATTCATGACCACTAACCTTTTTCCCGCCTGCCTTAAACCAGTGGATGAGCGCCAGAGCCAGCACGCTGGCTAGCAGCGCAGCGGGCATATCCGAAAGAAGTAATTTGGTGCTCGAAACATCTGCCATGCTGGTAGCCTGAATAGCTGCGACTTCGCGCATGATGGCAAACAGGGCAATGGCAATACCCCCCAGGCGGCTGTGCAGTTCTTTACCAATTAAATATAGCACTGCCGGGAACAGCGCCACAAGAAGCGTCTGCAGCAGGATAATGCGGTCATAACTCAGTCCCACCAAAGTGTGCAGCAGCGCCAACAGCGAGACGTACAGCGGTTTGGAAACCACGAAATCCTTCAGCGAACCGTAATACACATACAGAGAGCTCAGGTCATATTGTTCTGCGTCAGAAAACGGGTATTTTTCAAAATTAGGCGCTTGAACCGGCGGCGCGAAATAATTATTCTTGGGCAGCGGTAGACTCATCCACAGTACTACAGCAATCAGCCATAAAACCAGCGCGACAACCAGGTCTGCCTTCCCGCGCAAGCCCGGGCGTGATTTTTTAGGGATGCAAGCCCAGGCAAAGGCAGCCGCCATCAGCAGCGTCAGCAATCCGGCGATATACCACACTTGCCCCTCCAGCAGCGGCGCGCCGAGCGAGATGATCGACACGCGCTCAGGGTCGATGCCCCAGCCGGTGATCGCCACCACAAGAAGCCCCGCAATGAGGACAATAAACGTAACAAGGAAAGCTGCCAGCGGGAAGGCATGTTTTTTAGTTCGGCGTTCACGCTTGATTGGGTAAAGCGCCAGGGGTACAAACAGGATGGCTTCAATCCCGAGCAGCAAATAGCATACGAGTAAGGGCAGCAGGCGGATATAAGCGCCCAAATCCGGAAAAAAGCACATGAAATGGAAGAGGAAAGCAAAACTCCACACAACCGCCGCAATCAGGAATCCACCACCCGCCAGGAGCGCCGCGGTTTTAGGTTTCTTATCCTCATCAACCAGCCAGGCACGCCAGTTTGCGTATTTGTTCAATCCCCATTGAATCAACAGCGCGCCGATGAGCGGCAGTGACAAAGGGATTAACAGCGCCAGCCGACGAAGGGAATAGCCCAGAATGAGCGCGTTGCCGGGTTCTTTGGGGATCAGTAATAACCAGAGGAATGATAAAAGAGATTGCAACAGAATGATTATAAAAAAATAATTCTTTTTAATAAGGAAATTTGTTTTATTGAACATTTTGGATTATTTGGTTGAATTCATATTTGACAATATTGAATTGAACTTTTTCTGTATAATGAAAAACTTTATAAAGAATTAATCGTCCCGCTATTCCTTACTAAATCCCTATAACGAATTTAGAAGAATTACGAGATTTTTAATTTATTAAAATAAGAAAACATAGAAGATATTTTATCAATAATAAGAATAATATCTGATACATTATTTTTTATAAATTAAGGAATTTGCTTATTTTAAATTAACAGACTACAACGACGTTAGTATGATGCAGTATGAGAAGCCGGATTGGGAAAAAGAGGTGTAATAATAAACATCATTTTCTATATCTTTACAATTTACCAATGACATTTCATAAGGAAATATTGTCATCCTTAGAATAAATTGTTCTTGAAGATCATTATTACCAACAAGATGGTAACGAATATTTTCATACCCGTTAAATTGAAGTGCGTTAATCCAATATTTAATTATGGTCGCCTTTGTTGTATTAGGGATCTCCAAAGAAATTTCTTCTTTAGAAAACCCACTATTGCCACTTAGTTCTTTATATTTATCTATAAGAATAATAACTTCATGGTTGTGAATTTGTTTTGGAAAAAGAATTTTATTAAAAATGTTCACATTCCCAAAAACAAACAAAAAAACAAGAAGAAAACTTGCCACACTAAACAACAGCTGTTTGTTCTTGGTAATAAGAATTAGAGTAAAAAAATTTAATACGATTACTACCAAAATAAATAGTATTGGTGATGAACCAAATAAATATCCATCCGGAGAGCTGATAGAAATACTCAATGGTTTATCAAGAAAAATAAAACCCAAAAACAAAAATGCACCCGAAAGAAAAACCATACCCATTGAAATTATCAAATAATGCCATTTAGAAATTCTCGCTTTTACCAGGGGTTTATATCTGCCAATAAAAATATAAAAAGTAAACATAAATAATGGGCCAAAATAAAGTAAATATCTTCCTTGAAGTCTAATTGGTATTGGATAATTGTAATTAGCTCTCCAGGAATGCATTATGCTTGGAATTAGAATAGATAAAACAATAATTAACACTGAAACTAACCAGAGCAAAATTTCAGAATCATCTTGGTCTTTCTTAAATCTAGTAATAAAAAGAATAAATAAACTTAAATATGGGGACATTATAAGAATTGAAAAAGATACATAAAAAATCACCCACATGATTAAGTTTTTAATACTCAATTGATTGGGGTTTGGATGATCGGTCAACGTAAGACCTAATAATTCTTTGACAGGCACATTCTGGCTTAATCCGCGAATAAGCCAAAAACTAAAGATAAAAATTATCGGTATTAATACATAGAAAAAAGATGGTAAGTTTCGTAATATTTTTTTAATATCTAACATGCGAAAATCAATGCGTGTAATCCACCAAATTAATATGAATGCTGGCACAATAGTCAATGATATATACCGAGTTAAAAGCATTAAGCCAAGAATGACCCCGAGAATAATATTCTGAAATATGGGGTTTTTTTTATTGTCAGCCTGATAAGAATTAAAAGAAAAAAACACAGCCCATAAAAACAATGGATAATATAAATTTTCACTGATAACCACCCTAGAAATAACGATTGAAATTGGGTTCAAAATCGATATAATTGCGATACCTAAGCTTATTTTCTCTTCAAGAAATTTTCGTAATATCAAGAAACTAGGAAAAATTGCGCTTGCAATAAAAATTGCATTGATTACCTTTGCCGCTTTATATGTATTATTCGGGCCAAAGAAATAAAAAGCTGGGATCAAAGACAAGGGATATAACGGAGGATAATGATTATCTTTTGAAATATCAAAATCACCTTTAAATAAACGTGTGGCAATTTTCCAGTAGATTAATTCATCGTCAAAGTGAATGGGACCAAAAGTAGACCTAACGTTGATAAAACATAATAGAAAAGTGCAGCAAAAGAAAACAATAATCAATATAACCAATGTGTTTTTTGATGAAAAAAGATTCTTATGCACGTATTTCCTCCTGCTATCGAGGCAGTTGCTTATTTTGGAAAGGAATGGCAGTTTTATTTCTTTTTATTGTTGGTCATTCAATTTTATTTGGACGTTCCCTATGCTTAAACCATCAACTATCACGTTAAAAGTATATTGCCCATAATTATTTAACATCAAGAAAGGAATATACAATTCCTTATATCATATAACCTTTAATTTATTCAGCATCATTAATAATTTCTGATAGTATTTAGTAACATAACGAAAGCCCACTAATTTAAAAAAGAAGTAATTTTTTATATAAAGGATTTTTACACAAAAAAACTTAATGAAAGAAAAAAATAGTAATTTAGAATTTGCAGGTGATGTTTTGACTATAGCGTCAGGGACAATTATTTCCCAAATAATTGCGGCTCTTGCCATACCCATTGTCACTAGAATTTATTCAGCAGAAAGTTATGGCACCTATTCCTTGTTTGTCTCAATAATAACAATTATTGGATCAGTGGCAACTCTTAAATATGAATTGTCTATTGCCTTACCCGAGAAAGATGAAGAAGCAGTTAATCAACTATATCTGAGTATTATTATTTCCTTCCTTTTTAGTTTTATTCTTTTTATGCTGTTATTGATATTTAAATCTTTATTATTAAAATTCTTTGATCAAGCATTAATTTCATTTTTACTCTTTTTATTGCCTTTATCATTTTTTGTTATCGGGGTTAATTATTCGTTGAATTATTGGAACACCCGAAAAAGAAACTTTCTCAATATATCAATTAACAAAATTTCCAAGGAAGCAATTAAAGATGCTTTCCAACTTATTCCGGTATTGTTTGGAATGGTTAATGGGGTATTTCTGATATATTCCGAATTCTTAGGATGGCTTATTTCTACCCTCATCTTTTATAAGAATTCATTGTCTCAAATCACAAGGAAATTTAGCGAGAAAATAGTAATAAACAAAAATGACCTTGTAGCAGGATTTAAAAAATACATAAAGTTCCCCAAATATAGTGCTTTTACGGTTTTTATAAACAATTTCGCAATTCAAACACCAATATTCCTCATCTCTCTTTATTATTCAAAAGCATACGCGGGTGAGTTCGCGATTAGTAACAATATATTACGTATTCCACTTACTTTTATAGGTAATTCAATAGGTCAAGTTTTTTATCAGCGCGCTTCTAATGTCAGAAGAGATAGTAAGAAAATAAAAAGTTTAGTTCGCGAGACAACACTTAATTTATTATATTTTGGTGCTTTTCCAACTTTATTTCTAGCATTCTTTGGGAAGGAATCTCTCATTCTACTTTTGGGCAAAAAATGGGAGATAGCAGGTTCAATTACACAAATATTGTCGCCATGGCTCCTGTTTAATTTCATCAGTGTTCCAATAAGCACATTGGTGGGCTTATTTGAAAAACAGGAATTTGGCCTTATCTTCAATATTATCCTGATAATAACCAAATTCCTTTCCATATATATCGGTTTTATAATGAATGACTTTTTTCTGGGCATGGTCCTGTTTTCAATTTCAGGTTCATTACTATATTTTGCCTTTTCTCTTTTGTTATGTTCAATCGTGGGCTTGTCACCATGGGCCTTTTTACAGGATATCATCAAGTTAGTTATTAAAACCTTGCCTTTTATTTTTCTCCTAATTATTGTAAAGATTTTAAATATCAATGAATATCTAAAATTAGGGTTGGCAATGTTTTTTACTATAATCTCATTTGTTATTTATTTGCGTGACAATAAATTAATTAGTGACCTATTTTTAAATTCTAAATTTATGCAGAAAATATTTCCAAAGAAAGAAAAATAATGATTTTTATTAAGATGGATATCGATGGTTTTTTATATGAAAGCCAACCAGTAAATAAATTAAAGGGCTAAGATGACAAATAATGAACCCAAGAATGTTTTATTAATTGGATTAACCTCAATTAAACTGGGTGGGTTAGAACATGGAAATATTGGAAATTTTTTAATTATTGATCCGTTATTCAAATATATCCGGAATAGTTTCCCCAAAATTAATTTAAGGACATCTTTACAATTATCAGAGGGTTTCGCAAAAAAATATAACCTCACAATCCTTCGTGATAAACGATTCTGGACATATAAATTAAATACGATATTTTCATCATTAATTGATTTAATAATTATTATTATCTATAAAATCCTTAAAAAGTTATTTAAAATTGAAATAAGAAAATTTTTAGAGAAACGAATCCTTCTTAAAGAGCTGACCTGGGCAGATATTGTTTTGGATTTTAGCGGCGATTTATTCGGGGATAATGCCCCATTTCAAAGGTTTTTAGAAGGATCTGCAAAATTATTGTTTGCATATTATTTGGAAAAACCAATTATCATGATTGCTTCATCGCCTGGGCCATTTGAAAAAAACTTCATTTATAAATGGTTAGGGAAATTTATTCTCAATAAAGTAACACTTATCCTTAATCGGGAGCCGACAAGCACTGAATATCTATTAAAAATAGGAATTAAAAAAGAAAAAGTAATAAATACTGCTTGCCCTTCATTTCTCTTCGATATGAACCCGGAAGAATCTGTGATGGATCTTTTTAGTAGAGAAGGAATTGATTTTGTAAAACCAAGTGTCGGCATTGTCATCAGTGGCTGGAATATGGCTACGCCACCCTTTGATAAAACTCCTAGGAAAAGAGACGAGCTTAATAGATTTATTCCTATAATTGATTTCTTTCTCAACCAAAACCAACAAGTTTTATTAATTTCTCATTCCTACAGGCTTGATAAGTTTGGAAAGGTTATCCCCGGACCCGATTCAATTATTTGTGAGCAATTGTATGAATTAGTAGAAAATATTAATAAACAAGACCATTTAAAAATTATCAGAGGAATCTATAAACCAGAGGAAATGAGAAAAATCATTGGCAACCTTGATTTTCTTGTCAGTGGTAGACTTCATGCAGCGATATCTGGTTTATCCCAAGGAGTACCAACCGTAATTATTGATTATGGTTTTGAGCCAAGAGGCCATAAATTATTGGGTGTATCAAAACTCATGTGTATTGAGGATTTATTTTGCGACCCAAATAATCCGGAGGATATGTTGGAAAGGATAAATAAAGGTTGGCAATTTAAATCCTACTATAAAGAAAAAATTATCGCCCAACTAATTAAAGTTGAATGGTCAGCAAGGAATAATTTTGAAATTCTGCAATTATTTTTGGAAAAAAAAGAAATTAATGTAAATGAATTCTAAATTAGCCCATATAGAAATTCTAGGTAATGAATCTGACCTAAAGGAATGGGATGATTTTGTTTCAACCTCACCTCAAGGGACGATATTTGCAAAATCCTGGTGGCTAAGGTGTGTTTGCGACGAGAATTTTATTATTGTTCTCTTTCGCGATGATGGGGAAATTATATGTGGGCTGCCTATGCAATTTAATAAGAAGAAAATTCTAAAATTCTCAATAATGCCCAAGTATACACAAACTCTTGGCCCAATATTTAAACCTTTTGAAAATTTCGGAGAATATAGAAAGCGCTCAATCGAAATAGCTGCACTTAGTGAAATATTATCTTATATATCCAACTTGCAATATATAAAGACAAATTGTCACTACACTTTTTCAAATATCCTTCCCTTTCATTGGAATGGTTATAACTCAAACGTGAGGTATACCTATGTAATTGATGATCTTTCTAATTTAAATAATATTTTTATCAATATAACTCCAAAATACCGGAATAAAATTTTAAAAGCGGAAAATCTTGGGGTAAGAATAATTGAATCGGACGATATAGACCTTTTTTTAAATACTATTGGAAAATCTTTACCAAAAGATATTTTTTCGAAATCTTTTTCAATTATCAAAAAAATTAATAATGTTTGCGAATTACACAATTCCAGGAAGATATATTTAGCGATTGATCCAAAAGGTTTTGTTCATTCCGGGCTTTTTATAATCTATGATTCAAAATGCGCGTATAACTTAATCCAGGGTGGTGATAAAGAATTGCGGAAAAGCGGCGCAAATATTCTGGCAATGTGGCATTCAATTAAAGAGATGAGCAAAAATTCAAAAATTTATGATTTTGAAGGATCAATGTTAGAAAATATAGAAATTGTATTTAGAAGCTTTGGGGCAATACAAAAACCATTTTACTCTGTTACAAGAAACACGGTTGAAAATTATTTTTTCGATATATTAAAAATCTATGCAAAAATATTTTTTATTAAATGAAAAAACTCATGGGGAAGTTCCTATACTCACGGCAATACCAAGTATATAAGCTAAACGGGAATTGGTTTTTCGATTCAATCAATAATAAAGAAGAAAATGGATTTAAATATTTAAAAATTACTCCAATTAATATAGATACTTTTTTTTCTAGGGATAAATATTTATCTAAGACTTTTCATAAATTCTTAAAAAAGAAATATATTGGATATTTCTTAATAAATGATTATGAGTGGATAAATTATATTTGGTGTGCAAACCCTTTTTCTCCACCACCAGTACATTTAACTAGCTTAAAAGATATTAGAAATCTATACTGGATTTTCTTTTGCAGGACAAATGAGGTTTATCAAAATAAAGGTTTTTACAGTAGGTGTTTACAATTGTTTTGTAACCAATTAATAAGAACCTATAATGCTAACCCTGATAATATATTTATTGATGCAGAATCCTCATCAATTTCCGCAAATAAAGCAATAATTAATTCTGGTTTTATCAGGTATGGAGAAATTAATTTAACCCGAATTCATATATTACCCTTTATTGACATAAAAAAAATAAATTGGATAACAGGGTAAATAATTAAAGAATTATCATTTAAATGAGCATTTAAATATTCAAAAATAAATCCAATAATTAATTATGCCTAAATTTTATTAATCTTAAAGAATTCATATTTTTAAACAAAATTTTGATGAACCCTATTGATTTAACTTATGTTTTACGTGAATTAGCTAAAAGAGTTGGGGTAAATTTTAAGAGTGATGATTCAAACCCATTCAAACATACAGGTGTAGAAGTATTCTATAGCACCAATAATAACAATACAATAGTTCAACCCTCAATAACAATTATTCCATCAGAAAATTCATGTTGGGATTATTTGCTATTTTCTAACACTAAAATCGAGTGGGTGTTAAAATCCGATTTAATACCACCGAACCATAATGATTCTGACTCGATCTTGCTACCTATTCTTTTCTGGGGGAATAATACACCACACATTCCAAAGTTTATTATTAACAAGAATAATATAACCCTTTATTATGATTTAATTGCCGGCACTTTCTTTATGTTGTCTCGGTGGGAAGAATCAGTGCAATCCTTTAAAGATAAACATGGAAGATTTCCTGCTGAACATAGTCTTGCATTTAAACAAGGTTTTTTAGATATACCTATTGTTGATGAATATGCGTTAATTTTACGGTCTTGGATCCAATATCTTAACCCAAATTGGAAACCACTAAAAAGAAAACCTGGCATTCTTCTTACACACGATATTGATCATATCGTCAAATATTCAAGCCCATTAAAATTATTCAAATCATTTTTTACAAATTATCGCTTTGGAAAAAAAAGCATTATTAATAACCTCAAATTATATAAAAATGAGTGTTCTAATCCTGATGAAGCATTATATTATAAGAACATAACTGAGTTAGCAAAACTATCAATTGATAACAACTTGAATAGTATTTTCTTTTTTCAAACATCAAAAAAAAGTCTTTATGATAGTGGTTATGATATTAACATTCCAGCAATTCAATCCCTTATTGTGAAACTCATAGAAAGCGGTTTCACAATTGGACTTCATTCTAGTTATTTTACGATGAACAATATTAATAAAATACAAAGTGAGAAATTCCTTTTAGATAAACTAATAGGGTTTCAATCTATTCATTGTAGGCAACATTTCCTTCGAGTTCAATTACCTGACACACTAAGAAATCAAGAGGAGGTTGGTTTCTTATATGATCATAGCCTAGGTTATCCACAACATGAAGGGTTCCGATGCGGAACATGTCATCCATACCATCCATATGATTTAGAGAAAAGAAAAGAGTTGAAAATCACTGTGGTTCCACTTATTGTTATGGATAATACTTTAAGGAATTATCGTAAACTATCAATTGATAATGCTGAACAGCAATTACTTATTCTTGCAAATCGGAGTTACCAAGTTGAAGGTACATTTACTTTATTATGGCACAATACTTCGTTACATGGGAATTGGGAACAGTGGGGCAAAATGTATTCTAACATTCTACCTAAGCTAGTGATGATGTTAAATAAGTAATGTGCTATCCTGAATTAGGTAATTCTTTCAAATGTCGCTTTATCTGAAATCACAGGTTTGATATTTGCGGGATTCTTCCATACAATAAGATAAGAAAATCTTATGGCTCGCATTGACCATCTCAAATCCTTTTGCCTGATCGCGGAGTTGCACAGTTTTTCTCTGGCCGCTGAAGCTATCGGCGTTAGCCAGCCTGCCCTTAGCCAAGAGGTTAAAGCGCTGGAAGAAGGATACCAGACAGAGCTGGTGTATCGCAAAGGCAACCGCATTACTTTGACCGAAGATGGTCGGCAGGTGTATGACTATGCGCTGAAAATCATCGCGCTTTATGACCGCTCGATTGAAGAGGTGCTGCCCCATAAAAAAAGGCTGAACGGTGAATTACTCATTGGTGCCAGTTCTGGTCCAGGTGAATTTCCCGTACCAGTTCTGCTGGGGATGTATAAACGCCAGCATCTTGATGTTAATGTCTCTCTTAATGCAAAAACCGTGGCATGGCGCACAGGTTAACCGGAGCATGGCGCACACCTTAACCGGGGTCTGGCGCACACCGAAACCGGAGTAAGGCGCACACTTTTTCTAAAAGTCGGGACGAGAGAAAAGCGCTGGTTAATCCAAAA
>JAUYCC010000034.1 GCA_030692365.1 Pelolinea sp. | reverse complement strand
CGGGGCTTCAGTCATTTTGAGCGACCAGATTTTGAGGACGACATCGGTCAGGAACCACGCCATGCGCGCTGCTGAATTACCGCTGGCAGCGACCAGCGGATTGATAGGCACCGCCCATTTGGGATCGCAGGGATTGATAATAATGACCCGCTTCCAGACTTCTGGGTGTCCGGCGATCCTGGCAGTGAGGTGATTGAATAAATCGCCGTGCGGATCAATAATGCCCGCTCCGTTGCCAGCCAACACATCCTGCATAAACCAGGATTCAATCAGGCGCGATTTTCCAGTACCCGGTTGCCCGATGATATAGACATGTGTCTGGCGCTGGGAAGACCTCATGATGGACCCTTTGTAATCTGAAGTGAGAAATTGCTTGAGTTCCATTAGATTTTCTCCCCGATATGCAGCCCCTGTGGTTCAAAGAAATCGGTCCACAAGCATGCCACCGCGATACCATGCAACCCAAATACCGCGATAGCAATCCACGAAATCCGCAAGTGAAGGATCAGCATGACCAGGCATCCAAGGCAAGCAGAGATCAATACCGAAAGGATTAAACGATAAGGCATCTCCATTGCACTGATACCCACCTGGTTTTGCGCGACCGGATCCAAAAGCAAAAAAATGCGGCGATACAAGTGAAAGGCCCATTTCAGCAGGAAGCGGATAATGTGGCCGAGCAACTCCGCGAAAGCTGGAATGCTGCGCACCAGCAGAGCAACCGCCACCATCATCAGGCTGGTGGAGAGCAGGCAAATGGAGAAAAGCGTCCGGGCGAAAAACACCTTACACCTGCCAGCGATCGATCTCGATCCAGTACCCGTCTTCGGTAACAGCCACCAGGATGGGATCCAGCATGACCAAACCGGCCAGCAAGCCAAAAGGAAGCAGCATACTGCCCAGGAGCAGGAACCCCATTACTTTGGCGATCACACCGACGGTTTTGCCAACTCCCTCCCATTCCACTGGAGGTTTTTCTTCAATGACCGGTTTGGGTGCCGCCAGCTGCATGGGCGCTTCATGCACCACCACAAATCCTTGCGGGCGCAGCCCTTGAGAAAAGAGGGTATGGATGCGCCGCATGGTTCTTGTCGGGATCGCGGTAGTATCTTCATGCGCTGGAACTAACATCCAGTCCTGAAGGCGGACAGCTTCTTTAAGCATCGGCGCCCAACCGATCACCTGAGTGTGCCAACCCATGCGGTCGCCCAGTGCTAGTAATTGCTGCACCTGGCTGCGTGTAGTTAAGTCTCCCGGGGTTTTCAGAAAAAGTTGATTAGCTGATTGTTCTTTCATTTTTATCTCCTCTCAATTGATTTGAAAACGCTGCAGATAGTGGATCACCTGGTTGAGTGCAGTTCTCCAACCATAACTGGCCACCCATACAAGGGTGGGGACGATGAAAAGCAGGATGGTGAGCAATAACCCGGATGGCAATACCCACATCAGAAATAAATACCCGACCAGAGAAACCATAAAAGTCACCAACCGTGGATTCAGGCGTGAAATTCTGCCCCTGAAGTTCAGGTGAGAAAAACTGTTTTTCGTTTGCATTCTTCCTCCAATTTGATTTGCTCTATAATTTTGATAAAGGATTTTCTTTGATACCTCCACAATAGCACGCGCACACCTTGAGGTCTATCAACATAGGAATGAGTGCGTAAAATTGGAGTAAACCTGGGTTTAAAATTAATTAATTAACGGAGGGTTGATGGTAGATCAAGAAGTAATTCACAAACTACGGATGTTATCCGGCCGT
>JAUYCC010000022.1 GCA_030692365.1 Pelolinea sp. | reverse complement strand
GCGAAAAAAGAATTACCCAACTGGGGATGGATAATTCAAATGCAAAGTATCTACCAGTGCCATCGGTTCTGATCGCTTTAAATGGGCAGGGAAAAACCAGGGGTACAGTGGCAATATTAAAAACTAATGCTACATGCAATCAATCGCTTGTTTCAATTTCTCCTGTAAGTATTGGTGAATTGGAGATTGAATTTTTATATTTTATCCTTAGGAACATGTATTCTTATATTAGGGATTTAACCGGAGATAATCAAAGATCTGGTTTAAGCATGACGATAATAAAAGAAATCGAAATACCTGTTCCAAAAATTGAAATTCAAAAACAAGTTGTCGATAAGTTAAAAGAAGAACAAAAGGCAATTGACATTTGTTTAACCTTAATTGCAAGTCAAGAAAATGCTATTAGGGTTTTAATTTCAAATGTTTGGGACCTTAAACAAAATAATCATGTTTTTGATTAAGAGTAAGGAATCAAAACAATGAGTGAAATTATTGTTAACCATGATTATGTTGTAGTGGAATTTATTTGGGGGAACTCATCAATTCGTCAAAATTTCTCTGTTATTGGTAGTCTTAAGAACGAAGATCCAGGTTGGCCTCTTATTACAATAACAGTTCCTGAAATTTGGGCTAAATCTCACTCGGAAAGAATAAACGATTTTATCGTCTCCATAACAAACGAATTTGTTTATAGATTTAATAACGGGGAAATAAATGAAAATCGTGGAATATTTGAAATATTACATGATTATTCAATTCAACAAAATAAAAAAGTAAATATATCCTTTCATAAGGATGTAATTTCCAGATTTAATAAGGTGGGAAATGATTTATTATCTCTTTGTCAACTAGGTCAGCTCCCTTCTCAACAAACAGTGAAGAGTAAATCAAAATTTGCTGAATGTTTTAGTCATGGAAAATTAACAAATAAAAATGTGGGCAATATACAAATAGCAATGAAAGATGGGTTCGGCGCCCAGATTGCAAGATACTTTAATAATTCTCAAGTCGGGCTTGAAAGTGAAAATTATAAGAAATTCGTTGAATTTTGTTCTTCAATACACAAAGTTCTCAATCCTAAAGAGACAATAAGTCAAAAAAATATAGAAAATCAAGTCTTTAATTGGTTGGAAGAAAGATTTAATAAGACATGTATTCAGGACCTGATCGAATATCTGATTCCAAGTCTAGAATCTCAAATAAAGGTTTACGAAGTATGGATCCCAATAGCAGAATTAAGAGTAGAAAGAGTTTTTCCTTTAGGAAAAATAGAAATAAGACCAATTACTTCAGAATGGCTCAATCAATGGCAGGAGAAATGTTTATCAAAAATCCCTCCTGAAAGATTAAAACAAAAAATAAAATATTATGAAGAAAAATTTACAAAACCCCTGCAGGGTTGGTCAGCCGGAGTGATAAAAATTCATTCTGATTTTGAAACAGCTGAACTGATTGCTTTACAAGAGACTGAACGTTCCTTAGAATTATTGAGGTTCTTTTCAATAGCTGCACTTTCTCCAAAAGTCAATTCCTATGTTGCAATAATGGGCAGTGAAAATATTGAAAAAAATTCCAGTTTGATTTTTATTAATGGGGAATTTAGGTTTTTCAATCAATCGGTCATGGATAAGACTTCGTTAAATTCATTATCACTAAATGATGAAATGTTATCTGGAATGAATATTTCAGGATTAAATATATTAAGTGATCTATTGAGAAAAGATGACCTTGCTAATTTTGATAAAAAAATTTTGCAGTCGGTTAGTCTTTTTTCGGATGCAACTCGTGAAAAGAAGTTAGCAAATAAATTGGTATATATATTTACTTCTCTAGAAAATATTTTTCTAAAGAATCATTCTGAACGTATTATTGGAAATATTAGTAAACGTATTGCAATTATTATAGGTAAAAATCCAAGCGAAAGAAAAGAAATTATTAAGAATATTAAAGCCATCTATAAAAAACGATCTGATTACATCCATCATGCTGAGGAAAATATCAAAGTTGAAGAGCTGGAACGGTTCTTCTATTATGCTTTTATAGCTGTCACCTCAGTAGTAAACAGAGTGGGCAAATATAAGACAGTTGGAGAATTCGTTTCATCAATCGATGATATAAAATTATCGTGTTAATTAGCATCACTTAATAAAATGAAGCAAAAAAACCTTGGTACAACATAAATATTGTAAAAATTTTCTGGCTACCGAAATCGCTTCTTCACCGCTGGAGTGTTGTGCCGGCGATGCAACTATTCGTGTTATCCACTTTTTCCTCCCCTCTTCAAATTCGAAGCCCGAAGTCCTTAGCATATCACCCTGTTAAGGGTTGCAGGTGCAAAGGGCGGAGGTACGCCGAATTCTGCGGCTTTCGCAGACTCCCGACCAAAAGGAGGGGGCAGCCGCTGAATGAGGGGTAATCGGAGGGGCGTGGGGGTGGGGCTGGCAGGCATGTGGTAAACAAATAATCTGTCGAAATATCCTTTTCAAGGAATTTGTATATTGACAATAATCCCTTAATGGGATATTATAGGATCATGCATGCATATCATTTCAAGGAAAACAATTAAAGATTTTTGGGAGATACCCCAATACCAAGATGCTGAAGAACCCTTAAAAGCTTGGTTCGCTGAGGCGAGCAAAGCGACATGGAAAACCCCCGCGGAGGTAAAGAGCCAATATGGCAGCAGGAGCATAATTCATAATAACCGCTTCGTGTTCAATATCGCCGGCAACAAATATCGGCTGGTTGTGAAAATTCACTATAACACCGGCGTGATTTTTATCCGCTTCATCGGCACGCATGCGCAATATGACCAGATAGATGTAGAGAAGATTTGATGATTACCAAAATGATTCGTACTGAAAAAGACTATCAGGATGCCCTGGAACATCTGAATGTTCTGATGGATTCCGCACCCGGTTCACCCGAAGAGGATGAACTGGAGCTGCTGTCCTTCCTCGTTGAAAAATATGAGGAAGAACATTTCCCCATTGACCTGCCCGATCCGGTGGAAGCCATCAAATTCCGTATGGAGCAGCAGGGACTGACCCGTAAAGATTTGGTCCAATATATCGGCAGCCAGAGCAAGGTCTCGGAGGTGCTCAACCGCAAACGCCCTTTGAGTCTGGCCATGATCCGCGCCCTTCATAAAGGGCTCGGTATTCCCGCCGATGTTCTGCTGCAAGATTCAGGCAAGAGATTGGATGAGCGCCGCTATAACCCGGAAGAATATCCATTAAAGGATATGGTGTCTGATGGATATTTCCCGGAATACAAGTCGTTGAAATCTTTCAAAGAGCATGCCGAAGAACTGCTGGAACAACTTTTATCCCCGCTGGATTCTCTGAAAGAGCAAATGGTTCTATGCCGTAGCGCAGGCATTAAGCCTCTTTCCGGCGGAGCGGCGCCGGCAGTATCCAACGGGCACGCGGTTTATGCTGCATCCATTGAAGACCAAACTGGGGAAATCGAAAAGTCGCAAGAGGCAACTTTCAAAATGGATGAAAAATCCTTGCGCGTCTGGCAGGCGAGGATGCTGCAGATATGCGAAACCCAAAATTTGCCCCGCTATTCAGGCAGCATCATGACAGAAGAATTCATACAAAGTCTGGTGCGTTTGAGCGTTTTTTCAAATGGTCCTTTGCTTGCCGAAAAGGTATTATTGGATAGCGGCATTCACTTTGTCATTCTGCCGCATTTGCCCAAAACCTATCTGGACGGCGCCTGTTTTAAAACCGCATCCGGGCGGCCTGTGATCGGCATGACCCTGCGCCATGACCGGCTGGATAACTTCTGGTTTACCCTGGCGCACGAACTGTCACATGCCCTGCTTCACCTGCAAAATGATCACCTTGCGTTTTTTGATGACATGGAGCATGTATTAAGACACGCCTGCAATGAGCAGGAAGTCGAAGCCAACCGACTGAGCATGGATTTATTGATTCCCGATGAGATTTGGGAGGCAGAAAAAGAAACAATTGCCGCGACAATGGATAAGCATGCGCTGATAGTTTTTGCACGGGAACTGGGCATTTCCCCCGCCATTGTCGCGGGCAGACTACGCTGGGAATCAGGGAATTTTGCCATCTACAATGATTTATTGGGTTCAAAAACTGTCAAAAGAATGTTTACCGAAGAATGAAGGTTAGAGTATTGTAATTCGGGCGCGATTTTTAAAGTCGTCCCGAGGTCAGAAATATACCAGGCTATTTTGAAAAATAATCAACATTAATCGGTTGCCAAAAAGGGAAATAAAACCGTGACAAATTGTCACAGGTTGAAAATGAAAACCAAATAAGTTTGGTAGTCAGTTGTACGATCCTTTCGTACAACTGACTGTGGCATCTTCTGATGAAAAACCCAAAGGTTTTATCGCAAGCAAAAATAATTGCCCGGCAGGGCGGCAGAGCGCGGCCAATACGCGCAAGGAAATCGAGCAAAAAACAGGTAAACCGGTTGTAAACCCAGCCAAGAAGAAAAAAGAAAAATTATTCTTTTTTCAAATTTGAAGCAAATTGGGCAAATCTCTTCTAATTGGGTGGAGTTTGGTGGAAATAAATGGTCTCCGACATACTTTATTCCAACCGTTAATAATTGGTAAATTTTTTAAATCCATTTTGTGGAGGTAAAAATTCTTTTACCATTCGAGATTATTTGGACTAGATTGAAAAGAGAAATCCATTCAGCGCAGCAGATAAGAAACTGGGGAAAAGCAAGGAGATAAACAGGGAATTTCTTCGAGGTTTACCGTCTGTAGGGTTCGTGCGCATAATGCAGAAGAATTGATACGGAAAATGATCAATTGAAAAATGAAAGTCACAATCCCTGAAGAATTCCTTAGTGTGATTTTGCGGGAAGGAAAAAGCACATATATTTTTTACGATAACCGTGACCCATTGGATGAATTGACTATCTCATGGCAATGGAATGGAAAGCAGTTTTCCGATGGCCGCCATGTGGGTGTCTGGCTTAAGTTCATGGTTTATTTGGAGGAGTGTAAAGGCACATTAAAGGACTTCAATATCCCATATCCGCAGGAACTGGAAATCCATGGTCAATAGGCTGAATATTATCAAAGACGTAAATGTTGAAATCCGGGATGGAAAAGAGAATAATGATAATTTCCTGGAGCTGCCGCTTTGTGCGCATGCATCTGTATCTGTGTAACGAATTGTTACAAAATCGTTACTTGGCGTATTTCTTGCAATAGTTATCAATAATTGGACTATTTAACGTCCGGAGAAGCGATACGATGATCCAAAAAATTGATTTCTGCTGCTGCAAGGGTGATCAATCTAACGCCAGAGAGTTGGGCTTCACAAAAGCCTTCGATCTGTTATTTTTTGTTGCTGAAATTATGGCTTTGCAGGGAAGTTATTAAATAAAAATTTCTTCAGAAGAGCCAAAAATCCTGTAGCTTATAGAGAAAGGATAAATGAATAAAAATGGCAAATTACTACAAAAGACTTACAAGAATTGAAAGACAGCTATCACAGTCAACCCCTGACCTGGCTAAAAAGCATAACATTCTTATTTCAGAAAGAGTAACAAAAATAGTTGTTGGGGATGCAGTCTGGATAGAAGTCTCTCTCGATGAGCAAGTTCTGTATTTGTATAAGGGGAGTGAAATTATTGCAGCCTATCATGTTTCTACTGGAAGGCCCGGTAATGAAAGACTCAAAAGCATGGCTACCCGACCAGGGGTATACAGGATGTACTCCCTGTATAAATCATATCCAATGTGGGGGCGCGACTGGTGGTGCCCGGATGTGCCGTATGCAATGTTCTTCCATCGCGAGTTTGCGATTCATGGCGCGTATTGGCATAATGATTTTGGTTCACCCATCTCTCACGGCTGTGTCAATATGGCGGAGGTAGATGCTGGTGAAGTTTTTACCCAGGTTAAAAAAGGTACTGTGGTGTGGGTGCACTAAAACTTTAATTGAAAAAATTTGAAAAACTGGTGATTCCGTTGTTGATTTGCTTAATGGTCGCGTGTTCACCGAAAATTGTTAAAAATAAATAGACAGAAAGGCGTCACCAATGTATCCGGTTTAGTCGGTGGGTAGGTTTACGGTGGCAAATATGAATTGGTTTAACAGCAAGATAGGTGACCTGAAAAAATTGGTTGCACCCTCTACAAGCGGGGTGGCCGCTTTTCCAAAACCGCATATCGCCGCGGCGGGGAAATCAGCCAACATCACCACTCTTAAGGAAAATGTCAATAAAGCAATAGACGAATGGGCATTGATCCGCACCCATTCATGGGACATCCCAAAAGAGGTTGCCGGTACAGCCGACAACTGGGTTGAAGTGGATTTGAGCGCTCACATGCTATATGCGTATAGCGGAGGCAGGCTGATCAACGGTTTCCTGATTGCGACAGGCGCCAGCGCCACCCCCACGATCGCAGGGACTTATAAAATCTATGCCAAATTCCCAACCTATCGCATGCGCGGCACAGGCTATAACTTGCCGGATGTGCCTTATGTCATGTTCTATCATAAAAGCTACGCCATCCACGGCGTTTACTGGCACAACAGTTTTGGGGTTTCCATAAGCCATGGCTGTGTTAATATGCTGACCAGTGACGCGGCCTGGCTGTATGAAATAGTTAAAGTGAATACTTATGTGTTTGTTCATAAGTGATCGTGAAATCAACAACCTCAGGTTGCCCTACTCAAATTTCAACTGTCCCCCGAAACCTCACCCAAAAAGGTCTCCCCGCGCCCAAAGTTCAGGCAGTATGAGAACGCATTTGAATTATTAATAATCTAATCCTTTTTTTTATAGGTAACATCTTCCCCGTAGTGGCTCTTTTAATACCATTCCCCGAGGGCTTCCCTCCCTATTTTCTTTAAAAATGGGGAGGGTTGGGTGGGGCTAACTGTTCTTAGCCTCCCCCGGCGGTCTTATCCCCATTTCCTTTGCCGCCTCCCCCAAAGCCTTCCCCATGTACTCCCGGATGATTTCATCTTTAGTCTGCTGTTTCTCCCCCTTCATGCTGCTCTTCAGCGCCGCCGTGCTCAGTACCAGCTTGGCCGCCTGAACTGCGTTTTTTAAAACCAATAGGGTTGTAGCTCACTTCTGTAAATTCACTTGTTTCCCGCCTTCGGTCGCAATATTGATCTGCAGCTTCACCCCGAATTTTCTCAGTTTCGTGAGCGTTTGAATTGATTTATGCAACCATGTTTGTGCCGAATTGACCAGTTCGTCAATCTTCTTGTTGGATTTTTAACTTATGAAAATACCCCGTATATTTATACGCAAGTATACCTTTACCGAGATACACTAAATAAACTTTGTCCCCGTCTCTTTCTTTACGGTAGTAATATATATTACCTTTTCGCTTTTCCCAGGCTATTGTGCTACAAAGTACAAATCCCCCTGATTATTTAAAAATAAAACGCCTTCGAAGCCCATTGCAAGAGCGATGGGCGGAGATCCCCGAACACAGGTGGCCACATGCCACCTGAAGTGAGTGGGATTGTCAATTTTTGTTAAGTTTTGACAATCCGAAGCCCATGCGAACCCGCAATCGTGTCCCCTAAGTGTGTGGCTCTCTCTCCCCTTGATGATAGAATTAGGTTTCTTAAACCTGAAGGCAAAAAAGGAGTGGAATCAATGAGCAAAGATAAAAAAGTGCGTGTCGCGATTGTGGGTGTGGGCAACTGCGCTTCATCCCTGATCCAGGGTGTGCATTTCTACAAGGATGCCACAGACAGCGACCGCGTTCCCGGGCTGATGCATGTCAACCTGGGCGGTTATCACGTGCATGATATCGAATTTACCGCCGCGTTTGACGTGGTGGATACCAAAGTGGGCAAGGACCTGTCTGAAGCGATTTTCTCGTATCCCAACAATACCTACAAATTCGCGGATGTCCCGCATATGGGCATTAAAGTATCGCGCGGGATGACCCACGACGGATTGGGAAAATATCTCAGCCAGATCCTCACCAAGGCGCCCGGCCCGACTGATAATATCGTCAAGATTCTCAAGGATACCCATACCGACGTTTTGATAAATTACCTGCCTGTGGGTTCTGAAATGGCCACCAAATGGTATATGGAACAGGCGCTGGAAGCCGGCTGCGGCGTGGTCAATTGCATTCCGGTATTCATTGCTTCTTCACCCTATTGGGCGCCGCGCTTTGCTGAAAAGAAGCTGCCCATTATTGGCGATGACATCAAGAGCCAGGTCGGCGCCACCATCCTGCACCGTGTTCTGGCCAGCCTGTTCGTGGACCGCGGCGTGCGCCTGGATCATACCTACCAGCTCAACTTCGGCGGCAATACCGATTTCTTGAACATGCTCGAACGAGAACGCCTGGAATCCAAGAAGATTTCCAAGACCGGCGCAGTCACCAGTATGCTGCCTTATGAAATGCAGCAGAAAGATGTTCACGTCGGCCCATCCGATTATGTGCCATGGCTGGAAGACCGCAAATTCTGCGAGATCCGCATGGAAGGCACAACCTTCGGTAACGTGCCGCTGAAACTGGAAGCGCATCTGGAAGTCTGGGATTCCCCCAACTCGGCCGGTGTGGTGATTGACGCTCTGCGCTGCGTGAAACTGGGCATGGACCGCGGTATCGGCGGATCGCTCATCGCGCCAGCATCCTATTTCATGAAGACTCCTCCCAGGCAGTTCAAGGACGATGAGGCGCTTGCCATGACTGAAGCCTTCATCCACGGCGAGCCGGCAGAGAAAGCTTAATGGAAACAGATTGCATTTTTTGCAGAATTGCGGCCGGAGAAGCGCCGGCCGCAATCGTGTATCATGACGACGAGATTACCGCATTCTGGGACAGGCGTCCTGCGGCGCCGGTGCATATTCTGGTGATCCCGAACAAGCATATGGATACCCTGAATCAGGCAGATACTGAAGACACATACATACTTGGCAAAATGATCCTAAAAGCCAAAGAAATCGCCGCGAAAGAAGGCGTGGATGAAAGGGGCTACCGCATTGTTTTTAATACCGGTACTGAAGGTGGGCAGAGCGTTTATCATGTTCATCTGCACCTCATCGCCGGAAAAAAACTGCCTGTATTTCATGGTTAAATTAATTCGGTGATATGCGCCGGATTATTGTTTTTCTTACGCTACTAATTGTTATTTCCCTTTCGGCTTGCGCGCGGCCTGACAAAGGTACGTCGCCGTTTGCCACACTGGCTAAACCGCAGGGAGAGAAGACAGCACTACCTGTTGGCCCGGTTCAGGGACCTGATTTTCAAATACTCCCGGATGCGCTACTGGTTTACGGTCAAGGATCATCAGAGCTTTCAATTCCGAAAGTCATTTCTGATAATTCCCGATTGGCTTCATATACGGAAGAGGTTGATGAGGTCATGCTCACCGGGGTGGAAATTGTTAAAAAGGTCAGCCGCGAATATTCGGTCAGTCCGCGGTTACTTCTTGCGTTGCTGGATTATCGCTCGGGATGGGTGCGGGGAATGGCCATTGAAGGTTCTTTGGAGTATCCTATCACCTCAGCCGACCCTTTTCGCACCGGGCTTTTTCGGCAGCTTTCCTGGGTAGCGAATGAGCTCAACCGCGGGTTTTATTCCCGCAGGGTAGGCGGATTAAAAGAATTTTCGCTTTATGATGGAACTCTGGTGCATGTCTTACCTGTCATCAATGACGCTTCTGCCGCGCTTCAATATGTGCTTGGGAAAATAATGGGTTTTCAGGATTGGCAAACCGCTGTGGGACCGCTGGGGGTATACGCGAGCTATCTCTCGCTTTTCGGGGATCCTTTAAAGGCTTTAGACGCTCCCTATTTTCCCGCTGATTTGGCGCAACCTGAAATGCGATTGCCTTTCGAACCAGCGCAAGCCTGGTTCTTTACATCCGGACCGCACTCTGCCTGGGGTGATGGGGCAGGCTGGGCTGCTCTGGATTTTGCGCCGGATGAGGAGAAGTACGGCTGTTATGACTCGCAGTCTTGGGTAACGGCTGCGGCTGACGGGCTGGTGGTCAGGTCAGCGGACGGGCAGGTGATCCAGGACCTGGATAGCGATGGCGATGAAGGTACCGGCTGGACAATCCTGTATATGCACATCGCGGGAGCTGACCGCGTTGAAGCGGGAACTAAATTACAGGCTGGAGAACGGATCGGTCACCCGTCCTGCGAAGGAGGTCCTTCCAACGGCACGCATTTGCATCTGGCGCTCCGCTATAACGGTGAATGGATTCCGGCTGACCAGAACATCCCTTTTGTGCTGTCCGGATGGGTATCCAAAGGGGATGGGGTAGAATATGACGGCAGCCTCATCAGAGGTGGCATTGAAATTTATGCGTCAGGCTTTCCAACGGATGAAAACAAAATTACCCCATAAAGTCACAGAACTTCTTCTTGGCACCGCCTTACTTATTTCCGCCTGCGGGGGGAGTGGCGCGATTATTGAACAGCCAACGCCATCACCAACTCCGAAAACTATTTCTACCTCCACTCCGAAACCTGAACTAACGCAGGCACCAACGGGCTATATGGAATACTATACCCGGTCCGGCGACACGCTGCCGGTCATTGCCGCGCACTTCGGTGTGCAGCCTGATCAAATCATTTCCGATGACGTTCTGGACCGCGAAAAGATATTGGCGCCCGGCATCAGGTTATTCATCCGTGATCTATTGATAGAGACTTCAAAACCGGATATTCTCTTTCCTGACTCGGAATTTGTCTTCTCCCGCTCGGCCATCGGTTTTGATATCCAGGTTTTTGCTGAGGAGCAAGGCGGTTACCTGGTAACCTATAAAGAATTAATGACGCGCGGCACAACGCCGGCTTCGGATATTATTTCTGAATTGGCGCTGGGACACTCCATCAATCCGCGTTTGCTGCTGACACTGATCGAATATGAAAGCGGCTGGGTGACCCGCCAGCCGGAAACAGATGAGGAAAAGCTTTACCCAATGGGCTGGATTAAAACCGACCGCGCGGGCATTTACTTCCAGACCGGGCTGCTCATTCGCCAGCTGTCGCAGGGATATTATGGCTGGCGCGCGGGAACGTTAACTGAGATAACTTTTTTGGACGGCACAACTTTAAGATTATCTCCTTTCCTAAACGCTGGTACTGTCGGTGTAATGTACGCCCTGGCGCAATATCACGACCGCGCTTCCTGGGATGCGGCACTTTACGGGAGTGGTAACATCGCGGAAATTCACCAAAAGCTTTTTGGGGATGCCCAGGCACGTTCTAAGGAAGTTGAACCGCTTTTCGAGGTTGGCGTGGAACAGCCGGTGATGAATCTGCCAATTCCTGTCAATCAGAAATGGGCTCTGACCAACGGTCCTCATACCGCCTGGGGTCTTTACGGACCGCTTGTGGCACTAGACTTCGCGCCAGCTGGCGCGTCTGGCTGTGGTGTCTCAAAGCGTTTCACCCTTGCCGCGGCAGCGGGGCGCGTGGTGCGCGCCGGGAATGGCGTGGTGGTCCTCGATTTGGACGATGACGGCTACGAGCAGACCGGCTGGGTGCTGGTGTATATGCACGTTTCCAATAAAGACCGGGTGCAGGTAGGCGATTTTGTAAACGCGGATGATCCCGTAGGCCACCCCTCCTGCGAGGGCGGATCCGCCAACGGCACGCATGTTCACATCGCGCGCAAGTACAATGGCGAATGGGTGCTGGCGGAGGGCGGGCTGCCCTTTGTCCTTTCGGGTTACCAGGCGCATAACGGCGAGAAAGATTGCACAGGCGACAGGTTTTGCGACGGCATCCTGGATAATGGAGAGCGAACGATTGTCGCTGATGCTTACGGAAACGCGGGCACCATCACCATCCGCCCCGAAAGCTTACCTAAGTATTTCTACACCCCCACGCCTAAAAATGATTGATATTATCAAGGCCGAGTTTCACTGCCATACAGTGTATTCCGGCGATTCCAGCAACCGCATCCCTCAGCTTCTAGCTGCCGCGCGCGAGCGTGGCATTGGCAAGCTGGCGATCACTGACCATAACTCCATCCGGGGCGCGCTGCGGGCGAAGGAACAGGACCCGGAACTGGTAGTGGTTGGCGAGGAAATCCTCACAGAAAAGGGGGAGTTGCTGGCATATTACGTCAGCGAAGAAGTTCCAAAACGCCTTTCACCTTTGGAAACCATTGACCGCCTGAAAAGCCAGGGGGCTTTTATCGCCAT
>JAUYCC010000009.1 GCA_030692365.1 Pelolinea sp. | reverse complement strand
CAGAAGGATTACAGCAGACTGGTTGCATGATTACAATTCCATTCGCCCCCATGCTTCTTTAGGGAATAAAACCCCTTATGAATTCTCTGCCATACTTGAAAGTGTCTACTTATGAGTGGTACAACTTTTGGGGGCTTGACACTTTCAATTCCACGAAAGAACAATTGTATTTATCAGTAACAAAGGACACTTATATAGTCCGTAGCATCAATCAGATCTGACATCAAACAAACAAACGCCCGCAGGCGGTTAGTAGCGAGGCCAAGATTTGCCTGTGCCCCGCAGGGGCAAACCTGGGACCTCTGCCCCCTTTGGGGGTACATCGCGGATTATGAGTTCGAATCTTATTTCGCTAACTTTTGACCTCCAGGCTGCCCATATCGGGTATGCCTGTTGATTCATGGTTCAAAAGAACCTGGTGAAGTAAAGTTCTGTTAAGAATATATCACAAATCATGATTTTGAAATATAAATACTGACTGATTAAGAGTCAGTTGCTTATGAATATGTAATATTCCTTATTATAAAACCCTCGTCAGACTAATAACCCCAAGGTTATGGGTTCTATTCTTATTATCACAATAAAAAACCACCTGGAAAGGTGGTTCTAGTAGCGGGGCTTGTGACTACAGTACCCCGCAGGGGTATGAGAACCAAGGGCTATTAAAAAACCACCTTTTCAGGTGGTTCTAGTAGCGGGGCTTGGATTCGAACCAAGGACCTCCGGGTTATGAGCCCGACGAGCTACCGCTGCTCTACCCCGCAATAGTGGAACGCAATAATACCACGCCGCTTGACAAACTGTCAAGCATGGGTAAATAAAAAGTTTTAACCAGACCTCAAGGGTTTCTAAAACCCTTGAGGTCTAACATACATCTCTTATAAATCGCTGATACCTCTCACTCACTCTGGTCGTTATGATACTGATATACAAATGAAAAGGATTTCCTATGGCTTTACTCGCTGAGTTAAAATGCACGGTCTGCCAGGCGGACGATATCCCCATGGATGATGCCGAGATCCGGGAAAAGTCGCAGACCCTGCCGGGCTGGTCGGTGAAGGATGAGAGCGGCGTCAAAAAGCTCTCGCGCGTCTTCAAGTTCAAGGATTATCTTTCCGCGCTGGATTTCACCCAGCGGGTCGGCCTGCTGGCTGAAGAGGAAGGGCATCACCCCGCGCTGGTCACCGAATGGGGCAAGGTCACCGTGGTCTGGTGGACGCACAAGATCAGCGGCCTGCATGAGAATGATTTCATCATGGCCGCCAAAACCGACCGTCTCTTCACTGCCTAAATTTTTAGATAGAAGGGGATTAATCCAGGTAGGACTGCGCCCACAGTTCCAGGCACAACAGTCCCCACACGCTGCGCCCGAAGGCGCGTTCCGTGTCCAGGAGCGGCGTTACTTTATCCGCGTCAAACCAGCCGCGCTGGCGCGCCGCCTGGCTCATCAGCGTGTCGCGCACAAACCCCCTCACCGGGTCGCGCTGATACCACTCGGAAAGCGGCACGGGAAAGCCCATCTTGTCCTGCCGTTCCACCACGCCCTTCGGCAGCAGGTGGCTTACCACCTTGCGGAAGATGTGCTTCGAGCGCCCGCCCTCAAACTTCACCATGGGCGGCATACTGGCAGCCAGCTCCACAATGCGGTGGTCCAGCAGCGGCACGCGCGACTCCAGCGAAACCGCCATGCTGGTGCGGTCTTCCACCTGCAGCAGCGCCGGCAGCAGCGTAAGTATGTCAAAGCGCGTCATCTTGTTGATGTAGGATTGCAGCCCGCCGGAGTTGAATACCTCCGCGAAGGCACTGAAGGGGTCGTAGTTCCTGATAACGCCAGCCGTGTCGGCATGCAGCAGCCCGCGCAGCTCCGCGCCGCGGTCTATCAGCCTGAAGTAGCGCGCGTCCTGATCTCCGAACACGCCTTCTTTCCAGAAGTCGCGCAGCATGGGCTCATAGCCCTTCAACTGCTTCAGGTTGGGCAAAATGGTGTCAAAGCGCACCACGTATTTCTCGTCTTCCTGCGTGCCCTGGATGCCCCCGCGGATGCACTCCTCCAGGTAGGCCACCAGGTAGCGTGTGTACCCGCCGAAGACCTCGTCCGCCCCCTGCCCGCCCAGCACCACCTTAACGTGCCTCTTGGCCAGGCGTGAGATCATCAGCTGCGGGAAGATGCCCGGCCCGGCCGCCGGCTCATCCATTGAGACCATCAGGCTTCTCATCTCGTCCACAAACTGACGCTCGTCCGGAAAGACCTCGTGGTGGATGCTGCCCGCGTGGCGCGCCGCCATGCGCGCGTAGCGCGTTTCGTCGTACTTTTCGCCATCCTTGAACCCGCCCGAGAAGGTGTGGATGGGCGCATCCAGCAGCGAAACCGCCAGGCAGGTGACGGTGGAGGAGTCCAGCCCGCCGCTCAGGTGGGCACCCACCGGCACGTCCGCGCGCAGTTGAATGCGCACCGCGTCTTCCAGCAGGCTCATGAGCTTGAATTCGAAGTAGTCGGGGGTGTGGTCTGTGTCCACCCTGAAGTCCAGGTCCCAGTATTTGTGGATGCGCGTCTCGCCGCCGCGGCTGACGGTCATCCAGCAGCCCGGCTCCAGCTTGCGGATGTCCCTGAACAGCGTTCTTTCCCGCAGGCAGAACTGGAAGGTCAGGTACTCCGCCAGCCCGTCCGGGTTCAGGTGCGGCGCAATCACCCCGCTCTGGAACAGCGCCTTGATCTCGGAGGCGAAGGCAAAACTGCCCGCGTCCTGGAAGTAGTAGAAGGGTTTGATGCCCAGCCGGTCGCGCGCCGCGAACAGGGTGCGCTCAACCTTGTCCCAGATGACGAACGCGAACATGCCGTTCAGCTTCTTCACCGCGTCCGGTCCTTCGTCTATATAAAGGTGCAGGATCACTTCGGTGTCGGAATTGGAAAAGAACTTGCAGCCCTTGCCCGCCAATTGCTGGCGCAGCTCCAGGTAGTTATAGATTTCGCCGTTGAAAATGATGGTGTAGCGGCCGGATTCGTCGCTCATGGGTTGGTGGGCTGCGTCCGAGAGGTCAATGACGCTCAGGCGCAGGTGCCCCAGCCCCAAATTCTTGTCGAACAGAAAGCCGGAGTCGTCCGGTCCGCGGTGTTGGATGGACTTGGCCATGCGCCGCAGGACGTTTTCGTCCGCCGCCCGCGCTTCATCGTAATGGTAGATTCCGCAAATGCCGCACATGAGATTAAAGGTTAATTCGTGATGCCGTCCTGCGCCGCTTCAGCGCGTCCAGCTTGTATTGCGCCACAGCCTTGTCCGGGTCTTCGCGGTAAAGCTTTCGCAATCCGCGGTACTGGCTGCGCCAGCCGCCCATCGGCCACCAGTAAAGTAGCGCCATCAATAAATAGCCCAGCATGGTCAGGCTGCCCACCATCTTGCTGCCGCCTTCTTTCTGGTCGTAGCGCAGCACAAACGGCACCTCCGCGAAGCGGCAGCCGAGGATGTTGAGCTTGACGATGATCTCCAGCGTGGAGGTGAAGCCCATCCCGCGCAGCTGAATGAAGTTGTTTCCGTAGATATCCAGCGCGTCCTTGATCACTCTGGCGCGGTAGGCGCGGTAGCCGCAGGAGTAATCGCTCACCCCGCGGATGCCGAATACCATGCGCATGAACACGTTGGCGGAGCGGCTGATGAACGACCGGTAGGCGTCCACGCCCATCTGCCCGCCGCCCGGCTGGAAGCGCGAGGTGTTGACCACGTCAAAGCCTTCCTTGAGCTTCTCGATCAGGTCGAACAGGTATTTGGGTTCGTGAGTATCGTCACCTTCAATGCGCACGATAAAATCATCAGGCTCGGCTTTCCAGGCGATGAACTCAAACCCGTCGCGCTCCGTCTCGCCCAGCCCGCGGTTGATTGGGTGACCAATGATATCCAGCTTGAGATTCTTGGCATGTTTTTCCAGGATCTCGCTGGTCTTGTCGGTGCTGCCGTCGTTAACCACTACCAGGCGGTAGTCCACGCCTGCAAGAGCTTTTTCCATCTTCCCCAGCAGCCTGGGCAGGTCGCGCTGTTCGTTATAAGCGGGTAATAATATCCAGATCATTCCTTCATCCTATGCGCTGAAATCTCCCAGCCGCACCAGCTCAAACCCGGCGGTTTTCAGCGCGGCTTTGTCCCACAGGTTGCGTCCGTCCACCAGCAGCGGGTGTTTCATTTGTGATTTAAGTTTGGCGAAATTCAGTGCTTTATATTCAGAATGCGCGGTCATCAGCGCTGCCGCCTGGCAGCCTTCGGCCAGCGCGTAAAGGTCGCCGTTGAATTGCTCAACATACGGGTCGTGAATCGCGACCTCGGCGCCCTCTTCTTTCAAAAGACGCAGCAAATAATCGCTGGGCGAGTTGCGCGTATCGTCCGAATTTTCCAGGTACGCGTAACCCAGCAGCAGAATCTTCTTGCCTTTCACGCCGCCCAGGCTGTCTTTTAACAATTGCAGCACATGGCGTGGCATCTCGCTGTTCACTGCCCGCGCGGCGGGGATCAGGCGCACGTCCACTTCCAGCCCGCGCACGGCGCTGGCCAGCAGCCAGGGGTCCTTGGGGATGCAGTGGCCGCCCACACCCGCGCCGGGTAACAGCATCTCGCGGCCCGGTGACTTGCGCACCAGTTCGCGCACCCGCCAAACATCCGCGCCCATCGCCTCGCAGATCAGCGCCACCTCGTTGGCAAACGCGATTTGCACGTCGCGGTAAGTGTTCTCAACCGTCTTCACCAGCTCCGCGGTGATCCAGTCGGCTTCGTCCACCTCGGCTTCCACCACCTGCTGGTAGAGCAGCTTCATTACTCCAGCAGTAGCGGGCGAATCACCGCCCACCACGCGGCTCATCAACCTCAGGTTCCTGATCAGCTTGCCCGGCATCACTCGCTCGGGGCAGTTACCCAGGTAAAACCCTTCGCCGCATTTCATTTCCAGCAGCGGTTGGACGACATTTTGCATGGTGCCCGGCATGATGGTGGATTCCACGATCACCAAAACGCCCGGCTTCATTATGGCCGCCAAAGACTTGAGCGCCTCTTTTAATGCATGATACTCGGGGATATGCTCGTCATTGACGGGCGTTTCCACGTCAATCAGCACCACATCCCGGTCTTTCAAAAAGGAATAATCGGTCGCGGCCTTCAGTTTGCCTGAAGCAACCACCTCCGCTATCAGTTCCGCCAAACCTGGCTCTTTGCCTTCGATCGGTGAAATGCCCTGATTGATCTTCTCCACCCGTTCGTCGTTGATGTCAATGCCAACTACATCAAAGCCCTTCTGAGCGAAAAGGGCGGCTACCGGCAGGCCCACATAGCCCAAGCCGATAACGCCAATCCTGGCGCTGCGGTCAGCGATTTGTTGCTTTAGGTCCGCAAGCGGCATGCTAAACCTCGATCACCTGGTGCGTCTGGCCGGATTCCACCAGTGCCAGTGACAGGCGCAGCGCTTCCAGCCCGTCCTCGCCGGAAACCGGCACAGGGTTTCCGCTCTCCACTGCCTGCAAAAAGGCTTTCAGTTCAGCCTTCAGCGGTTCCTGGCGCTGCAGCTCAAAGCGCGTCATGATGCCTTCGCTTACGCCGCGAATAGCCTTCAGGGGCGACCACAGGTCACCGCTGGCCTGCGCGTTTTCATAGAAATACAGGTCCTGCAGCAGATCGTCCACGTGGAACAGTCCTTTTTCACCCACTACCAGCGTTTCACGGATCTTCTTGGGCGTCAGCCAATTCAGTTCCAGCGCGCCAGTAATGCCGCCCGGGAAGCGCAGCAGGCCGAAGAGCAGGTCTTCATGGTCAGTATGGATTTGCTGTTCGGTCTCGGCGTAAACCCGCATCGGGTTCAGCCCGGTCAGGAAGCGCATGATATCCACATCATGCGGAGCTAAATCAACCACCACGCCCACATCGCGGATGCGCGCGGGGAAGGGTCCCGCCCGCCTGCAGAAGATCTGGAAGATCCTGCCCAGGTCGCCGTTATCCAAACGCTTTTTGAGCGACTGAATGGCGGGATTGAAGCGGATGATGTGGCCGATCATCAGCTGGCGCTTCATCTCTTTCGCCAGCGCGATGATGCGCTTGCCCTCATCTACCGTCGCCGCGATAGGTTTTTCCACCAGGATATGCGCGCCCGACTGCAGCGCGAAGGTAGCTACTTTCTCATGGTCTGATGTCGGAACCGTGATCGAAACCGCTTCCGGCTTTTCTTTCGCGAAAAGTTCGCGATAGTCGGAATAGGTGGGGACTGAAAAACGGTCGGTAATGGCTTTCAGGCGTTCCGGGTTTACATCCGACGCGCCCGCCAGTTGGATGCCTTCCAGCTCGGAATAAACGCGCAGATGGTTGAACCCCATCGAGCCGACGCCGATCACTGCCACACGCATGGCTTACTTCCCTGCCATAAATTTGTTGATGGTATTGGCAACCTTCTCCAGGTCTGCCTGGCTCAGCGAGGGATGTACCGGGATGGAAAGCACCTCCAGCGCGGCTGCTTCGGTGGCAGGGAAAACCTGATGGCTGCCAAACATCTCCATGTAAAAACCCTGTTCGTGGATCGGAACGGGATAATAGACTTCCGTGCCTATCTCTCTTTCCTTTAAATATTCACGCAGGGCATCACGCTTGCCGCCTGGCACGCGGATGGTGTACTGGTGATACACATGCTTGTAACCTTCAGGAACAAAGGGCGTGGTGACGCCTTTGAGATGGGAATCGTAGAAAGCCGCGTTCTGCGCGCGCTTGGCATTGTGGGTATCCAGTTTGCCCAACTGCGCGTTGCCGATGGCCGCGTGCACGTCCGTCATGCGAAAGTTGTAGCCCAGTTCGTCATGGTAGTAGCGGCGGCGCATACCGTGGTTGCGGATGACCTTGCACTCTTCAGCAATCGCATCGTCGTCAGTGGTGATCATGCCGCCCTCGGCGCTGGTCATATTCTTGGTCGGGTAAAACGAGAAGGTACCGGTGCCAAAAGAACCGGCGCGCTTGCCCTTGAATTCCGCCGCGTGTGACTGGCAGGCATCCTCAATGACAGCCAGGTTGTGTTTCTTCGCGATTACCATGATCGCGTCCATGTCACAGGTCAATCCATATAAGTGCACGGGGAGGATAGCCTTAGTATGCGGGGTGATGGCGGCTTCGATCTTGCTTACGTCCATATTGAAGGTGCGCGGGTCAATATCCACAAACACCGGCGTTCCGCCAACATACAGGACCGAGTTCGCGGAAGCGATGAAGGTAAATGGTGAGGTGATGACCTCGTCGCCCTCGCCGATGCCGTGCGCGAGCAGCGCCAGGTGCAGAGCAGTGGTGCCAGACGAGGTAGCGATGGCATGCTTTACGCCGCACATTCTGGCGAAACCTTCTTCAAAAGCCGCAACGCGCGGCCCCTGCGCCAGAATGCCCGAATCCAGAACCTCCAGAACGGCTTTCTTTTCCTCATCCCCAATAATCGGTTTTGCCATATTAATCATTTTGCACCTGTCCATGAGACTTTTAGAATTTCAATTTGCCGGCCGCATGCCGGGCATTTTGCCAGAACGGAATTGCCTTCTTCTTTGATTTTTTCCAGTCTTTCGCCGCATGGGCACACAAACCCGTGCAGTTTGGCGGGATTGCCAAACACCAGCCCGTAATCCGGGACGTCTTTGGTGACTACACTGCCGGAGCCGACCATCGCCCATTCGCCCAGGGTGATGCCGCAGCGGATGGTGGAATTGGCGCCAATGGCCGCGCCGCGTTTGATCAGCGTGGTGCTCAGCACCCAATCATCGGCCGCTTTGGGCGATCCATCCACATTGATGGCGCGCGGGCGCATATCGTTGGTGAAGCAGACGTGTGGGCCGATGAAAACGCCGTCTTCCACGGTCACGCCGTGATAGACGGAAACGTAATTCTGTATCTTAACGTTATCGCCAATATGCACACCTGAGTCAATGAAAACACCCTTGCCAAAGTTACAGTTCTTGCCGATCTGGGCATCCGGCCGAATCTGGCCTTGATGCCATATCCTGGTGCCCTCCCCAATTTTTGCTGTATCGGCAACCTCAGCGGTCGCGTGAATAAAAGGAGCCAAAAGCCACCTCCGGTCTTAACTGGTTTTTAGAATTTCTATGATTTTATCAGCAGCACGGCCGTCCCCATAGATGTCAGGCCTGCTTCCCTGAGGTTTAAAGTCGTAAAACCTCGCTGTAATTTTACTGCTGTCCGCGCCGGTCAGGCAATTCCAACCCGCCTCCACCGTCTCCACCCACTCGGTCTCATCCCTCAGGGTGATGCAGCGTGTGCCCAGCAGATAGGCTTCTTTCTGGATGCCGCCCGAATCTGTAAGGATGCATTCGGCGTTCTGCTCCATCATCAACATATCCAGGTATCCCAGCGGCTCAATGACATGCATGTTGCCCGGAACTGCCAGGTTGAATTGCTCAAGCATCTTGCGCGTCCGCGGATGTACAGGAAAAATCAACGGGAAGTCGATCTGCCCCATCCCCTTCAGGATGGCCGCCAGGGTATCGCGGTTGTCCACATTGCCGCTGCGGTGCAAGGTTACCAGTCCGTAATACTCTGGGCTCAGCCCCAAATCTTCCAAAATTGTGGATTTTTCTCTGGCCGCTTTCAGGAAAAAGAACAGCCCATCCGCCATCACATCACCCACGTTGAAAACCCCGCGGGTAATCCCCTCATTTTTCAGGTTTTCAACTGCCTTAACCGTCGGGCAAAACAGCAGGTTTGCCAGCGTGTCACTGACCACGCGGTTGATTTCTTCGGGCATGGCGCGGTTGAAAGAGCGCAGTCCCGCTTCCACATGCGCCGTCCTGATCAACCGTTTGGCGGCGCAAAGCGCGCCCCCCAGGGTGGAATTGGTGTCGCCGTAAATGATGACCCAATCCGGAGTTTCAGCCTCAAGGTACTGGTCAATGCCGGTCATCATGCGGCTGGTCTGTTCGGCGTGCGAGCCGCCGCCCACCCCCAGGTTCAGGGTCGGTTCGGGCAAGCCCAGTTCAGCAAAAAACAACCGGGACATGTTTTCGTCATAATGCTGCCCGGTGTGCAAGATCGCTTCTTCCCCGTTCTGACCCCATGCCTTTGAAACCATCGCGGCTTTGATAAATTGAGGCCGTGCCCCAATGATGTGGAGGATTTTCATAAATTTGCAAAATTCTATCATGATTCATCCTCCTTCCTTATTAAGGAAATTACACCAGCAGTAAAGCAATTTATGCCTTTTCAGATAAAGCAATCTGATTCATGCTGATAAAATTACAGAAGATGGCTGATGAGCTGCTGATTTCCCAGACCAAGATTCTGCTCCCGCAACGGCGAAGAGAGCTGCTGTCACGCCCACGCCTGCTGGAGTTATTGAGCGATCTGCTCGATTTCCGCCTCATCATCATCGCCGCGCCGGCTGGTTACGGCAAGACCTCACTGCTGATCGATTTCGCCCACCAGTTTGACTGGCCGGTCTGCTGGCTGGCGCTCGACCCGTTGGATAACGACCCGCATCGCTTCCTTTCCCATTTTGTGATGTCCATCAAGAGGCAGTTCCCCGAGTTCGGGGATGAAGCCGTAAACATCCTCAAAACCACCCCCGCCGATCAGCTCAATCTGGATTACCTGATCTCGGCACTGACCAACGATATCTACGAAAAGGTTACTGAACACTTCATTGTGGTGCTTGACGACTATCACCTGCTCAACTCTAACAGCCAGATTGACACTTTTCTAAGCGAATTCATCCAGCGTGCCGATGACAACTGCCACATCGCCATCACCTCCCGTAAGCTGCTCACGTTACCCGATCTTCCTTTAATGGTAGCCCGGGCACAGGTGGGCGGCCTATCCATTGAAGAACTGGTTTTCCAGCCGGATGAGATCCAAAAGCTTTACAACCAAGTCTTCCATAAAGAAATTGATATAAAGGAAGCGTCGGATATTGCCACCGCGTCGGAAGGCTGGATTACCGGGCTGCTGCTCACCTCCCCTATGTTGAGGTCCGGGCTGGGCGAACCGATCAAAATCGCGCGCGCCTCAGGCATCGGGTTATATGAATATCTCGCCCAGCAGGTGCTTACCCAGCAGCCGGAAAACATCCAGGCGTTTCTGCTTAATTCTTCCATCCTGGAAGAGTTCAACGCTGAAATGTGCCGGGAAGTGATCGGCAAGGCGCTCAACCAGAGTGAAGACTGGAACCGCCTGATGGAATCTATCTTCCACAACAACCTGTTTGTGCTGCCGGTGGATGATGAATACAAATGGTTGAGATACCATCATTTGTTCCGCGATTTCCTGCGCTCCACGCTGGAAAGCCAGCGCCCGCAGGACGCTGAAAAGCTAAAGCTGCAGCTTGCCGAATATTTCTCCGCGAAAGAAGACTGGGAAAGGGTTTTTGATATCTACCAGCAGCTTGGCAACACTCGGGCAATTGCAGCCCTTATCAAGCGGGCGGGTTCTGCATTCATTGCCAAGGGTAAGATCGCCAAACTGGCTGAATGGCTCAGCCTGCTCCCAGCTGCAATGATCACCAGTAATCCCGCCCTGCTCTCCATCCAGGCAACTGTGACTTTTAATCAGGGACACATCCAGGAAGGGAAGGATTTGCTGGATAAGGTGATTGCAATGCTTGGGACCGTAGAAAATGAAAAGAGCTACGCCGATAACCTCATCCGCCGGTCATCCGCGTTGAGAATTCTGGGTGATTATGACGCGGCCAAAACGGACGCGGAAAAAGCTATTATCCTAACTTCAGGAAAGCTGGGGCTGGAATCGCTTTACTCGGAAGCGCTCAGGGCAAAAGGTGCGGTTCTTTATCAAACCGGGTTCCTGAAAGAAGGCTTGGAAACCTTAGATCAGGCTGTTAAGATCTGTGAACGCGAGAAAAACGAAGAAGATATCGCCCGCATCCTGGTGGAAATGGGCGCCATCCATGAAAGGCTCGGCCAATTCGCCGCGGCGAAACGCGCCTACGAAAGTTCGCTGGCTTACTGGCAGGCGGTCGGCGATTCCATCTGGGTGCCGACTATCTTGAACAACCTGGGCGTGCTGCAGCACTCCAGCGGCGAATTTATCAGCAGTTTCTACAACCTCGAAAAATCAATGCGCTACTCACAGCTCACCGGCAACCAGCGCATGGAAGGCTACGCGCTGGCCAGCATCGGCGACTTGTATAAAGACTTGGACGCTTTGGAAGAAGCTTCTGACGCGTATCAGAAAGCGCTTGAGATCGCCCAACAGATCGAAGACCAGTATCTCGTTTTCTATCTTAAAACTGCGGCTGCCAGGCTGGATATCAGCCAGCGGCAACTGCCCAAGGCGGAAATGCAGATCCGCACAGCGAACGCCCTGGCAAAGAAAAGCGGTTCAGCCTACGATACCCACAAGATTATGCTAGAACAATGCGCACTGGAATTTGCATCGAGGAAATATCAGGCCATCCTAGAAAACCTGGACATTGCCAGTAAGTATTTCACGAAAGAAGGCCACATCGAAGACAGCATCCGCGCTCAGGCGTTGCTGTTCACTGCGTTGGCAAAGCTGGGTGACACCCAAAAAGCGCTGTCTATAATAAAAGATTTTTCTGCGGGCATAAGCGACCCAGCCAGGTATATTCCCAGTCTGGTGATGATCAATGAGCTTCAGGAATTATTCAAGACGCTCATCACCAAAAAAGAAATCGGGGCTGAGATTTCTGGTTTGTTGGCTCATCTGAGCGACTTCCAGAAACTGACCCAGAAGAGCAGGCGGGCCATCAGAAAAGAAGCCTCAGTGGTGCCCTTCTCTCCTGCCAAAATTGAAATCCGCGCCTTTGGCCGAAGTGAAGTGTTTGTCAAGAATCGTGCCCTGGCAATTTCAGACTGGAAAACACAAATGTCCCGCGACCTGTTCTTCCTTTTCCTGGCGCATCCTGAAGGTCTTACAAAGGAAGAGGTGGGCGAGATCATGTGGCAGGAGCTTTCGCCAGCCGAGCTAAAGCTCAGGTTCAAAAATGCCATCTATCGGATGCGCCACGCCATTGGCTCGGAAGCGGTTCACTTCCAGGATAATTACTACCAGTTCAACCGCTCACTTGATTATGAATACGATGTCCAAAGCTTTCTGAATGCCACCAATTTAGCCAGAGAAGAAAAGAATCCGGATAAACAGATAGAGGCTTACAAGACTACCATCGGGTTTTACCAGGGACCTTATCTGCTGGATATGGATTATTCCTGGGTCATGCCAGACCGTCAGAAATTTCATGAACTAGCGATCAGGAACATGCTTGATCTGACACGATTACTTGTCAGGAACCAGCGGTATGAAGAAGGTTTAACTTTTTGTCGCAAAGCGCTGCGGGAAGATCCCTGCAATGAAGATATATACCGCTTGAGCATGGAAATTTACTCATTTATGGGCAACAAGGCCGCGGTTTCCAGGCAATACCAGCAGTGTTTGAGTATCCTTAAAGATGAGATCGGCGCTCCGCCTTCAGAGGCAACTGTAGCTCTATATAAGACCTTAATGGAGCGCTGACCTTTTTCAGCCAAATGTGATCCATGAAATCAAGATGGGATTCTTCCCCAGATTTTTCTTTTTTCGTAGAGCAACAACCCACAAATTGACATAATAAATTCGTGTTTGTATAATGACCTCAGTCTTTTGCGTATATCTGGAGGGAAGATGCGTTTTAAAGATAAGATTGTCGTTGTCACCGGCGCCGCGCGCGGCATTGGCCGCGCGATCGCCGAGGGTTTTGGCAAAGAAGGCGCCAAAGTAGTTGTAGCAGATGTCCTGGTGGCTGAAGGTGAAAACACCGCGGATACCATCAAGAAACTGGGTTCAGAATCAGTCTTTATCAAAACTGATGTATCCAGCAAAGCGGATGTTGATCATCTGATTGATTTGACCGTAAAACAATTTGGTGTGATTGACGTTCTCGTCAACGTCGCCGGAATTTGCCCATTCAAGGATTTCCTGGAGATCCCCGAAGAGATGTGGGACCATGTTCTGGATGTCAACCTGAAGGGCGTTTTTCTGTGTTCACAGGCAGCTGCCAAAGTGATGGTGGATAAAGGAATTCATGGGCGGATTGTCAGCATCGGTTCAATTTCCTCAATCGTTGGCGGCGCTCAGCAGGCACACTACTGTTCCACGAAAGCCGGCATCAACCTCCTGACCGCGTCCATGGCCATCGCCCTGGGACCACATGGTATTACCTGCAACGTAGTCATGCCTGGTCCGGTTGAGACAGATATTAACAAGGGTGACCTGGCTGATGCAAAAAAGAGAGAATACTTTATCCACCGCACACCCCTGCGCCGCATCGGCCAGCCTCAGGATATTGTCGGCCCGGTCATGTTCTTCGCATCGGATGACGCCGCTTGGTGTACAGGTTCAACCTTGGTAGCCGACGGCGGGATACTTGTTAATTTTCAATGATAAATGGAGAAATTTATGGAATACAAAATTGATGTCTTGAAGGTGGCACAGTTTCCTGAAACGCCAGGATCAGAAATCTACTGGATGTCCAATTTCGGTGATGATAAATGGGAAACGTTGAACGTATACGCCCTTTTGATCCGCGGCGGCGGACACACGATTCTCGTAAATTCCGGCGCGCCGCTGGATTATTTGGAATGGCTTAACAAGTTGTGGGGCGCTGGCACTAATTACCGCCACCAGCTGGTTGTGAATGAAGAAGACCACATAGAAAACCGGCTCGCGCAGGCAGGTGCCAAACCGGAGGAGGTGGAGCACATTATTATCACCCCTCTTCAGCCTTACGCTATCGGTGGTATTGATAAATTCCCGAACGCGCAGTATCACGTCAATCGCAACGGCTGGGCTGACCTGTTCGCCCCGCGTTACAAACTCCATCCGCATGATAATTTTTATGCCTGCGTGCCCAAGCGGCTCATCAGTTATGTCTTTCTTGAATCTTGGGACCGGATGAACTTCATGAAGAATGAGGAGACTATCCTTCCGGGGATTGATGTTTTCTGGACCGGCGTACACCACCGTAGTTCGGTAGCAGTGAAAGTAAACACCAAAGCAGGGAATGTAATCTTCTCAGACTGCTTCTTCCGCTATGAGCACATCACCGAACACCGTTTGCTGGGCATTAATGAGAATATGTACGAGGCTCTTGAAGCTTACGACCGTATTCGAAGGGAAGCGGATATCTTGGTGCCCATGTATGATCCGCGAGTTCTCAAGGATCACCCGGGAGGGAAGATAGGATATTAAATTAAACAACCTCCACTCTGGAGGTTGTTTTTTGATAAGGAGTGGATCTAATCTATATGAAACACTTCTTCCAACTCCAGCATGGATTCATCCGCGCGCCGGCCGCCCAGGGCTTCGAAATAAGGCGCCATGGCTGCCTGCCATTTTTCATTGATGGATTCTTTCTCCATTCCCTTTAATGCTGTCGCGAAATCAACCGGTGTTTCAAAATACCCAAACAACAACCCGTCATCCCTTAAAAACAAAGAGTAATTATGCCAGCCGGTCCGGCTGAGCGCTTCTTTCATCTCCGGCCAAACTTTTTCATGCGCTTTCTTATACTCTTCGATCTTTTCCTTGCGAACTTTTAAAACTATCCCGATTCTTTTCATAGTTCCTCTTAATATGCCAGTTTTACCTTGTCCAGGTGCGATTTAAAGAGTTCAAAAGCCTTATCCCAGGGGTGCTTATCTCCCGGCTCAAAGGTTAATATTTCGAAGGAGTTGCGGATAATAGACACCCCCTCCTTCCAGCTCCCGATATCCTTATTGGCTATCGCCTGGACAATAAGGTTTCCAATTCCGGTCGCTTCGCTGGGGCCCGTGATGACCCGCCTGCCCAACACATCCGCGGTGAATTGGCTGAGCAGCTGGTTTTTGGTACCCCCACCTACAATATGAATGGTGGACATCTTCCGGCCAGATACTTCTTCAAGTTTTTCGATCACGTATCTGTAACGCAGCGCCAACCCTTGCAAAGCCGCCCGAATAATTTCACCTTCGGATTGTGGAATTGGTTGATGTGTCAATTCACAATACTCTTTAACCTTATCCGCCATCCTTCCAGGGCGCAAGAATCCGCTATAATCCGGATCCACAAAAGATTTAAGCAACGGCGCGCTTTTGGCCATTTCGGTAAGTTCAGTGTATGAATATTCTCTGCCTTCATCCACCCACTGTTGTCGGCATTGCTGCACTACCCAAAGCCCCATTATGTTTTTGGAAAACCGGTATGTGCCGTCCAGTCCACCTTCATTCGTGAAATTGTATTTAAAACTGGCCTCATTAATAACCGGTTCGGGGGTATTCATCCCTACTATGGACCACGTGCCTGAACTGATCCAGATAAAGTCATCAACTTCAGCGGGAACCGCTGAAACTGCGGCGCCAGTATCATGGCAGGCAGGGGCAATAACCAGAGTCTGCACTCCCGTTTCATTCGCTACTGACCTGCGCAACGGGCCAAGGATAGTTCCAGGTGGAATCACCTCCGGAAAAATATGGCGAGGAAAACCCATTGCTTTGATAATTTCGTCTGACCATTGCCTGATACGTGAGTTGTAGATTTGGGAAGTAGTTGCGTCGGTAAACTCTGCCACAGCTTTACCTGATAGCCAGTAATTTATCAGATCAGGAACCATTAAGAATTTATCCACAATTGGCAATAATGGTGACTTACGTGCGGACATTGCCAACAAATTATAGAGTGAATTCAGCGGCATAAACTGAATGCCCGTAATTTCATAAATTTTTTCTTTGGACAAGCGGCTGAACGCTTCTTCCATCATGCCGTTCGAACGGCTGTCGCGGTAATTATATGGCGAAGCTACCAGCATGCCTTTTTTATCCAGCAGAGCAAAATCCACGCCCCAGGTATCCACACCCACTGCCTCGATCTTTACCTTTTTTCCGACCAGGTGAATTGACTTTTTTATCTCATGCCAAAAACGGGTAAAATCCCAGAGCAGGCTGCAATCGCCATCCAGCCCCTGCGGCACCTGGTCGGGATACATAGTCGGGACAGATTCCGCGCCTGTCAGAAAACGATGTTCCTCTGATAGTGTTATTTTTCCATTCTGGATAGTACCCAGGATCGCGCGGCCACTTTCCGCGCCCAAGTCCAAGGCTAGATAATGTTTCATCACAGTCAAGGTAACCTCCTTGAAGAAAACTACCCTAGAAACGCTTTGCGCATCAAGGCAGACATGGACATTGCATCACCATCGGAAACCACCTTGCCAATTTCGTCCCGTCCGATCTTGTCGAGAATGCCGTTGAATCCCTTGATCCACTTGATCGATTCATTCGCCGCGCGTACCCCGTCCTCCCTGTAAGGGAAGATATCCAGAGCGTACCAACCCTTATAGTTCAACCGGTCGAGCCAGTAAATTAATTCAAGGGATTCAATGGTATGTACCGAACCAAAGGTCATATCATCATCCCACATGCGCCAGTTATCATTGAAGTGCATGTAAAAGAGCTTATCGCCAAAATAATGCAGCAGCGCGGCAGATTCAGCGGTGTTTTCATACCCTTGCAAGGCGTGGCCGACATCAATCATCGCTCCGACATTTGGTTTATTGACCTTGCTCAGCAGTAATAAAGTTTTCCCGACTGTGGCGATGAAACAGTGCGTGCGCGGTTCTTTTGGTTTGTATTCCACCACAATCTTCACGTCCGGCAAATGCTCGGCGCATTCGATAGTACCCTCAATGAGCAATTCCCAAGCCCGCGGAAAATCAGCCTGCAGAGGATAGTCGTAACCATCCTGGCCAAACCAGAGGTCAATCACTTCGCAATTGAGCCGTTTAGCCCATTCCATAGATTTCTTAACCTCATGAATGGCAGCTTTGCGGATTTTTTCATCATTGGAGGTAAATGATCCCCAACCCCATTTGCTGGAAGCCCAGATATCCGGGGTAACACAGGTTACTTCAAAACCGGCATCTTTAACCTGCCGGTGAATTTGTTCCACATTGTCATCGTTGACATGCCACTTGCCTACCAGTTCCACACCAGTGAGGTCTTCAACCTGTTGGGCAGCCTTGATCAGTTCATCCGTGTTTCGCCGTTGGCCGTAACCATCCAGAACATAACGGTCAGCGCAGGCATTAAAAGTATTAATATTCGCGGAAAATTTTGGTTTGGACGACATTTTTCCTCCTTGCATCAATATATTAGATTATCAGCATTCACAATTCTCTCGCTTGCCATTTTTTTCTGGAAAGGTACCTGTCCTTAGTAAATCAGAACATCAACGCATTGTTCCGAAAAATATTAGAGCAAGATAACCGGATATTGTCTAATATGCACCGTGCTTCATCACCGCGGCGATGAATGCCTCAACGTTTTCCATGGAAGTATCTGACTGGATAATATGCGCGGGAGAACAAAGGTAACCGCCACCTTCACCCAAAATCTTAATCTTGTTGGCAACATCCGCTTCAATTTCCTCAGGTGATCCCTTCGGGAGCAACTGCTGCTGGTCAATCGCTCCCCAGAAGGACATTTTGTCGCCAAATTTAGATTTCAAGTCTTCGGGCTCATGTCCGGGCACATTTGGCTGGACCGGATTGAAGACCTGCATCCCCACTTCAATCCAGTCTCCTAATATGGGCGCAACCGCGCCATCGCAGTGCTGCATAATGATGACATTCGGGTTAATTTCTTTTATTTTTGAATACACTTCGCGATAGCGTTCTTTAAAGTAATTACGCCACATTTTGGGAGAGATGATCATCCCGTTCTGCGCTCCAAAATCATCGCCCGCCCAGATGCCATCCACTCCCATCGAAACCAGCCTTTTTCCAACGGCCAGGGCAAATTCCTTGGTCTTATCCATTAAGGGTTCCACATACTCGATCCCCATGGCCATATCCAACAAGAGTTTTTCGGTTCCAACCAATTGCTGCATCATGTCATACATGGTTAATTCCATGTCACCAATGATGAAGTACTCCTTGCTATACATTTCGATGTATAGTTCCGCATCATCATACCTGCCATCAGCCAGCGGGTCCGGAAAAGGAAATTTCAAAACCTCCTTGGCAGTTTTGATATCAGCCATTGGATGTTTGTCAACCTCCATATAAATAGGGCCAGGGCGCATGACAATGCCAAATTCATTGATGATGTATCCATTTTCATTCACAGGATGTTCGTGTCCGTGAGGTAAGCTGGCTCCGACGACCACACAATCGCTGCCCATTGCCACTCGCAACTCATTAGCGGAAATGCGGTAAGTGACATCCTCATAATAGGAAGTCGTATAGTTCACAGGTATGCCCAGTTTTATCCCAAATGAATCCGAAAGCGAGCGGCACAAGTCAAACTGGATTGGAACCCGGTCAGGAAGGCCTGCCCGCAAAAGGGCTTTTTTCACTCTTTCTTTTGAATTCATGGTCTTATCTCCTTTCAACTTTTTCTGAAATTAGAAATAAAAATGATTGCAAAACGCTCAATTGATTATTGTTTTTTCATCTTTAGTGATCAGATTGAAAGGACTTTGCCTTTTCAAAAGCCATTAATTTGTTACCTTGGTTATGAAATGGCTCCCGCTTTCGTCCGGTTTGATGTGTTTACCACCACCTGGATCTAAACGGGAGCCTTTGTTTATTCTTTAGCCAATTTCTTCAGAGGTTATTTGGCTTCAGCCTCTACGTTGGTCTTGTCATATACTTTGAAGGGGCCCATCAAGACACGTAGTCCAACATCTCGAGTAGGATCTTTTTCGATGGTATAGGTGCCCATTCTACCAGCATCGAAAGTTTCACCTTCCACACCTTTAATCTCACCAGAAGCGATTCGGTAGGTGAGGTAATAGGTTAGGTAGCCAAGATCGACAAAGCTCCACAGCGCAAACTTGGGAGCGCAGCCGCTGAGTGTAAATTCAACCATTTCGGCTGGCAGACCCAAACCACTAATTTTGACTTTGTCGCACAGGCCCTCATCCGTCATAGCTTTGGCCGCTGAAGCGATACCGATTGTGGTCGGGGCCATAATGACACCCAGATCGGGATACTTGGCAACCAGCGCTAAGGCCTGGTTGTAGCTGTCTTCCGAAATATCATTACCGTAGACAATGTCCACCAGCTCGATCTTCGCGTATTTGGGATCCTTAAGCGCTTCCTGCAATGCTGCAATCCATGCATTCTGGTTGGCTGCGTCGGGTGAAGCGGAAAGGACAGCAAACTTGCCACCATTTTCCCCAAGGATCTCCAGTGCCATATCGGCCATCACAAAACCGGTCTCATCGAAATCAACCTGGGCGACAAAAACCTGCTCGCCCTCGGCGCTGGGAATGGGGGAATCCCAGGTTGTTACCACAATACCGGCATCGCGTGCCGCTTGCGCAACAGGGACGATCTGGTCGCCAGCATTGTTTGAAATCATTATGGCATCCACACCGCGTGATGTGGCGCTAGTTACGATTTCAATTTGACCTGCTACGCTCTGGTCCGCTGTAGGTCCAAGAAACTCCAGTTTGCCGGGGTTACCCAGCTCTTCATGGGCTTCTTTCGCACCAGCATAGGCCTGGTCAAATACCAGGTTGCCGATGAATTTGGGCAGCAATACCATATCAAACCCCTCTTCGACCACGGCCGGTTCTTCAGCAGGCGCAGCTTCTTCTTCTACTGGCGCGGCAGCCGGTTGTTCAACAGGCGCGGCAGCTGGCTGCGCACAAGCAGCCAAAACCATACTAAGTACCATCATCAGAGTAACTAATCGCCAAATGTTCTTTTTCATTCTAATCTCCTTAATTAATTTTTTGTTTTCGTTTCAGTTTCCCAACACAATAATTTTTTTTCTGATTTCCTCCTTTCATTCTGATTCACATGCCTTCTTTTCGTCAACAATCGGTTTGCGCCTTTTAAGACGGGCGATTAACAGATTTGCGATATTTGGTCCAAGAACTGAGAAAATTAATAATACACCTATAACACCGGTTTGGAAATGGCCGGAAAATGATGACAGGGACATACCGTTACGGATGTTCAAAATGATCAGAATGGAAAGAAACACTCCCCATAGCGAGCCAGAGCCGCCAAAAATGCTCACGCCGCCCAGTAAAGCCATGGTGATAATATCCAGCTCATAACCGGTCGCCGTGTCGCCACGGACAGCGCCAAACCGTGCCGCCAGCAGCAGCCCGGCCAATGCAGAAATAAAACCGGAAGCTAAATAGAGCTGAAATTTGGTTATCTTGACATCCACACCCGAATAACGGGCTGCTTCCTTGTTATTACCAATCACATAAACACGGCGGCCAAATCCTGAGTATTGCAGCACAATCACAGCAATAATTAATAAAACAAAGAAAAGGATCAGCGAAAACGGAAACGGCCCAATCAGGTTTTTCTGCCCGATGAAATTAAACCAATCCGGAAAATGCCCGATGGAGCGGTCTTCCAAGAAAACGCGTGCCAATCCGCGATAGCAGATCAGCATCGCCAGAGTTACAACCAGTGAATTTAAGCCTATAAAAGCGATCCAAAAACCATTGAACATGCCGCAAGCCAAACCAACCAGGAGACTCAATACCAGTGCAATTCCCATGTCCATCCCCCGGCCGTAAAGAAAAGCGCTAAAACAGGCAGCCAAACCCATTATGGACGGCGCGGATAGGTCTATTTCCCCATTAATGATCAGAAAAGTCATCGTCAGCGCGACAATGATTTTCTCAATGGATAATTTAAATAGATTCACCTGATTGCCGATGGTTAAATAATTTGGCGCTTTCAAGGCGTTGATAGAAACGACAATCGCCAGGATGACCAGCAGGAATACTTCCCACCCGCCAATTTTCCTGATCTTCGCCAGAAAATTTGTTTTGTTATTCTCCATTGGATGATACCTCTGGCTTTTGTTGTTCCTCTTCTGATTGCATCAGGAAGCCAGCCTGCGCCCAAACTTTTCGCAGGCGCCCGATAAATACATGGTCTATTGCAACCGCCAACAGAATCAGCATGCCCAAGATGGCATCCCGCCAGAATTCGCTGACGGCCATGGTGCGGTAAAGACTGTTTTCCAGCAGGTCAATCATGACGGCGCCCAGCAGCGCTCCGATGACTGTGCCGGAGCCGCCGCTGTTACTGACCCCACCCACCACAACCGCCGCGATAGACGCGAATTCAAGCCCAATCCCTGCCAACACCATGATATTGCCAAAACGCACCAGATACATGAACCCGGCCAGACCAGCCAGCGCACCGCTGAGTAAAAACGCCAGAAAAATAATATTCCGGTCAGGAAATCCAGCCACTTTCGCCGCCGTCGGGTTGGAGCCAATCGCGTAAAGCCGCCTGCCAAAACGTAAATAACTCAGAACAAGCTGAAAAATGATGACAATGACCAGCATTATCAGAAATAAAACACGCAGCTCAACGCCGCCGATCGTTAATAGTGAGAGTTTGTTCAAGTCAACGGCCCAACGGGGCAGGTTATTGGTAGTGATCGGGATAGCTTTGGAATATTCGACCAGAAATGAACGGTAAATAGCCAAAGTGCTAATGGTTGTGATAATAGATGGAACCCTGCCGTACGCAACCAGAACGCCATTGATCGATCCCATCAATATTCCAAGGCCAACTGCCAATAGCACAGTGACAATCGGATTCATATTCGGGAAGCGGGTCAACTGCTGTCCGACAATATAAGCCGTTACACCTACGATAGAACCAATGGAGAGGTCAAAATTCCGCGTCAAAAAGACGAGTGTCTGCCCAACTGCCAAAACCGCGATGATCGCGACGCTGGTGGACATTCTATTGATAAAACTGACATTGAAATAACCTTCTACCTGAGTTGAAAAAACAACAATCACCAAGGCAATCAGAACCACCAGAAACAGTTCGCGGATTTGTTCAGGGCTGAAGCGTTCATAGAATTTCTTCACAATGCAAACTCCTGTTTATTGTTGTTCTGGCCCATTGCTGCCGCCATGATTAGTTCCTGCTTGGCTTTTTTCGTTTCAAAAATACCCATCTGCTTCCCTTCGCGCATCACCAGTATGCGGTCACTCATGGCCAGCACCTCAGGCAGATCGGAAGAGATCAGGATTACAGCAATACCACTGCTGGTGAGGTCATTAATAATGTTATGAACCGCGGCTTTTGTGCCCACATCAATGCCGCGCGTCGGCTCATCTAGAATCAGCAGCTTGGGGCTTGCGTTCAGCCATTTACTTAACATCACCTTCTGCTGGTTGCCGCCCGACAAGTTTTCAACAATAACGTGAACAGAAGGAGCGCGAATCTCCAATCGCTGGCGGAATGTTTCGGCAGTTTTTTCCTCTTCTCGTCTCTTAATGAGACCAAATCTGTTCAGATAATCCCGCAGTAAAGGCAGCGAAATATTTGAGCAAATGGACATAGGCATGGTCAATCCCAAGGAACGGCGGTCTTCGGTCGCGTATGCGATTCCAAGCCTAAGTGCTTGACGTGGTGACCGAATACGGCAGGGTACGCCTTCTATCTTAATCTCGCCTCCATCCGCTGGCTCCACTCCAAAAAGCGCGAGACCAACATCTGTACGGCGGGATCCAATCAATCCGGCAAAACCCAGCACTTCGCCCCGATACACATCAAAATTGATATCCTGAAAAATATTTTCCTTGCTTAATTCGCAGACAGACATGAGCAAATCTCCGCGCTCAGTTTTCGTCTTGGAAAAGAACTCGCCTATTTCACGCCCAACCATATCGCGAATGACTCCTTCAATGGTGACTTCATCCCGCGGGCTGGAGGAAATCCAGCAGCCATCCCGAAAGACCGTTACCCGATCGGCAATCTGCATAACCTCTTCCAGCCGATGGCCAATGAACAGAATCGCTACACCCTGTTTTTTTAGCGATTTGATCAATTTAAATAATCGATCCACTTCATGCGCAGATAACGATGATGTGGGCTCATCCATTATCAAGATGCGCACATTCAGTGAAATGGCTTTCGCAATTTCAACTGCCTGCTGGGCGGCCACCGTTAAGCCACGAGCGGGCATGCGGACATTTAATTTCACATCTAGCTTGCTTAATATTTCCTCGGCATCCTGAAACATTTTTGCCCAGCGCACAATTGAACCGCGCTGGGCATGACTGATAAAAATGTTCTCAGCGACATTGAGATCCGGAAATACCATCGGTTCCTGATAGATTGCGGAAATGCCATGCTTCTGGGCTGCCTGCGGATTGGTGATTTTGACCTCTTCCCCATCAAGATAAATAGTGCCTGAATCCGCCTGGATGACTCCCATGATAATCTTTACCAGTGTGGATTTCCCGGCCCCATTTTCACCAATCAGCGCGTGCACCTCGCCTGGAAATAAATCCAGATGGATATCTGACAGTGCTTTGACGCCTTCATAGTGCTTGTAGATATGCTGCATTTCAAGGATGGGTTTTTGGTCATTTTGTTGTTTGCTCATCACACGGTCCTTTGATGCCTGAAGTTATTAGGATGTTTTAGAAAAAAAAACAAAACTGGAATGGTTGCCCATTGCCAGTTTTTCAGATCTACCCACGGGAATCCAACGCTCCATTCCCAGCATTTTTCATCTGAAACAGGAACTCTTGCGGATTATGAATTGTACGCTTGATTAATGTATTCATCATTTCGGACAATACAACTGTATCCTCTCCTTAACCAAGACATTTGTCATTACTAATTATACATCGACTTGTCTAGTTGTATGTACTGCAATGAAAGATATTAGCACAAGCCAAAATAAATGTCAATGATTTTTATTATGCTTTGGAAAGATAACAGGTAATTAATGCAAATTTTTCAGCCCTGTGGTCTCTTCGTGGTTCAGATTGCAATGGTCAAGAACATACCCCTTACCATTCTTTGAAATTATGGAAAGGTGGGTTTTGCTCATAAAACCGTCGTTGATCCTGGGTGGCTGGTTTTCGCAAAATGCCCAGATAAAACTCATCCATAGAATGGCATGCCCAACCAACAGAACCGCGCCATCCCAATTTCGATTAAACACATTTTCGTTCAAAAAACATTCCAGCCGCGCCTTGACATCCAGCAGTGATTCGCCTTCAGGGACACAGACTTGCGGATACCCGCTTTCCCAGTTGGCAACCATATTTTTATAAACCGATAAAAATGCCGGGTCGCCGATATCATGCCCGTCCAGCAACCCCAATCCAACCTCAATCAGATCCTTGGAATGAGTAACTGGTAGACCAACCTCATCCGCTACAATTTGCGCGGTTTGTCGCGCGCGCAAAAGTGTGCTTGAAAAAATAGCAGCAACTTTCTTGCCCCTCAGGCTTTCCGCCAAGCTCCTGGCTTGTTGAAGACCTGTTTCAGTTAAGGCTGGATCCACTGACCTGCCAATAAAAACATTATTGAAATTTGAAACACTCTCACCATGGCGTACCAAATACAGGGTCAAATGAGACATCAGGATACTCCCAAATTAATTGAATTTACCGGCTGGATAACCGCACGTTGAAATCGTAGCGGTCACCACGCCAGATTGATATTAAATATTCGAATGGTTTGTTATTGATATCAAAGGTCACACGGGTTATCTCAAAAATGGGGTCACATTCTGATATCAGCAAAAGTTCCGCTTCTTCTGATGTGGCCACTCGTGTGCGGATGGTCTGCTCCCCATCTTTGGGTTGAATATTATAGTAATTTTTCCACAGGGTAAAAAAAGATCCGGTTAGGTCTTTCTTAATCAGGTCTGGCATCAGCAACACCGGGAAGAAGGCGCGCTGCAGACTGATGGGCTCGCCGTTGGCCAGGCGACGCCGGTAAACTTCCCACACTTTTTCATTTTCGCCCAGATTCAGGCTTGCGCGTATGTGGCTGCGGGGGGTGACCTGGTTGATGCTGATCACTTCCGTAGCCGGTTCCCACCCACGGTTCCTCAGGTCATCGGTTGTGGAACACAGGTATGAAAGGTCCAGCTCCACACGGCGCCGGCGCACAAAAGTGCCGCGGCCTTTTTCGCGGTAGATCAAGCCTTCCCGCTCCAGCATATCCAGCGCATGGCGGATGGTGCCGCGGTTTACGGCAAATAAATCACACAGTTCCGCTTCTGAAGGTAGCGGTATTTCAACATGATCTTCTTTTTCTTCAATGTCCGCGATCGATTCACGCAGTACCTGAACGATCTGATAGTAATAGGGAACTGGTAAATACTTATTAATACGGCGCGGGTTTAAAATACTTTCAGCCATTTTCTCCTCATACCTGGTTACTTGTATAAACAGGTTATTGGTGAAAAATTTTACCATTGAATTGCGGCATGTAAAAACGATTAATTTCTTGACTAAGACAAAAATCTATGCTATATTTCTACCTGTCCACTTGTCTAAACAGGCATTTCAAAAAACCATTTATTCTTTAAAGTTACAAGATATCTTCTGAATATCTTGTAACTAAAGGCAGGAAATGATCTCCTGAAATGACTTGGGCTAATTTCAGCAGTATTATAAAAAATCAGAGGAGAGAAATTATGAAAAGACTGTTTGACCCCGATATGTTCAATTTCATGCTCGAAAGCGTCAACCACAACCGCTATATCGTAGCCACCTATTATATAGAAGATACACAGGAAGACCAGGATTGGCTCGAACACCTGCAACAGGTTCAGCGCATGGCGCTGGAAGGCTCAACCTCCAGCTGGATGCGCGTCAAAGAGGACACCGGTGAAGTTCGTGAAAAACTGACCAGCAAGGTCCTCGGATATTATGAGATACCTACCGAAAACAAGCACAAGAAAGCGGCCGTCATTCAACTTGGCTTCCCGATTGATGCATGGGATGTCAACATCAACGTGCCCATGATGCTACTTACCATTGCCGGCAATGCCTTTGTCTTCAGCAAGAAGGTCAAACTTTTAGATGTGTATTATCCTCCGGAATTAGTTAATCGCTTTAAAGGCCCCAAGTTTGGTATTTCCGGACTGCGCGAATTAAAAGGTGTTAAAGACCGCCCAATGGTTCTGCATATCATCAAACCCAAAATGGGCATGACTCCCCAACAGACCGCAGACCAGGTCTTCCAGACCGCCTTGGGCGGCGCAGATTTTGCCAAAGATGACGAGATGCTGGCCGACTTGGAAAACTCCCCCTGGGAAAAACGCCTCGAAGCAGTCCTTAAAGCCGTTGATAAAGCCGAAAAAGAAACCGGCAAGCGCCTGACCTACATGCTCAGCATTACCGATTCCTATGAAAACCTCATCCCCAAAGCTAAACGAGCAGTTCAACTCGGTGCTGAAGGCTTGCTGCTGGCCTACTCCTGCGGACCAGCTGCCCTGAAAGCCCTTTCTGAAGATCCGGAAATTAATGTACCTATCCTGCTGCACATTTCTCACATGCTGGCAGGGTTGCAGCATATCAACTTCCCCACCTATTCCAAGCTCTGCCGCCTGTGCGGCGCGGATATGATGCTTTCACCCTGTATCTGGACCACAATCCCCGCTTCTTCACCAGAGGAATGCGCCCGCAACTATCAGGAACTGATAGCGCCCTTCTATAACATCAAGCAAACCTTCCCGATGCCGGCCGCAGGGATGTATCCCGGCCTCATGCCTGCGCTGATGGAAGAGTTCGGCCCCGACATGATCATCCCGGCTGGCGGCGGCATGCTCGGCCACCCGTCAGGTTACACGGCTGGTGCAAAAGCCTGGCGGCAGGCCATTGATGCCAGTATGAAAGACATGAAGCTCTCGGAATACGCCAAAGACCATGAAGAGCTCAAGGTCGCCATCGAGAAATGGGGCATCCGCAAGCGCCCTCAAACCTATTGGGGTTATGTTAGCAAAGAATTCAACCCGGAATACGCGGACAAGAATTTAGACCTTTAAAATCAATAGCAGATTATGAAGAGCGTATGGGGTATTAAGTTCAAAGTCACACCATACGCTCTTTCAATATTAATCTTTTAAGAAAAAAAATGACAGAAAATTCCTTGAAAAAAACTGATTATTTGGGTATATACCACCGCATGGTGTTGATCCGCCGGTTTGAGGAGCGGGTCAATGAGTTATATATGAAAGGCCTCATCCCTTCCACTTTGCATTTATACATCGGCCAGGAGGCTGTGGCCGTAGGGGTATGCGCTAATCTGAAAGACAGCGATTATATGCTCAGCACACACCGACCGCACGGACACGCGATTGCCAAAGGTGTATCCATTAAAAGTATCATGGCTGAACTCTACGGTAAAGCAGACGGATGCTGCAAAGGCAAGGGCGGTTCCATGCACGTGGGTGACATCAATGTGGGCATGTTCCCGGCCATCGCCATTGTGGGCGGCAATGTGCCCATCGCCGCCGGAGCTGCTTTGGCGCAAAAGATGCAGAAGAATGGCGGGGTAACCGTTTGCTTCTTCGGTGACGGCGCTGCCAACGAAGGCGCCTGGCACGAAGCCTTAAACGCCGCAGCCATCTATGATCTGCCGGTAGTGTTTGTATGTGAAAACAACTTGTATGCCGCATCCACCCCTTTCAGTATGACCTTCAGGGTAGATAATGTCGCTGATCGCGCCTGCGCTTATGGCATGCCCGGAGTAGTAGTTGATGGCAACGATGTAATGGCAGTTGCTGAAACCTGCGCCGAAGCGGTTGAGCGCGCCCGCAGAGGCGAAGGGCCTACTCTGGTGGAATGCAAAACCTATCGCCAATGCGGCCATTCGCGATCTGACCCGCGAGGTTACCGTTCCAAGGAAGAAGAACAGGAATGGCTAAAAAAAGACCCCATCCCGCGGTTTGAACGGTGGCTGCTGGAAGGCAAGCATGCCAGTGACACTGACCTGGCTCAGATCCGGGAAAAGATTGAAAATGAAATTGATGAAGCGATCGCCTTTGCCGAGAGCAGCCCGCTGCCCGATCCGGCGACAACTTATACGGATGTTTTCAAGGAGTAGACATGGCAAAATTATCCATAGTTGAAGCACTCAGGGAAGCCATCCGCGAAGAGATGCGGCGCGATGAACGCGTGTTTTGTATCGGTGAAGATATTGATATCGAAGGCGGTTTTGGCGGCGCGTTTACTGTTACTTTGGGGCTATCCAAAGAATTTGGGCATGGACGCGTGATTGATACACCCATTTCAGAAATTGCGCTGTGCGGTATGGCGATTGGCGCAGCTGTAGCAGGCATGCGGCCTATTGCGGATGTGCAGTATGGCGACTTTCTGTTCTGCATGATGGACCAGCTGGCCAATGAAGCCGCCAAGTTGCGCTACATGTCCGGCGGGCAGGTTTCGGTACCCATGGTAATGCGCGCCCCTGTCGGTTCAACCCGGCGCGGTTCGCAGCACGCCCAGAATCTGGAAGGCTTTTTCACGCATGTACCCGGCCTTAAAGTAGTAGCCCCTTCAACGGCGTACGACGCCAAGGGCTTGCTCAAATCAGCTGTGCGCGACGGCAACCCGGTACTTTTTTTTGAACACAAGCTGCTTTACGGTTCAAAAGGCCAACGCTCCGAGGTCGGAGCGCTCAGCCCAGTGGGTGAAGTACCGGATGAGGAATATTTGGTTCCTATTGGCAAGGGTATTATCCGGCGCGAGGGTAAAGACCTGACCATCGTCGCAACCCACCGTATGCTGTATGAATCCCTCGCAGCAGCAGACAAGCTGGTGCTAAAGGGCATTGAGGTGGAAGTTATTGATCCACGCACACTGGTGCCGTTGGACAAGGACCTTATTTTTGATTCCGTCAGAAAAACCGGTCGCTTGATGATTGTAGAAGAGGACAATCTCACCAACGGCTGGGGTGCGGAGATCGCGGCGCTGGCAGCCGACGAAGTTTTTGAATGGCTGGATGCACCCATCAAACGCCTGGCATCGCCCGACGTACCTCCGCCATTCGCACCGGTGCTCGAAAAGGAATACTTGCAGAATGAAGCCAAAATTATTTCAGCAGTCGAAAGCTTGCTGTAAAGGAGCGAGACACCATGCCAGTTGATATTCTCGTTCCGCCCCTCAGCCAAACATCCGATTCCCTTCATCTGTTGGAATGGCTTAAAAAACCCGGTGACAAGGTAGTTAAAGGCGAAGCGCTTTTTACAGTTGAAACCGATAAAGCATCACTGGAAGTGGAATCGCCGGAAAGCGGCACCCTTTTTGAGGTATATGCCAAACCGCAGACCGAAATTACGGTCCGTTCGGTGATTGGGAAAATCCTCAGAGAAGGCGAAACTTTTCCTCAGAAATCAGAAGCAGACAAAGCGGAACCGCAAATTACGGAGGAAATAATTATTCAGGTCGAATCAGCTCCAGTGGAGCAAAAAGCGCCGGTGGATAGCAAATCAGCCAACCGGCTTTTTGCCAGCCCGCGTGCCAGAAAACTGGCCAATGAGAAAAACTTTGATCTATCTCATACCGTTCCAACCGGTATGCGCGGGATGGTGGTGGAACGCGACGCGCGCCTGCTTATGGAAAAAGCCCAGCCCACAGCTAGAACTGAATCTGCGCCCATGAGCCATATCCGACAGGTGATCGCAAAACGTATGTTGGAAAGCCACCAGGGGACCGTGCCAGTGAGTTATATGCGCGAAACTGACGCGACCGGTCTGGTTACTTTACGGAACCAGGTGTTGGTTGAATTATCCGAAAGCGATATACGCCCTACCTTTACCGATTTCTTTATCCACATTGTTTGCGTTGCGCTAATGCAACATCCCCAAATGAATTCCACCTTTGAAAACGGACAGCTCATTTTGAATAGAAGCGTGAACCTTGCTTTGGCTGTGGATACCGACCGGGGGTTAATTGTGCCTGTCCTGCGGGATACTGACCAGCTAACTGTTCGCCAGATTGCGAACCAACGAAAAGTGATAGTGGAAAAAGCTATGAGCGGTAGCGTAACGCCCGATGAACTTACGGGAGGCACTTTTACCCTTTCTAACCTGGGTACATTAGGCATTGACTTTTTCACTCCGATCATCAACCCGCCCCAGGTGGCCATTTTAGGCATCGGCCGCATACGGGAATCTCCTGCGGTGAAAGATGGCGAAATTTATATCCGCAGTGTGGTGGGTTTGGCTTTAACCTGCGATCATCGTGTGATTGATGGCGCGCCGGCAGCCAGATTTCTGGAAACTCTCAACCAACTGATAGAAAATCCGAGCAAAGCCTGGATGTAATAGCAAACATGATTTTCAACAACAAAATACAATATACGGGAAGGTAGCCCATGGATGAAAAACTAACCAAACTGATTGAATTATCCAGGGAACTCGCGAATCCCGCATTCAATCTGGCTATCCTGGGTGAAGGCAATACCAGTGCGGACTGCGAAGACGGCACATTTTGGGTAAAAGCCTCTGGCAGCCAGCTTTCGACCATCACTGAAAGCGGATTTAGCCGCGTACAGGGGAAACGTGTGCTGGAGTTACTGGATGACAGGCAACTGGACGACGCTGGTGTAGAGGAAGGTCTGAAAAGCTCCCTGGTTGACTCTTCAATGAGCAAACCATCGGTCGAGACTTTTTTGCACGCGTTGTGTATTTATGAAGGCGGCATTAAATGGATTGGGCATACCCATCCCATTTCGGTTATGTCCATTTTGTGCAGCAAAGAAGGGGCACGCCCTTTTACGCAACATATTTACCCGGATGAGATCGTGGGCTGCGGCGAGATGCCCGCGGTTGTACCCTATTTGGACCCCGGTTTGACGCTTGCCCACGCGGTGAGGGATGAACTGCGGCGTTATTTGGATAAATTTGGATACGCGCCCAAACTGATCCTGATGGAAAATCACGGCATGGTAGCGCTTGGGCAGTCGCCAACGGATGTGATGAGCATCTCCCTGACCGCCGACAAATGGGCCTGCACGCTTTTGGGAACATTCACAATGGGCGGACCCAGGTTCCTGACCGGGCAACAGGCCAAGCGTATTGAGACCCGCCCGGATGAAGCTTACCGCCGAAAACAGATTTCAATGGAATCCTGAAAGGGCAATGACCGGATGGCAGTATCAGAAAAAATAATTAAGAATCTGGAATCCAGGCTGGATGACTTCGACCGGCAAGTTCGTAAAGAAAGCCTGGAGGCGCTGAATGAATTAGCCCGCAACGGTGATGTTTCCATTGAACCTGAGCGGGAAGTCGCCAACCTGCATTGCCATTCTTTCTTTTCTTACAACGGTTATGGTTATTCACCTACCCACCTTGCCTGGCTTGGAAAAAGGAACGGTCTTAAATTTATGGGCGTGGTGGACTTTGATGTTCTCGACGGAGTGGATGAATTCTTGGACGCCTGTGAATATTTAGGTATACGCGGCACAGCAGGTATGGAAACAAGGGTGTTTATTCCGGAATTCGCGGAGATTGAAATCAACTCCCCCGGTGAGCCGGGCGTTTACTACCATATGGGCATCGGTTTCACCTCGAGTTCCGCGCCGGCAACCGCAAATCGCATCCTTGAGGATATCCGTCTACGCGTGGCGCAAAGGAACTGCCGTATCCTGGAAAAAATCAATCAGTTTCTTGATCCCTTAATAATTGACTTTGAGCGCGATATTCTTCCCATGACCCCCTCCGGGAACGCGACGGAGCGCCATATTGTGACAAAAATCGCCGATGAAGCCTGTGCGGAATTTGAAAACCCTGCCCAATACTGGAGTGATAAGCTGGGCATGCCGCTCGAAGCGATCCAAAATGAGATGGAGGATCCTGAAGTTTTTCAGAATACCATCCGTAAAAAACTGATGAAACGCGGTGGGGTTGGGTATATCCAGCCGACAGCGGATACCTTCCCACTGATTGATGAATTCTATCGTGTGGTGTTCGCATGCCAGGCGATGCCATGCGCGGCGTGGCTGGACGGTACTACACCTGGTGAACAGGCAATTGAAAAATTACTGGGAGTTTTAATTGACAAAGGCACTGCGGCGATCAACGTCATTCCGGAACGCAACTGGAATTTTAAGGACCCAAAAGAGAAGGCTTTAAAACTTGAAAACCTTTACCACGTTACCCGGGTTGCTGCGGACCTGGACCTTCCTATCCTGGTCGGTACCGAAATGAACAGCTTCGGACAAAAGATGGTTGATGATTTTAATATACCAGAGCTCGTGCCGCTCAAAGATGAGTTTATTAAAGGGGCGGATTTCCTCTACGGTCATACCCAAATGCAAAAACGCTGGGAGATGGGATATCAAAGCCCATGGGCGTTAAAATACTTCAAAGACAGAAAATCAAAGAACGAATTTTTCACATCCGCTGGCCGAATGATCTCATCTTATGGAAAAGCGTTAGCTGGTTTTGAAGGAATTACCACTGATATGACGCCTGAAGAAGTGCTTGCCAGGTTGAAATTAAACGAGGATTAAGAAATGCCAAAAAGCAAATATGAAACCTATCGTGAAGGTCCTGCGCCCGTAAAGAAGACTAATCGCCTTTGGCCTTTGTACGGCGCCGGATTGGAAAACCTGGGTATGGACGGTAAATTTATCGAAAAACCCATGCCGACCTATGGTCAGGATGAACTGCTGGTACGCCATGATGCTTGCGGTTTGTGCTTCTCGGATATCAAGATCATCAAACTAGGTGAAGAGCACCCACGCATTTATCGCAAAATGAAAGAAAACCCGGTGGTGCTTGGCCATGAGGTTTCAATGACCGTGGTTGGGGTAGGTAAAAACCTCAAGAACCAATACCGCCCGGGTGATCGTTTCATCCTTCAGGCAGATATATTTGTTAACGGCGTCGGTTACGCGTATGGTTACGAAATTCAGGGCGGGCTTTCGGAATATAACGTGATTGACCAGCGCGTATTGAATGGCGACCACGGGAATTACTTGATTCCAATTAAGCCTCAAACCGGTTATGCGGAATCTGCCCTGGTCGAACCTTGGGCTTGTGTCATCGCTGCCTATTACCTCCAGTATCGCACCGCGTTAAAGGATGAAGGAACCGCCTGGTTCATCGGGCCGGAAACCCACGCGTATTCCATCAGCCAGGGATTCGATGAAAAATCCCATCCGGCAGTGATAAAGCTGACTCATGTGGATGGCGCTTTGGGAACCTGGCTACGTCAGCAGGCAAAAACACTTGGCATCAAGGTTGTTGAGATAAATAAACTGCCTGAAATCTCAGGCGAGCCTACGGCCGGCGATCTGGCTGACGATATCGTTCTGCTCTCACCGTCCGCAGACCTGATCGAAAGAACCAGTCCATATCTGGCTTTTAAAGGGGTTATGGCTTTTTCAGCGGAAGACAAACTGACACGCTCGGTCAATATTGACGTCGGCCGAATCCATTACAACCGCTGGGTATTCGTAGGCGGAACTGAAACTGATATCGCCGGGCTTTACAACCACACCCCCGTGCGCTCGGCACTGAAGAAAGGCGGCAATGCGATGTTCGTCGGCGCAGGCGGTCCTATGGGGCGCATGCATGTCCAGCACGCCATTGAAACCGCCAATCCTCCAGAAATGATCGTGTGTTCAGATGTCAGCGATGACCGCCTGAAAGACCTGGATGATTCCTATTCCGCTGAAGCTCGGGAAAAAGATATTGAATGGCTGTGCGTAAACCCGACCAAAAAAGAAGAATATGAAAAAGCCATGGCGCAGTTTAATCTTCAGGGATTCGACGACATCATCATGCTCGCGCCCATCCCGGCTGTAATTTCAGAAGCCACCCGGTGGCTGGCGCCCAAGGGTGTAATGAACATCTTCGCGGGCATAGCGCGTGGCACCACCGCGCAACTGGATTTGAACGACGCCATTTTTAAGGATGCCCGCGTCATCGGCCATTCTGCATCCAGCATTGAGGATATGATTACCATGCTGAATGAAGTGGAAGCAGGCCAGTTGTCCACCAACCGTTCTGTAGCCGCGGTCGGTTCACTGGAGGCGGTAAAAGTCGGGCTGCAGGCATTGATGGATGCCACATTTCCCGGAAAGGTTATCATTTTTCCCAATATCAAACCGCTTCCCTTAACAAGCGTTCAGGATTTAAAGAATATCCTTCCTGATGTATACGCTAAACTCAAAAACGGCAGGGAATGGACCAAAGAAACCGAACAGGCATTTTTGGAAGCCATGCTTGAATAAAAACGGAGCCAACCATGGGTAAAACATTAGAGGGCAAGACCGCGATTGTCACCGGCGGAGCGCAGGGCTTGGGCGAAGCCATCAGTCTGCGCCTGGCCAGCGAAAGCTGCCAGGTGGTTGTGGCTGATATCAAGGAAGATGGCATTAAGAGCACGGAAGAAAAAATTCAAAAGGAATACAATCAAAAAACGCTTGGGATTGTTACTGATGTGACCAAAGAAGAAACGGTCGCCAATTTGGTTGACAAAACAGTCAGCCATTTCGGCAAGTTGGATATCATGGTCTGCAACGCCGGAATTCTGATGGCCGACGCGGTGGAAGATTTTCCTGCTGAGAAGTGGCTGAAGGTTATGGAAGTTAACCTCTATGGGTACTTTCTGTGCGTCAAGCATGCCGCGCGAGTGATGAAACCGCAGCGAAGCGGCGTGATCATCCAGATCAATTCCAAATCTGGCAAGAAAGGCAGCTTCAAGAACTCAGCATATGCCGCTTCCAAGTTTGGCGGTATCGGGCTGACCCAATCCGCGGCGCTAGAAATGGCCGAGTTCGGCGTACGGGTCAACTCAATATGCCCCGGAAACTTGCTGGATTCCCCTCTGTGGGTCAATTCGCTTTACGAACAATATGCGCGCACCCGCGGCATCAGCGAAGAAGAGGTACGCCAGTATTACGTTAACCAGGTGCCTATGAAACGTGGCTGCACTTATGATGATGTTTGCAACGTACTGGTTTTCCTGGCTTCCGACCAGGCCAGTTATATGACCGGCCAAGCAATTAATGTTACCGGCGGTCAGGAGATGCATTAATCATGGTGATTAAACCGGACCTTTCCGGACAGGCCGCTATCGTCACCGGCGGAGGGCGCGGCATTGGCAGAGCGGTTGCGCTGGCTCTGGCGCGCTGCAAAGCTTCAGTCATTGTGGCTGCCCGAACCTTGTCCGAGATTGAAGCGGTTACTGCAGAGATCAGAAAGGCCAATGGCAAAGCGCTTTTTGTCCAGTGTAATATCGCGGACGAAGGCCAAATCAACCGGATGTTCGATTTGGTTATGGAAAAATTTGGCAGGTTGGACATTATGGTTAATAATGCCGCCATCGGCCGTTACGGTCCTTTCCAGAATTTCACCACCAGCGATCTGGATGACCTGATCGCAGTAAATATGCGCGGCACTTATATTTGCTGCCGTGAAGCGCTGCAGCGCATGGTTCCGCAGCGAAGCGGATATATCATCAACATCTCCAGCGTGGTGGGCTTCAAGGGGTATGAGAATCAGAGCGCTTACACAGCCACCAAACACGCGGTGGTAGGGATGACCAAAACCCTGGCGCTGGAAGCGCAGAAGTATAATATTCGCGCCAGCGTCATTCACCCTGGCGGTGTGGATACCGACCTGGTGGGCGAGGCCAGGCCAGACCTCGACCGCTCTATCTTGATGCAGCCTGAGGATATCGCCCAAACAGTCCTTTTCTTGTTAAGTTTGTCCGAACTTGCCGCAGTGGATGAGATTTATATTCGGCGGCGCGGCAGTTCACCTTTTTAAGCCAATTTATGTTTCGGAGGATACTGAGTAATGGCAGATAAACAATCAAAAACCAACATCGAACGCGTTTCAGCGATGATCGAGGAACAGGCGCTAACCAAAGAGCAGTTGATGGGGTACCTTCGCCAGACAATGGAAATCCGCGCCCTGGAGAACAATATCTCCAACCTGCTGGGCCGCGCTGTACTTAAAGGTGCTTCTCACCTCTACGCCGGTTCAGAAGCTGTTGCCGTTGGTGCGGTAGGCGCCCTGCGTGATGATGATCTGGTAACCAGCACACATCGCGGCCACGGCCACGCGCACGCCCACGGTGATACCGCCGCGAAAACGCCTGAAGAAAAGCAGGCGCATTACAACAAAATGATGGCTGAGGTTCTCGGCAAATCCGGCGGATATTGCAAAGGTAAGGGCGGTTCGATGCACATTGCCGATGTAGCCCACGGCAACCTGGGCGCCACTGGTATAGTCGGCGGGAACATTCCCGTGGCGGTAGGCGCCGCTCTGGCGCAAAAACTGATGGATACCGATAAGGTAGTGCTATGCTTCTTTGGCGACGGCGCCTCCAACACCGGCAATTTCCATGAAGCACTCAACATGGCTTCCCTCTGGAATTTGCCTGTAGTTTTCATGGTTGAGAATAACATGTATGCCATGTCCGTTCCCTGGTCAAAATCCAGCAAGCTGCCCAATGTGGCGGACCGCGCCTGCGCTTACGGCATTCCAGGCAAGGTGGTGGATGGTATGGACGTCCTGGCGGTACGCGGCGCGGTGGAAAAAGCAGTTGAACGCGCCCGGAAAGGTGAAGGTCCCAGTCTTATCGAAGCCAAGACTTATCGATACTTTGGCCACAGCCATTCCGACCCGCGCACTTACCGTACCAAGGAAGAAGAACAGGCTTACAAAGACCGCGACCCTATTAAAGTTCTCAATGAAGAGATGAAAGCAGTCGGCCTTATATCAGATGAAGAATTTGAAAGCATGAACCAGGCGGTTAAAACCAAGATGAAAGCCGCCATGGATTACAGCGACGCCTCCCCTGAAGTGGACCCTGCAGAACTGGAGACAGATGTATTCGCGCCCTCTGTATTTACGGTGAAAGACGTTGAAAATGAAGCCGCGCTGAGGGAGAAGGTCGCGAAAGACACCTCGATGCGTGAGATTTCTTACGCAGATGCCATTGTTGAAGCGTTACGGGAGGAAATGAATAGGGATGATCGCGTCTTCCTGATGGGCGAGGATGTGGGTTTGTACGGCGGCGCATACGGCGCGTCGCGCGGATTGTTTGAAGAATTTGGGCAGTGGCGTGTAATTGACACGCCTATTTCTGAAGCCACCATTGGTGGCGCGGCGGTTGGCGCCGCGATGGTGGGCATGCGCCCGGTGGCCGAGATTATGTATGTGGATTTCACACCGCTTGCCATGGATCAGGTTGCCAATCAGGGCGCCAAAAACCGCTATATGTTCGGCGGCAAGACCAGCGTTCCCATGGTCGTCCGCACCGAAGGCGGTGCGGGACGGGCGATTGCCGCGCACCACTCACAAAGCCTTGAAGCGCTTTGGACGCATTTTCCCGGCATTTACGTGGTGATGCCTTCCACCCCCTATGATGTGAAAGGGCTGCTTAAAGCGGCCATCCGCGACAATAACCCGGTCATGTTCATTGAGCACAAGATGCTTTACAAGAACAAAGGCCGCGTACCGGAAGGAGAGTACATTATTCCCTTGGGTATTGCTGATATCAAACGGCCGGGAAAAGATGTCACGCTTGTTACATATTCCCGTCAGGTACTTAACGCGCTGGACGCGGCTGAAGTTTTGGCTAAAGAAGGCATCGACGTGGAAGTGGTCGACCTGCGCTGCCTGAAACCTCTGGATATTGATACTGTTATCAATTCAGTTAAGAAAACTGGCCGTTTTGTGGGTGTAACCGAGGCCTATGAAAACACCAGTTTTATTAACGAGGTCATGGCTCAGGTGAATGACCATGCCTTTGATTATTTGGACGCGCCCATGGTGCGCGTTGCGGCCGCCAACGTGCCAGTACCGCGGGCTGAAGTTTTGGAAGATTTGGCAATTCCCAACGTAAACCGTATCATTGAAGCCTGCAGAAAGGTGGTCAGTTAATGGCCGAGGAACTCTTCATCCCGAAGTTGGGCCAAACGGTTGAAGAAGTCACCTTGCTTAACTGGCTGGTGAAGGATGGCGACAAGGTAGAGCAAGGCCAGGAAGTGCTGGAAGTGGAAACCGATAAAGCGGTTTTCAATGTAGAAGCAGTTGACAGTGGTTATATCCATATCGGGCCATACAAAGCCGGGCAGGTAGTGCCGGTTCTTGAGGTAGTGGCACTCATCGGTGAAAAAGATGAGGTGTTCAAGGCGCCAACCAGCCAGCCAGTGGCAGCAAAAAGAGAAGAGTCGCCTGCTGAAAAAGAACCTTTATCTATTGCGCCGGTATCTCAAGGTACAGTATTACCGACTATCAAACTGGCTGAGCAAAAGCTGTTTTCTTCCCCGCGGGCTCGCAAACTGGCAAACGAGAAAAAAGTGGATCTGAAAACCGTACCGCCATCCGGCGGCGGGGGTGTCCGCGTACGCGAGGGCGATGTTATCGCTTACCTGGCACAGACACCCAAAACCAGCCCTGTGGCGCAAAAAATGGCTGAAGAAGCCGGGTTGGACTTGAGATCAATTACCTCCAGCGGTCCGCGTGGCGAAATTACCCGGGCGGATGTGGAACTCGCACTGGCTCGCCGTTCAGAACCTACCCCGGTTGTTACTGCTGCGCAAACGCCTACTGTTTCTTTACCAGAAATGGAAATCGCCGAACGCCTGCCCCTGAAGGGGGTGCGCGGAGTCATTGCGGAGCGTATGGGAACCAGCTCGCGCACCACCGCACACGTGACCCTGTTGATGGATGCGGATGCTACCAATTTCGTCACCTTGCGCGAGAAGCTGAAAGCTGCCTATGAAATGGACTGGGGTTTCGCGCCTGGTTACAACGATTTGCTGGCTAAAGCCTGCGCGTGCGCGCTGCGCCGCTTCCCTTATATGAACGCGAGGCTGAATGGCGATGCGATTGAACGGCTTGCTAAGGTCAACATCGGAATCGCGGTTGACGCCGAAAAAGGCCTGTATGTTCCGGTAATCTGTGACGTGGACCAAAAAGACCTACGGACGGTTGGAATCGAATTCCGCCAGCGTGTTGATGAAGTTCGCAGCGGCAAAATTCTGCCTGAAGCCTTATCAAGCGGCACTTTCACTATTACTAATCTGGGCATGTATGATGTGGATGGATTTACGCCAGTCATCAACCTGCCTGAAGCAGCCATCCTGGGGGTTGGGCGCATTACATCCAAACCAGTGGTCCGGGATGATCAAATTGTAATACGCAAAATTCTGACTCTTTCCTTGGCATTCGACCACCGGCTGGTGGATGGTGCGCCGGCGGCCAAATTTCTTCAATATATCAAGGAATTGATTGAAACACCCAATGAAGTGACTCTGACCCGGTAATTCAATCGGGCGGGATTTTTCCCGCCCGATTCCTTTCAATAAAATATTTTTTCTGACGAATTTTCATCTCTTATCCTATGAGTCCTGGTTATATAATTAATTTAAATAAATTTCCCTGGAGGAAACATGTCCTACAATTCTTCGTTCGATCTTGAAGGACCAGCAGCAATTATAATTATTCTCTTCTCATTAATATTCTCCGCTTTTTATGTGTTTTGCGCATGGTGTATTTTTGAGAAAGCCGGAAAGCCAGGCTGGGCTGCCTTGATTCCGTTTTTCAATAATTTTGTGGAGTTGCAGATTGTTCAGCGCCCCTGGTGGTGGCTGCTGCTGATGTTCATCCCGGCAGTCAATGTGGTGTTGGCAGTGATCATCATCTTTGATCTGGCCAAGGTATTTGGAAAAGATAACGGTTTTGCCTTTGGGCTGCTGTTCCTGGCGCCGATATTTATGCCTATTCTGGCTCTGGGAGATTCAGTCTATACACCCCATATACCCGCAAGCGACCAAGTTGCATGATCTTATTCTCAAATTTTTATTAATAATGTCCCAAAATTAAATAATTTGCCAATCTTTGTGCTATAGTATTAACAAACACCAAAATGGAGGAACCATAGTAGGCGTAGATAAAAACAAATTGGGAGATATCCTGAAAAAAGGGTTAGACCCTAAGGCTGAAGAAGCGAAACCAACCATTGCTGCCCCGACTCAAAAATACAATCCAACATCCGGAACTGTTTTTTCAGGTGCTGGTTCAGCTGCCAGCGTAAAAGCCGCTGAGAATGACCTGAAAGCCGTTCAAGCTGCCCGCATAGGCGGCAGACACCAAGAAGCAGGAAGAAGTGCTGCATTCCAAAACACACCAAGACCTGATCAACGCGGCATACAAAGCCGCCGAGAAGTTGGGCATTGCCCCCTGGGTTCTGCTGCGCGCTGCTGAGTGGGGTAACTTCACCGATGACCGCGGCAAGAAATACACCGGCCCGGCCATTGACGACATTAAAGGCCTGGATGATGCTCAGAAAAAAGCCTTGAAGGAAGTACTCGGCCTCTAAGTAAGCCAAATTAATTACTAAAAAGGGCAGATACTTTCTGTCCTTTTTTAATTATAGAATTGTTGTGAATCACTCACCATTATAATAATTTCTGCTATGCCAGAATTTAATACCCTTTTCACCCCGCACATGCCGGAGGTCGATATCCGACCGGATATCGAATCGGTTTTCACCAAAGCACGCAAGGCGGCTGATGATTCCCGTGAAGATGAGGATGGGCTCTACCACCGCCAGGTGATCATTGTGACGCCCGGTAGACTGCTTATCAGCAAAATATGCCCGCTCCCGTCCGAGATCCCTTTAGATGAATTATCACGATTATCTGAACTAATTCCACCGCAACCTTCGCGAAATATCGCTGTAATTGCATTCACCTATCTCGAAGCAATAAAAACAGATATGCTTCAGGCAATTCCTTTTTTTGGTTATCTGCTTGGATTTGCCGCTTTGGGACACAAAGTTTGGGTTTTTGAAGGACATCCTTCCGCGCTGTCGGCTGGCTGTAGAGACGCGGATATTCTGCTTGTTGATGGTAGGATGCTGCCTTATCTTGAAAAGAATAGTGAATGGCGCGCTGCCGCATTGAATGTGATGCGAGGAAAAGATATAAAAGTTATCGCCCGTTAATCGCTCGACTCTTCTTCTACTTTACCTTCAATCAAGCTGGATGTGATGGTGATGCCTTCTTTTATCATCTTGAAGATCGGGCAAAAGTGGGCTACATGTAATAATTTTTCACGCTCCGCTACACTAAGGTCACCTTTAAGCAAGATGCGTTCGCTGATCTCCTCGTTGTATTCTTTTTCCTCATCGCAGTCTTCACAGTCCTCACGAAAAACACGCTGGTAAGACATGTGCATTTCCACTTCTTTTAACCCAATATCATGATTCTGGGCAAAGGTGTGCATGACCAGGGCAGTGCATGAGGCGAGGCTGCTGAGCAACATTCCGTAAGGGGTCAATTGGTGAATGTCTTCAATGGTTTCAAAGACATTGGAATGAATATCTTCCGGGTCCGCCGCCAAAAACTGGGTGCGAAATTGGCGGTCCTGTTTAACGATCACTCTCTCAGCCATATCATCACCTCATGCTTTCTTTAATTATTATATAAAAAAAAAGCCAAAAATAAAATAGGAGTTTTCTCAATTACCAATGATTAAAATCAAAAGATAATATCTTATTAATCACTCCAATGAAAGATTAATAAAAAGCCCCTCTTCGAGAAGAGGGGCTGAATAATTGTGATCGGTTTACGGGTAATCCTGATTCAGGATTAGATCATAGGTGACAAATCCGTCCTTCAGGCTGTAGAACTTCACTGCGATTTTCTCTTTATATCGCAGCTGGCTCGGTATTGAGAGGACCAGCGTCTGGATGCCGCCTTCGGAGGAATCAAAGCCGTCCACTTCATACCAGGTTTTGTTTGCCATGGCGCCGTCTTTCATGAATACCGCGAAGCGCTCGTTTTCAGGGAAGTACTTGGTCTGAACGGTAATGGAAGAGCCTTTGTTCACTTCAAGGACTACAAAGGTTGGGAATCCTGGCGGCAGATTGTTATAGGTAGGCACGCTGGTAGGGCTACCCGGGTTGGAAGCTCCGGTTTTATTGTAGAACCAGTCATACCAATAGGCATTGCTGTCTTTGCTTTCAAAACGGATCGCAATAATATCCTCGCCTTTCAATCCTTCTGGGATCAGGAACTTGGCCATAAACGTTCCACCATCATTTGTGGCTATCTTTGACACAAGGTATCCATTGATCCCATTTGTGCCATTGAAACCCATGTAGACGTAGAAAGTTTCGCTTGCCGGGAATTTTTCAAGCCTGACATTTACGGATTGATCTTCAACCACACTGACTACAGTCGTGGAAGAAAGTGGGCTTGCGGAAACGGATGAAAATACCGAAAGGCAAAGCGCCAGCACTAAAAATATACCTAATCTATTTTTCATGGTTGCCTCCTTAATCACAGCACCTGTTACTATAGTTGCAATAAAGATACCAACTTGTCAATTTATTCCAATAAATAATTCAAAATAATATAGCCGATAAGATATCTTTCTGTTTATGTAATATTATAATGAAATCTATACGAATATCAATTACCAAAAACAAGCAAATTGACAAAAAATGGAGGGGGTAAAACCCGCTCAATTTTTTCATTACACTAACCTAATTAACAGTTATCGCTCGAGAATTCCCTCGTTTACATAACGTGTAAGTTCTTCAACATTTAATTCGCTGATTCCAAGCTTTTCTACTGTGCGTCCCCGGCGGTGGTAATCCGTCCGATGGATGATGCAGGCCAGCCTGATGATGCTGTCCATCGCGCGAACCGAAATGCCATACTGCATTCCCAAAGAAGCGATTGGCAGCAGGCTCATGGGGATATCTTCAAAGATATAGCGGTGCGCGAGAGTAGAAGGAGCCTTGATGCCGTAATATCCACTCTGGTTTTGGATAGCTTCATAAAGCGTCTCGCCTTCCACATCGTAAGCCATTTTAAGCCATTCCAAAGCATTTCGGGCACGGATACCCACCGCGGAGGCAACCGTTACCCGTTCACGATCCAACGCTTCAAGGACAATAACGACCGATGGGGTAGCTCCATCAATATAGAACTCAAAATCACCATGCGTTGATTCGATCCGTCCGGCGTTCAGGATGGTCAGCGCCGGGTGAAAAATCGCGCCCATGTTATTCAGCCCGGTATGCAGTACATTGACACCGTCAATGAATTGAGGGTAAACATCCTGGATCGCTTCGAGCACAATATGCGTCTGTGTGGCTGGCAGCGCAGCCAAGGGAACAGCCTCCTTGATTCGGAAAATGCGCGCCTGGGCGGGACCATCCGAACGACTGGCATAAATCAAAGTCTCCGCTTCAGCCAGAACATATTTCGCCTGGCAGCCTTCCCGTCTTGCCACCATGTCAAATTCAATCGCGCCGCAGGTTCTGCCCGGGTTCAGCAAAATCACCTGCCCGTTTTTAAGGTGCGGCGCCATAACCTTGGCAAGGTCAGCATGCGCCGAGGAAGGCACTACCAGCATGATCACCTGTGCATCTTGAAGTGCTTCTTTCATATCCGAGGTTACTTGTGCCAATTGCCCAAATCCATGCGGCCCGTCTGCGTAGCTTTCGAGTTCAATGCCGCGGCGTTTTCGTATCACTTCAACATGCGAAGAGGTACGGTTGTAAAGCGTCACCTCCTTGCCCATCAGCGCCAGGTGCGCTGCCATTGTCTTTCCGCCGTGACCAGCGCCAACGATCGTATACCTTGAAGGTTGAGCCATACTGCCTCCTTACTTAAATAAATTGTTCTAATCTGTCTGCTTCGGAAATCTTATTGCCTTGCTGATTTACAGCCTCACAGGCGCCGTTCAGGATGCGGGTGATAATTTCACCGCGTGCGAATCGGTTATTTTTCAAATGAGGTGCATCCAGTATACCCTTCATTATTGAGTCGGCGAGGTTTTCAGGAGAGGTCAGCGGGTCTCCCTCTTTGCCGGCATGCAGGTTTCGGATAGCCCGCAAGGTCAGTCTGGCCTCACCTGCTAGTTCTTCTTTACGTCTGATGATTTCCGGATCTTTCAGCATATCCGGCTGTCCAGCCAGGGCGTTTTCAATGGCGCGCCTGGCCATTCGGCTGGCGTCAATCACATCTTCAGCTGTCGCCGCGTGGTGTGCTTCGGTATGCCCGACAACATGGACGATATGCGGCTTAAGCGCCATCTGAACATAAATACTGGCTGCCAGGTGCGCCCGGGCAGCGTTGGTATCCAGCGGGTAGCTGAGCAACCCTGTGCGGGTTTGCCGCCAAATATGAAAATTCTCGGCCTCCAGCTCGGATGTAAGCTCCAGCGCGGCGGCCATCTTGGCCAGGTCCATCGCGTCCGATGTGCCAGGCGGGCTGTTGAACATCATCTGGGCAATGTAATCATTCACTCCAAAGGCTTTGGCATTATAGGCTGCCAGGTATGCGGAAACCACAAAAACCACATCCGGCGCATCGCGCATGCCCCAATGGTGGGCTTCATTCAATTCCACCGGAATATGACGTTCTCCGTACCAGGTTATTACTGACTGATGTTCGCGGATGCTACCCGCCAGATCCCAAGGTCCACGCCCGTCCATCTGATTGAACCAGAACAGGGGGATGGCCGCCCAGGCATTATTGATGGTTTCAACATACATCACGGCAAGCCGGATGAAATCATCTGTGCCGGAATAGGTGCGGAGAAGGGGATAGTTCCCTCTGCGGCTGGCCGTGTAGAGATTTCTATAATCCTGCACGGTTCTCACTGGCACGCCGCCTGCCCCGGTTCGGCGGGGGTCCTGCCGTTCCGGGTGAAAGAAGTTCTCCTGCGCATCCTGATCAATGCCCAGCGAAATTACATCCAAAATACGGGCGTCGGCAATCGCTTCAATGCCTTTGATGGTCGCATCCATCGTGGGTAAACCAAAATGATGCCGAAGCAGCGGGTATGGCGCTTTCCAGCGGATTCGATCAATGGTTTTTTGGGGAAAATCTTTTTCGTCTTTTAGGTGGTATTCCTCGCCTTTCAGAAAGGCTAACACTTCTTCATAGGGTTGCTCGCCATTGAAAACCGCATTGAAAAAGCCCAGCTTTTCCGCGCGTTCTGCCACCGGCGGCGTTCCCCCGAAGGCTAAGCGCACACCGCGTGATTTCAGATCATCCGCTTCTTCAGCAAATTGTGCCAGCAGCCGTTCGCCGGTTTCAGGCGTAAGCCTGTAAGAAACCGCCAGCAAGTCAGCATTCTCTTCATCTGCTGCCTTAATTGCTTTTTCGATTGAGACTGCTGGACCCAGAAATACTGTGCGCCATCCGGCTTGTTCCGCCAGGCGCAGAAAATTAACCACACCTGCCACATGAACGCATTCCCCCAAGGCGCAGGCTACCACTGTCTTTTGCTTGGGCATTGGACTTTCCTTTTTTAGGTAGTCTTAGAATACCATAATTTCATTTAGAAAATCATGGCTATTTTGAATCAAAAAAAAGTTTCTTGTGAAATCCTTTGCTTTTTTTAAATAAACGGGCTGCCCTTATTTGTAACCGGACAACCCGGAAGATAGTCTACATTTGGAATTACTAAAGGCTTTATGCGATCAAGGCTAATTTCTTTTTTTGCCGTTCAACCACAGCCACCAGAACTAAAAGCATAAATCCGGTTATGGCCAATAATATGATCAGATCCCCGGAAATTTCCATTAAACCCGCACCCCTTTCAGCCACCTGCATGATTGGATGGAGAATGTAATAAGTGGGGAAGAGCTTCGCTATCCATTGCGGCGCTTTGGGGATCAGGTCAATGATTCCTGGGGCAATGAGCAGCAGGCCGCCGCTCTTCAAAACCGCCAGGAGCACGTTCATATCTTTGACCACCGCGCCCAGCAAAATACCCAGCATGGATGCGGCCATAGTGCCCAATAATAGCACAAACATCAACAGCAAGGGATTGTTTCCAAAAGATTGGTTGAGAACCAGTGAAACCACCGCGGTGGCAGTCCCAATGACAATGCCAAGCAGAGCTTTGGAGATCAGAATTTCTGAAAGCCTTGCCGGTGAAACGTTTAATGCGGTGAGTGTGCGGTTTTGCTTTTCTTCAATTATTGAAACTGCCGGCACAAACACGCCCCCCAGCATGATGGTCATCATGATAAACATGGGCAGCATCTTATCTGCCAAGCTGGTAACATTCGCCTCCCCCAACTGTTTGATCTCAATGCTTACCTTATTTTCCAGGCCTGCGATTTCCGCAATGACCTTGGCCATAGTGGTTTCGGCAACAAGCCTGTCTTTAAAGGGAGTCTCCCCCCACGTGAATACTGTGATCTCACTCGGCGCGCCTTGCTTAAGAATTTCATCAAATCCCGCCGGAATAACAATCCCGGTTTCGATGATACCCTGCTCTACATCCGATTTCATGGAATCAACATCAGAATAGACTTTGGTTTTGATATGGCTGAGGCTGCTCATTTGTTGGACAAATTGTGATCCGCCCGAATCGACAAATCCCAACCGGGGTTTACCCGAAAAAGCTTCTCCAAAAACAAGGTTCACCAGCAGCGATAACACCACCGGAATTACCACCGCGAAAACCACCAAAAAATTACTGGCGCTGGAACGTAGCTCCTTGGTCAAAAGAATAAAAATTCGGCGCAAATTCATTGAAATCGCCTCCTTAAAAGCATGCTTCCAAAACCTAACGATACTCCGCCAACCGCCAGAAGGATGAGCAGATTCTGTGCCACCTGTCCCCAGCCTGCCTGATAATTCAATATTCGGTTCAGGGAATCTACCAGATAGTAGGATGGTATAAGCTTGATCCAACTGCTTGCCAGTGTGGGGAACATCACGGTAACCCCCGGTAAACTGAGCAGCAGCAGAATCAGGGAGCTCCACGCGAGAACCGCCATGAAAATCCTGGCAAAGGTTGCGATCAGAAAAGCCAGACCGGTGATCAGAAGACTGCCAATGAGCAGGGTGACTATCAAGAGCAAAGTAGAGTGAAACAATTTACCGGTGGCTGCCGCTAAAATGAGGACTTCCACAAAGGCCATTCCAATACCAAGCAGCATTTTGCTGATAAAAAAACTTGATATCCGCAGCGGTGTTACCAGCAAAGCGCTGGCTGTTCCGCGCTCGCCTTCTTCGCTGATTAGATTCGCCAGCCCTATAAGCTCGATTGAAAAGATCATCATCAGCATAATGGGCAGCATGCGGTCACGTAAGGAAATTGGCTGGCCAATGCCAAGCAGATCAGGACCAAGAACGGTGACATTATCATGGATATTAATCAGTGTCTTTGAAGAAGCAAAACTGATGTTGTTCATTGCGACGGTGAAGATATCAATAAACGCCTGGCGAAGTTCGGGTGTGGTGCCAGGCGCTGTGTAAACCGGCACGCTCACTTCTTCGCCCTGTTTTATGGAATTGATGGTTTCATCGGTGAGCACAAGCCCGGCCATATAATCGCCATTTTTTACAGCGTCCATTAGGACGCTTTCAGAAGCCACCAGATCCGCTTCCAGGGCATCCGCCATGAATTCGCCATACTGGACTTTTGCTTCTCCCGGTAGAACTACCGCGACAGGTAATGTATCATCAGGCTTGGCTGGCATCACATAATAAACAGCGATGAAAGCCGCGATACCCAAAAACGTGATGATCGCGAAGAACTGGTTGCGAAAGAAGATTTTGAGATCTTTCAGGATCAACGCGCCGATCATCCCAGCAACCCCCGCCCGGTAACTTTAAAGAATATATCTTCAAGCGAAGCCTCCTCGGTGTGCGCGGTAAGGAGCTTCTCGTTCATGAAGAGCTGCCTGGCCTGCTCGGCTGTCTCAGCCTGATCCAGAGGAATACTGCGGATTTCAGTTGTTCCATCGACTTTTTCAATTTCCGCTTTTAGAATGCGTTTGCCATACTGGCGTTTCAATATTGCAGGTTTATCAAGCGCGGTAATCTTGCCCTTGTTGATGAACGCCACCCGGTCAGACAGTTTATCAGCCTCAACCATATCATGCGTGGTCAGGAAAACCGTTGTCCCGGCTTTTGCGGACTCCCGGATGATGGTATGTATCGTCTGAGAGGATACCGGGTCTAATCCATCGGTCGGTTCATCCAGAAAAAGGATCCTTGGATTATTGACCAAAGCGCGGGCGAGCATCAGACGTTGTTTCATACCTTTGGAATAATTTGCCACTCTCTCTTTTTCACGGCCGCTGAGCCCTACTTTTTCCAGCAGTGGCAGCGCCTTAAAATTCTTGACCGAGAATAGCCGCGCGAAAAGCTCAAGGTTTTCAACCGCGCTCATCTGTTCGTACAAATTGGTTGTTTCAAAGGAAACACCCATGAACTGCTGAACCTGTTTGGCGTGTGTGCGCAAATCCTTGCCAAGCACAGTCACTGAACCTTCCGAAGGCTGCAGCTGGCCGGTGAGTATCCTGACGGCAGTGGTTTTTCCAGCCCCATTGGGGCCAAGGAAACCAAGCACTTCTCCTTCAGATACATCAAAGCTGATGTGATCAACCGCTGTTAGATTTCCGTACCGGTACGTCAAATTATTGGTGGATATTGAAGTTTGAGCCATTTTTTTTCTCTAAATTTAATATTTCGAAGAATGATATTACTCCATTTAGAATACCATGTACAGATTTCACTGGTTTATATAACCATATAAACACATTGATGATAAGATAAATATCCAAATATATAAAATGAAAGTGACTTGATGATGAAAGAAAGACAAACAACCCGATCAATTGTGATCACCGGACTTATGGCCGCAATCGCCGTGGTGTTGGGTTGGACGCATTGGGGGTTTATTCCCTGGTTCGGCGGCGCTGCCCTGACCATCATGCACGTCCCTGCCATCATCGCGGGAATTATTGTCAGTCCTTTGTCTGGTGCTGCGGTTGGCCTGGTTTTCGGTCTTTTTAGCATGTTGCAAGCCGCTTTGGCGCCTACCGGACCGGCGGATGTGTGGTTTACTAACCCGCTCCTGGCGGTTCTCCCTCGGCTCTTCATTGGACCTGTTGCCTGGCTGGTTTACCAGGCATTGAAGCGCTGGCCTGCGGCAGCTTTGGCAATATCTGGCGCAATTGGAAGCCTGACCAATACTGGACTGGTTCTGGGGATGATCGGTATGCTTGGTTTGCTGCCCTGGGCGGCGCTGGGCGGAATAGCCATTGCCAATGGGCTGCCAGAAATGGTGGTATCAACAATAATCACCGCAACCGTTGTGGCCGCTTATTGGCGCCTGCCGCTGGGCAAGCGCAAGGGCTCAAATCTGGAATAATCCAATAACCGGCGGGTAAGCTGGTTTTTTATTTAATTAGAACGATGAGCACTGAAACCGAGACCAATAATAATAAAAATACCCAGTCCCGGATAGTAATTTGATAATCAACCATGCTGGTTCGCTTCGCGTTTCCCGCATAACCGCGGGCGAGCATCGCATCCGCCAGAGTTTCAGCCTGTCTCAGGCTATTGCTAAATAAGGGAATTATTAACGGAAAAACCTGCCTAACACGTTTAAGCAAGTTACCTTTTCTTACCCCCCATTCAGCACCTCGTGAAGCCTGTGCTTTGGCGATTTTCTCCGCGTTGATCGCCAGGAACGGGATGAAGCGCAAAGTGATCTGTACTGCCATTGCCGCTGATCCAGTCCGCAAACCAAAGATTTTCAATGGTTTAAACAGAAGCTCAAGCCCGTGAATGATTTCCAGGGTTGATAATGTCGCGCTTGATACAGTCAGAATGATAACCAGGATACAAAACCTCACCAGCAACCGAATCCCGGCAAGGATTCCCTCAGGGTATATGCCGGCCCCTAATATTTTTAATAATGAAACTGATGAAATATCATGCGGCGTGATGAAAAGCTGTAAGGCCGCGAGGATGAGCAAAAATGGCAACGGCGTCAAAAGCCCGCGCAGTGCGTATTTCCAAGGGGTTTTGCTTAACATTAATAACAGAAAAGCTGCCGCTATCCCAATCAGAAGTCCATGTAAATTGGCCGTCAGGGTAAGCGCGGTTATCAGTAAGGCGTATCCTACAAATTTCACGCGTGGATCCCTCCGGTGTACCCATGACCCCAACGGCAGGTATTGACCGACAGTGACCTTCTGCAAATATTCGAAGTCGCTCATCCTTCAACTCCCGTATTAGTGGATGAGATAGATGTTTCCAAATCCTTCAACGTTACAATTTCCGCTGATATTGGCCAACCTAAATTACGAAGCCGGCCTACAATTCGCGCAACTAGCGGCGCTTTAATCCCTGATTCGTCAAGGATATTTTCACTAGAGAAAATTTTGCCTGGTGTTCCATGGGCAAAGTCTCGCCCATTTGCTAAAACGCTGATTTTATCCATCAATTCAACAGCGCCCTCAAACTGATGCGTGGAAATCACCAGCGTAATTCCCTTTTTTTTCAATTCCGCCAGATGGTCAGTTATTTCATTTCTTGAAAGCGGATCCAACCCCGCCAAGGGTTCATCCAGTAGTAATACCTGCGGCTGGCCAGCGAGAACAGAAGCCAGAGCTACCTTACGCTGTTCGCCGCCGCTTAATGTAGATGTTACCCTGTCCTTGAAGGACTCGAAATCCAGTCCGACAGCTTGCATGGCGGACCGCACAATATCCGCAATCTTTCCGGTTATGGCAAAGTTCCTGGCCGCGAACGCAATTTCGTCACCCACATATTGTTCAAAGATCTGGTCCTCAGGCTGTTGAAAAGCCAATCCCACCGAACGGCGCAGCGCTTTTACATCCAATTCAGGGTCGTTAAGCGAATATCTGAGAACATTGACCCTCCCTGATTGGGGCAGAATTAATCCATTCAAGTGCTGGAGCAGGGTGGATTTTCCGGAGCCAGTTGAACCGATCAGTCCGTGTGCAGAACCAGACGTTACCTTCAAATTGCACTTTTCCAACGCTTGATGCGCCAGGGGGGTGCCGCGTAAATAAACATGGGAAAGGTCTTCAACTTTGATAATTAAATCCTGTTCGATTTTTTCATGGTTTTCCGGTTCTGCCAGCTTTCCTTTACCGGAATATTCTGGCAGCACGTTTAGCAGTTCGCCCTCAAATAATATGCCTTCTGGCAGGGAAAGGAAATATTTTCTTAGTGAATCGGCAGCCAAAGCGGCCGGCGGTAAGTCCAGGCCGTATGATCTAATCTTGGATGACGAAGAAAAAACTTCAGCAGGGGGAGCGTCCATCACTAACTGGCCGTGATGAAGAATCAACACCCGATCTGCTTGTACCGCTTCTTCCATCAAATGGGTAATGAAAATAATGGTGATCCCTTCTTTATTAAGCGCTTTCGCCTGCCGCATCACCATTTCCCGCCCGGAAGGATCCAGCATCGCGGTGGTCTCGTCGAAGATAATGCATTTGGGGCGCATGGCAAGCACACCAGCTAACGCTACCCGCTGAGTCTCACCCGCAGATAACAGGTAAGAAGGGCGCTCCCTGTATGATGCCAGGCCGGTCAGCGCAAGCACTTCATCCACCTGTTGGCGAATTTCGCTGGGTGGCAGTCCCAGGTTGCCAGGGCCGAAGGCCACATCTTCCGCGACTGTGGTTGCCACGATCTGGTCCTGCGGGCGTTGAAAGACCATGCCCACCCGGCTGCGTATGATTGGATAATTCGCGCTCTCGTGGGTATTCATCCCTTCAATGAACACATCGCCTGCATCCGGGATTATTAAAGCATTGAGCAGCTTACCGAGGGTGCTTTTACCTGAGCCATTTTGGCCAATAAGGGCGACAAATTCACCTTCCTTAATTGAAAGGCTAAGGTTAACCAAGACTTTAGGGTTGGGATTTTCCCTCTCCTGATAGGAAAAAGAAATGTTGTTTAGATGGATAAAACTTCTCACCAGATTATTTTAATCAGTAAACTTCCATCTGGTTCATCAATTTCCAAAAAATTACCGGTTCATAAAATCGATAATGAGTATCCCTATTCCCAAAATTAGCATGAAAATGCCTTGCGCTTTTGCTTTGCTGCCCTCAATCTCCTAGCAGCCTTAATTAAATATATTAATTACTTTTCCGCTGATCATTGCATATATGCCGGTTATAATGGCTAACACTCCCCAGATGGTTATACAGACCATGCTTCCCTCGCATTAAAGCAGAATATGGAAAGCATAGCAGACAGATTTTGAGAAATCACTAATTTATCAAATATAAAAGATTACATTATTTGCGGATAAGCCGGGCAGAGTTGGCAAGAATGCCCACATCCGGCAGGGATTGCAAGGCTGCAGCCAGGACCGGCGGCAGGAAACCGAAAGCCGCCAGAGATAAACCCGCCAGATTGTAGACAGCAGTAAAGAGGATATTGGATTTTACTACCCGCATGGTGCGGCGGGCAATTTCAAAGACGCGCGGCACAAGCATCCAATCTTCGCGCAGCAAAGCGATATGGGCAGCTTCGATGGCGATATCGCTGCCAGTCACGCCCATGGCAATACCCACATCCGCCTGCGCCAGTGCGGGGGCGTCATTGATGCCGTCTCCTATCATAGCCACGCGTTTCCCGCCAGTTTGCGCGTCGCGCACCACCGCGATTTTTTCTTCGGGCAGCAAACCGGCGCGATATTCAATCCCAAGTTCATCGGCAAGGTGTTTTACCGGCGCTTGTTTATCGCCGCTTAGCAATACAATCTGGTTTATCCCCATTTTTCTGATGGCATCAAGGGCGTCTTTTACTTCTTTTCGCGGGGTATCCGCGGCAGCCATCATCCCAGCTAGTTTTCCATTGATTACCAGAAAGAAGGTGGTTTTCCCCTGGGATGAAAACATTTTCATTGCGTCAGTAACCATCTCTTCATCAGAATCAAGGTTATTAAGGACTTCCACACGAAATTCCCCCACTCTTCCCTTTACTCCCGTACCAGGCATATTCATAAAATCTTTTACTTCAAGGGGTTCAATGCCGCGAATTTTGGCATTTTTCACGCCCTGCTTCTCCTAATGGATGCTCAGAATATTGTTCTACTGAAACTGCCAGCTTAAGCAGCTTCGCTTCTGTGAATTTGCCCAAGGACAGAATATCTGTAATCTGAGGTTTTCCTGTCGTCAGGGTGCCGGTTTTGTCAACAAACAGCGTATCAACTTTAGCTAGCGACTCCAGGTATTTGCCGCCTTTAATCAGCAACCCCTGTTTGGCAGCTGAACCGATGGAAGCCAGCATAGCGATGGGGGTAGCCAACGCGAAAGAACAGGAGCATGCCACAACCAGGGTGGCTGCCGCAGCTAGCGGGTCGCGCCTGAGAACCAGCGTCAACATGGCAATGGCGGCCACAACCGGCAAATAATAACCGGCAAATTTGTCAGCCACACGCTGCACATCAGCCCGGTTACCCTCGGCCTCTTCCACCAGCTTGATGACCTTGCCAAAGGTTGTGTCTTCACCAACAGCCGTGGTCTTGATCTTCAACATGCCGGTTTTAATGAGGGAAGCAGCAAAAACCTTAACACCGGGAGATGTTTCAGCCGGCATTCCTTCCCCGCTGATGGCCGATTGGTCTACTGTCGCAGCCCCGGCTATCACCACCCCATCAACCGGTACAGATTCTCCAGGTCGGATGACAACGATGTCGCCAGGTTCAACCTGGGCGATCAAAAGGATAATTTCCTTTCCCCTCTTTTCAACCCGCGCGGTTTTCGGCGCCAGGCTGGTCAAGTCTCTTACAGCGTTACGCGCCTTGCCAGTGGTAAGCCCTTCAACGAAATCCCCAACACGCATAAAAAGCACAACGACGGCAGCGGTCGGCCATTCCTTAACCGCTATTGCGGCTATCACACCCAGGGTCATCAGGGTATGTGAAATCACCCGCCCCTTAATTGCGGAACGCGCCACATTTCGGAAAATTGGCCAGCCACCAGCCAGAATCACCGCCAGCCAGGCATACCACGGAATAAAATCGGCCAGGCGCTCAAATAATCTCAACCACTCTCCCACGACCGCGACGAACAGCACAATTCCAAAGACCATCCCCAGGATAAGTAATAAACGCCTGGATAAGGATTTTTCTGCATCGCTGCTGCTTTCAACCGATTCCTGCCCGGTTTCGAAAATTGCTTCATACCCCGCTTCTTTGACAGCTTGCTTGATCAGGCGAGTTTCAGGAATTGAATTCTGATAAGCGATCTTAGCTTTTTCCGCGCCTAAAAAAACCTGCACATCATATACATCCGGCACGGAGCGAATTGCGCGGTCAACATGTGCCACACACTCGGAACAGTCCATTCCTTTGATGTGGATTTCGATGGTTTTTATTAAAGGATTCACTTGAAGAATTATAGGGTTACTCTAAAGGGTACCGTGTCAATGTTATCTAAGAACTTTTAGGTAGGCTTCGAATTACATACTAATGCTGATGAATTTTTTACGCATTCATCCTTAAATTTATAACCTGATAACGTACTGAAAAACGCACCATCACAGCATGAAGCTTGGTTAATCACTGTTAATAAAAAAGCCGGCTAAAGCCGGCTCGTAAGGATAATCTGAAAGCTTTCTACCGAACCATGGTCTTTCTAACATCTGCTTTATCCAGCCTGAGCATTAGGAAAAAGGATATCGCCAGACCGCAAAAAGTGAAAATCGCAAAGGCAGGCTGAAATACGCCATTTTTAGTAAAAGCATTGGAAACAAGCATCATCAACCGCACAATCGCATTCATACCATTAAGGAAAATGGCAAAAGTAAGCACGGTTGAATAACCTCTCATCAACAACACTCCTACAATAACAAAGAATGCTGCTACGATTGTAATCAAAGGGAGTGCTTTTCCAAGGGTTGCCGGGTTGTAAAAAAGGATACCCAAAATAGGCAAGATGAAGAAAAATAATACTTTTTTAATCAGGCTCATTTTTATCTCTCCTTTTTCCTATCCGCCCAGATATGCTTCGGCAACCATCGGGTTTTCCATCACTTCTTTCGCGTCGCCTTGCAGAACAACATTGCCTGTTTCCAGTACATAGGCGCGGTCAGCGATGGATAACGCCATTTTCGCGTTCTGCTCGACCAACAGGATACTGACACCCTGTATATTAATTTCCCGGATAATCTCAAATATTTGCTCAACCAGGATAGGCGCCAGACCCATGGAAGGTTCATCCATCAGCAGCAGTTTGGGGTGCGACATCAGGCTGCGCGCCATCGCCAGCATTTGCTGCTCACCGCCGGATAATGTACCTCCCAATTGGTTGCGCCGCTCTCCAAGGCGGGGAAAGCGTTCAAACATCTCGCGCATGTCGCACTCAATCTGGCCTTTTTCTTTCTGCAAGAAAGCGCCCATTTCCAGGTTTTCCGTTACAGTCAATGGCGCAAAGATTTTGCGGCCTTCAGGGGTATGAACGATTCCGCGTTTGACAATCTCTTCAGCGGCTGTCTGGGTAATATCCTGTCCCAGAAATTCAATGCAGCCATCGGTCGGGCGGAGAAGGCCGGAAATAGTCTTCAGCGAGGTGCTCTTGCCGGCGCCGTTAGCACCAATGAGTGTGACAATCTCGCCTTCATCCACATGAAAGCTGACATCGGTCAAGGCATGAATTGCGCCGTAAAAAACATTGATTTTTTCAACTTCAAGCATCATTGTTTCCGCTCCTTGAGGAATTTCTTGGTCAACTCAGCTGCGCCCAATCCAAGGTACGCCTCTACCACTTTTGGATTTCCCTGAACTTCCTGGGCTGAGCCTCGGGCGATTACCTCACCAAAGTCCATGACGGTAATATATTCACAGATGCCCATAACGACCCTCATCTGATGCTCAATTAGAAGCACGGTCAGGTTGAATTTTTCCCGGATGAAATGGATCAATTCCATCAGCGTCGCAACTTCCTTCGGGTTCATTCCCGCGGCAGGTTCATCCAGCAGCAGCAATTTGGGACTTGAGGCCAGCGCGCGTGCAATCTCCAGCCGGCGCTGCTCGCCATAGGGTAAGTTTTTAGCAATCTCACCCTGGCGGTCCTGAAGATTGAATACTGACAGGAATTCCTGTGCCTTTTCGGTTAATTCGCGCTCCTTTTTATCAAAATGGCTATTGCGCAGGATAGCATCTGCCATCCCATAACCGGCATGCGGATGATACGCAATGCGTACATTATCCAGCACGGTTAGATTAGGGAATAAGCGGATATTCTGGAAGGTACGCGCGATGCCCATCTGGTTGATCACAAAGGGTTCAAGCCCGTTGATATTCTGTCCATCAAAAACAACCTGTCCATTGGTAGGTTCATAGATGCCTGTGATGACATTAAATATAGTTGTCTTGCCTGAACCGTTCGGTCCAATAAGACCATTCAATGCATTCTCATTTAGTACCAGGTCCACTTTATGGACCGCTTTCAGACCGCCAAAGTGGCGGCAGAGCTGTTTAAGCTCAAGAAGAGGTTTTCCGTTATTGGAAGATTTGGCACCCATTTATGCAGCCTCCTTGGGTGATGTCGTTCCGGCCGCTTGATCTTTTTTCTTCAGCGGAGGCATGACCGCACGGATAAACGGGATTTCAAAGTTACCAAACAATCCTTGCGGTTTCAGCAGCATCATGACCAGCAGGAGTACCGGATAGACCACAAAACGCCAGGTTTCAAAACCTTCCGGCAGAACAAGGCGCAGCACTCCCTCCAGCACCAAAGCCCATCCAAACGAAGCTGCCACTGTGCCGGTGACGCTGCCCAGGCCGCCAAATACCACAATAATCAACGGATCAAATGACTTAATAAAAGAGAAGGTGTTTGGGTGCAGAAAGCCGTTGATGTGGGCGTATAATCCGCCCGCCAACCCGGCGAACATACTGCCGATAACAAAAGTAATATTTTTATAGTAAGCCACATTGATCCCCATCGCGGTCGCGGCAGTCTCATCCTCACGGATTGAAACAATCGCGCGGCCGTAACTGGAGTTCAGCAGGTTGCGGATTACCACCACTGTAATGAAAAGGAAGAAGAATACCCAGAACCAGGTGGTGATTTTTGGGATACCGATCATCCCGCGCGCGCCTTTCATTTCCTCAAAGCCAAACATTGTATCCGAGTTATCCAGCAACACTTTAATGATGATTGTGAATCCCAGGGTTGCGATACCGAAGTAATCTGATCCTAAAGTAAAGATGGGCAAACCGAAGAGGAAACTGATCTCAGCGGCTACTAAGCCTCCTAAAAGAACAGCGAAAATATAGACCACTGTTAAGGCAATATTTTCCGGTAGGGAGGTCAGAAGTGCAGTAACGGGGGTGGATGCCAGAGTGCCAAGTTGGACCGCAACGAGAACCGCAACCAGAACGCCCGCGAGATATAACGCGAAAGCAGAGAGCGTGTCCAGTCCGCGCATTTTGCCAACCACACGGCTAACCAACAAAATCGCCGCGCCGACCAACAGGCCAGCCACCAATATGACGGTCAAGCCAAGCGTGTTGTGAAGCTGTGTCCAGCGGTAGGTAATATCCGCAGCGGTATACGCGCCGATTGCATAAAAACCGAATTGGCCGAGTGAAAACTGGCCATTGAAGCCGTATATCAGGTTCAATCCCAAGCTGACGATGGCCATAACACCCGCCAGGCGCAGGATTGTACTCCAAAAGGAGTTCAGAATTCCCAAACTTATCAGAACCTGAATGGCAGCATAAACAACCACGGAACCCAGGACGAAAAAAAGGGTTGAAGATTTAAACCGTTTCATTTCTGCCGCCTACACTTTCTCACTGGTGATTTCACCCAGGATGCCTTTTGGCCTGACCAGCAGCACGATAATCAGAATGCTGAAGGCAATGGCATCACGCATGGGGGTGGAGATATAAGCCGCGCTGAGCGTTTCCGCCTGGCCCATGATGAGCGCACCGATAAATGCTCCAGGGATGCTGCCGATGCCGCCCAATACCGCAGCCACAAAGGCTTTCAGGCCGGGGGTGATGCCCATGAAGAAAAATACTTGAGGAAAGGCAATGGCATACAGCATGCCAGCAGCGCCAGCCAGTGATGCGCCAATCGCAAATGTGGTTGAAATAACTGCGTCCACATTGATGCCCATCAGGCGGGCGGTGGGTTTATCATAAGCAACTGCGCGCATGGCTTTACCGATCTTGGTTTTCTTGACAATGAATTGAAGCAGGAACAGCAGGAAGAAAGAAGTCAACACAATGATAATAAAAATATTTGAGAATATAACACTGTGCGGTGGCGGGGCAATACCTGCCTGCAGCGTGCCAAAGCCGTTGGGTCCGACAAACCAGGTTTTGACATCAAACGGGCGCTTGTAGGTAATGTAGTTGGAGGAGAATACAAATTTCAGCGCGCTGAAATATTCAAGGAAAAAGGAAATTCCAATAGCGGTGATCAACGCTGAAATGCGCGGCGCGTTGCGCAGCGGTTTATATGCGATACGCTCAATCGTAAATGAGAGCAGCGCACAAATTGCCATTGAAAACATTACTACTGTAACTGTGCCGATAATCTGGCCGGCAAACACCGGGACTCCCGGAAATAATGTGACAAACCATAAGTGCAAATTAAACCGCGAAATAGCATAAAAACTGGTAAACGCGCCAACCATGAATACATCCCCATGGGCAAAGTTGATCAAGCGCACAATACCGTAAACCATTGTATAACCCAGCGCAATAAGCGCATAAACAAAGCCGAGCTGCAGACCATTGACTGCCTGCTGCAGGAACAGAAAGGGATTATCGAACAGCGCCTGGCCAAGTTTAAATACTGCCAAGGCACCAATGATGACAAAAAATATAATCCCCAACACTCTGCTTTTAATGATCCAGTTGACAATAGGATTTCTCTTTTTAAGTTCCATAGGAGGATCCTGCTTTCTGTAGTGGATTTTTAAGGGGCGGTCTATGAGAGGCCGCCCCTGATTTTCAAACGCTTACTAACTGTTACGGAGCAACTGAAGCGATGAAATTGATTGCGCCATCTTTGACCTGGAGCACAACCGCGGATTTGATCGGGTTGTGCTGCGCATCAAATGTAACCTTGCCGGAAACAGCTTCATATGAAAGCCCTTCCATAGCGGCGGCTACCGCGGTCGGATCATCTTTGCCAGCCTTCTCAATAGAGGCCAGAAGGATGTTCGTTGCATCATAGGCCAAGGTAGCTAACGCGTCAGGTTCTGCGCCAAATTTGGCTTTATATTTTGCAACCCAATCTACTACGATTGGGCGGGTATCCGTCGGTGAATAGTGGTTGGAATAGAATCCACCATCGGCAGCTGCAAGGTCAAGGTCGGCTGAATCCCAACCGTCACCGCCCATCATTACTGCGGTTACGCCTTTTTCTTTGGCTTGCGCGGCAACCAGGTTGATCACGTTGTAGTAATCAGGCAGCCAAAGTACTTCGGCGCCACTATCGGCAACCTTGGTCAGAATGGCCGAGAAGTCAGTATCGGTACCGGTGTAGTTCTCTTTGCCTACAACTTCACCACCGAAGGAAACGAAGTGTTTTTCAAATTGCTCAGCCAGTCCGCGGACATAGTCATTGCCCTGATCGGCCATGATGAAGGCTTTCTTGAAACCCTGGTCAGTGGCAAATTTCGCCATCACAAGACCCTGGAAAGGATCAATGAAGCAAGCGCGGAAGACATACTTCTTGGTGCTGCCATCCACATTGAGGGTAACGTTGGCGTTGGTGGAGGTTGGGCTGATCTGAACAACATGTTTTTCTTCAGCAATCTGTGAAATCGGGATGGATGCTGATGAGCAAACTTCGCCGACGATGTATTTGACGCCGTCCTGGTCAATGACCTTGTTGGCGGCATTTACAGCCGGGTCAGCGGTGCACTGGCTGTCCTCAACTACGGGGACGATTTTCATTCCCAAAACACCACCCTTGGCATTCCATTCATCCACGGCAAAATTAAAGCCGTTTGTGGTGGATTCACCAAAGGTCGGGACAGGGCCGGAAAGCGGGGAAAGGTTGGCAACCTTGATCTCACCGTCGAAGGTGGGGGCTGCTGCTTCCGCGGGCGCTTCTTCGGCGGGTGCTTCGGCTACGGGTGCTTCTTCCGCGGGGGCTGCTGCCGGCGCGCAGGAGACCAATACCAGAGCGAACAATACTACGAGTGACAATAAAACTTGTTTTTTCATCTTCTCAACTCCTTTGAGGTTGATTTTGTTTTTTGCTTCTAATGTTGTCTTGCGGTATTTCCTTGTTACTATTTTCAGACACCACCTCCTTAGAACTGCTGTATTTATATTCTTCCGTTTTTCAACAGAATCAGGTTTTCATAAGCTATTTTTGATAAAAATAACCCGGCGGTTTAACTTGATTACAAACCACTCATGTCGGCGTTTTATCGGGTTGTTAAGGTAAGTCTTTTATAAGAGACTTATTAACAGTTAATTGACGGAATTATGCCACAAATTCAATATCTTGTCAACAAATGTCATAATCTTGTTAGCGCAAAGTTGAAATGTCCCCTTTCTGCAAAGTTAAAATGTCCCCTTTGGAAAGGGACAAGAAAGTGGACAAACTACTAACCATGAGCAAAAAAGAGATTATCCGCTTGGAAGTGATACAGCGAATAAAAGGTCA
>JAUYCC010000039.1 GCA_030692365.1 Pelolinea sp. | reverse complement strand
TCCTTGCCCTGCATTACTATCCGCAATAGGTAATCTGCATGCAGCCTGGGATCGCGAACTGGCTTTATCATCTTAATTTCTACCTGCCCGGGAAGATTATTTTTAAGTGCCTCCAAAGCAAGTCCCAGAAGCTCATTTTCTTTCATTTTTCCCATAAAGATGACCCATAAAGTTCAATTTATGTTACTGTTCACTGATTATGAACATACATAAAAACTGAACAAATGTCAAGGTATTTTTGAGGCTATTGTTGGTAACCCTATACTCCGCTTGTGGCTAGCCGATTATTTAAATTTCTAATTGATTTCAATATATTAAACTGATAAAAATATAGTCCGCTCTCATTAATTATCTAAATTTTGTTCAATATTTTTATATGTTCATAAAAAATGAACGCTAAATAAGGATTGTCAAACCAGATTCAAACCGCCAGGCACAACCAGGGGACGAACGAGGGGGGCGTAGGTTCAAATACAACTTAAGCATCCTTTCCCAATTCTATAAAAAGTTATCATGGGATGCTCCTGCAATGATGACTCATAGGATCGTCATCTCAAAATCCCGCGGGGCATAAACCCCATGTCGGGGAGCCTGCCCTGAGTTTATCGAAGGGATTCCGACCTCCGGCACCACAATACTAACAGTATACGGGTCATTCGACCTATTACGCGCTCGGCTGGAGACGCCAGTTCCATTACGGAAAAGCCCTGATCGAGATCAGGGTTTTTCCGTTTTTAAATACCTCTCTAGTCTTGATTCAATTTGACAACGTACTCTGTTCAAGGTAACATACAATTGGAATTGCGTTTGGTTGAATAGATTCGGAGGTACAAGAATGTCAAGAAATATCGAGGCCGTATATGAAGGCGGTGTTTTAAAACCATTGTCCCCATTGAAATTAAATGAGCATCAGAAGGTAAGGATAACCGTTGAGGGAGGAGAAAGCGCGGTTAGAGCCACCAGCGGCATGTTCAGCGGACTTGATCATGACACTATCGAAGAGATTGCTCTTTCTCCAGAATTTCTACCCGAAGAGGCTTAACATGCTTCTCTCCGATCTGGAAGACAGATCTTTGGTTTTTGTCGATGCCAATATTTTCATTTAGTACTTTTCCAAAGAGTCCAAACTAAATCCTGCCAGTTCAAAATTCCTGGAACGAATAGAAGAGGGAAAGATCAAGGGCTTCACTTCGGTAGCCATCATTCAGGAAGTCGGGCATCGTATGATGATCGTCGAGGCTGCTTCGATCCTTCCGGAGATAAAGGTAAAGGATCTTGTAAGGTACTTAAAGGACCATCCTGATATGGTTAAGAAATTGGCAACCCATGAAAACATTCCCACAAAGATAGCCCTATTCAATCTGGATATTTTGTCTCCAACCCTCGAGACGCTGGAGAGAAGCCAGCAAATGAAAAGGCGATATGGATTTCTTTCCAATGATGCACTCACCCTTCAGATTATGGAAGATTTGAAGATTGAGAATCTGGCCTCCAATGACTCTGACTTTGAGAGAGTTGACTTCATCACCCTTTATAAACCCTCTGCCAGCATTACCCAACCCTAATCTGATAGTATCTCTTTCTTACAATTCCGGTTCTCTTTAGCAAAGCCATCTCTTGTCACTTGGCAAATAACCGAAAAGAAGCTTATCGAGGTGGGGGTTACAAGACTTGTGGTAGCCCATACCTGCATATGTGAGCAACAGCTCAGCCACCTATTGGGCTCCAAAGATGAACCGCTACCAGCTTTGCGCCAAATACGGATGGACATTCAGCAGCAACATGCCAGACAGATACATCGAGTGCAAAGGGATAATCTTCGATCAAATTGCCGAGAAAGGAGACGTAGACCAGGCTACCAGGCTTCAGAAAGAGAACAGGGTCCTCACTGAAAAGGTAGAAAGGCTCGAAGAAGAATACAGCAAACTAAGAAAAGCATCAGAATTCATAATGTCCATCATCGAGTGTATGGACACCGATGATCTGAAGAAAAAAATCTTTGAAAAAAGGAAAAAGGAATTGAGTATGGCCAGCGATCCGTCGCCTTGCTGAAGACGAATATGCTGAATTTACATGTTATTTCAATAGGTTATTTTACTTTTACGCCATTTTCTTGTATAGGGATTAACGAGTTAAACCATCTCCGGCAAAAATCAGCAGGAAAAATGCATTTAAGATAATGGTGACTCCATTGTCACACTCAAATTGGCGGGATTTCCCAAGAGACTAATCCCCGAAGTATGCTTAAGAATTGCTATAATGTTGTGTTTTTGGTATAAATAGGTCAACCTCCGGGGGGGATCGAAACAAGAATGAAAGAATTCGAGATCGGAGTCGAGAACTAACTTCGCAGAGGCCAGCTTTTCAGGGATGTGATCGAGAATTTGAAAGAAGATTCGATCAATAGAGACAGAAAAGAAATACTTTATTGCGATTGCCTGACCCTTTTAATGTTGAGGAATTAAAAACGGAAATCACAGAAAAAATGAGTGGACAAACCACGCAATTGCGTGGTATAAACACGCAATATGAATCGATTGGCTGAACTTCTTTCATCGCGAGCGCGTGCAGAGATATTCCGGCTCCTCCTTAGTGGGACTGGAGAAGAGCTGCATGTTCGGGAAATTGAGCGCCGGTCAGGTCTGAACGACAGCACCCTTCGGCAGGAACTGCGTAAACTGGTCCGACTGGAGCTCGTCCAAAGCCGAAGGGATAGCAATCGTTTGTACTATCGTGCCAAAACCGAAAACCCTCTTTACCCTGAAATTCGCAATCTGGTGCTGAAGACCTCGGGTCTGTCTGATGTGCTGAAGTCTGCGCTCAAAGACAAGAGGATTCGTGTGGCCTTTGTGTTCGGGTCTATCGCCCATGGAGAGGAAAAAGCTGGCAGCGA
>JAUYCC010000064.1 GCA_030692365.1 Pelolinea sp. | reverse complement strand
CCACCAGGTACAGCAAAGTTAGGGTGAATACGGCGGCCGGCAACCATGTGAATGATTTCCTGGCCGTATTTTCTGAGGGCTACGGCTTTAAGCGCCAGGTTGGCATCAGCCTGGATCAGGCCGACCACGTTGCGGATTGTTGGATCCGCGTCGAACCCCAGGATCAGGTCAGGGCCTGCCAGTTCAAAGAAATGCATCCCATGGCTCTGAATGATCTGACCCATGTGCATTAATTCACGCAGAAGAGAGGCTGTACGTGGCGGGGGAGCGCCGAAAACAATATCCCCTGCTTTGGCGGATGCAAGATGATGGCTGACGGGGCAAATGCCACAAATGCGCGGCGTAATGGTGGGCATTTCAAAGACCATGCGGCCTTCGCAGAACTTTTCAAATCCGCGAAATTCATTCACATGGAAATAGGCATGATCAACTTTGCCATCCGGCTTTAAGTTGATTGTAATTTTGGCGTGACCTTCTATGCGGGTTACGGGTTCAATTGTGATTTTTTGGGTTACCATTTTCTCCTCTTCCTCAATTCCACATCAAATTATTGTTTTCCAACTTTGGAATTCGACCTTGAGCCAACTCGCTCAGGGCGAAGAAGATGATGTCCGCATCCGGCGGACAGCCAGGGATGAAGACATCCACAGGAACGACCTCACTTAAAGCGCGGACGCGGGTAGGGACAGCCAACTCGGGTGAAGAAGGGATCTTGCCGCTGGAGTCAGTGCTTGGAGTTTCAACATAAGCCCGACGCAGCGATTCTTCCAAAGTAAAGAAATTGCGCATAGCAGGTATGCCGCCGAAAACCGCGCAATCACCTAAAGCGACCAAAATTTTGGAACGTTTGCGCATCTGTAAGGCGACACGCTCATTGGTCGTATTGTTAATGCCACCTTCAAGGATACCCACCACAACACCTTCTTCATCAGGTTCTTTCAGGTCGGTGATAGGGGTTGCTCTCAAGTCAACAAGTTCTACAAGCTTCACGATTCTTTCATCAATATCAAGGAATGACATGTGGCAGCCGGCGCAACCGGCTAACCAATCACTCGCGACTTTAGGTTTTGCCATATTTTTCTCCTAAAATTCCTTATTTACTAATCTCAACCACAGAGGGAGCTTTTAAAGCGCTTTCCCATGTGGGTGAGGTCTTTATATTTAGTTTTGCTGCCAGTTTGCCAAACGCATCCACATTAGAGAACACATTCTCCTCAGCTTTCAGGCTGGCGCGGGCTTCAAGCAGGTGGCCGTCAAAGTTCAGGAAATGGCCACCCTGTTCCATCCAGTTCATAACCGGCAAAACTACATCTGCGGAGGCAGTCAATGGAGTAGCGTAACTGCTAAACACGACCAGGAAAGGTACTTTCTCGAATTTCTTCATTTGGGCCTGGGTGAGTTTTTCATCACCAGCAGCCAGAATCACAACTTCAGCGCCATTCATGTTGACAGGATTGTTGACTTTTAATTGAGAAGCGCCAAGGCTATTGATATTACCTTTGGTCGAAACCAGCTTACCCTTTAGGCCAGCAGTAAAAGCTGCTGCCGCTTCTGTAGTGAAAGCGCTATCCGTTAATTCATAACGGCTGCCAACAATTACAGCCAATTTGGCAGCGGATTTAACAGCTGAACCAGCGTCTTTTAGAGATTTTTCATCAAGGCCGCATTTTGCGGCAACTTTCGCGTAATCAGATCCAGATTTCACTGCTTCAGCGAAATCCCTCAAGAAGGCTGCAATTTTGTCATCGTTAACGCGGAGAGAGAAGTTTGCAAAGTTATCCAAACCAGTTGCGGCAGGTGACACCTGGATCAGCTTGGCGCCATTAGGTAAATTTCGCTTGACGAAGAAACTGACGACCTGGTGATCTTTGGTTGTATCTTCACCAATAGTCAGATAGCAGTCGGCGTCTTTGATCTCATTGAATTTGGCTTCAAAAGGTTTTCCAATTTTCGCCAGGACGGAGAATGCCTGGAAAGTGGAACGACCTTCTTCAGTACTGCCAACGCTGGTGGCACCCAATTCATGGCAAACCTGATTGAATATATCCAGGGCTTCCAGTGATAATCTGGTTGAGGCAACACCCGCAACTTTACCCTTGGACGATTTTGCTTTTTCACTGATAACCGCGAGTGCATCATCCCAAGTTGCGGCTTTCAAAACGCCATCTTTGCGAACCATGGGCGTGAGAACACGATCCCGGTCTTCAACCATGGGGTGGAAGCGTCCGACATCACAGATAACGCCTTCATTAATTTCACCGTCCCAGTCGCCTTCAATTCTGACCAGCCGGTTGTCGCGGGTTAAGACATTAATGCTGCAACCAATGCTGCACCCCAGGCAAACGGTTTTGGTGGTTTCCACATCAATTTCCTTGCCGAGGTAAGCGCTCCAGCGGTCAATCAGCGCCCCGGTCGGACAGACCTGGACGCAGGTACCGCAACTGATACAGGAACTTTCGCCCAAAGGCAAACCCAAATCAGCGACCAGCGCGCTTTCCGCGCCGCGTTCTTCGAAACCGAGTGTGAAATTACCAACAAGTTCACCGCAGGCACGCACACAGCGCCGGCAGAGAATGCAGCGGTTGTGTTCCATCACAATAAACGGATGGGATGCGTCCACAGGGTAAGGCTTCCAGTTTGGCTGGATAGACCAGTGTGTCATTCCTTCGGCATAGGCAGAGTTCTGAAGTTCGCAGTCACCGCCGCTGACCTGACAATAGGGGCAGAAGTGATTTCTTTCGCTAAAGATCATGGTAAGCACAAACTTGCGCGCCTCGCGAACCTTTTCAGTATCGGTTTTTACAACCATATTGTTTGAGGCGGGCATTGTGCAGGATGGTTGCAATGTCTTTGCGCCTTCAATCTCAACCAGGCAAAGACGGCAGCCGCCATAAGGTGTCAATTCCGGGTGGTCACATAAGGTTGGAATTTCAATCCCGGCCTGACGCGCGGCATTCAGAACCGTGATCCCTTCTTTTACTTGTACTTGCTTTCCATCGATCGTAAGATTTACCATGTTCTCTCTCTCCAAAATGGTTATAAAATTGCGTTTGTGCTGCCACTCATTGGGCAGACGCCTGCGGGACATTCTTTTAGTTTGACGTGGGCTTCAACTTCATCACGGAAATGGTTCAGAATATCCTTCAACGGCGAACCAGCCGTCTGGCCAAGGCCGCAATTGGACATCTCATAGAGCCATTTGCTCATGCTTTGCAGATCATCCAGGTCTTTCATTGTTCCAAGACCTTCAGAAATATTGGTCAGGATCTGGAAAGCGCGCTGGTTACCAATGCGGCAGGGATTGCATTTACCGCAGCTTTCAAAGCGGAAGAAGTTGATCAGCACTTTCGCCAGATCAACCACGCAGGTCTCGTCGCTGCAAATGAGCAAGGCGCCAGAACCCATAGCCACGCCTGCTTTTATGTATGAATCGTAATCCATCGGCACATCCTGCAAGTCAGCCGGGATAATAGAACCGCTGGATCCGCCGGTTTGTGCCAGCTTGAGCGCCGCGCCGTTCTTCATCCCCTTGCCATAAATGGCAATCACTTCACGCAAAGTGATGCCCATAGTAACTTCAATCAGGCCGGTGGCATTGACATTGCCAAGAATGGTGTAAACCTTGGTGCCCGGGCTGGCTGGAGTACCGAATGATTTGAACCAGGCAGCGCCATTGCGGATAATGGGCGGCACATTAGCCAAGGTTTCAACATTATTTACCAGAGTGGGTTTATCCCACAAGCCATTAGTTGTCGGATATGGCGGGCGGGGGCGAGGTTCTCCGCGTTTACCTTCGATTGATTCGATAAGGGCGGTTTCTTCACCGCAAATATAGGCGCCAGCGCCACCATGAACATGTAAGTCGAAGCTAAAAGCGGAACCGAAGATGTTCTCACCGAGGAAGCCCATCTCTTTGGCTTGCAAGATGGCATTCAGCAGACGTGCCTGGGCGATGGTGTATTCGCCGCGGATATAAATATAACCTTCATCCGAGCCAACCGCGTATGCAGCAATGGCCATGGCTTCAATAATGCTATGAGGGTCGCCTTCAAGGATCAGACGGTCTTTAAACGTACCTGGTTCGCTTTCATCGGCGTTGCAGATAACGTATTTCTTCTCACCATGCGCGGCTGCGACAAATCCACATTTCACGCCCATGGGGAAACCCGCGCCACCGCGGCCTTTGAGGCCGGAGTCCTTTAGCAAGGCAATAACATCCACCGGTTTCATTTCGGTCAAGACTTTGCCCAACGCCTGGTATCCGTCATGGATAATGTATTCTTCGATGGAATCCGGATTGATGATGCCAGCCCGTTCGAGAACGATGCGCTGTTCCGCGGGAACCGTGCCAGCCCTGTTAGCAAGCCAGGCGATCTTGCCAGATACGTCTTTGGTAGGCGCCTGGAGTTTGGATGCTATACGGCCTTTGTAGAGATGTTCTTCAACTAGGAAATGGACATCCTCAGGTTTTACCGGACCATAAATGGTCGCTTCAGGATAAACAATCACAAGTGGTGAAGCATCATTCCGGCCGATATCAGACACCATGGAAAGCGAGATCTCATCTTCGAGCTTAAATAATTTGATTTCTTCAGACAGCCGCGCGTATACTTTTTCTGCGCCTTTTTCGATACTGAGGGGATCATTGGAGACAAGAACCATTGAACGTTTGATCTTCATCTTTATCTCCTTTACTCGTACTTTCCAAGGATCTTTGATAATTGATCAGGAGTAATATTACCATATATGTCCTCATCAACCATCATTACAGGGCCTACTGCGCAAACACCCAGGCAACTTGTTGTGGTTAATGTCCATTTGCCATCTGCGCTGGTTTCACCCGATTTCAACTTCAGTTCTTTCTGAATCGCATTCCATACTTCTCTTCCACCAACAATGTGGCAGGGGGCGCTTTCGCAGAATTTAATAACATGCCTGCCTGTTGGTTTGGTGTAGATCAGCCGATAAAAACTGGCTACTGAATATACCTGGCTCTGAGGGATATGCATGCGTTCGCTGATTTGTTCAAGCGCTTCAGTAGAAAGATATCCCAACTCCTGATTAATTTTCATCAGGATTGGAATCAGCTCTTCCTTTTTTGCATGAAACTCGTCGATGGCCAAATCGACGGTTTTCACCACATCCTTACTATCCTTCGTATTCACTGTCATGCACGTTACTCCTTGATCAAAGTAGTTTTGATGGAGAATGTTACAAATCAAGAGAATTACTTAACCAGTACTGCTTCGTAGTTGCATACCTGTTTACAGATACCACATCTGATGCAGATATCCGGATCAATCACATGTGTTTTCTTAACCTGCCCGGTAATGGCATTCACAGGGCAGTTGCGGGCGCACAACGTGCAGCCCACGCATTTTTCCGCATTGATTTCATAAGAAATTAATGCGCGGCATACTTTTGCGGGACAAACCTTGTCATAAATATGAGCTTCATATTCCTTCCGGAAATGCTTCAATGTGCTGATAACTGGATTTGGAGCGCCCTGACCGAGCCCGCACAGGCTGTCCTGGCGAATTTCAACGCTCAACTGCTCAAGCAGGTCAATATCTTTGGGTCGGCCGTTACCTTCGCAGATGCGAGTAAGAATTTCAAGCATGCGGCGGGTGCCAACGCGGCAGGGAACACATTTACCGCAACTTTCTTCCTGAATAAATTCGACGAAGAATCTGGCAATATCCACCATGCAAGTTTCTTCATCCATGACCACCATACCGCCGGATCCCATAATGGAACCCGCCTGGGTCAATCGTTCATAGTCTACCGGAAGGTCAAGGAATTCCGCAGGCAAGCAACCGCCCATGGGGCCGCCAGTCTGGACAGCCTTGAATCCCAAATCGTTCTTAATACCACCGCCGACATCGTAAATAATCTCACGCAGGGTAATGCCGAAGGGCACTTCAATCAAACCGGTTTTCTTGACATCACCAGCCAATGCAAAGGTCTTGGTGCCTTTGCTCTTTTCAGTACCCATTGAAGCGAACCACTGTGGTCCGTTCAGGATGATTTGGGGTACATTCGCATAGGATTCAACGTTATTGATGCTGGTTGGTTTTCCAAATAAGCCTTTTACAGACGGGAAGGGCGGGCGCGGACGAGGTTCGCCGCGTTTGCCTTCAATTGAAGCAATCAGTGCGGTTTCTTCACCGCAGACAAACGCGCCAGCGCCTTGCCTTACTTCAAGGTCGAAGGAAAAATCAGTGCCAAAAATGTGTTCACCAAGCAAACCAAATTCACGCGCCTGTTTAATTGCGATCTTTAGCGTTTTGACTGCGATTGGATATTCGGCACGGCAATAAACATAACCCTGCTGCGCGCCAATCGCGTAGGCAGCAATGATCATGCCTTCCACAACGGAATGCGGATCGCCTTCGAGAACCGCGCGATTCATAAACGCGCCCGGATCACCTTCATCAGCGTTGCAGATAATATACCGGATGTCACCAACAGTATCGCGTGTTAATGCCCATTTCAAACCAGTCGAAAAACCTGCGCCGCCACGGCCGCGCAAACCGGATTCTTTTACTATCTGAATGACCTCATCCGGTGATTTTTCTGTAAGGACTTTTGCGAGGGCTGTGTAACCATTTTCGGCGATGTAATCTTCAATGTTTTCCGGATTGATCTTGCCGCAATTGCGTAAAACGACGCGCACCTCTTTGGAGGTAGGTTCGCTCAATTCCTGCGCTTCTTCTTTTTTCGGAGGAGCCAGGAGTCTATTTACTGGTCTGCCTTTAAGAAATTGTTCTTCAACCAGAGAAGGAATATCTTTAACGGTCAAGCCAACATAATGGTACCCTTCCGGGTAGACCAGAATTTCAGGGCCTTTGTCACAATCCCCGATGCGGGGAGTGTCCAAAACTTTAACTTCGTCAGCTAAGCCTTTCGAATTCAGTTCAGCCAGCAGCGATTCAAGGATCTTTTCTGAACCCTTCGCGACGCACTCGGGATCGCTGCATACTAATACATTTGATCTAAAATATGCCATCTCTACCTGGATTGAAATAAATTTTATTTATCCCTGGAGCGGGATAACGTGAGCTTCAACCACCTCACCTTTTTCTACATGGTTTTCCATAATAGTCTTTGCCACTTCCGGTGATACTTTTCCGTATGTGACTTTTTCCTTCTCGCTGATAACAACCTGAAGGATAGGTTCTTGTTCGCATAAACCGATACAACCGGTTTGAGTAACCACAATGTTAGGGAGATTCTTGGCTTCAATATATTCCAAAATGGCTTTCATTGTTTCCCTAGCGCCCGCAGCAATACCACAAGTACCCATGCCAACGATAACCTGAGTGGCACCGGATGTCTCGGTGACTTTCCGTTTTGCTAATGCTTCCTCGCGAATTTTCTTGAGGTCGTCCAAACTTTTGATCGTGTTCATTTTTTCTCCTGAAAACTGATTTGATTTTTTATTTGTTAATTTTTACCGATTCAAATCCGTTTGCAATTTCATCTTTTAAGTATCTGATAACCTGCGGATCAGATAAAGGTATACCATTCAAAACTTCCTTAATGGGTTGGTCATCAAGCGTATAAGTTTTGTCGTTTATTGTATAAACTAACACCCAATGAACCTTTGGGTAACCAATCAGTAGGTTTAACCAGGTACTTTTCAGGTCCCCAAGCGGCATTCGGTCAATATGGCTATGTTTGAATCTCACTTGCAATTCCGTGCCGAACCCTCGTTCAGAGGCGATTTCGAGCCCGCCTTCGCAGGCTTCCGCTACCGCTTTCAGGAAGGGAATGCCCAGACCGATTTTTCGGGTGGTGCGGGAAGTGATAAATGGATCTGCGATGTTTTTCAATTTCTCGGGATCCATTCCCTTACCGTTGTCTTTAATGTTGATAATCAACTCATCTTTATTAAGGTTCTCAACTACCGAGATCCCGATTTTTGTTGCGCCAGCATTAACGCTGTTTTCTGCAATATCGAGAATATGCAGAGAAAGCTCTTTCAAAATTATCCTTCTTTATCTAACCGTTCAATCGTGCGGATAAGGGTAGCCACCTTGCTGGGTTGGACCCGACCGTGGATGGATTCGTCAACAACCACTACCGGAGCCTGGCTGCATGCACCAACGCAGCGGCATTCTTCCATGGTAATGTTGCCGTCATCGGTAGTCTTGCCCATTTCAATACCAATCAGCTGTTTGGCTTTATCAATTAATTGTGCGGCACCACCTACATAACAGGCAGTTCCCATGCAGAATTTAATTGTATGTTTACCGCGCGGTCGAGTAGTGTAGAAAGAATAGAAGGAAATAACTCCGTGAACCTTGCTTACCGGCACTTTCAGGTAATTCGCAATGAATTGCTGAATCTGTTCAGAGACAAATCCGATCTTTGCCTGGACATCATTGAGGATAACCATGAGGCTGCCAGGTTTATTTTTATGTTCTTCAAGAATTTTTACGAGATTAGCCGCCAGTTCGGGGTTTTGAGTTGGGTCAATCAGAGTGTTTTCAAGTGTGTTTTGTGTCATTTGGATCGCCAAAGGTTGAATTTTCTAAAAACCGAGTTATTTTATCACAAATTGGATTTATACCGACAAGATTGCAGATAAATATGACGAAAGATGACCGAATTGGTAAATGTATCAGCCGGATTTGTGTAAATTCTTGTAGGATCGCCCCGAATGTCCATTCATGGCGAGTATGATTTCATTAATAGTTGGTTCAGAAATGGTGAAATGATTCCATCCCTCAATTTCTTCCAGTGTATGGGCATCACCGCCCTGGATCAATTTGTAATTGCTAAGTTGGGGATACTGGTCAATTGCCTGTATGAAGGACAAGTGGCGTGATATTTCAATGATTGGAAGGTCAATATCTGTAGGCACCATCCCAAGAACTGGAAGCAAACCAAACGCTGTCCTGTTCACATGCGCAGGAATTAATAGCCCGCTGAATGCGTTCACTCTTTCCCAAGCTTCTTTTAAAGAGAGGGACGAAGACGTTATCAATAAGCGTTCTTCCCGCCTGATAAATTCCCCGGTCGCATCGATAACAAATTGCTCGCCAAAATACTCCGCATTATTTTTAATATCCGGAAAGGAATTTCTGATTAGGGAAAAAAATTGGGAAGCTTGCTCCAGGGAATCAAAAAGACACAGGCTGTGGATTTCTTCCCGCGTCTGTAGTTCAATTCCCGGCAGAACTGTAATGCCTGTGCCGGCGGCGGCTTCAATCACCGCATCCACATTGTCAATCGTGTTATGGTCAGTGACGGCAATTAGATTAATATTTTTCGCAAGGGCTTCTTCAATAATAAGCGGCGGGATCATTTCCACAGCCGCGCATGGCGATAGGACTGTATGAAGATGAAATTCCGCTCTAAACGATTTGAGGTTTTCTTGTGGGCTAGCCACGGATTATTGAGTTACTGATCCCGAAGGCCTAACTGCCAGAGCCTGCCGACCACGGAAAATGAATTTTTATCAGAGGAAAGTAAAGTAATACCCTCTTCATTGGCTTTCTTGACGGTATCTTCATCAGGTTTGGCACCTTCAGTAATGATCACCGCTGCGATATCCAAAAGGCAAGCCACAGCGACGATATTGTTGTGCGCTTGTAGAGTCACCCAAATGCTTTTATTTTTTGCGCCGGTCATGACACAGCTGAGCATATCGGAAACATACCCATGGGTTGGCGTGATTGCTGAAAAATCCTTTTTTTCCGTAAATACCTTAAGATCAAGTTCATTAATGATTTGATCAAGCGTCATTTCCATTCTCCTTTTTATTCAAATGCCCTTCACCCATAATATCCTCTCCCTTAAGGAAGAACTTCAATGTGAGATGGGTTCCCTTCCCGATATCTGAATTCAATTCCATTTCGTCAACACAGCGCGAAATATTGGATAACCCCATCCCCGCGCCAAACCCCAGTTCACGGATCTCTTCTGTGGCTGTTGAGTAACCTGGTTGCATGGCAAGATTGACATCTTTGATCCCCGGTCCTTCGTCCCAGATATAGGCAGATATTTGCTGGGGTTCAATTTCAACATGGATGGAACCGCCGTTGGTGGTGTGGATGATCAGGTTCATCTCGGCTTCATAGATTGCAATACCAACCCTTCGGGCAAGCTGCTGATTGGCGCCCAAGCGCACCAACGCCCGCTTGATGTTGCTGGAAGCCGCACCGCCATTAGTGAAGTTGTACCGTTGGATGTCATAGCGAAGAATAAGACTGGTTCGTGTGGATTCGATATCTTCAAAAAGGTGAGAGGCGCGGTACTTACGGACTTCTTCTTCCTGATAATCATGTTCGAGGGCTCTCAGCATGCCGTAAGTGACATCACCTTTGGTGAGAATGCCTGCCAATTCGCCTTTTACACCTAAAACAGGTAAGCGGCCTAACTTGGTTTTCGCAAAAAGTTTTAGCGCTTCAGTAAGGTGATCGAAGGAATTGACCGTAACCAGATCGGTGGTCATATATTCCTGAACGCATTTATCGATATCCTGATTGGCCAGGCACTTGATTAAATCCTCGGTGCTGACCAGACCGATCAGGTTTTTAGATTCGTCAATAATAGGAACACCTGAAATTCGGTATTCCCGCAGCGCATCCATGACATTGCGCATAGTATCTTGTGGCCTAAGGGTTTTAACTTCATGCGTCATTACCTCAGAAATTTTGAGGATATACGCAAGTTCTTCAACGCGCGTGATGCTTCCGGCGAGTTCATCGGTGATGACTTTGCCTTTGAAACGGGGAGGCGTGTTGGCAAACTGGGTATCGGGCATTCAGGCAATTAGTTGGTGATAGGCCGCTCCAGGCTTGGTAACCCTGCCAAAAAAAGGCGGCCGGATAATTCAAACATTCCAAAAGGCGAGGTGATTAGAGGAATGCCTTCTGTATCCGCAAGTTCGATAGTCTCTTCCGGAGGTTTTTTACCGCGGACGAAGACAATTGCTGCCACATCCGACATCTGAGCGGTTCTAACCACCTGGGGGTTGCATAAGCCGGTCAATAGCACAGCGTCAGGCTGAATTGAGGCGAGCACATCACTCATCAGGTCCGCGCCACAACCGCCTTTAACTTCCCTGGTCAGGTCGGCGGATTTTGTGAGCAATTCGCCGTCAATATATTCAAGCAGATTTTTTATATTCATATTTCCCAATTAAAGTAAATTTCGATAATTTCACTGAAAAAACCAAAAGTAATTATATGTTAAAATTTTTGGATTCCAGGACAAAAAACATGAAAAAAATCATTCAATCGGTTAAAGGAACAAGGGAATTCTATCCTTATGAGATGGCTTTAAGGTCATGGTTATATTCAAAGATCCGTTCAGTTTCGGAATTATTTGGATATCAGGAATATGACGGACCTTTTCTGGAAAGCATCGACCTGTATGCTGCCAAATCAGGAGAAGAGCTGGTTAAGGAACAATCATTTGTATTTCCTGATCGCGGCGGCAATCTGATTGCCTTGCGCCCCGAACTAACTCCCAGCCTGGCGCGCATGGTGGCGCAAAAACAGCATGAACTCATCTATCCTTTAAGGTGGTGGTCATTTGGGCCTTTCTGGCGCTATGAAAAACCCCAAAAAGGCCGCTCGCGCGAATTTTTCCAGTGGAATATTGACCTGATTGGTGTCAATTCGCCCGAAGCGGACGCGGAATTGGTGGCGATTTGCGCTGAATTTTTCCGGTCGGTGGGATTGACTCCCGATGAAGTGAAAATCATGGTGAATGACCGGCGCCTGATGGACGAGCAATTATCCAAAATTAGCATCAACCAGGATAAAAAAGGGGAAGTGCTTGGGTTGATTGATCGCAGGGACAAGATGCGGACTTCTGAATGGGTGGCTTATGTCCAGGAAAAAGGGTTAAATCAATCACAAATTGATGGATTGTTGGCGCTTCTGTCTAATAAGGAACTTGCTAATACTTCAGATAATCTCAACCGATTTTTTACAGCCCTGCAAGCGCTGGGCGTGAGGGACTATGTGGAGTATGACCCGAGGGTAGTTCGCGGATTGGATTACTACACCGGTATTGTTTTTGAAGCGCGGGATGTGGGTGAGAGATCCAGAGCGATTCTTGGCGGCGGACATTACGACAATCTGGTCGAAGAGGTCGGCGGTGACCCTTTGCCAGCAGTAGGTTTCGCGATGGGCGATGTGGTTCTGCCAATTATCCTGAAGGAACTTAATAAATTACCCGATTTAAAGGTTTATCCAGCCTATGTTTTGGTTACTGTATTCGATGAAAATACACTTCCCGCCAGTTATTCTCTCGCAGCAGATTTGAGAAGAGCCGGTATAGCGACCCAGGTTTTTCCTGAACCAGGCAAGCTGGGAAAGCAATTCAAGTTCGCTGACCGGATTGGTGTGCGGTTTGTGGCTACTATCGGGCCGGATGAAGTGGACCAAGGAATTGTCCAAATAAAAGACCTAGGTAGCGGCGAACAGCTAAGCCTGAAACGGGATGAGGTGGTAACTTATCTTGTAAAGAATCTTGCCCGTCAAACCAGAGCATGATAGAATGACAGGCACATGGTGGCTGTAGCTCAATGGCAGAGTGCTTGACTGTGGATCAAGATGTTGCGGGTTCAAGTCCCGTCAGCCACCCCTAATATCAAAAACAGATTTAGCCTGGCATTCTCTTAGACGGGCTTATTATTTTTTATAAACAACTTCATTTTTAAGGAAAAAATTGGGAAAAACGAATTATTAAGAACTTCAATACAGAACACTCAAAATTAAAGGCTTTTTATATGGAAAAACCCGAAAGAAACATCGTTTTGTTTTTGTGGTTAATATTTTTAGTCAGCGCGTGTAATGTAAATCAAAAACATGAATTAACACAAAAAATAACAAATACTCCAAACGTATACGGCTACGCCTGAAATGACCATTGGTTCTTCAAAAACCTCCCCAAATGACGGTATGGTGATGGTGTATGTGCCGGCGGGGGAATTTGAGATGGGGTATGAGGATGGTAAAGCCAATGAAAAACCTGTACACTCGGTTTATCTGGATACGTTCTGGATTGTTCAAACTGAAGTAACCAACGGGAAGTATTTAATATGCTTAGCTGACGGGATTTGTACACAACCCGTTCAAGGAGCCCATAGAGCGTTACGTCATAATTCAAGCTCCCGGGATTTTTATTATGGCAATCTTGGATACAACGATTATCCAGCGGTTTATATGAATCGTGCTCAAGCCGAAGAATATTGCCGCTGGGCGGGCAAAAGGCAGCCTACGGAAGCCGAATGGGAAAAAGCAGCGCGCGGTACTGACGGCCGTCTTTACCCCTGGGGTAACGAGCCACCTAATGAGACTTTGTTAAATTACAACGGTATTATCGGCGATAACACAAAAGTGGGTAGCTACCCGACCGGCGCCAGCCCTTACGGTGCGTTGGATATGGCAGGCAATGTGTGGGAATGGACTGCGGATTATTATTCAGAAGATTATTACAGTAAATCACCAGCCAAAAATCCCATAGGATCTAAAAAGGTTATTCCTATGTCATGCGGGGCGGTTCTTGGCGGTTGAGCGAAAGAGATGTGCACAGCACTTTCCGCCACCGTTATATTCCACCCATTTTGGGAAGCACAACCGTCGCTCACAATTATGACGGCTATCGATGCGCCTCTTCTAATTAAGGGATATTAAAGAGCTTTTTTTTCATTGAGTTGAAAGATTATTAATGCCAAACATCAAAAGAGAACAAATCACGGGAATGGATTTTGGGATTATATTACTTAACCTGACAGGCTTATAATTTTTTTATTGCTGGAGGAAGTAATATGGTTAGAAAATTTCGGATTATCGCCTTGCCGTTACTGGTGATAAGTCTTCTGTTGGGCGCATGCACGACCCCAATTTTCAATGGCTTGACGAAACAATCTGATGAAGGTAACGGGGTAATCAATACACCACAGGTATCAGCTACCACGCCTGTTCCGACCAAAGTATCCGCGACTCCTCAACCAACCGAAATTCCACCCACGCCAACGCAAGCCAATTTTAAAGTCTCTGAAAAAGACGAAATGGAAATGATCTATATTGAGGGTGGCGAATTTATTATGGGAACAGAGGATATAGAAGCCCAACGTATCCTTGAAGGGAACGGGAGACAATACCCTGAGGTTCCGATGCACAAAGTCACACTGGACAGGTTCTGGATAGATAAATTTGAAGTCACCAATGGCCAATTTATGAAGTGTGTTGAAGCCGGTGCCTGTGAGGCGGCCAAGCAAAATAACCCAATATTTGCGGGACCTGAGTATTACACCAGCTCTGAATACGCGAATTATCCGGTTATTAATGTAACCTGGTATAAAGCGAGAGCCTATTGCGCTTGGGCAGACCGAAGATTACCAACCGAAGCTGAGTGGGAAAAGGCAGCACGTGGGACAGACGGACGAAAATACACTTGGGGGAATGAACCGGTAAGTAACGATGTGGCCAATTTATGCGATAAAGGTTGCACTGCCCGTTATCCGAATCCCAAATTCAATGACGGGTTTCCGGAAACCGCTCCTGTGGGAAGTTTTCCGAAAGGTGCCAGCCCTTACGGAGCCATGGATATGGCCGGCAATGTTTGGGAATGGACCAGTACCATACCAAATCCTTACCCCTATGATGCCAAGGATGGGAGAGAAGCGGAGCAAGATGTTGAGTATGGTTCGAAATGGCCAGAGCGGGTTTGGCGTGGCGGGACGTGGACTAACGGGTACTCCTGGCTTAGGGCATCACTTCGTTATCGTTCAGTCGCGAATTATTGGAACAATAATCTCGGGTTCCGTTGTGCTGCTTCTGAATAAAAAATATTCATAAAAGTGAGGGCATTATGATTACCCACGAAGAAAAGTTAAACCTTCTAAATACCGCTGTCGAAGCATCAAAAAATTCGTACTGCCCATATTCGAATTTCCGCGTGGGCGCAGCTGTATTGACCAAGGCAGGTAATATCTATAAGGGTGGAAACATTGAGAACGTATCTTATGGTGCAACAGTTTGCGCTGAACGGGTGGCGATTTGGAAAGCAATCTCTGAGGGTGAAAAAGAATTCACAGCCATCGCGGTGATTGGACCTGGAACGAGCGAAAGTTACCCTTGCGCAATGTGCCGCCAGGTGATGGTTGAATACGGGCTGGATTGGCTGGTTATAAGTGGCGATGCTGAGGGGAATTATCTGGGTGAAATGACTATACGAGAGCTTGTGCCTTATCCGTTTGTGCCATCTATCTTGTTGGGCGATAATAAATAGATTAAGAAGAAGAACCCCGAATCATTATTCGGGTTTCTTTACAATTGCATCCAATCCAAGTAAGAAAATTGCTATCAGTCCTATAGGTATTCCTGCACCTAGTAAGCATAGGAATCCGAAAATGGCAGCATTCCTGCCGTAAAACCACCATACCAGACCTAATCCTACGAAGAATAGGATTAAGATAAACCAAAGGACCAACCTGAATTTGGTTTGGGAAGCATATTTTCTCAGGTCGTTTATTTTGGGTGATTGATTTTCAGGTTCTATGGGTTGATCAGCCATCCTTCGCGTCTATACACGATGATATCACCTATGACTAAAATATCATTGATTTTATAATCCTTGATGAACTTGCCCATTGAAAAATCTTTATATTCACGCAAGTCCACGACATAAGTATTTTTGTAATGTGAAGCCACATATTCCTGCATTGCTTGAGTGTATGAACTACCAATTATTAAAAGATTACGATCGCTATCATTTTTAAAACGATACTCCACTAATGCAACAACAGGTCCGAAGAACTCCGCGTAATGGTTGGCGTATTTATCACGGCTGAAATTGCCAGCCAGATAGTCGTCTTTGTTCCCGTAGAATTTCTCTTCTCCGTTTACTAACGTTTTGAATTCAGGCAGGTCAACATCAGCATACTCGAATGCATCTGGGGTGCATGGATATAGCGTCCGACGCGAATATGATCCGCAAAATTCTGCTCCGGGAATTTTTAGAAAGCCTTTTAGTTTCAGTTTTGGACTAATGTCTGGATAAACTTGCTTAAGCATCTCATAAATAATTTCATAGGCTTTCCACGCACCGCGGACATTCCAATGGTGGTCTGTCATATAAAAATATTCCTGGTGATCCACCAGATTATTTAGCCGTAAATCTGTTACAAACAAATTTTCAGGTTTATTTTTTAGGAAATATTGATATGATTGGCCTTGATCAGCATTCGAAAAATGCTTGTTTAGCGGGTTATATGGTGCAAAAGCCATACGCTCAAAATAGAACACAAAAAATTTTTGTTTAGGGTACATCTTAATTAATTTTTCGTAATTTTGTATTCGTTTATCAATTGTATTTACCTGAGCATCTGTAAATAGAGCCGGTCTTTGTATAAAGAAATTTGGGCTTTGACGCAATAAATGGTATTCAGAATTTATTGAAGCAGGTATAGCTGGATCACCCAGAAAAATGTAAGCCGAATTTATTAATGATCGCTCTAAGCCCTTGGCCAGAAAGATAAGTTCTAACCGCTTGGGAATTTGATCATTTACTGCGAGATTTGCTTTTTCCTGAAAGTCGCCTAAAACAAAAGGTTCAATAAAATTTATGAGTGATTCATTTGAGTTATCCCTTAACATTTTATATACACTGATTTTAAGGTCCAATAAATTAATTTGTGGGAAAATGTTCAATTCCCTGTTCTCTATCAATGAGTAAGTACTCCAATTACCTGCTAACCAAAACCAATATAATGGAACATATAAAATGAGAATTGAGATAAACAAAATTAAAACCCAACTAGTTTTTGCGGTTTTCATTTATGTGTGTCAAGAAAATAGTGAATAAATAATGGCTCGGATTCACGTGGTAATTTAGAAACAGCGATGAGAATTTCAAGTTATCAGAAAACGAGTAAATAACCTTTTTTCGCATCAATATATATTCTGAGATATATACTATATTACATCAGAAATGAGCTGAAGAATTTCGATATGCTAAATTCTTCTTAGAATTAAGTGTCCTTATTTGTTAGAATACAATTCCTCTAAGAAAGTTATTAAGTAAATCAAAATTGGATTTTATGAAACTTAAAAATATTAAATGTTTTATGCTGGATATGGACGGGACATTCTACCTGGGCGATCATTTATTGCCAGGCGCATTAGATTTTATGGAATATCTTGCCAGGAAAAATCTGGACTATCTTTTCCTGACCAATAATTCATCCAAGAACAGAGGAATATATACCAAAAAGATCCGAAGGCTTGGATTTAATGTGGATGAAACCAGGATCTTCACTTCAGGCGAAGCAACTACCATATATCTGGGGAAGCATACAAAATTCAAAAGAATTTACTTATTAGGAACTGAAGATCTTGAAAATGAGTTCAGGCAAGCAGCTTTTGAATTGGTGAAAGAAAAACCGAATGCAGTTGTTCTTGGGTTTGACACAACACTGACTTATGAAAAAATCTGGAAGGCATGCGATTTTATCAGGGATGGTTTGCCTTATATTGCCACCCATCCGGATTTTAATTGCCCGACGGATTCGGGTTTCATGCCTGATATCGGCTCATTTATCGCATTAATTGAGGCATCGACTGGTAGGAAACCGGATGTTATCATCGGAAAACCATACCACCATATTGTCGATGCAGTAGTCGAAAAAACAGGTTACCAATTAAATGAAATTGCAATGGTCGGGGACCGGCTTTATACTGATATCGCGCTTGGAAAGGCAGGGATCGCTACAATCCTGGTTCTGAGCGGGGAGACAAAACTTGTAGATCTGAAGAAAAGCGAATTTCAGCCGGATATTGTTGCGAAGGACCTCAAAGATTTATTGAAGCAATTGGAGAAATAAGAGCGGGCGATGGGGCTCGAACCCACAACCTTCTGCTTGGGAAGCAGACATTCTACCATTGAACTACGCCCGCAAGAATTATCAGGATTATAGCGACGCCCTCCATGAATGTCAAGTTTATGTAAATTTATTTGAAAATTATAAAAAATTTGCTAAAATCTGTATAGTATTATAATATTGTGCGTTTTTTTGGGATATACTGATTACTTCGCTTTAAAAGACAGGAGCGCTATTTGATTACGAACCCAGTTAATTGGCTAATGGGGCTTTTCTCACTCGATTTGGGAATTGATTTAGGTAGTGCCAATACGCTGATTTTTGTGAAGGGCAAAGGTATCATGATCCATGAACCCTCTTGGGTCGTAATAGACAAAAGGACTCGCCGGCCTTTGGCAATCGGGGTACAAGCCAAAGAGATGGTTGGCCGAACACCCGCGAATATTATCGCAATTCGCCCTTTGAGGGATGGCGTTATTTGCGAATTTGACATTACGCAGGCGATGCTTGGATATTTTATCGGCCGCGTTCACCAACAATCCATTGTTCCCATGCCACGCCCACGAGTAGTGGTTGGAATTCCGACGGGAGCGACTGAAGTGGAAAAAAGGGCGGTTTACGATGCGACAATGGCCGCGGGAGCCCGTGAAGTGTATCTCATCGAAGAACCCATCGCGGCCAGCCTTGGCGCAGGATTGCCTCTGGCTGATGTCAAAGGCACTATGATCATTGACATCGGCGGTGGAACAACCGAGGTTGCAATTACCTCGATGGGCGGCATTGTGGTATCGCGCTCGCTTAGAGTGGCGGGTGATGAGATGGACCAGGACATCATTAATTTTGTCCGTAATAAATACAACGTCTTAATCGGGGAAAGAATGGCTGAACAGGTCAAGGTTGAGATTGGTTCCGCTTATCCCCTGGATACCGAAAAAACGATGACAGCACGCGGCAGGAATCTGGTAACAGGACTTCCTGAAGCGATTGAAGTATCTTCCATTGAGATTAGAGAAGCCTTAAATGGCTCCCTGCAGGTAATCATTGACACGATCAAAGACACGCTTGACGAAGCGCCGCCTGAAATTGGCGCAGACCTTCTGGAAACCGGCATTTGTCTAGCGGGTGGAAGTTCTCAACTTCAAGGGCTAGTTGAAAGACTCACAAATGATTTAAAAATGCATGTTTGGCGGGCCGAAGACCCAATGACGTGTGTTGCCCGCGGGGCGGGTATTATTCTCGAAGATTTAAACCGTTTCCAACATCTGCTTGTGGATATTGACCGTTCCAAGCAGCGGTAGCATTATATCTGGCATAATTAATCCAACAAAACCATGAAATCTGTTTCGCCTCAAACACTGCGAAATGCAGTTGTTGTATTTTTAGTTGTTGGCATTTTACTTCTGGCATTAGGCGGCTTTTTGCGCCCAATTCTTGGTGTGGTTATGGACCCACTCATAAGCGCACAGAGGTGGTTATCCGAGAGATTCATAGCAGTTTATGACTTTTTTACCCTTCCTCGAAATGTCATCGACCTGATTCAAAAAAATGCGGCGCTTGAAGACGAAGTCTCCAATCTGCAAAGCCAGGTTATTCAATTGCAGGAGCAGCTGCGGGAAGCAGATGTTCTGTATTCCTTGCTGGATTTTGCCCGTTCTCGTCCGCAGGATAAATACATCGCATCAGCGGTAATCGGACGGGACCCCAGCCCATTCCTTCATTACATTATCATCGACCACGGATCTGATGACGGAATTCAGCATGGTATGCCAGTTGTTACCCAGCAGGGCTTAGTGGGGAAGGTGGACGCGGTTACCGCCAGCGCAGCCCGCATTCAATTGATTACTGACCCGGGATCAGTGGTTAATGTCAGACTTCAAAATCAGACTGCGGATGCCCAAGTAAAGGGTTCGGTAACGGGAGAAGTGACACTGGAAATGCTTTCACAGAATACTAACCTCACACCAGGAGAAATTTTGCTGACCTCTGGCTTGGGAGGTAACTATCCGGGTGATGTGATTGTTGGGCAGATTGTTGAAATTAATAAAACTGAGAACCAGCTATTTCAAACCGCGTTAGTACAACCCGTTGTGGATTTCACAGCATTGAGGGCTGTGCTTGTTATCACTAACTTTAATACGATCAATATCAATCCTTTAGTGCCAACTGCGGCGCCATAATGCTTGCTAATTTCATTGCCATCCCGGTTATGCTGATATTTTCTGTACTGCAAATTACTGCAGTAAGTCGAATCGTATTATTTAACGGGACTGCCGATTTGGTTTTGCTTGCGGTGGCTGCCTGGGGAGTAAGAGAAAGAGGAAGAAACGCATTTTTGTGGGCGTTTATTGGCGGATTGCTTATCTCATTTACAACAGCAATGCCATTATTTACTCCTATAGTCCCTTATATGTTTATTGCATTGATTGCCAGGTTATTCCAGGATAGACTATGGCAAGCCCCAATACTTTCCCTTATTATTGTAGTTTTTATCGGGACGATTTTTCAACACATTTTTAATATTATTGTTCTTCAGTTGGATGGTGTAAATATCGGATTAATAGAAAGTCTGCAAAAAGTGACCTTACCTAGTTTGCTGCTTAATTTCTTTTTCCTTTTCCCGATTTATGTTCTAATATCTGACATCGGAAAATGGGTATTTCCGGAAGAAATTTATGAATAACCGAGGCAATCAATTTCAACGACTAGAAGGCTGGCGAATAAAGGTTCTTTATTTCCTAATAATCGCGATTTTTGGTTATTACGCTATACGATTGTTTAATCTGCAAATTCTGCAGAGCAATACTTATCTTGGCCAATCCGAAGAGAACCGGACCAAGGATATCAGCGTTCCGACACAGAGAGGGATTATTTTTGACAGGAATGGAGTAGTGCTGGCTCGCAATGTGGCTTCTTACAATGTGATAATTACCCCCGCCAATTTGCCCGGTGATCCCACCGAAGAGCCTTTACTGGGGTCAGTTGAAGAGATTTACAGAGAATTATCACCATTGATCAATATTCCTGTCTCAAATGGAATATTAAATGATGAAACTGTTAAATTATTTACTCCTTGTCAGACAGACTTTGGAATCAAAGAAATTGTAATTATCGCGGATACGAATGCGCCTTACACCCCGGTAAGGGTTGCATGTGATGTTGACAAGGATATTGCCATGCGGATCAGTGAAAAAGCGAGCGATTGGCCGGGTGTTGAAATTGAGGTTAATCCAATCAGGGAATATCCAACTGGAGAACTTACATCCGAGATTATCGGCTTTTTGGGACCAATCCCAGCCGCTTTGGAACCAGAATACAAGGCGCTGGGTTTTGTGCCTAACAGGGATAAAGTAGGCTATGCCGGGGTTGAAGCGTCATTAAATGATAAGCTCGCGGGTCGAAACGGAACGCGTGTCGTTGAAGTGGATGTAGCTGGAAAGGAATTACGTGATCTGGAACCACCTAAAGCACCAACCCCTGGCGAGAATATTCTCTTGACCATTGATACCCGTTTGCAGGCTGCAACCAAAGCGGCTCTGGTTGGCGAAATTGAATGGTGGAATAGATATTTCAATGATATTCGCTCATCCAATGGTGTTGCAATTGCAATTAATCCCAAGACTGGTGAAATCCTTTCACTGGTGTCATTCCCCACCTTTGAAAACAACCGCATGGCGCGTTTTATCCCTGCCTATTATTATGAGCAATTGAGCCGCGATCCAAACCGGCCATTATTTAACCACGCGATCAGTGCGGAACATCCGCCAGGCTCAGTTTACAAGCTCTCTACAGCGATCGGCGCGATGAATGAGCGAGTTATTTCACCTACACAAAGTATTTCGGACCCTGGAAAAATAACCATTATGGAAAAATATGCGCCTAATGACCCAGGAACGCCGAGAGATTATGTTTGCTATGATAAATTGGGCCACGGTCGCGTAAGTTATCTGAGGGGAATTGCATTATCATGCGATGTTTATTTCTATAAAATTGGCGGGGGATATCCTGGGGAAGTTCCAGAAGGTCTTGGCGTTGACCGAATGGCGGAATATGCCAAGGCATTAGGGTATGGGCAGGTGACCGGAATTGAATTGCCTGGTGAGGCAACAGGTCTTGTGCCAACCAGCGCATGGAAACGTATCAACCTAAGTGAAAACTGGTCAATTGGTGATACGTACATCGCTGCCATGGGGCAGGGCTATGTGCTTTCGACTCCGCTCCAGGTGCTGGTTTCGGCAGCCATTGTTGCAAATGATGGCGTTTATATGCAGCCGACCCTGGTTAGAGAGGTACAGGATAGCGAAGGAAATGTAGTGCAGCCATTTACACCAAAAGTTAAATGGGACATTACCAAAGATCCCTTGATTGCTGTGTTCGATGAGAATGGAATCGCGACAGAAGAGAAAAAAGTAGTTGAGGACTGGGTGGTTAAGTTGACACAACAAGGCATGCATATGGTCACTACCGATGCCGAAGGCACAGCGAATCGCGTGTTTAAGAATTTTATTATCAATGGCAAAGAGATCCAGACTGCCGGAAAAACCGGAACCGCCGAGTATTGTGACAATGTCGCCCAATCCAAGAACTTATGCCAACCTGGAAACTGGCCGGCCCATGCGTGGTATGTCGGGTACGCGCCATACGAAGATCCTGAGATCGCAGTTGTTGCCTTTGTTTATAACGGTGGTGAAGGCGCGAGTGTAGCGGCACCAATAGTCAGAAAGATAATGGAAGCTTATTTTGAATTAAAGGCGATTGACGCGGGGGAACCTGAAGTAACAACACCATAAGGTGAAGTAAAAGGAATGACCGAAAAAAAATTTCCAATTAAGGGATTTAAAGAAGGCCTGCTAATTTCACTTGAGGAGGGAGACTGGAATTCTGTATCGAGGACTCTTCTTGCCCAAATTGATGAAAAACCAGATTTCTTCAATGGGGCGAAAATCGCTGTGGATGTTGGTGAACGGACAATCCATGCTGCAGAGATGGGCCAGTTGCGTGACAGGTTATCCGAAAGAGGTGTTTCATTGTTTGCTGTCATCAGCAAGTCCAATGTAACCGAAGCGGTGGCTGAAATGCTCGGATTATCCACCCACAAAAGTGTGCTTAAGGACCGTAATGAAAATGTCAGGAATGCCTTAATTGACGGGGAGAAAGCAGTCTTACTGCAAAAAACACTACGGTCAGGGGCATCTGTCAAATACCCCGGACATATCATTATTGATGGTGATGTAAACCCCGGGGCAGAAATCGTTGCGAGCGGCTCGATTTATATTTGGGGAAAATTGCGCGGAACAGCTACAGCAGGAGCGGATGGGTCGGAAAATGCAGTAATTTGTGCGCTGGATTTTAATCCGGCTGGAATGCGCATAGCCAATATAGTAAAAGAGGGACAATTAATTAAATTATTAATTAAGAAAAATCCTCAAAAGGCATCCATTCTAGACGGATCCATCACAATATCAAACTGGAAGCACAATAAACTATTAAAATAGGAATTCCAAACATTGATCAAGGGTTAAAGAGGAGTGAATGGCAGCCAGAACAATAACAATCACATCAGGTAAAGGCGGCGTTGGAAAAACAACCGCCACTGCAAATCTTGCAGTTGCTTTAGCTAACCTGGGACAAAAAGTTGTATGCATCGACAGCGATATCGGCTTGCGAAACCTGGATGTTGTGCTGGGGCTGGAAAACCGGATTGTTTACGATCTGGTTGATGTTATCGAAGGCCGGTGCAGATTAAGGCAGGCGATGATCCGTGACAAGCGGTTTGAGGAATTATATTTAATTCCCGCTGCACAAACCAGAGATAAAAATGCTGTTTCGCCTTCTGACATGATCAAGTTGGTGGATGAACTTAAGGATGAAGTTGACTGGATAATAATTGATTCTCCCGCGGGAATTGAACGCGGATTCAGAAATGCCATTGCGCCGGCCGATGAAATTTTGATTGTAACCAACCCGGATGTTTCCGCTGTTCGGGACGCGGATAGAATCATTGGAATTATTGAGGCTGAACAGAAAGGCCCTGCGAAATTGATCATCAACCGTATTAATCAGCAAATGATCCAGCGCGGCGATATGATGGATGCCAATGATGTTCTGGACTTGTTGGCAGTTGAACTCATTGGCCTTGTGCCTGAAGATGAACATGTGATTGCCAGCACAAATATCGGGAAACCTGTCGCTTTGGAAGAAAAATCCAAAGCTGGCCAAGCCTTTAGAAACATCGCCCGAAGATTGATAGGCGACGAAGTACCGCTTATGGATCTTAAATACAAAGAGGATTTCTTGCACCGGTTAACACGGGTATTCAAAGCTGGAGGAAGTTAACATGGCAGGTTGGTTATCCAAAATCACAGGAAAAACATCAAGCGCGTATGAGGCTAAGGAACGCCTGAAGTTGGTATTAATCCATGACCGCACGGATATTACCCCGGCCACAATGGAAAAGCTCAAGGATGATCTTCTCAAAGCGATCTCCAAACATATTCAGATTGAACCGGATTCAGTGAAAATAACCATGATGCATGAGGGCAGGGAACAACGGCTTGTGGCGGATATCCAATTGAAACATCATGAAAGGAAAACAAGCGGTTAGAAAAACCGTAAGGAATGAAAAGAGAACTCTGGCGAAACTTTGATTTCTGGCTGTTTGGCGCCTCTATCTTTTTAAGTATCTTCGGAATCATGATGATTCAATCCGCTATTGCGGGAAATGAAGTGCTGGCGCTATCAGTATCCAGGCAACCCATCTTTCTGGGACTGGGCGTGGTGCTGATGCTTATCATAACAGCCATTGATTATCATTACTGGGGATCCTTGGCCAGGTTCATGTACATTTTTGCTGTAGTATCTCTGGTTATCATCTATATCGTTGGCCAGGCAAGGTTTGGTTCCGCGCGCTGGCTGGATACCGGCGTTATTCTTATTCAACCCTCCGAAATTGTAAAAATAATAATGATCATGGTCTTGGCGAATTATTTTGCCAAAAACCAGGATAAGCCCCATGATTTCCGCTGGATCGCGCAGAGTTTTCTCCTGACTTTGGGTGTGGTCATCTGGATCCTGATTCAGCCAAATCTGAGCACGTCCATCGTGATCATGGTTATCTGGTTTTCCCTGCTGTGGATCTGTGGTATTCCATTAAAATATCTTGCGATTCTGGCCCTGGTTGGTTTGGTATTAATTGCCGCTGCTTTTCCATTGCTGCAAGATTACCAACGAGCCCGAGTAATAACCTTCCTTTTCCCTGATCCGGAAGCACGCCATGGTGATACTTATAATGTTGAGCAAGCGTTGATTTCCATTGGTTCAGGCGGATGGTTTGGACAGGGGTACGGGCAAGGCACCCAGGTTCAGTTGAGGTACTTGAAAGTACGGCATACCGACTTTATCTTCTCGGCCATGGCTGAAGAATTCGGATTTGTCGGCACGATGCTGATCATGGGGCTGCTCTTGTTCATCATCTGGCGCTGCATCCAGGCTGGGAGGCATGCCAGCGACCTCTATGGGTCCTTGATCGCCTACAGTTACGCGGCCATGCTCTTTTTCCAGGCAGCGGTCAATATTGGCGTGAATCTCAATGTTGTACCAGTATCAGGGCTGCCACTGCCATTTATGAGTTACGGCGGCAGTTCGCTGCTTAGTTCCATTTTGGGGATTGGCCTTGTTGAAAGTGTAAATTTAAGAAAAGGAAATATCGCATAATGCAGGAGAAACATGACAGAAAGTAAACCTTACCGCGTTCGTTTCGCACCATCCCCGACAGGGCACGTTCACCTTGGATCAGCGCGCACAGCCCTCTATGACTATCTGATAGCCCAAAAAACAAACGGCCAATTTATCCTGCGCATCGAAGATACTGACCGCAAACGGTTGGTGGAAGGCGCGGAGGAAGAATTGATCAACAGCCTGCATTGGCTGGGGATTGAATGGGATGAAGGTCCGGATAAGGGCGGTCCATTTGGACCTTACAGGCAATCAGAGAGAAAAGAGATCTATCAGAAGTACGCCAAAGAGCTGGTTGAAAGCGGTGACGCGTATTACTGTTTTTGCACCAGCGAAAGGTTAAACCAGGTCAGGCAGGAAAAACAGCAGCAGAAACTGCAGCCGCATTATGATGGCCTGTGCAGAGCAATAACCGCTTTAGAAGCAGAAAAACGGGTCAATGCGGGGGAACCACACGTCATCCGGTTTAAATCGCCTAAAGAAGGCGCTACGGTTGTAAAAGACCTGTTACGCGGCGAAATTACCTTCGAAAATAAAAACATAGATGATTTTATCCTGGTTAAAACAGATGGCTGGGCGCTTTACCATCTGGCAGCAATTGTTGATGATTATTTAATGAAGATCACGCACGTTATCCGCGGGTCTGAATGGCTGCCAACATCGCCGCTGCACAGCCTGATCTGGAAAGCATTCGGCTGGGAAGAGCCTGTTTGGGTGCATCTGTCTGTTTTCCTGAAACCCAGCGGAAAAGGCAAAATGAGCAAGCGTGAAGCCGCCCAACTGACCAACGACGGTTACTCGATTTTTATCAAAGACCTGGAAAAACTGGGATATTTGCCGGAGGCGGTGATCAACTGGGTGGCACTGATGGGCTGGAGTTACGATGACCATACTGAATTCTTCAGCATGACGGACCTGATTGAAAAATTCTCGCTGGAAAAATTAAACCCATCTCCCGCGGCCATCAATTTTTCAAAACTGGACCATTTTAATAAAGAACATATCAAGAAATTATCCAATAAAGACCTGGCTGAGAGGGTTTATCCCTTCTTTGTTGATAAAAAGCTATCTCCGGAAAAATCAAAGCTCGAAGATATCGCACCGGTCATCAATGAACGCATCACCACGCTGGATGATGCGGCGGAGCTCTGTAAATTCATTTTTAATGACATCGCCTTACCGGAGCAATCCGCCCTGGTGATAGCCGATAAGACCCTGGATGAAACCGGTAAAATCGCCCGGGATGTTTTAGCGCTCCTGAATGAAATCACTGACTGGAATCCCACCGCGATTGATTCTATAATGAAAAATTACATGGAGGAAAACCAGCTTTCACCCCGGCAATTGCTGGGATTCCTGCGTGAAGCGATTGCCGGGCAAAAGGTGACCCCGCCATTGTTTGAAAGCATGGCCGTTTTGGGGAAAACTGCCTGTATTGAAAGAATCAAGCGGGCGATTGAAGTGATTGGCTGATCTAAAAAGTTAAGTGGTAAAATAATTGCCGCACCCACACTGGGGGCTCGTCTAACGGCAGGACTGCAGACTCTGAATCTGTATATAGAGGTTCGAATCCTTTGCCCCCAGCCAATTGCTCCGAAAGAGCTTTTTTATTTAATCAAGATAGATAATATTAGTTAGTGTAGCATTCTTTCTGTAATTTCACATAAAAGAGTAGATCACGGTATCCTTTCAGTAGTGCATTAAACAACAGAAAGGATTAGGACCATGATCTACAAAGATGATTGTACCTTACCAAAAGAATATCTGGAACAA
>JAUYCC010000030.1 GCA_030692365.1 Pelolinea sp. | reverse complement strand
TTAAGAATTATTGTGCCAATTACAGGATGGGATGAACGCTTTAAGGATGCTGATTGGCATGTGAAGCTGCCGGCGGGCAAGGGAACGGGATTGGTTAAGGATTCGAGCGCGGATACCTTCCAGGTGAGGTCGGTAGTGGAAAGGCGGCTGATGAGGAAACTGGGGGAATTGGACGCGGCAGAGATGGAAAAGATTGCGGACGGATTGCGAATTGTATTGAATTTAGGGGAATAATGCGCGAGGGTTAGGCAGGAGGCGTAGCTGTACAATCCGTAGCTCAGCTGGTTAGAGCGCACGGTTCACATCCGTGCCCCCTGCGGGGGTCCTTTCTGGAGGCTGCGCACTACTTCGCAACCCTCACCAAGGCGCATCACAAGCCGATCTCACTCACTCTACCTGATTCGGCGGGCAGGGGTGCCCGCCCTACTGGGCGCTACGCAGTCCTCTCACATCCAGGTTCACATCCGTGTCCTTAAAGAGTGTTAAGCATCGAGTCGAATGTTTAACCTTCTCACCTTTAATATAAGTTAAATTACTGCTTCAATGACACTCTTTGATGTATTTCTCCGCCTGCTCCTCCGTGTAACCCAGTAAATTGACGAGGATGTCTTTCGTGTGCTCGCCAATCTCCGGAGCGGAGCCTTTGGGCAGTTCGTCTTCAGGTGATACTGTGCTGAGCTTAACGGGGTTACCTGCTACCTTTATCTTCCCGATGTTGCCCTGCTCGACCTCAACCAGCATATTGCGCGCTTTCAACTGCGGATCCACGAACAGCTTGTCAATTGTGTTAATCGGCCCGCACGGAATACCCTCGTTTACCAGGATGTCCATCCATTCTGCAGTGGTTTTATCATATATTTTTGCCTGTATAAGATCCGAGAGTTCGTGGATATTCGCATTGCGGTGCGCGTTGTTATCAAAACGGGGATCATTCACCAAATCCGGACTGCCAATGACCTCGCAGAGGTGGTTAAAAAGGTTATTATTTCCACATGCAACTATGACATAGCTGTCCTTTGTTTTGAATGCCTCGAACGGTGAAATTAACGGGTGTTTTAACCCCATCGGGCCGGGCACTATTCCTGTTGCGGAGTACTTCGCCACAGCATTTTCCAAAATTGCAACCTGACAATCCAGCATGGCAATATCGACCTTCTGTCCAATACCTGTAACCCTCCGCTCATACAGCGCCGCTAATGTGCCATACGCAGCGAACATCCCCGGCACGATATCGCCAATGGAGATGCCAACCCGCACCGGCGCGCCGCCCGGTTCACCGGTGATGCTGATGATCCCTCCCATGGCCTGCACGATCATGTCATAAGCCGGCCGCTGCGAATAAGGCCCGCTCTGACCGAAGCCCGAAATGGAGGTGAACACAAGCCCGGGATTGATCTTTTTAAGTGTTTCATAACCCAAGCCCATGCGTTCCATCGCGCCAGGTTTGATATTTTCGACCAGCACGTCAACCTTCGTTACCATCTTTTTAAAAACTTCGCGGCCTTCGTTAGTCTTGGTGTTGCATACGATGCTCTTTTTACCCCTGTTCACACTGAGAAAATAGACGCTTTCGCCATTGACATGTGGACCATACGCGCGCGAGTCATCCCCTGTTCCCGGTCTTTCAACTTTGAACACTTCCGCGCCCATGTTCGCCAACATCATTGTGCAATACGGTCCTGCCAAAACGTTGGTGAAGTCCAATACTTTAATGCCATCAAGCGGTTTCTGTGTCATCCTTATTCACCTTAATGTTTAGTTAGATTAATTATGCTATATTCTTACACACATTTTGAATTTTTTTAAAAACGACAATTATTAGAATGATAAGGCATCATGGCAGGTTCACTTTTAAATCGCAAGCGAGTCCCTTCTGGACGCTGCGCAGCCCCTTCTGGGTGCTTTGCAACCCTCATCAGGGCGCAACGCAGCCCCTACTGGGTGCTTCGCAAGTCCTCTTACGCCCACTTATAATTTAAGGTTCACATCCGTGCCCCCTTCCCTACATGGGAACAATAAACTGGCGGGCGAGGGCTACAGCACAGAGCGAAGCGCTATAGCCCAGAGCGGCAGCGTGGGGTGTTGTGCCCGCCCTATATGAAAACAAAATCGGCAGAATTGGACGCGTACATTGTGCGGCATTCTGCCTGCCCAGAACGAAGTGTGGGGTAAGGAGAGCGAGCGCACTTGCCCAGAGCGACAGCGTGGGGTGGTAATTCTGCCCTACCCTAATGTTTTTGGCACCCTGGGCAAAAATACACACTCCCGCCCATGTAGCTGGCTTTCTCGAATAAACCACCACAGACTGCGCAAGTTTTGCCCACCGTCAGTTTGCTGCATTTGGTGGCGTAACCGCCCGGATTGCCGAATAAATCCCGTTCCGTGTCGCGCCCTCCTTTATCCGCCATTTCTTTCAAGGTGGATATAACTGATGTAAATAACGTGTCCATTTCCTGCACGGTCAGCGATGCCAAGAGACCTCTCACTAATCTAACCAAATTGGCCATCGATTAGGCATTAATGCCCTCTACCAATTGATAATTTCTACGCTTTGCATACCAGGACTAAAAGAGTATAAGAAAGATATTCATTTAATAGTCTTTTTTGTCATAGAAAGGATACCGCTGATGTTATCAGAACCAATGGCCTTAATAACATTACCCATTAGAGGGACGACGAGCAAGGATTGCGCAAAACTGATCGGTGATTCAATTCAAAAATTGCCTGGCGTATCTCAAGTGATGGTGGATATAGAAAATAATTCAGTATTAGTAGTCTACAATAACCATGATGTAGATTTGTTTGATATCCAGGGCGCCATCAATGATACCGGCTTTGACATAGCTTTCAGTGAAATCACTTTAAATGTTCACGGAATGCATTGCCCATTATGTATTACGCTTATTGAAGGAGGATTAAATGAACTGCCTGGGGTAATTATGTCTACTGTAAACCTTGGCAGTCGAACTGTTAAAGTAAAATATTTACCTGAATTATGTTCAATCAAAGAAATGGAACGATCAATCACCAAATTTGGATATCAGGTCAGTGATTCCAAGGAATCATACAAGGGTTTTGTAAATTAATTAACATCCAGAGTTGATGGATAAACTTAATTAAATATATATTGGTGCGAATTTTTAACCTCGATCTATCACACGATTTTTTCTTGATTATATTCAACCTTCATCTGCAATCCCAGGCGCGATTAAACCCATCGAAACAGCCTTCATGACTGCTTCGGTTCTGCTGTTTGCCTGAAGCTTCTCAAAAATACGGGCAAAGTGCCCTTGTACCGTTCTGTCACTAATTGATAATTGAACAGCAATTGCCCGATTGGTAAATCCTTTGGCCGCTAAAGTTAACACCTCCAATTCCCGATCTGACAGGTTGCTGGTAGGGTGTTTGTTTTCTTCGGCCGAGAGGTAATCCAAGACTTTAGAAACAATCGCTTTATCCAAAACAGATTTTCCCGCATAGACATCACGGACGGCTTGAATTATCTCCGCAGGCCGGGCAGTCTTGAGCACATAACCATTCGCTCCGGCTTTTAATACTGCCGTGACGTATGGTGTATCTTCATAGGCGGTCAAAACCAGAATACCGACAGGCAGATGTTTTGTCCGGATATGACGGGTGACATCAATTCCCGAGGATTTGGGCATTTGAATATCCAGCACTGCCACATCGGGTTTAAGCTGCTCAATATAAAGTTTAGCTTGCTCTCCGTCATCCGCTTCAGCGACAACTTCAAAGTCATCTTCCATATCTAAAAACTGCCGAATTCCAGCCCGAACAATGGCGTGATCATCAGCTAATACCAATCGAATTTTCTTTTGATTTTTCATATTATGAGTTCCAGATGAATTTCAATTTATATTTCATTCTGCCCAAGAAATCTTTTTTACCTTAATTTTCCAAATTTTCTAAAGGATAAATTTTCTTTTATAATTTTCTTTATCCGGGGTTAAGTTATCATCAATTTTTAGTTGGCAAGTTAAGCAGGATTTTGGTTCCTTTTCCAGGAGAAGACTGGATTGTCAGTTTTGCTCCGATTAGTTCGGCCCTCTCATATAAGCCTAACAAACCATAATGCCCCATCCTCGCATAATGAATCGGATCCCGAGGTAAATCGAACCCCTGGCCATCATCGTGGATCTCAAGGGCAATTTCATGAGGTTTGAAACTGAGGGAAAGCCAGGCGTTCCTGGCTTGGGCATGACGGATCATATTGCTGATTGCCTCCTGCGCAATTCGGTAAAGAGCCATCTCTACTTCAGGCTGCAAACGCCGTTCTTTTCCTTCCAATTTAAACTTTATCTCGACGCCACCCGGCCGATCATTCTTGGTTAGCTGCATTTCAAGGGCAGTTGCCAGACCGAGATCCTCGATATAAATCGGACGTAAGCCTTGAACCAGGCGCCGCATATTTTTCATTCCCTGCTCCGCGAGATTCATCACTTGATCCAGGGTTTTTTCCACTTTAGGGTCCTTATTCCAGTGCAGCGCAAATTGGGTATATTGACCCAACGCAATGAGTGATTGGAGTGTTTCATCGTGTAATTCCTGCGCAAGGTTTCTGCGTTCATTTTCCACGGTCTCGGTAATCGCCCCAACGTAATTGTGCAAACTGGTTTGAGCTTCTTCAAGCTGTTCTGCCATCCTTACCAGGGTTTCCTGAAGATGTCTGATTTCGGGAACGCCTCCAACTGGCTGTCTAATTGATGCAAAATTCCCTTGGGCAAGATCGCCCGCTTTTTCTTCCAGCGCTTGCATTGGTTGAACAATCTGGCGTAACCCAAACCAGATCGCCATCAGGCTTAAAGCGATGATCGGGATCAGGATTATCGGAGCATTTTGAGTTGCCCGCAAAAGCGGGCTGGCGATATCTTCCCAGGATTCTTCAATCAGCAATACCCATCCCATCGACTTAATTGGGCTGGTGGTGATCACATGCTCACCTTCGCTCGAAGGATAGTAATTAATTCTGGTATCTCCTTCAAGAGACATTTGAATACCGGGATTAGTCGCTAAAACATTTGCAGATACAGATAGCCCTTTTTGAAAAAGAAACTGGTTATTCTGATCTACAACCACCACAATTACCGGCCCTGAATTTGTGACCACGGATAATGAGTCTGTAAGAAGTTGCTGAGGACTAAATAATCCTATTAAAGACAATTCTGAAGAAGTCTTAACAATTACCGGGATAAAGTATTGATTATCATTTTTAATTGCCTGCAGAAATTCCGCTTTGCCATAATTGTTCAGGGTATTAATTATTTTAGGAAATTCCTTGGTTGCCCATTCTGATGCAAGAGGGCTACCTTCAGAATAGATAACCCCTCCATCTGAATTTACGATTGCAATTCCACCATCATAAGTTGCAAGATATACCTCAATTCCTTTAAAAACACTCGCGGGATTTTCTGATCTCGCAACTTGATTTGTAAGCATCTCTAAAATTTGCCCCCGCTGGTATATGTCCTTGTCTATATTGGCGGCTGCGGATTGCACTGCCAGCAAATTTCGATCGCCAACCAGTGAGCGCATTGCCTCATGGTGTAACTTTAAACTGCCAAAAGTTACAATTAACACCAGGACAGTTAATGGCAGCACTGCAACTAAAAATAGTTGCAGTGTTACCCCACGCCAAATTCGATTGCTTAACCTTTGAGAAGATTTGGTTGCAGACTTATCCAAATATTTTTATACCTTTGTCATACTAATGTTTGTAATCATTTTATACTACTGCCTGCTTAGATTATCCACATCAGCATACTCGCACCAAGGGCGACCATCAAAAGCCCGTACCAAAGGCGAATTTTTAAAGAGTGTTCACGTTCCCAGGAAGCCCATCGTTTAGCAACCATCCTGTTCCCAAGAGACAGAAGAATGACAATCAACGGCAGAACAAATACCAGGTTGTAGATGAACAAATACACCAATCCCCATGAGAATGTAGTTTTCGCATTCAATAAAGTAATGATGGACACGTAAATTCCACCAGAACACGGGAAGGTGCATAGCCCAACCAAAAAACCGGCGCCAATAACAGCTGGCAAACTCGCCTGTTGGATAAGCTGCTGGGTTTTCTCGCCAATAAAGGTCGGCATATGCAGTTTGACAGGAAACCTGGGGAAGAAATACTCCAGCAAGTTAATCACGCCCAGAACTATGAGCAAATACGACCCAGCCTTGGCAACAAAATGCGGATCATTGGAAAGCCTGATTGCCCGAAACAGCCCCGTGCCGATCGCGAAATACACAATGAAAATCATGGCAATATAGACCGCGCCTAAAAACAGAATGCGCGATCGTGATTGCCTTAAGGTGAAAAGGAAGGCGATCAACAGCAAAATTACCGCAAAAGCGCAGGGGTTTACCGAATCGAGTAGACCCGTGACCAAAACCGTCGGCAGCAATTCCGAAAGGTTGGCTAAACCCGCGGGCAGTTTGCCGCCTGAGTTTAGTAATGACTTCAGTGCTTCTTCAATCGGTGTCTGTATGGAAAAAGTCTGCACATCCCCCTTCCATGCCCATACTTTATATTCCGTTGGCTCACCATGCATCTTCGGCTGCCATAAAATCATTTTACTAGGCCGGTTTTGCAGTCTGAGAGCTTCCTCAATCAGGTTACCCGGCACATGCCCCAGGATGACCAAGATACCATTTTTCGTAGGTACAAACGCATAGAGCGAATCAGCAATTGAACGCGGCATTTCAATCGCGTCAATCATTTCAGACATACGCTGCCGCTCTGCAGGCGTTGTGTAATCATGAATTTCCTTGGCGCCGCTAATGCCGTACTTTTCAATTGCCGGAATAAGCACATCCTCAACATAAGGCCAGCAATCTCCGCACCCGGCCGAGAAAAAAATGTGGACAACATCTGAAGATTGATTATTCTGGGCTAGTACTGGTGAGATATTACCCAACAGAACAAGTATCAAAATAGGGAAAAAAATTAACGCTTTTTTCATCTTGCCTCTCCATATATGAAGTAATTCGAATGACCAAATAGTACATTCCCCAAAATAATTTGTCATGCGCAAGGAAGCGTAAATTAATCAGGCAAAAATGCTTACTTATTAAAGCGCCATTTCACTCTCATTAGGAAAAAACAGAACGCGTAAACTAATTTATGAATTTTGAAACGAGATAATGGAACAAACGTATTGGCAAAGAAAAATTCTTCTTACACTTACCATAAACCCAGGAAGCGCATACCCTCGTGGTTGATCATAATGAGCGTAGGCTTAATCGGTTTGGCTGTTTGGGGAGTGGCGGCAAAAAGCTCGTCCCAAAAAGTACAAATACAGGTGGTTGGGTCACCCAAAATTTGGGTAGACCAGGAGTCGTTCGATTACGGCAATGTCAGACTCGGAACTCCAATCTTCCCGGTAATTCGGGTCGCGAATATAGGGGATCAACCCTTAATTTTCATAGAAGCACCATATATCGAAGTTTTAGCGGGATGTTGACCGCCTACACCGGCCATCGGTTCGATGGTCCTTCAACCCGGCGAGTCAACTGAAGTATCAATACAGATATTAATGCATGGGGAAATGGGTGGCTTTCACAATTTCAATCTACACCTTGTTACGAATGATTTACAGGAATCGGATAAAGTAATCCCAATCTTATCAAATTGGGTTCCGTAAAATTGGAGAGCGCGTATTGATTTTCTAATATGCGCTCTTTTTTTAGGCATTAATGCTTAATAAGAATTGTGCAAATCGCCCTTTTAACTCAAGAACGATCTAAGTAATATTGACACGGCCTGAATGGGGTTGGTTCCTGATAACTTTAAAGATATAAGACCATTTCGGGCGGATCTGGAAATTATGATCAATCACAACAAAGAAAGGATTTTATGTCAGATACACGTTTGATCACATTGCCAATCACGGGCATGACCTGCGCAAATTGCTCCGCAGCGGTTGAAAGGAACCTTAAGAAAGCAAGTGGTGTTCAAACCGCCATGGTGAATCTTTCATCCGAACGGGCGACTGTGGAATATAACCCGAAAGAATCATCACTTGAGGATCTTATCGGCCAAGTCCAACGCGCGGGTTATGGGGTTGCAGAAGGTACTGCAGATCTGGTTATAAAGAAAATGAGCGATGACAACGATGCCCGCCGCCTGGAGAAATCGCTTAAAGCCCTCGAAGGTGTGCGTGAAGCGCAGGTAAATTACGCAACCGAGCATGCCCATCTTCGCTATATCCCCACCCTTGTCAGCCAGTCTGATCTACGGCGCGCCATAATTTCTGCTGGCTATGAAGTTGTTGAAACCGGCGGTGACGCGGAAGATGCAGAAGCAGTTGCGCGCCAAAAGGAAATTGACCAGCAGAAACGCTACCTTCTCGTCGGACTCATTTTCACAATCCCCCTTTTCATCATCGCCATGGCTGGTGATCTTGGATTCCTTTCCATGCAGGTTTCACATTCTTCCTGGTTAAAATGGTTAATGTTCGCGTTAGCCGCGCCAGTGCAATTTTATGTAGGCTGGCAATATTACGTCGGCGCGTACAAATCGCTTCGCAATGGATCAGCCAATATGGATGTATTGGTGGCGCTTGGGACTTCGGCCGCGTTTTTATACTCGATCCCGGTTACGCTGGGTATGTTTTCCGGCCATGTTTATTACGAAACAGCTGCGGTGATCATTGTTCTCATCAAGCTTGGTAAGCTGCTGGAAGTGCGTGCCAAAGGCCGTACCAGCGAAGCCATCAAGAAACTGATGGGGCTGCGCGCCAAAACTGCCCGAATTATACGTGACGGTACCGAGATGGAAGTACAGATTGAAGATGTGCGGGTCGGTGATATTGTCATTGTGCGGCCAGGCGAAAAAATTCCTGTGGATGGCGTTGTGGTTGAAGGCCGGTCTTCTGTGGATGAATCCATGTTAACAGGCGAATCCTTGCCGGTTGAAAAAGGTCCGGGTGCGGCTGTCATTGGCGCAACGCAAAACAAACTTGGATTGATCAAGTTTGAAGCAACCAAAATCGGCAAAGAGACTGCCCTGGCGCAGATCATCCGGCTGGTTGAAGAAGCCCAGGGATCAAAAGCGCCCATCCAGAAACTGGTTGACCGCATTTCCGGTATCTTTGTTCCGGCAGTGATTGTCATTGCCCTGCTCACCTTCACCTCCTGGATGCTTTTTGGATCTCCCCTGGCCATTAACTCAGATGTTAATGAATTCACCCGCGCGATGATCGTAATGGTTGCCGTGCTGGTCATTGCCTGCCCTTGCGCCATGGGTTTGGCCACCCCTACAGCAGTGATGGTCGGTACCGGTAGAGGAGCTGAGATGGGTATTCTGATCAAATCTTCTGAAGCGCTTGAACGGGCAGGCCACGTTAAAGTTGTTGTGCTCGATAAGACCGGGACTATCACTCGCGGGCAGCCATCAGTAACGGATGTAGTGATCCTTGACAAAATGCTTACCGAAAATGAGCTTTTGCGGCTGGCTGCCTCAGTTGAAAAAGGCTCCGAGCATCCTTTGGGTGAAGCCGTCGTTGCTGAAGCAGGCAACCGTGAGTTGACCCTTGCTGAACCAGAAGGTTTTAAAGCGGTCGCCGGACATGGGGTTGAAGCACAGGTGGAAGGCAAATTAGTCGCGGTTGGCAGCCCGCGTATGATGTCAGAACGCGGCTTGAACATCAATCTAATCTCTTCTGATGTCAGCCGCCTTCAAGAGGAAGGTAAAACGACCGTCCTGGTCGCAATTAATGGTGAGGTGGCCGGAGCCATAGGGATCGCCGATACTGTTAAGCCAGGTTCGGTTGAAGCGATTGAGCAGCTTCATAAAATGGGCATTAAGGTAGTCATGCTGACCGGAGATAATCAGCAGACTGCCCAGGCGATTGCCAGGCAGGTTGGCATTGACAAGGTGCTGGCTGAAGTGCTGCCCGGCGATAAAGCCTATGAAGTGAAGAAATTGCAGGGACTTGGTTCGGTCACCGCAATGGTGGGCGATGGCATCAATGACGCTCCCGCTCTGGCCCAGGCGGATGTCGGCATCGCCATTGGGACCGGTACAGATATAGCCATGGCTTCTGCTCCGGTAGTACTTATCAGCGGCGACCTGCGCGGCGCTGTGCGTGCCATCCAACTTTCGCGTGCCACGATGGCCACCATCAAACAGAACCTGTTCTGGGCTTTCTTTTACAACATCGTCCTTATTCCCGCAGCGGCTCTGGGATATCTCGTCCCGGTGCTTGCGGCCGGCGCGATGGCGTTCAGCAGTGTGTTTGTGGTTACTAACAGCCTCAGGCTGCGTAAGAAAAAAATCCAATAATTCAAAAAAAGGAGTTCCTCAAATGTTTAACTATTCAAAATTATCTCTTCGCAAGGTCTGGTTATTCTCCTGCTGGCGTTGACCTCCCTTCTGGCCGCCTGCAATGCCCAGGTACAGAACACCGGAACCTATGCCCAGGTTCCCGCAGGCAAGGCATATGCCGAAGGGAAAGAGATATTCTTCACCCACACCGAAGCGTCAGATCCGGCCATTGCGGAAAAGCTGACCAACATGATGAAATCCCCAGTATTGTATGTGGCTTCACTGGCCAAAGTGCCTGCTGAAGCGCTGGCAAATGTGTATGTCTTCGAGAACGGGATCACAGGTAAAGGTCCCCCTGGCTTTCAGCCGGACGTTTTTAACAATCCGTCCGGCACCGAGGGGTACACCCCTTTGCGGCAGATCATCCTCGTCAAGTGGGCAGACGGCGTCAAAGCAGCCGAATTAAAATCGGATGCGGAAATTCTGGCCGCCAAAGAAAACAGCGAACTCACCACCCAGGAATCGGGAGTGGTTGTGAATATGCCCTTCCTGGTTTGGGACGGCGGCAAGCGCTAAAACTCGGAAATTCTTCAAAAAAGGGCTGTCCGGACTTAGGCAGCCCTTTTTTATATTATCTTTTAAGAATCCATTAATTTAAACTGTCATTGCGAACGAAGTGAAGCAATCTCATCCTCATATCCCTCATTGTCATCATGACGGATTTATGGATTTAATGATTAGTAAATCCCCCATAGTAAATTGTTAGCGCAAAGTTGAAATGTCCCCTTTCTGCAAAGTTAAAATGTCCCCTTTGGAAAGGGACAAGAAAGTGGACAAACTACTAACCATGAGCAAAAAAGAGATTATCCGCTTGGAAGTGATACAGCGAATAAAAGGTCA
>JAUYCC010000032.1 GCA_030692365.1 Pelolinea sp. | reverse complement strand
TGCCCTCTCCCGTACCGGGAGAGGGAGTTTGAGCTACAGATTGACAAAACGTTTTTAAATATATAAAATATTTTCAGTACGCGGATACAAACTACAGTAATTGAGGAGGGGCTTGGCCGCAGACACAACCGTAATAATGAGGAGCAATCCCCGCTATCAGAATTATCAGGATACCCCCATACCGGGGTACTTTAATTTAACAGCCTGCACCTGCAGGGCGGAAAGCGGGGAAATTATCAACCTGGTATATAAAAAAACAAACATTTTCGAAAAAAAGAGTTGTAAAAATATTAGTTACAGATTGCTTCCTATCTGGATGCTTCGCAATCACCCCGCGAAGCGGGGTTCGCAATGACAAACCTGGCAACCATGTCTGCTTTTTATCATTGCAAGCGAAAGCGATTGGGAACAAGTGCGAGCCTCCAGCAGGGATACCCGAAGGGTAAGCAATCTCATTCAATGATACAGATTGCCTCACTCCGCTCTGCGGTGTTTGCAAAAACAAACCTGATAACCGCGCCCAATTTATGTCATTAGTATGATTAAGAGGACACGGCAGATCGATTGTCATTAGGTCGAAAAGGCCGACTCGCAACGCTGATCGCCGTGTCCATCCGTCATATGCCCGAACAGTTGTTTGGTCTCAAAGACCGTATTTTCGCTAACGCGGGCAAAGACATTATACAAGGAGCATCTAATGACAGTAAAGTGTGAGTATATAGGAATTGACGTGTCAAAAGCCACTCTGGATGTCGCAAGCCAGACCAGCAAAGAATACAAGCAATTCAGCAATACAGCCAAAGGAATAAGTGCTTTGATCAAGTGGTTGGAAAACATACACCCGGAATTGATTGTCATGGAGGCGACCGGGGGGCTGGAATTGCCCTGTGTGGCTGAACTTGCTCATACCAAAATGCCTGTGGCCATTGTCAATCCCAGGCGAATCCGCGAGTTTGCCCGTTCGATTGGTCAGTTGGCGAAGACAGACAAACTAGACGCCAAAGTAATTGCTCATTTTGGAGAGGCCACCCACCCGGAACCGCGGAAACTGCCAACAGAACAAGAAGAAAAGCTCACTGCGCTGCTCACACGGCGCAGACAGATCGTTGAGATGCTCACAGCGGAAAGAAATAGAGTGCATTCTGCCCGATTTGCCATGCAAGAAAGGGTGGAAACCCATATCCAGTGGCTGAATCAAGAGTTGATGGGCCTGGATAATGAAATCAGTGATTTCATTCATCACAGCTCTCTTTGGAAAGAAAAGAATACTCTGCTGCAAAGTGTTCCGGGGGTTGGTAAAGTTACATCCGCCACAATGTTAGCCATGCTCCCTGAATTGGGTACTTTGAACCGGCAAAAGATCGCCGCTTTGGTTGGGGTTGCACCAGTGAATAAAGATAGCGGGAGAAGACAAAGAAAGCGCAGGGTATTTGGTGGGAGGGCAAATGTGCGCAGCGTATTGTATATGGCCGCTCTGTCTGCATCTAAACATAATCCAAGAATCAAGGCTTTTTATAACCACCTGATTGATATGGGAAAGGAGAAGAAAGTTGCATTAACAGCCTGCATGCGCAAATTGTTGGTGATCCTCAATGCTATGGTCCAAGCCAACCAACCATTTGAAGCTTCTATGGCTTGAAGTGACTTGACTTTTATCACAGTTGTTGCGAGCGAAAGCGAAGCAATCTCTTTCTTATTGGTTGAGATTGCTTCACCCCGCTCCGCGGGATTCGCAATGACAAAACTGCCCACATTTTGTCATCGCGAGCGAAAGCGAGTGCGAAGCCTACCCGAAGGGTAAGCGATCTCACGCTAAAGAATGAGATTGCTTCATCCCGCTCCGCGGGATTCGCAATGACAAATAAAAGGGAGGAAAAGGGAGCTAGACTGATTTTACATTACAATGGTTTTATGGCAAACAACACCTATGACGATTTCAGCCAGGATTATGACCGCTTTGTCAACTGGGGGACGCGCCTGAAGGCGGAAATCCCCTTTGTGGAAGCCCGCTTGCGGGAATTGGACCAGCCAGAAGGCGTGAAGCCCTCCATTCTGGTCGCGGCCTGCGGGACGGGCATGCACGCTATTGAGCTGGCGCAGCGCGGTTACCGCGCGGCCGGCGCGGACCTGAGCCGCCGGATGGTGGAAAAAGCGCGGCAGAACGCGGCTGAGGCTGGCGCGGATGTGATCTTTAAACCAGCCGGATTTATGAATCTGTCAGAGACTTTTGCACGCGAGGATATTTTTCCATTTGACGCGCTCATCTGCCTGGGCAAATCCCTGCCGCATCTGACCTCGGAAGGGGACATCCGCAAGGCGCTGACGGATTTTGGCGCCTGCCTGCGGGCGGGAGGATTGTTGATCTTGCAGAACCGTAACTTTGACGCGGTGATGGCCAAAAAAGAACGGTGGATAGAGCCGCAATCGCGAAGAGAAGGCGACAGGGAATGGCTGTTCCTGCGTTTCTATGA
>JAUYCC010000037.1 GCA_030692365.1 Pelolinea sp. | reverse complement strand
TTGCCCAAATAAACAACCTTAATAAAGGAGTGAATTTATACGAAATACCTTGACAGACGCTTTCTTAGATGCAACGCGGGTGCAGAGCCGGTGATACCAGGTGCTCTCTATGCTCTACATGGACAAAATTAGCCGATTTTTGTGCACTGTATGCTCTCTATGCTCTGTATGCACGCTGTGGACACCCTTTGTCAAGCCCCCAAAATTAGTACCACTCATAAGTAGACACTGTGGACACTAACAGCAACTGACTCTTAATCAGCATGTTTCTTACTTTTGTGGTTTCCACATCCATCAATATCTTGATTCCTGTCGGTTTTTCCGTCATACTTAGGATATGCGGAAGAATATGCCAAGGTTCGTTTTTAAGAATCAAGGGATTTATATCTCGCTGCTGACTTTATCCTGTGCCACCTTTCTTTTTGAAATCACCCTCACGCATCTGTTCGCCATCGCGCATTTCTACCATTTCGCCTTCATGGTGGTCTCGCTTGCCCTGCTGGGCACGGGTGCCAGCGGGTCTTTCCTCTCGCTCTTTCCGGTTATAGGGAGAGAAAACATCCGGCGCGTGGTGCCCGCCATTTGCGCGGGATGCGGCCTTTCCATCCTCAGCGGTTATCTACTCTTTAACCACGTGCCTTTTGATTCCTATGCTGTCGCGATTGATCCACGCCAGATTGCTGTATTTCTTATGCACCTCCTTGCGCTTTCGGCGCCTTTCTTTTTTACCGGGCTGTGCGTCAACGGGCTGATGAAATGCTTCCCGGAAAGCAGCAGCCAGATCTATGCCGTAAACCTGGCCGGTTCCGCGCTGGGATGTCTGCTTACCCTGCTGATTCTGCCCGTGCTTGCCGGAGAAGGGGTGGTGTGTGCGTGCGCCGCCCTCGCCGCTCTAGCGGGTTTATTCGCGTTTGTTTTTTCCGCCCGCGAATTTAAATGGGGGAGTCTATCAAAAATTTTCAATAATGGAATTACCGTTTTGGTATGCGTGGGGCTTCTATTAGCGGCTGCGCCGGAGGTGTGGCGGCGTTCGAAAGGCAAACAGGGAGAGCCATTTTTCAGCCTCTACCTGTCGCCATACAAATCCCTGTCCTACGCATTGCAGTATCCCGGCGCATATATCGAAGAGACGCTTTGGAACGCATTCTCGCGCGTGGATGTCGTGCGCTCCAGGGGCATCCGCTCACTGCCTGGTTTGAGCTATCTCTACCCGGGTGTGGTTTCAGCGGAATCCGGCCTGTTCGTGGACGGCGATAACCTCAGCCCTGTCCTTCCCATGGATACGGACGCGGGTTATTTTGGCTATCTCCCGCAGTCCCTGGCTTACAGGCTGCGGCCTTCTGCCAAGGTGCTCGTCCTGGAACCGCGCGGCGGGCTGGATCTGCTCGCTACACAGGCAGGTGGGGCAACTGCCATCAGCGCGGTAGAGCCAAACCCCTTGCTGGTACAGGAAGCGGGAGAGGTTTACAAACTGCCCAACATGAAGGTATCCATCGAATCGCCGCGGTCTTTCCTCCGCCGTGATGAAGATACGTATGATGTCATTGTCCTATCACTGGCCAGCGCGTATCATCCGGTCACATCCGGAGCGTACAGCCTGGGGGAAGATTACAAATACACGCTTGAATCAATTCAGGACGCTATGGCGCGCCTGAACCCTGACGGGATACTGGTGCTCAGCCGCTGGCTGCAGGTGCCGCCGAGCGAATTCTTGCGCGCTTTCATCCTGGCGGTAGAAGCGCTGGAAAACGAAGGGCTGGACCCGCGGGGTCAAATCGCTGCCATCCGGGGGTATAACCTGGGCACCATGTTTGTCAAACGTACCCCTTTCCTGGAGGAGGAATTGGAAGAGGTGCGCGCCTTCGCCGAAAGCCGCGCATTTGACCTGGTTTATCTGCCTGGCATCCAGCCGGGTGAGAGCAACCGCTTCAACATCCTGCCTAAGGATGAGTATTACAAGACTTTCACCGGTTATTTAAAAGCGACGGACCGCGATGCCTGGCTGGACGCGTACCCCTATGATGTCAGCCCGCCCGTCGATGAACGCCCTTTTTTTGACCACTTTTTCAAATGGTCGCAGGTGAAGGAGGTGCTGGCTGCCTATGGAAAAACCTGGCAGCCCTTTGGCGGAGCGGGATATCTGGTGGTGGTGTTTTTGCTCGTAGTGGTGCTGATTTTGAGTACCCTGTTTATACTGCTGCCGGTTTTGGTCGGGCGGCTGCGAAGAAATTTGCAATCCCGTCATCAACCAGAGGCGACGCTCAGGGGCCGCGCGCTGGCTTACTTCCTGCTGCTGGGTTTTGGCTTTATGGCGATTGAGATGCCGCTGATCCAGAAATTGATCCTCTTTCTCGGCCAGCCGGCTTATTCCTTCAGTGCTGTGCTTTTCACTTTGCTGCTGGCTTCCGGTTTGGGCAGCCTGTTTTCAAGGCGAATGAAAGGCTGGTGGCTGCTCATTCTGGGTGTAGTGGCAGGGCTTTCTCCGCTCTGGCTGGGCGCGGTCATGACGTTCGCGATGGGGTGGACGCTTCCCTTGCGCCTGCTTATCGTGCTGGCCTGCCTGGCGCCGCTCGGGTTTCTGATGGGCGTCCCTTTTCCGAAAGGGATCGCTGCTGTCCAGGCCAAGGACCCGAACCTGATCCCCTGGTTGTGGGCGGTCAATGGCGCGGCATCGGTGGTCGCGTCGGTCCTCGCGGCCATGCTTGCGCTTTCTTTCGGGTTTATCCCCTTGCTGGTCGGCGGGGGATGCTGCTACCTGCTGGCGTATGTGTTACTTGGGAGGTTATGACCTTCCCGGGGGGTTTCAATTTAAGTTAAAACCTAATCCGGCGTGGGAACCTGAAGCGGCTGCGGTTCTCCCTCGCTGACCAGCGGCACAAACACTACGCCGCCAAGGTTGTACGCCTTGATCTGGCCGCCCTCTTTGCGGAATTTCCACATGGTCTGGTAGCCGCCGGTGGGGCCGATGGGGATGAGCATGCGGCCGCCTTCGGCCAACTGCTGGACCAGCGGAGCGGGGAGGTGGTCAGGCGCGGCAGTGACGATGATGGCGTCAAAGGGAGCGTATTCCTCCCAGCCAAAATAGCCGTCGCCCTGCCTGAGGCGCAGACCCTGATACCCCAGGTCATTTAGGGTAGCCGCAGCCCGTTCAGCCAGTTCCGGGATGATCTCCATGGAATACACCTCCGCGTAGCCAAGCTCCGCGAGTACTGCCGCCTGGTATCCTGAGCCTGTCCCGATTTCCAGAACGCGCTCGCCGGGCTGCAGCTCAAGTTCTTCGGTCATCCAGGCGACCATGTACGGTGCTGAGATGGTTTGGCCAAACCCAATCGGTAGGGCGGCATCCGAGTAGACCAGGTCGCGCAGAGCCTCCGGCACAAAGAGGTGGCGCGGGATGGTCTGCACGGCGCGCAGGACATCGGTGTTTTTCAGGTCAAATTGCTGCCTAGCGCGCTCCGCCATGGCATAGCGCAGAGCCTGGTATTCCTCCTCGTCCGGTGTGGCTTCGGAATCCGTGCCTTTTGGTGTAGCGGCTTCTTTGGTAAGTAATTTGGTGAAGAGGAGGATGAGGGCGATTGCGCAGAGGAGAAGCAGAAAAATGTGTAATGGTTTTAGCGTTATTTTCATTACATTTTTATTATACGGTTTAATGAGTGGTGAATTCAACTAGCAAGTGCAACTTTGAAGATCAAAGAGAGGTAAGCTGCGATAAGATGGATGCCTCTCAGATGACCAAATCAAAGGAGCACTCATACGAACATACACACAGCTTACCCACATAAGTAACTCCACCTATTGTGCCTTTGATTGACTAATGCCCATATCTGGCGCTTGACGCGGTTAGAAACAATGTTCTATAATAGAACAAAATTACTAATATGGAGGATGCCATGAACCTGACCATGACCCAAAAAGTAACCCGTTTTTCAAGCAAGCTGCTGGACAACCTGAGCAAACGCTCCAACAGCGTGTATATGGCCATCATCGTCGCAGCGCTGGTGGCTTTTGAGGTCTTCAATTTCAGCACTACTGATTTTGCCCTGCGCGGTATGTTTGGCAGCCACTCTGCCGGCGGGATGAACTGGTCCACCATTCTGGCGCTGGCCTTCTGCGGAATGGATTTCGCTGGCATCGCCCGCCTGATGGCGCCGCGCCAGGAAGAAGCTAAATCGCGCGACAGCTGGTTTCTGCTGGGCGCCTGGGTGCTGGCGGCGGCAATGAACGCCGGGCTTACCTGGTGGGCCATCAGCATCGCGGTGTACAACCAACCGGTGGATAGCGCACTCATCCTTGACCCGATGACCTTTGTCACCGCGGTGCCGGTGTTGGTGGCGGTGATGGTGTGGGTGATCCGCATCCTGATCATCGGAACGCTGGTTTCTTCCTTAAATCAAGTCCTTAATGGTAACCAGCCCAAAAAAGAGCAAGTCAAACAGCAGCCTTTCGGCTTCCGCCCGGGCGCGCAGCCTGTCCCTGCCGGATTCAGGCCAGTCCCGAATCAGGCGCGAGCGCAACAAGATTCATATACCCGCTAATTTATTCAGTTCATAACCAAACCAGGGAAACCAGCCTGATAAAACGGCTGGTTTTTTATCGTATTATTATGGCTGATTGCCATTATTATGGCTGATTGCCATTATTACGGCTGATTGCCGATATAATGGCGGAATGCCAAATGACATTCTGCGGCCAGCCAATCTGGTCGATAACCCGGATGCTTTCCAGAAAATGCTCGGCGCATTTAAATGGATTAGCCGCCTGGCTGTAGATACAGAATCCAACAGCCTGTTTGCTTATGATGAGCAGATTTGCCTGATCCAGTTTTCAACGGAGAAGGTTGATTATCTGGTGGATACCCTGGTAGGGTTTGATGTCAGCGGCTTGAAACCTGTGTTCGTGGATCCAAAAGTTGAAAAAATATTCCACGCCGCGGAATACGACATTCTGTGTATGAAGCGCGATTATGGCTTTGAGTTTGCCAACCTGTTTGATACCATGCAGGCTGCCCGCGTCCTCGGCATTGAAAAACTGGGGCTTGCCAACCTGTTAGCAGATCTTTTTGAAGTTGACCATCCCAAAGCGCTGCAGAAAGCGGATTGGTCCAAACGCCCGTTGACCCCTGAAATGTGCGCTTACGCCCGGATGGATACACACTATCTGATGCGGCTGCGCGATACTCTGGCGGGACAACTCACGGAAAAAAACCTGCTTGATCTGGCGCATGAAGATTTTAACCGGCTGTGCCAAGTTGAACCCAACCACAAAAGCAAGGTGCTTTTCACCCAGGTGAGCGGTTACCACAAGCTTGAACCGCGGACTTTAAGGATCCTGGATGAGCTGTGCTGCTACCGCGATGGCCTGGCAAGAAAAATGGACCGGCCGCATTTTAAGGTAATGGGGAACAGTGTCCTGTTGGCAGTAGCGCTGGCTCAGCCGCAGACAATCCAGGCGCTTAAGAAGGTGGATGATGTATCCCCAAAGATTTTAGAGCGGTTTGGTGAGGAACTGGTGGCTGCGGTAAAACGTGGGTTAGTATTACCGCCCATTGAACTGGAAAAACGTAAACGCCCCGCGCAGGAGTATGATGACCGGCTGCAAGCGCTGCAGGACTGGCGCAAGGAGGCTGCCGGGAAAATGAAGGTACAATCAGATATTATCCTGCCGCGTGATGTTCTGGAGCAGATCGCCGCCACCCGGCCGCGGAATTTATCGGATCTGAAAGCGCTGATGCTTAGCATCCCCTGGCGGTTCAGCCAGTTCGGCGGCGAGATATTAAAAGTCGTTGCGAAAGGAAAGCCGTCATGAAAATCCATTTTTATGGCGCTGCGCGTACGGTTACCGGTTCACAGCACCTGATCGAGGTCAATGGCAAGCGCCTGCTGCTGGAATGCGGCATCTTCCAGGGCAAACGCAGCGAATTCTACAGCCGCAACAGCTGTTTCGCCTTTGACCCCAAAGAAGTTGACGCAGTCATCCTTTCACATGCGCATATCGACCATTCCGGAAACCTCCCCAACCTGGTCAAGCAGGGCTACCGAAACGCCATTTATGCCACACCGCCCACCGCGGACCTGGCGGGCATCATGCTGCGCGACTCCGGGCATATCTATGCAGAGGACGCGGAATACTTAAATAAAAAGAAACGCAAACATGGCGAACCCATGATAGAGCCGCTTTATACGACCGATGACGCGGATCAGGTTGTGCCTCTGTTTGTTGAAAAGGGTTATAACCAGCCCTTTGAGCCCGTCAGCGGTGTTACCGCCCAATTTGTGGATGCCGGGCATATCCTCGGCTCGGCAGCCGTAGTTTTGGATATCGATGAAAAAGGAAAGAAAACCCGCGTGTGGTTTTCGGGGGATATCGGCCGCTTTAAACTCCCCTTGCTGCGAGACCCTGTTCTTCCGGAGCACCCGGATTTTCTGCTTATGGAATGTACCTATGGCGATAAACCTCACCGTGACCCTGAAGAGGCTTACCTTGAATTCCGCGATGTGGTCAAACGCACCGTGAAACGTGGCGGCAAGGTGGTGGTGCCGGCCTTTTCCGTCGGGCGTACCCAGGAACTGGTTTACAGCCTGAACCGCATGATCACCGAAGGTGAACTGCCGCGCATGCCGGTGTTCGTGGATAGCCCGCTGGCGACCAACGCCACCGATATTTTCCGCAGGCATCCTGATTATTTTGATGACGAGACCCATCAGTTTATGCAAACCGGAAATCATCCCGCCCTGAATTTCCCGGGGCTTACCTATACCCGCTCGGTGGAAGAGTCCAAGGCGATCAACCGCATGGATGAGCCCATGGTCATCATTTCGGCTTCCGGCATGTGCGAGGCGGGGCGCATTTTGCACCACTTGGCGCACACCATTGAAGACCCTCGCAATACCATCTGCATTGTCTCATGGCAGGCGCCGAACACACTCGGCCGACGGCTGGCTGAACGGCAGCCTGTCGCGCGCATTTACGGCGAAGAATTAAATGTGCGCGCCGAGGTCGCCACCATCGGCGGGCTTTCCGCCCACGGCGGGCAGGATATGCTGCTGCAGTACGCGGCCGCAGCCAGCCATAATGGATTGAGACAAATTTATCTCATTCATGGTGAGGAAACTCCCGCGGCTATTCTGATGGAAAAGATGCGCGAACAGGGCATTACTGCGGTACGGTATCCTGACCGCGGCGATGTGGTTGATATCTAAAAATCTTTTATAGCCAATTTGAAATTTGCCGGAATGGGTTCAAAGCATTCCGGTTTTATTTTCGCAACCAAACCGGCAAGCCAACGTATAAGTATTTAGATAAAATAAAAAACCTGTGAGGTACTTATGAAAAACCGTCTGTATCGCAGTGAAACCAACCGAACCATCGCCGGTGTCTGCGGAGGCCTGGGCGAATTCCTGGGCATTGACCCTCTGATCATTCGCATCTTCTTTATTATCTGGACCATCCTGGGCGAGTTTTCAGTGCTGGTGTATTTCATCCTGTGGGTAGTTATTCCCAATAAAAGCGTTTCCAATGAGGGGGAGGCCTTTAAATCAGATGGGCTTGGTTCACGTTTCCGCCTGATGGGGCGTGAATTGGGCGAAGTTGCCCGCCAGCCCAGCCAGGAATTGATCACCTTCGCGGGTGTCGGCCTGATCGGCTGGGGTGCCTTCTATCTCCTGCGCTACTTTGCTTTCCCCTGGTTGAACTGGAATTACTCATTCTATCTCTGGCCGGCGCTGCTGATCATCGCGGGCGTGTTTGTCCTGATCCGGGCAACTTCCCGGAGGAAATAAAAAGACCCTCTCAACCGGTTGAGGGGGGCAACCAGCTGAAAGGGCATACTTATAATAACATGTAGTGACAAATAGTTCAATATATCAAGGCATTAATTCCCGGTTAAACTAATAATTACCGGGAACTTTTATTAACCAATAACGTCTATAAATTGAAAAACAACATTGGAGGTTGTGATGAAAAGTAACAAACTATTAATTGGTATTTTGCTCGTTGTGTTGGTGGCTCTGGCTGCCTGCGCTCCTGCGGCGGTTACCGGCGGCGGAACTTCGAACGAACCTGTCCCGCAGATTTCGGTTGTTGGTTCTGGCCTGGTGTATATCACCCCGGATATCGCTTACATCAATGTCGGCGTCCGATCACAGGCAGATACCGTCGCTGCAGCATTGGAACTCAATAATACCCAGGCCAAGGCAATTAAGGAAACCCTGATGGGACAGGGTGTGGATGAGAAGGATATCCAGACATCCAGTTTTAATGTGTACCCACAATCCGATTATGACACTCAAGGTCAAATTGTACGCACTTATTTCTCTGTGGAAAACAATGTGTACGTGACCGTCCGCAACCTGGATAGCATTGGAAAGGTCCTGGATGCGGTCGCCAAGAGTGGCGCGAACAATATCTATGGCATCACTTTCGATGTTCAGGATAAGACTGAAGCGCAGTCCTCAGCTCGCAAACTGGCAATCGATTCAGCCCGGACTCAGGCTCAGGAACTGGCCGCGGCGGCTGGTGTGGAACTGGGTGAAATCATCATGATCAATTCCAGTTTGGGTTACACTCAGCCCTACACCGGCTACGGTAAGGGTGGGGGCGGCGGTGAGGGTGCTTTATCACCGGCGGTTCCGATTGCCGCCGGCCAGATGCAGGTCACTTCTGATGTGACCATGTCATTCGCCATCAAACAGGAACTCCCATAATGAAAAAACCGCCGCGAAAGCGGCGGTTTTAATTACATGAAGAAGGCTCTGATCAGGTAATAGCTGATCACCCCGGCCCACAGCCAGGTGTCCACCCGGTCTAAAACACCGCCGTGGCCCGGGATCAAGTCGCTGGTATTCTTCAGGTTGAACTGGCGCTTAAGCAGGCTCTTGCCCAGGTCTCCCAACGGGCAAAACACCCCAACTACCAAACCAATAATCAAGCCTGTTAAACCGCTGATGTGTGGAACAGCGATATTGGCGATTGCGCCAACCACGTAACCGGTCACGGCCGCGGTGAGCACCCCGCCCAAATACCCCTCGATGGTTTTTCCGGGGCTTAACGCAGGCGCCATCTTGTAGTTGCCAATGGCGCTGCCAATCAGGTAAGCGCCGATATCGCTGATGCCTGCCGGGGCGATGGCCATCAGCAGCCAGTAAAAACCGTCGGGCAAAAAGCGTAAACGGATGATGTAGGAGCCCAAAAAGGCAATAAAGACGATAGTCGAAAGGCTCGCAGCCAGATCAATCCCGGCAGTTTGCTGGTGGTTTGAGTAGGTCAGAATGTGCCAGGCGATCACCGCCAGAATAGAGATGCTGATTGCAATCAGGATGTATTCCAGGTTTTCAAACCGGCTGGCCAGTGCTGTAAAAAAAGTGCCGGTGATTATCACATAATCCGCAGGAAAATAACCACCTTTCCTGAACATAGCAGCGTATTCCCAGGCTGCGGTGGAGAGAATGAGGGCTACGCCAATGGTATAGATCCACCCGCCGGCAAGAACCAGCAGAAAACTAAAAACGATAATCGTTGCCGCGCTGGCTGCCCGTTTAGCCAGCATACTGTTTTTTTTCTTCCTCTGCGGTCCTGCCGCCAAAACGGCGATTGCGGCTGCCGAAATCTATTATGGCTTTGCGCAGTTCTTCCTTGTCAAAATCCGGCCAGAGCGTTTCGGTGAAGTACCATTCTGAATAAGCGCTTTGCCAGGTGAGGAAATTGGAAATGCGCTGCTCGCCGGAGGTGCGGATCACCAGGTCGGGATCGGGAATGCCCCTTGTAAAGAGATTTTCGGTGATGGTTACTTCAGTGATCTCTTCGGGTTTAATGCCTTTTTTCACAATCTCCTGAACCGCATAAACGATCTCATCCCTGCCGCCGTAGTTCCAAGCGACATTGAGGATCAGGCGGTCATTATTTTTGGTTAGTTCAACCGCGTTGATGATGCCCTGCCGCAAAGGCACGTCCAGCTTTTCAAGGCGGCCAATATGATTGATTCGCACGCCCTGTTTATTTAGCTCCCCCACTTCTTTTTCAAGCGCATCTGCCATGATCTGCATCAGCCCGCTTACTTCATCCTTCGGGCGTTTCCAGTTCTCGGTTGAAAAAGCGTAAATGGTCAGATATTCAATCCCGAACTCCACACAGGCGGTGATGACGCGCCGCAGGTTTTCGGTGCCCTCCCGGTGGCCGGCCATGCGCGGCAGGTGGCGGGCAGCTGCCCAGCGCCCGTTGCCGTCCATGATAATGGCGATATGCGCGGGCAGCGCTTTAAATTGGGGTACTTCAGATTGATCAGCCATAAAGGATCAGACTTCCATGATCTCCACTTCTTTTTTCTTGCCGACCTCGGTAATCTCTTCTATATACTTGTCGGTCAGTTTCTGGATTTCTTCCTCACCGCGTTCGAGGTCATCTTCAGAGATCATCTTTTCTTCTTCAAAGTCACGCATGTCTTTATTGGAATCCCGGCGGATGTTGCGCACCGCAATACGCGCGTCTTCCAGCCGGTTGTGAACAGATTTCATCAGGTCATGCCGGCGCTCTTCTGTTAGTGGAGGCAGGTTGAGGCGGATAACTTTTCCATCGTTCATGGGTGTCAGCCCAAGGTCGGATGCCAGGATTGATTTTTCAATATCCTTGATCGAAGCCGGGTCAAAGGGTTTGATCATCAACTGGCGGGGTTCGGGCACGCTGATGGTGGCAAGCTGGATGAGCGGAACCGGCGAACCGTAGTATTCAATGGACATCCTTTCGATTAGCGCCGGGCTGGCTCGCCCGGTGCGCACACCGGCAAGGTCATCTTCAAGCGATTGGATCGCGCTTTTTATCCTTTTTTCTGTGTCCTGAACCAGTTCTTTAATCATATCGGCCTCCTTGGTAATTGTGGTCTGATATCCGGATTAAGCATACCTTAAATGGCTCAAAAATTCCAACAATCGCACTAACAATTTATAATCAATCTGTTTAGATGTGATCTACTTTAAATCAACAGGTATTAATATTGTAACTTTAGAACACCAGTGCTATAATTATGCCAGGAGTATAACGGAGAGAATGAAACAGGGAATGTTGTGGTATGACAGCCAGACTGCCAAGGATTTTTATAACCGGCTAAATCTGGCGGTGACTTATTTCACCGAAAAATACGGCTTTCCGCCCGAATGCTGCTATGTGCACCCGGATATGATTAAAGACATTCCTAAATCAGAAAGCATAATTAAGGTCATTGCGGATGAAAAAGTGCTGCGCAACCATATCTGGATGGAATTCCCGATTGCTGAAAAATCCATGGCATCTTCACTGAAGTAAATTGTGATTTAAGCGTTATTATTTTATGGCTACTCATTAGCCAGAGAATACGCCACCGCCACAGCCACCGCGTTGTTTTTGGTGTGGCTGATGCTCACGCTCCACTCAACAATACCCAAATCTTGTTCAGCAGCTTTTGCCTTCCCCGACAATGCTGGTAAAGGTTTGCCCTGTTCTTCATAACGGATACCCACTTCATGCCAGCTCACAGGTCCAATTCCGCAGCCCAGCGCTTTCACCAGCGCTTCCTTGGCGGCAAAGATGCCCGCGGCGCGTTCAAAGGACCCGGCGATATACGCCCTCTCATTCTGAGTAAAGACACGCGTAAAAAACCTCTCAAGGATCTGCGGGTTGAGTTCCCGAAAGCGCGCAACCTCCACCAGATCAATGCCGCTGAACAGCTTTTGGATCACGAAATGTCCGCTCCTGAACCCGCACTGGCGATGACCAATTTTTCAGGGTGCAGGTAATTTTGAGCGGTTTCCAGAATGAGCTGGGGGGTAATGGCGCGGATAATTTCAGTGTAATGCTGGTAGTAATCCAGGCCCAAATTAAACCGTTCAATGGTCAATATGGCGTTGGCGATGCCCGCGTTGGATTCCAGCGAGAGGGGCAGGCGGCCGATCATGTTGGACTGGGAATCGTCCAGTTCTTCAGCAGTCACAGGCTCACTGGTAAATCGTTCAATCTCATCCTGGATCAGCCTGATCGCCTTATCCAGATTTTCGGGATTAAGCCCGGCTGTAAATTCCCAAGAGCCGCCGTCTGCCCAGGCATTGACGCTGCTGGAGGCGTGATACGCCAACCCCGATTTTGAACGGACGCTCTCGCCAATGCGCCCCATCAACCCGAACTGCCCGAGAATATTGTTACCCAGGTAGCTCGGCAGGAAATCGTCAGATTTGCGTGTGGGGCCGTAAGTACCCAGAATCAGATCCGTCTGGCTTTTTTCTTCAATGAAGCGGTGTTTGCGGATGATTTCTTTAGGGGCTTCCGGAATCAAAGGCAGGGCGGGGATTTGTTTTGGGTTGTTCTGCCAATCCGCGAAACAGCCTTCAGTAAGCGCCTTCACGTCCATACCCTCAAGCGCGCCGGCGATTACCATGATCATCCCCTCAGGCTGGAAATAACTGGCGTGAAAATCAACCAGATCCTGCCGAGTAATAGTCTGGACAGTTTGGATATACCCATCCACCGGATTTCCGTAAGGGTGGCTGGGGAACAAGGCCAGGTCAAAAATCAGCGATGCAACTTCTGAAGTATCCTGTTCGCGGATCGCCAGCCCGGCCAAAAGCTGCTGGCGCATGCGTTCAACGTAATCCGGCACGAAGGTCGGATGCCGCAGGCTGTCGGATGCCAGCTCAAGTAGCACCCCGATATCTTCGGCGAGCGCTTTTCCGTGGAACCAGGTCTGGTGCGTGCCGCTGCTGAATGAGAGGCCCGCCCCCCGGCTTTCCAAAATCTCATGATAAGCTGCGAAGCTTTTGCTGGTTGTGCCCCTTGACAGCATGGAAGCTGTGAAGTGGGCAACTCCCAGTTTTTCAGCCGGGTCGAGTTGGGCGCCGTTCTCCAGCAGGCCGACAAGATTGATAGATTGGGCGCTGGGGTTATTGAAGGTCAGAACGACAGCGCCGTTGGGCAGGCTAAAGCGGCCGATGGTTTCAGGCCCCGGAAGATTCTTTAAAATGTTTTCTTCTTTTCCCATGTCAATTCCTGTTATTTTTGGGGCGGTAAATGCCGATGATGCGGTGATCCTGGTCCAGATAGTGCTGCGCGAAATTGAGGATCTGTTCCGCGCCGACCTGCTCAATCCGCTGGATGTAGGTTTCAAACCAGGTATAGTCAGCGAACATGGAAGCGTACCCCAGCCAGAATGCCTGGTTGGTGATGCTTTCGCTGCCGTAAGCGAACAGTGCTTTGGCCTGTTTGATTGCGCGCGCGATTTCCTGCGGGTTGACTTTTTCCTGCTGCAGCCGCGTTATTTCATGGTCAATAGTCTTCAAGGCGGCATCGGTGGATTTGTCGGGTGGCAGGATGGCCAGCATTTCGTAGAGGTAGGGGTCAATGGTCGCTTGTACCCCGCCGGAGATGCTGACCGCGAGGTCCTTCTCGACCAGCGCCTGGTAAAGGCGGCTGGTTTTGTTAGAGACGCTTCCTCCGCCCATCATGGAAAGCGATGAGGGTCCGGACAGCAGGCTGTCCATAACTGTCAGCGCAAAAAAGTCATCGCTGTTGGCGGCCGGTGAGCGGTAACTGATTTGCAGATAAATCGTGTCGCCCGGGCCTTTGACTTCTATCCACTGTGATTTTTGCAGTTCGGGTTCGGGTGTGGGAGTCTGGATTGTGGCTTTCTGCCTGTCGATCTCCCCGTACAATTCACTGAATTGTGTGACGACTTTTTTTGTATCAAAATCGCCGGCGATGGCGATGAGGGCGTGATTGGGCGCGTAATGATCCCGGTAATGCTGATAGAGGTCTTCCCGCGAAATGGATTTCAGGTCGTTCAGCTCTCCAATGACTTGGTTTCTATAAGGGTGTAATTCAAAGGCCGCCTTCTGTACGGCTTCACCCAGGCGGAAGAGCGGCTCATTCTCGTTACCTTCGCGTTCCGAGATGACCACCGTTCTTTCCAGTTCAGTCTCTTCTTTATCAAAAATGCTGTTACGCATGCGGTCGGCTTCCAGGTCGAGCGCGATATCCATTTTGTGTGATGGCAGGGTTTCAAAATAAGTGGTCCAGTCCAGGGAGGTCATGGCATTCCAGACGCCCCCGTCACGCGAAATTGCCTGGTCAAGCACAGTGATGGGATATTTGGGCGTACCTTTGAACTGCATATGCTCTACCCAGTGTGAGATGCCAGTCTTGCCTTTGACCTCATTGCGCGATCCCACGCGGTACCAGACCCATTGGCTGACCAGCGGCACATGGTGCAGCTCTTTGGTCAGAATGGTTAATCCGTTATCCAGGTTATGTTTCTCAACTTTTGAATTCATTCAGTCTCTTTTACAGGAATTATGATTAAGATGGCAGGAGTATACAATAATTATTGTATAAAGAAATCGTAGATTTTTATTAGATAGAAATCGTAGATTTTTATTAGATGAAAATTAATTTGACAAACGGAAAAAAACCGGGAAGCTAATCCGGGTGATCGTCGCCGGGCGGGGCTTGGCGGCTGTGAAAGAAGGGGTGGCGCGAATAGGGCAGCATCATCAGCATGCCCATAGCAATAAAACCTTCAGCGATCTGAACCCCGCGTGCCTGCCATTCGCCAAAATAAGGGACGAACTCGGGGTAGGGGTGGCTGCCGAGGCCGAAGATATCCGCCAGGCCGGCAAAAACCGCGATAATGTAGCCGGTGCTGATAATGCGCATGCCGAGCTCGGCCGCGATGCTTGGGCTGTGGCCCTTCCATAAACCGCTCAGGCAGATGTATCCCCCCACACAAAGGATCGCCAGTCCCGCCAGCATCACTGCTATCTGGACATAACCCAGCACCGGGCTGCGGTCAAGCTGAAAAATCTCAGGCCTGACGCCAACCATCAGAATTAAAAATCCGGCCACCACAAAAGTCAATCCCATCTGTATGCGGCGGCGCGGAAAATGATTTGATTGGGTCTTATTTTTTTGCATGTTTCGGGCGTTCAGTCCAGTGACGCTACTCTTACTATTTCAGGCTTTTTTAAAAGCAACCCGACTGCTAAATAAGTCCTTGTTCTTTCTGCAGCTATCTAAGCGGATGGGGTCTCATCCGCGGGAGCTTCAGCCTCGCTAGATTCAGGTTCGCTGACCGGTTCCTGTTCAGCAACAGCGGCTTCAGCCTCACCGGATTCAGGTTCGCTGACTGGTTCCTGTTCAGCAACAGCAGCTTCAGCTTCATCGGATTCAGGTTCGCTGGTTGTCTCCTTTTCAGCAGCAGCGGCTTCAACTTCGCCGGATTCAGGTTCGTTGATTGATTCCTGTTCAGCAACAGCTTCTGCTTTTTCAGCTTCCTCGCCCGAGATTTTAATATCAGTGCCCTGAAGTTCTTTCTCGAGCACTTTCATATCCATGTCGGCAAAGGCCAGCGATTCCACACGGCGCAGGCTCAGGCCGATGCGGTGGGAGTCTGGCTCAATTTTGATGATGCGCAGCGTGACCTTGTCATCCTCGTGCAAGACCTCTTTGGGATGGGCGATATGCTCTTCGCTGATCTCGGAAATGTGGATCAGGCCTTCTATACCGCTCTCAAGCATGGCAAACGCGCCAAACTTGGTCAGGCGGGTGATCTGGGCTTCCACCAGCTGGCCGACCTTCATGTCGCCAATTTCGCTCTGCCAGGGATCATCTTTCATGCGGCGGATGGACAGGCCGATGTGCCGTTTTTCTTCGTCAATGCTGATAACTTTGACATCGACTTCCTCCCCGACTTTCAACACATCGCCAGGATGGCGGATCTTGTCCCATGAAATTTCAGATACATGCACCAGGCCGTCAGCGCCGTTGATATTCACGAACGCGCCAAAATCGGCCAGGCTGGTCACTCGGCCTTTCAGCACGTCGCCGACTTTCAGTTTTTCAATCACTTTGTCGCGGATGGAATCGCGGGTTTCATGTACAGCCGCTTTTTCCGAGAAGATCAGCCTGCGGTTTTCCTGGTCAACTTCGATGACCTGCAGGGTGATATCGGAACCGATCATTTCGCCAAAGCGTTTATCAGCGGTTTCGCCGCCCATCTCATTGCGCCGGCTGAAGCTCAGCAATGAGGAAGGCACAAAGCCCTGCAGTTCGCGGAAGGCGACGATCAAGCCGCCGCGGTTAAAGCTAACCACCTTGCCGGTGAAGGTTGACTTGCTTTTCATGATTTCTTCAGCGTCTTTCCAGGTCTCGGCTTCAATGGCGCGGACATAGGAAAGAATCAGATTGCCATGCTGGTCTTCAGGGGTGATCACATACACGGCGATTTCCTGTCCCACTTCCATGGCAGCAAAAACATCCGGAGGAATTAATTCAAATTCCTGCCCGCTGACAATACCTTCTGATTTAGAGCCGATGCTGACCATAATCTGTCCGGGTGAAATACTTGCGATGGTGCCGGTCTTGATATTGCCAGCTTCAGGTAACTCAAGGCCCAGCCCCTCCTCATTTAATAAAGAAGCCATGTTGGTGATTTCTTTATCGTTGTTTTGTTCTTCCCCTGAGGCTTGGGTGGTGTCGTGTTGATCCATATGAGTTAAATACTCCAATACAGTGAGATGATATGGTGATTATAAGGGTTAATGATTAACTTGACAACCCTGCCAAAAAGCCCCAAAAAACTTGCCATTATTAGGATATCTACCCCATTCTTTTTACACTGGAAACCAGCTTAAATATTTTGGTCTGCAAGGGGGATTCAATTTTGGAGGAAATAACGTCAACCTCACTTAATGCTTTTTGTGCCGTTTCCGCTTTTTACTTTCCTGGGCGGCTTTGGTACTCTGGCTGCTGGCAGTTTGCGCCTGGGGCTGGGGCTGCGGTTCAATGACCTGCGGTCTGGACGGCTGCAGGCGGAACATTTGGGATATCACGCCCAGACGGATATTGGCAAACAGGTCTCTGAAGGTGTCAGTGGATTGGCTCTTGTACTGCACCAGCGGATCCCGCTGTGCGTAAGCTTCCATTCCAATGGACACGCGCAGGGCTTCCATCTGGGTCAGGTGTTCAATCCATAAGTCTGAAATTGAGCGCAGCAGGATATGGCGATAAATGACACTCTGCACCCGTTTTCCAAACGCGCCAAGAAAACGCGGATCGTTCTGATCCATAATCTGTTGATGTGTCAGCTGGCTTATGGTGTAAAGTTCCTCAGCGTTCAGGTCGGGGCTGAGTTTTTCGAGATAATCCCAATCTAAAAGGGTGTCAGGATTGTTAACCTGCGTCAGGCGTTGAAGTTCCATCTTCCCCCAAATGGGCTGCAGTTGCTTTTGAACGTCTTCCAGATGCGCGAGGACTTCGGCGGAAATCTCGTCGGTTTCTTTTCCTTCCAGCGCTTTGGCTGCCAGGAACACGTAATTCAGCAGGTTAACCCTGCGGCTGACGCGCTGGTGGGTGCGCGCGTCTATGACGGCTTGCGTGCCCACAGGCATTCCGGCGGTGAGGTCAATCAGGTCATATCCTTGCATGCCCGATTCCTCCTGGCGCTTCAGGATGGATTCAATGTTATATAGAATCTGGCTGCCGGATTGATTCAGCCCGGTAGTCCTGGCTGAATAAACCTGATCAATACCGTCCAGAATGGCGTTTTCGATAGTCGCCCAGCCAGCTTCGGCCAGGGCATTATTATCAATGCTCAGGCGGCTGTTCAGCCTGCGCTCAATGGTCATCACCATGCGTGAGAGGAAAAGGGCAGTTAATAGTTTTTCAATCTCAGCACCAATAAACCCGCGCGCTTCCCTTGAACTGTTTTGCAGGGCGTTGGCTGATTCGCTGGTAAGGTTAATTTTTAACCGCACCAGGTTTTGCAGTTCAGCAGACAATTCCCGTGCGTTTTTGGACTGGTGATCCGCGAGATTGTCCATAAAGATGTCCAGCAAATCCATTCTTTCGGCCAGCTGGGATCTGTAGCTTTCCGCAGTACGCTGGACAAAGGCTTCGGTCTGGCTAATCAAATGAGCGCGCTCGGCTTCCAGAGCTTGCCGGGCTAGTTCAAGAGCGGCATTCTGGATTGAAGCGCGGTCTTTTAAATCACCGCACAATGCGCCCAAAATCCGCGCGATGGTCAGCAAGGTAAAGGAAATGACGCGCTCATCCTGCGGTCCAAAGATGATGGTCGGCTGGATCTCTTCCAGGTAAGCTAGCAGTTTCCAGGGACCTTCAGGGTCGTTGAGCGCTTCCGGGATGCGGCGCTTTAGTTCGCTGCGCAGCATATCCAGAACGTCTTCTTCAAGGTTTTCCTTTACCAGCACCCGGTCGCGTTCCTTATATATGCGTTCGCGCTGGTCATTCAATACATCATCGTATTCCAGCAGGTGCTTGCGGATGTCAAAGTTATAACCTTCCACGCGTTCCTGCGCCTGCTCCACCAGCCGCCCGAGCATTTTGCTTTCCAGCGGGATGGAGGGGTCAATGTTGAACAGGCGCATCATGGTTTCAGCCCGCTCGCCGCCGAACATGCGCATCAGGTCATCTTCCAACGACAGGAAGAAGCGTGAAGAGCCCGGGTCGCCCTGGCGGGCCGAGCGCCCGCGCAGCTGATTGTCAATGCGGCGGGCTTCGTGCCGTTCGGAACCGACCACGTGCAGGCCGCCCACCCCACGCACGCGTTTCATGTCATCAAGAAATGACAGGAAGGTTTGGATGGATTCTTCAAAGGGCGGGTATACATCCGCGCCGATTTCATTCAAAGCAGCAGCCATCTCGGACTGGGTCATGCCGTAAGGGTTGCGGCCGGCGGCGGCCAGGGCCTTGCGCACATCCGCAATGATATTCTCCTGCATCTCGCCGCCCAGTTTAATATCCACACCGCGGCCTGCCATATTGGTGGCGATGGTCACAGCGCCAAAGGCGCCCGCATCGGCGATAATCTGGGATTCCTGATCATGTCTCAGCGCGTTTAAAACCTGGTGCGAGATGCCGCCCAGTACTGCTTCTTTCAAGCGGTCAATGTCACTTTCCTTAAGCTCTAAATATTCTGCAACAGCTTTCAGGTTTTCGGGTGCTTCAGGATTGATGGAGCTGAGCCCGACGCTCTGGGCGAACCGCCGCAGTTCATCCGGCTTCAGTTCGGTCAGCGGTTTGTTCATGAACTCAAGTTCCGGAATGGAGCGTTCAATGATAGCGATATTCTTCATCTTCATATAGGCTTCACGGATGAGTATCACCGAAAGCAGCCGCCGCAGGGGTTCAGCACGTAGCCTTGCCGAAAGCCTTTCGGAGTGTTCAATGGAAGTGGTGCCCACCAGTTGCGGGCGTCCGATCACATGCAGTTTAAGGATCTCCAGAACAATCGCGCGCAGTTTGCCTTCCTCGGAACGGTAAACCACATCCGGATAATCCTTGCGTTTCCAGAACCTGGCTGCCTTTTCAGGGTCATCCTGATAGGTGTAATAGGTGTAGCTATAGCCTTCTTCATCTTTGGTTTGCAGAGTAGTGAGTTTTGTTGAAGGTTTTTCAGCTTCAAAGTCCAGGTTGGTGGGAATTTCAAAAACGTCCAGCTTATAGATGGTGGCCAGTTCTTCCGCTTCGGTGACGGCTGTGCCGGTCATGCCGGCCAGTTTTTCGTATTTTCTGAAGTAATTCTGCAGGGTGATGGTGGCGTGGGTTATGTTTTCAGGGTTGACCTTCACGCCTTCCTTGGCTTCAACAGCCTGGTGAAGGCCTTCAGACCAGCGCCGGCCGGGCATCAGGCGTCCCGTGAATTCATCAACGATAATCACCTGGCCGTTCTGGACGATGTAATCCTTGTTGCGGGTGTAAAGCAACTGGGAACGTAAAGCCTGTTCAAGGTAACCGAGAAGCCGCGCCTGTTCGGGGGTGATATCCTCCGGCCGGTCCGGGTCGCGCAGCGGGATTTTGAGCAGGTCTTCAACGTGCGCTCCGCCGATTTCGGTCAGGGCAATGCTGCGGTCTTTTTCGTCAAAGTCATAATCCGCCGGGTCAAGCTGGCGAACAATCACGGCCATGCGGCTGTACCATTCCACTTCTTCCGATGCCGGGCCGGAAATAATTAACGGAGTGCGGGCTTCGTCAATGAGGATATTATCCACCTCATCCACGATGGCGTAATGATGCCCGCGCTGCACGCGCTGGGCCATATCCATTACCAGGTTGTCGCGCAGGTAGTCAAACCCAAATTCGTTGTTGGTGCCATAGGTGATATCCGCCGCGTAAGCTTCCTGCCGGGAAACCATCCGCAGTTGGTCGTTTTCTTCACGCCCGTCTCGTAATTCAAGATCCACCATAAAAGCGCTGCGGGCGTTTTCGGTGCGGCTGGACATTTGCAGCACACCCACGCTCAACCCCAGCAGATTGTAAATGGGTGCCATCCAGCGCGCGTCACGGCGCGCCAGATAATCATTAACGGTAACCAGGTGAGCGCCTTTGCCCGCCAGCGAATTCAGGTAAAGGGGCAGGGTGGCTACCAGCGTTTTACCTTCGCCGGTGCGCATTTCAGCGATGGTGCCTTTATGCAGCACCATGCCGCCGATGAGCTGGATGTCGTAATGCCTCAGCCCGGTGGTGCGCTTGCTGGCTTCACGGATGGTTGCAAAGGCTTCAGGCAGGATGTCATCCAGGGTCTCGCCATTCGCCAGGCGCTGGTGGAAAGCGGGGGTTTTGGCGCACAGGCCGTCATCCGACAGCGAGCCATATTCCGCTTCGAGCGCGTTGACCTGCTCAACAATGATGCTTAACCTGTCGAGTTCGCGTTTTTGATGGTCCCCTCCGAGTGCCTTGGCGATATTCTTAAACATCCTTTGACCTTTCCGGTGCGATTATAGCACAGCGCTTTTTAAGGCAAAAAAGGCGTGTTTCCACGCCTTTTCGGTTGGAAATAGTGATTAGATCTGGATGGACTTTCCGTCCACGCCTTCAGCGGCTTCCATCAACACCTCACTAAGTGTGGGGTGGGTATGGATGTTCTTCGCTATCTCATGCGCGGTCATTTCCATGCGCTGCGCCAGTGTGATTTCGGGAAGCAGTTCAGAGGCTTCAGGGCCAATCAGGTGTGCTCCAAGTATCTCACCGTATTTCGCGTCGCTGATGATCTTGGCGAAACCGTAAGGCTCACCCAATCCCAGCGCTTTGCCGTTGGCCGAGAACGGGAAGCGGCCGATCTTGACCTCATATCCTGCCGCTTTGGCCTGGGCTTCGGTCATACCGAAGGAGGCTACCTGCGGCTGGCTGAAGGTGACGTTGGGGATCATCTGGTAGTTGATCGGTTGAGCATCCTTGCTGGCCATCACATCCGCGCACAGGATGCCCTGAATGGAGGCCACATGCGCCAGCAGCATCTTACCGGTCACATCACCGATTGCCCAGATTTCAGGGACATTGGTGGCCATGCGCTCATCTACTTCAACGTTACCTTTGGCGTCCAGTTTCACGCCAACTTCCTGCAAACCGAAGTTCGCGGAATTCGGCCGGAACCCAATGGCAACCAGAGCCTGTTCGGCCTCAATCACTTTCTGGCCTTCCTCGCTGGAAACGGTCACTTTGACGCCAGCGCCGGTCACCTCAACCGATTCAACCTTGTGGCTGGTGAGCACATCAATCCCGCGTTTGCGGTAGGCTTTGGTCAGTTCCGCACTGACTTCTTCATCAGCGAGCGGAAGCACCTGCGGCAGCATTTCAACAAGCGTCACTTTGGTGCCGTAGGAGCTCCAGATGGTTGAAAATTCCACGCCAATGGCGCCCGCGCCGATGATAACCACGGATTGCGGCAAGGTTTCCTGCAGGATAGCCTCGTAGTAAGAGAGCACCTTTTTCCCGTCCAGGTTCCAGGCGGGGGGCGTGAAGGAACTCGCGCCGGTGGCGATAACAATATTTTTAGCTTTCAGCGATTGGGTAGCGCCCTCTGCGTCGGTTACATCCACCTGGCTAACGGAAGCGAGTTTGGCAGACCCCATGTAAACATCAATGTTGTTCTTCTTCATCAGGAAGGCCACGCCGCGCGTCAGGTGGGTTGAGACCTGGCGGCTGCGTTTCACCGCTTCCCCGTAGTCCAGCCTTAGATTATCGAAAGAAATGCCAAATTCAGCCGCTCTTTCGCGAAGCGTATGAGCCAGTTCGGCGTTTTTGAGAAGCGCTTTGGAAGGAATGCAGCCCACGTTCAGGCAGACTCCCCCCAGCCACTGCTTGTCCACGATGGCGGTCTTCAGACCATTTTGTGAAGCGCGGATGGCGCACACATACCCGCCGGGACCGGCGCCAACCACAACCACATCATATTCATTCATCTTTAAAGACTCCTTGTAAAAACCCTTCTTAAGGTTTGTGAGTTAATAAGTAAAAAAATTATACTTCCGAAAAAAAGGTAAAAAAGGTTAACCTTACAGTGGATTGAAACTGTTGGAAAACAAATTGAAAGATCAGACCCTAAAGGCAATAAGCAGAAGTAAACCAAAAAATGGACTGATACTTTCAACATTTTCTGTGTTTCTCCGCCGCTTGTAAACCTTCAGGGTCTTTTTCAACACCCTCGTATTTTTCATTGACTTTTTTAATCAAGAGGATTACGATAAAAAGTCTTTAAAATATAAATAGTGGCTGATATTATGAAGCAAGAATCCTTGACTGTTGAAGTAAACCAATCCAATCCCCAGCTCGCGCTGGAAAAGATTTTGACTGCCGAAATAGATGTCGCGGAACGGATTTCCACCGCTAAAGAAAAAGCGGATAAGGTCATCACGTCCGCCCAAAGCGACCTTGTGAAAATTAAGAACCAGATCCTGGCGGACGCGCGCGCGAAGCGCGACATTGCTTTTGAGGAAGGTGTGAAAAGCGCGCGCGAGGCTGCCGAAAAAACGGTCACGGTAGCCCAGGCTGAAGCTGAAAAAAGCATCGTGCACGGCAGGCAATACCTGGATGAGGCCGTGGACACTGTTATGAACTTCCTGCTCGGACAGAACCAGGAGCGAAAATGATTTTAAAGATGGCGCGTGTCCAAATTTGGGGGATGAAGGATTCCCTTGACAGGGTGATCCCTGTTTTGCATAATTTCGGCCAGCTTCAAATCGATGATGTGCGCGAAGTGCCAGACGCATTAATCCAGCCGCTGGAAATTTCTGAAAGCCTGAGAAGCCGGCAGGAAGAAGTAACCCTGCTGATTGCCGGCATCAATGGCTTGATTGAACTGTTTTCAAGGCTCAAAAAATCAAGGGATGAAGTTTCACTTTCTGCGGAAGAAGGTTTTGTCACCATCAAAACCAGGGTGGCCGAACTTACCTCTCAGGTGCAATACCTGAACAACCAGCGCAAGACGCTGCAGGATGAACTGGTGTCCTTGTCCAAATACAACGATATGCTGCGGGTGATTGCCCCGGTGATGCCTGAATCATCAAGAAAATCGGGCAATGCCTCCCTGCGGGCTTTGGTCCATTCCTCCCAGATGAGCGAAATAAACCTGCTGGCGCAGCAATTGAGGCTGCTGACCAAGGGCAAATTTGAGATGATCTCGGTCAAGGTTGGCGAAGCCACTACTGCTGTGATCGGCATTTTTCCTTTTGAAATGATGTCTCAGGTTGAGACCTTCATGAAAAATGAAAAGGTTACGCAGCTTATCTTGCCGGAAGAATACGCGTATTTATCCACCGATGAGGCGCTGTCGCACATTGAAAAGAAAATTGAGCTGAACCATCAGGAACTGGATGAGATTGACAACCGCTTTAAACGCATGGCAGAGACCTGACTGAAAAAGTTGAAAACCTGGCAACTGGTGTGCAAGGACCGGCTGGATGAGTTTGACGCCTTCACCAAAGTTGGCGAGACGGAATATACCTTCACAATATTTGGATGGGTGCCGCTTGAGGACCTGGGTTCACTTGAAGATATTCTTAAAAAAGGGTTTGGAAAAAAGGTTCTGCTTAACGTCATCGATGTCCCCGAATCGCTGGCAGAAAAGATCCCGGTTGCCACCCGCAACCCGGAAGTGCTGTCGCCTTTTGAAGATTTTGTCAAAATGCGCGCGGTGCCAAAATATACAGACATTGACCCAAGCACACTGGTTGCCATCTTCATGCCGTGGTTTTTTGGCATGATGGTCGGCGATGTGGGCTATGGCGTGCTGATGTTCCTGCTTTCGGTCATCATATTGCGCAAACCGATGAAAGGCTTATTCGGGGACTTTCTCAAGGCATTAAGGATAAGCTCAATCTGGTCTGTTCTGTTTGGTGTGCTTTATGGGGAATACTTCGGAACGCTGGGCAAAAAAATCGGGCTTAAGCCGCTCTGGTTCAGCCGTTCAGAACCCAGCAGCATTAAAACACTGATGGTCATGGCTTTGGCAGTTGGCGTTGCGCATATCCTGCTCGGGCTGACCATCGGCGTGTGGAACGCATTGGTGCACCGCAGCCGCAGTGAAGCGTTTGAACGCCTGGGCATGGCCATCGGCCTTGTGGGTATTGTCTTCCTGGCAGCCTCATTAACGTCCAACCTGCCACATGGGTACACCACTTTGAGCTGGGTTGTTCTGGCTGTCGGGATGGTGACCCTGGCGCTTTCAATGGGGAAAATTGGTTTCTTCCTGGGTCCGATTGAATTTGTGGGGGTTATCGGGAATGTCCTCTCCTATCTAAGGATTGCTGCGCTGGGACTGGCTTCGGTTTTCCTTGCCAAGGTCGCGAATGACATGGGGAGCATGGTAGGCAGCGTGTTCGTGGGTATCCTCATTGCGATTGTGATCCACGCGCTGAACCTGGTGATGGGTATGCTCAGCCCCACCATTCAGAGCCTTCGCCTGCAGTATGTTGAGTTTTTCAGAAAGTTCTATGAAGGAGGCCAATCCTCTTTCTTGCCCTTCCGCAAACGGGTTCTGGCGGCAGGAAAAAATTCAGGTTCAAAATTAAAGTGAGTTAAGGAGATTTAATCATGGAAAAAGCAATTATTGCGTTAGCGGCTGCGATAGCCATCAGTGTCCCTGCCTTCGCCACCGCAATGGCGCAGCGGGCGATCGGTTCCGCCGGTGTTGGCGCCCTCTCGGAAAAACCCGAACTGATCGGCTCAATCATCATCCTGGTAGCCATCCCTGAAACCCTGGTTATCCTCGGGTTCGCGGTGGCTGCTATTATCCTTCTTGGAGGATAAAGCATGGACCTTCAAGCCATCCTGGATGGCATTGAAAGCGCCGGCAAGCAGCAGATCAAACAAATTGAAGAAGACGCGAAATTTCAGGTCAGCCAGATCAACCTGAAAGCGCGGCAGGAAGCCGGCGAACAGGAAAACAGAATCCTTTTAGATGGGCGCGCGCGCCTGAACCGTGAACAGGCTTTGATTGAACAACAGGCCGTTGTGCGCTCACTGCAGATCCGCGCGGATGCCCGCCAGGTGCTGATTGGGGAAGTGCTGGAAAAAGTGAAGCACACCCTTGGCCGTATCCGCGAAAGAAAGAACTATCCGCTTATTCTCAGCCAACTGGTTGACGAAACGTTGAAAGCGCTCCAGCCTTCATTACTGGAAGGCCAGAGCGCCATTATCCATTTTGATGAATTGGATAACGCTGCGGCGGCAGAACTCCAGAAAAAGGTTAAGTTGCCGATGGAATTAAAATTTGATATCCAGTGTTCCGGCGGCAGCGTGGCTGAAACCGAGGACCAACTGGTGAGCGTAAAGAACACCATTGAATCGCGCTTTGAGCATGCCGGCGCAGCTTTGCAGCAGAAGTTATCCATTTTCTTCGAGGGGAAAAGCACTTCCGTTTAGGTATGGCCCTCTTTGATTATGGCAATACCCGCTTGCGCGCCCGGCTTTCCAACATTCAACCCTTTGAAAAGATGGAATCCTTGGCTGATTTAACCAGCATTGACAGTTTTTTATCCGCATTGACCAAAACCCCCTATAAAGAATCCATTGAGACCGCGTTGACTTACGCGCACGGTTACTCCTGCCTTTCCCAAGCCATGCGCATGGAATTGGTAAATATAGCAGCTGATCTGAACCGTTTCTATCAGGATGCTGAAGCCAAGCTGGTAAGAATTATCTTTATGCGTGATGACCTTTTAAATTTGAAAACCATCGTGCGCGGACTAACGCATGAGATTCCGTTGGATGAGATGGAAGATTCCTTCCTGTCTTTGGGGACAATACCCCTCGCTTATCTTAATGAGCTTGCCAAGGCAAAAAACCTGGATGACGCGGTGAACAAAATGGTTGTTTATCAACTGCCGGCTGCCCAGGTTTTGATGAAGCTGCGAACCGAAAAGGAACCGCTGAGTTCATCCGAAATTAATTTGGTTCTGGAAAAATGGTATTTTCATAAGATAAAAGAATTATTGAAAGGCAGTTCTGAAAACATCCTGCTGCTGCAGGAGTTTTACGCCATTGAGGCGGACATCACGAACTTAAACACGATCCTGCGCATGGTGAATTCACCTGATGGTTTTGAAAATTCGAATATTAAAGAGTTTTTAATCGCACAGGGTAATATTTCGCATAAAGTACTGCTTAAATTATCCAAATCCGGTTCGGTTGAAGAAGTTATCCGGCCGCTTCTCACTACAAAATACAGCGTTTATTTAAAGAGGGGCCTGGGTTACTACGCCGAAAGCCGGCACTTAAGTGAGTTTGAAAACCAGATGCGGATATATATGCTTAATTGGTTGGTCAAACTGCCAAGGCTTTACCCTTTGGGTATCGGTGTTCCGTTAGGATATTACGGCAGGAAGAGAATTGAAATTCGCAACTTAAGGTGGATAGGCAAAGGAATCTCTTCCGGTTTTGAGGCGCGTTATATCAAGGATAACCTTGTGAGAATTCAATGAACAAAATGGTCGTAATTACCCGGAAAGACCAGGCGCATGGCTTTAAGCTGGCGGGCGTGGACGCGATCGGCGTGGATGATATTGAAACAGTACACCGCATTATCACCGCGTGGTTAAACAAAAAAGAACAGATCCTGCTGGCGATTGACGATGGCCTGTTCTCGCAGCTTGACAAGGTTTTAGTCAAGCGGATGTACGCTTCCAATGACATGCACTTGGTGACCATACCGGACGGACCGATTTCGGACGCCGGGGCTTCACACAAGCAAAGCATTTATGACATGATCAGGCATGCCACTGGCGTGCAAATCAGATTTAAAGGTGAGATGGATGGAACAAAAGGCTGAGATCAGCGGAAAAATTAATCGCATCGCGGGACCGGTGGTGGGTGCTGTGGGGATGGGCGATATCCGCCTGTATGACATGGTGATGGTGGGCGATGAACGGCTGGTGGGTGAGGTGATCCGCCTGAATTCCAACCAGGTGACCATTCAGGTGTATGAAGATACCTCCGGACTGCGGATGGGCGAACCCATCTTTAACACCGGTGAGCCGCTGGTTGCCTACCTGGGACCCGGGCTGATGGGGCAGATCTTCGACGGGCTGCAGCGCCCGCTGACTACTCTGGCGCAAAAGGAAGGCGGTTTTCTCGGGCGGGGAGTAAGCGAATCCCCGTTGGATGAAAGCAAATTATGGGAATTTACGCCGATTGTCAAAATCGGTGATATTGTCCGACCGGGCAGCATTTTGGGTGAAATCCCTGAAACTGCCAGCATCATACACCGCGTGATGGTGCCTGCAGGAGTTGCAGGCAAGGTTATGGAGGTTAGATCAGGCGAGTTGTCCATCCGGGGACACGCCGCGGTGGTTGAGACAGAAACTGGGGAGCAGATAAAAGTGCCACTCGCGCACCGCTGGCCGGTGCGTCTACCGCGCCCCTTTAAATCCCGCCTGGACTTGAATGAACCACTGGTCACCGGAAAGCGCATCATCGACCTGCTCTTCCCCATCCCCAAGGGCGGTTCCGCCATCATCCCGGGCGGCTTTGGCACCGGCAAGACAGTTATCCAGCAGTCCCTGGCGCGCTGGTCGGATGTGGATATTGTGGTCTATGTGGGCTGCGGTGAACGCGGGAATGAAATGGCGGAAGTGCTGAGCGAACTGCCCAAACTGGAAGACCGGTCATCCGGCATTCCTTTAATCAACCGAACCGTGTTGATTGCAAATACCTCCAACATGCCGGTAGCCGCGCGTGAGGCGAGCATTTATATGGGCATCACCATCGCCGAGTATTACCGAGACATGGGTTACGACGTTATGCTGTTGGCGGATTCCACTTCGCGCTGGGGTGAAGCTCTGCGTGAAGTCTCAAGCCGCCTGGAAGAGATCCCCGGTGAGGAAGGCTATCCCGCGTATCTGTCCTCCCGCCTGGCGGAGTTTTATGAAAGGGCCGGGCATGTGAGCTGCCTCGGCAGTGGAACGGATAAAGAAGGCCAACCCAAGCGGGATGGGTCTATTTCACTGGTGGGCGCCGTTTCCCCTCCCGGCGGCGACTTTTCAGACCCCATCACCCAGAGCAGCATGCGCATTGCGGGTGTCTTCTGGGCGCTGGATTATGAGCTATCCCGCCGGCGCCACTTCCCGGCTATCAACTGGACCAAAAGTTTTTCGCTGGTGGACCTGTCACGCTGGTATATCGAGGAAATTGCAGATGATTATACGGCGGTGAAGAGCGCCACGCAGAACATCTTGGGCAGGGAGCACGAACTGCAGCAGGTGGTTCAATTGATCGGACAGGACGCGCTTTCGGAACTGGAGAGGGAAATCCTGCTGATTTCGAGGATCTTGCGCGAAGACCTGCTGCAGCAGTCCGCCATCCATGATGTGGATTCCTTCTGCCCGCTTGAGAAATCCTACTGGATGCTGAAAGTCATCCTTCATTTCCATGATGCCGCGCAAGACGCGCTGCGGAATGGCGTCAGCCTGGCCGAGATTGAGAACGCGGTCGTTCTGCAGAGGATTGCCAGAATGAAAGAAATTCCGCTTTCCAGGGCGGTGGAAAGGCTTCAATTTTTAATAGACGAAATTGACAGCGAGATGGCGCGTATGAAAGAAAAGATGGAGAGCCCCAATGCCTGAGGAAAAACGGATTGACCAGTTGATCACCAAAGAATTCCGCACGGTCAACCAGATCCGCGGCCCGCTGCTCTTTGTGGAACGTGTTTCCGATGTGGCTTACGATGAAATGGTGGAGGTCATTGACCCGTCTGGCAAGGTGCGTGTGGGGCGAGTGCTGGAAGTGGATAATGACGTGGCGGTGATTCAGCTTTTCCTTTCCACCGAAGGCCTCGATATTTCCAGGACCAAAGTGCGCTTCACCGGCGATGTCATCCGCCTAAGCGTTTCGCATTCCATGCTCGGCCGCATCCTGGACGGGTTGGGCAACCCCATTGACGGCGGTCCCGCCATCCTGCCTGAGCGGCAGGAGGACATCAACGGCATGCCAATCAACCCGGCGGTGCGCGTTGAGCCTAGCGAATTTATCCAGACCGGCGTTTCGGCCATTGACGGGCTGAATTCCCTGGCGCGCGGACAGAAACTGCCCATTTTCTTCGGCTCAGGTCTGCCCGGCAATGAGCTGGCGGCGCAAATTGCCTCTCAGGCGCGCGTGATCAGCGAACTGGAAGAACAGGATGAACCCTTCGCGGTGGTGTTCGCCGCAATCGGCATCACGCACCGGGAATCTTCCTATTTCATTGAGCATTTCCGCTCCAGCGGCGCGCTGGAAAGGACGGTAGTGTTTCTCAACCATGCCGATGACCCGACCATTGAGCGCATCATCACCCCGCGCGCGGCTCTGACCGCCGCCGAGTACCTGGCGTTTGTCCATAACCTGCATGTGCTGGTGATCATGACCGATATCACCAACTACTGCGAAGCGCTGCGTGAGCTTTCGGTCGCCCGCGAAGAACTGCCCGCGCGGCGCGGGTACCCGGGATATATGTATTCCGACCTAGCCAGCCTGTTTGAACGCGCTGGCCGCATAAAGGGGCACAAGGGTTCGATCACCCAGCTCATCCTGCTGACCATGCCGGATGATGATATCACCCATCCCATCCCCGACCTGACCGGCTATATCACCGAAGGCCAGATTGTGCTCAACCGCATCCTGAACCAGAAAGGCATCTATCCACCCATTGACGTGCTGCCATCCCTTTCGCGCCTGATGAACGCTGCCATCGGCAAAGGCCACACCCGCGAAGACCACCGCAGCGTGGCGGACCAAATGTACGCGTTTTACGCCGAAGGGCGCGACCTGGAAAAACTGGTGACCATCATCGGCGAAGGCTCGCTGACCGAGCAGGACCAGCGCGTTCTGAATTTTGCCAAACGGTTTGAAAAGGAATATATCGGGCAGGGCAGCGCCAACCGCTCCATTCAGGAGATGCTGGATCTTTCCTGGGAATTGCTCTCGACCTTCCCTGACCAGTATTTAAAGCGCATCCCAGAAGAAATGATCCGCAAATACAAGCGCGGTTGAAATGGCTGAGATCACCAACACCTCCATCACCCGCAACGAGATGCTGCTGCGCAAACAGCAGATTGAACTGACGCGCGCCGGTTATGACCTGCTGGACAGGAAGCGCCTGGCGCTGCTGCAGGAGATCCTGCGGCTGCAGGATGAGGTGGTGAGAAGGGCGAATGAACTTGAGAAAGTAACCGCAAACTCCCGCCGTTCTCTGGCAAAGGCGGAATTGTTGATCGGTGAGGCAGGCGTGCGGTCCGCGGCGATGGGTAAGAAGCACGAAATAGCCCTGGATCTGGATGACTCCCTGCTCATGGGCGTGCACGTGCCGCGCATTAAGCGCGAATCGCTTGAACAGGGGGCTTACGAACGCGACCTGGGTATCACCGGCACCTCGCCGGTGGTGGATGAGACCGCCAGCGCGTTTGAGCAAAATGTGCAGAGTATCATCTATCTCGCGGACGGGGAAATTCAGCTCTCCAGGCTGATGACCGAGATCCTGAAAACCACCCGGCGCCTTAAAGCGCTGGAGCATATCATCCTCCCGCGCCTGGAGTCGGAATTCCATTACATCCGCAACGCGTTGGAAGAACGCGAGCGCTCGGAACACTTCTCCCTGAAACTGGCCAAACGGCTGCTTGACAGGAAAAACACATCCCACAAAAAACAGGTTGCTGCGCCCCGCGATTAATCGCCCTGCGGCGGCTTTCGGGTGATGGCATCCGTCATGTGTGCCACCCTGGCCATCATTTTTACGTTGTGCACGCGGATGATATCCGCGCCGCGGGCGATGCCAACGGCAACCGCAGCGGCGGTGCCTTCCTCCCTTTCCTCCACCGGCAGGTCCAGAACCTGCCCGATAAAGGATTTTCGTGAAGGGCCGATCAACAGCGGGTAACCGAGCGCCTTAAACTCATCCAAATGGTTGATCAAGGCCAGGTTTTGGGAAACGGTCTTGCCAAAGCCGATCCCGGGATCCAAAATTATTTTATTTTCCGGTATGCCTGCGCCCAGCGCGATGCGGATGCTGGCTTTCAGGTCAGCCATGACCTCGGGGATAAAGTCCGCGTATTCCGCACCTGAATAGCTACTGCCCAGCACGCCCAGGTCGCATACCGCGTTTGAACGGCTGCGGTTGTGCATGAGCACCACCGTGGCCTGATGGCGGGCGATGACCTGCGCCAGGCGCGCGTCTGCCCGCAGGCCCCAAATGTCATTGATCCAGTCCGCGCCGGCTTCCAGGCAAGCCTCAGCCACATCGGCTTTCCAGGTGTCCACCGAGATCAGCGCGTTCAAACCTTGTGATCTAATTTCGCGCAGCACAGGCAGCAGACGTTTTAGCTCTTCTTCGGCAGGCACAGGCTGCGCGCCCGGGCGGCTGCTCACTGCGCCCAGGTCAAGGATATGCGCGCCGTCGCGGATAAATTCCTCGGCCTGCGCCAGCGCCTGCTGCAGCGGGTCACCCACGGCCATCACCCCGTCACCCGAAAAACTGTCGGGCGTTAGGTTAATGATGCCCATCACCCAGGTTTTCGCGCCCCAGGTTATCTCAGGCTTTACCATCGGAGTCTTTTTCATAAACGATAATACCGCTGCCGTCAACAGACCGTGCTAATTCGGTAATACTTTTACCAAGCGCCGGGTGGATGAAATCGGGCGCGATTTCACGCATGGGCACCAGCACAAACGCCCTTTCGGCCGCCATTGGGTGGGGAATTTGTAAATTGTCGGTGGAAATGATGAGGCCGTCATAAAAAAGGATGTCCAGGTCAATGGCGCGCGGGCCGTAGCGGAATGTGGCTTTCCTGCCCATCTTGTGCTCAATGCGCTTCAGATACTTGAGAAGCGCAGGCGGGTCCAGTTCGGTCTCGGCATGCAGTACCTGGTTTAGGAACGCGGGCTGGTCTTCATAGCCCCAGGGCGGCGTCTCATGTACTTTGGACGCCTCCAGCACCCTGACATCGGGAGATAACAGCTCCGCGGCTTTGGCGAGCGCGGCAAGCCGGTCGCCAAGGTTGGAGCCTGACCCGATGAACACATCTCGTGGCATTATTTCTTGTTTTTAAGGATATGCAGGATATCCGCCAGCAGCCCGTAGGCGGTGGTCTCCGGCCCCGGGTTGGATTCCAGGATGCCTAGCCCTGGAAGCACGTCGGTGTGAAAGACCACAATGGAACTGGTGCCATTGACGCTGTAGAGCGGAGATTTTGTCTGCACGATTTCAGGCGCGACACTGGCAATGATCTTCCCGTCCACCCGATCGGCACGGCATACCAGTTTCCAGCGCTCCCCGTCTTTCAGCGCCTGCTGGACTTCGGTCGCCGAGAGGTCGCGGATGCCTTCGCGCTGCACCTGCTGGGGTTTCAGCGGCGACCCCATTAACACGGTCACCAGCGCCGAGACCTTGATGGCCGCGTCCCAGCCGTCAATATCCCCGCTCGGGTCGGTTTCGGCGATGCCGATGGATTGCGCGTATTCCACTGCCTTATCAAATGTATCGCCCTCTTCCATCTGTTCGATGATCAGGTTGGTGCAGGAATTGAGGATGCCTTCAAACCCCAGGATTTCCGCGGCGGGCAGCGTTTCGCGCACCATCGAGAAAATAGGCGCGCCATCCATCACCGTGGACTCAAACAGAAAGCGCTTGCCCTTGCTTTTCGCAAGCGCGGTCAGTTCCTGCCAGGCATGCGCCACCGGCCCCTTGTTGGCCGAGACAGCGTGAATCCCGTTCTCAAGCGCCGCGCGGATGTGCTTCACAGCCGGCTCACCATCCTTGTAGCTGACCGGCGAATTCTCCAGCAGGAAATCCGCGTGGCTTTTCGCGATAAATTCCTTGATATCTCTGGGGGTTTTTTCTTTGGAAAGGCTATCAAGTGACTGCCCTTTTTTATGGAGATCGAGTGCTTTATCAGTATCGATGCCATCCGGATTGATGGCGCGGCCGTGCCTGCCGGTAGCGATGGCGGTGAACTTAAATTCAACGCCGTACTCCCTGGTCAATTGGTCTTTTTTACGGTCCACCAGATGGACAAAGGCCTGGCTGACATTCCCGAATCCCATCAGGCAAATCTTCGCGGTTCTTGGCATAATATCGTTTCCTCTTCTGTAACCTTTATTCTAAACCAACGGCCAGGGGAACGGCCGCCGTTCGGGGTCGGGTAATGGAAAGACCGGAGTCTCAACCAAATCCCGCACGCGCCGGATCAACGCCTGGATTTCCTCAACCCTTAGCAATTGGGTGAGGTCTGAGTAGAGCGGACCAGATTCAACCAGCATGTCGAGCAACCGGCTGGCATTGGAAATTAATGCTTCAGGGATGGCCTGCCCGCTGAAGTCCCAGATCACCGTTCTGAGTTTGGGGTCGGTGTGAAAACAAAGCCCGTGGTCGATCAGTTTGAAATTGCCTTTCCTGTCGCGCAGGATATGGCTGCCCTTGCGGTCGGCGTTGTTAATGATCAAGTCAAAAAGCGCCAGCGGTCGCAGGCGATCGCGCGCGGCTTCATCAAATGAAAAATAGGTGTCCTCCGGGTTATGCGGAATAAATTCCTGCAGCGATCCTGCGCCAAACGGCGCGCGCTTGCGGATGACGGTGGGCGGAACGAAGTCCCACCCCAGTGCCTCACTGAGAACGTAAGCGGCCACCTCGCGCGCGGCCAGCGAATCGGACGGGAAATCATAAAGCGGCATGCCGCCTTTTTGGGGTTTATAGACCGCTTTGAGCTTCCTCCCTTTATGGTCAACGGCTGCCAGAAAAGAATAATTGCTGCCCAGGACAAACTGGCCTTTCAGTTCCAGCTTCCCGTGGGACAGAATTTCAAGAACTTCTTCTGTGTGAGTCATAGGACTCGTGGGAGTTGAGATTCGATAAAATTCAGTCCTTAACGGGTTTTTTATGCCCATTCTTTTTGGGGCAGAAGTGGCCTTCGGGCTCCATCGGCTGCAGGCACTGCGGGCAGATCGGCCTTCCGCGCTCAATGACAATAGCTCCCCAGTGCGCCATAGTCAGCAGTTGGCCACGTGTGCACCAGTAACGCACCACATTACCTTCGTCATCCTCTTCCTCTTGATCTTCAGAGAGATCTATCTCGCGGGCAATGATGCACACCAGGTCGCGCTCATCATCATAGGCCAGGCCCATATCGCCCACCCGGAACTTGGGGTCTACGGGGGGGAGGATGCGCATAGCTTCTTCTTTTATATCCACCTCCGGAGAAACGCGATCCGGATATTTGTCTTTCACCTCATTGAGAAATTCACTGACCCCGGCGATCAGCGATTGAAGCTGGATCTTCTCAACGATCAGGCTCACCACCTTACTGCCCTGCCTGCCCTGGATATAAAAAACGCGGTTTCCGGGTTTTCCGATAGCGTCCACAGTGATCAGGTCAACAGAGTCGAGCGAAAGATTCAGTTTTGGCATGCTTATTTCCTCATTTCAGTTAGTTGGTTGGCAGTCTCATTCCAGGCAAGCTGGATGGGTTCAGTTTCAATATTCAGGAGATTATGGATGGCATTCTTGAATTGCGCCACATCACCTGTGGTGGCAAATACCGGCTGTATTTCTGCCTCAGCCGCAATGGAAATAGCGCTCTGCTCGAGTAGGTAAGCTGTGCGGCGGGCGATGGCAGGCGCGGGATCTATGACCTTCACATCCGGTCCGGCGATCTCGCGGATGAGCGGCAGCACAAACGGGAAATGCGTGCAGCCGAGCACCAGCGTGTCCACGCCTTGCGCGAGCATGGGCTTGATGGCGTTTTTCAGGATCAGCCGCGTAGCGGGAGATTCCAATTCCCCTCTTTCTACCGCTTCCACCAGGCCGGGAAGAGTATTAGTCAGCAGCTTGACATTCTTTGCGAAGCGCTCAACCAGGGTGGAGTACATCCTGCCCTGGAAGGTGGCCGGCGTGGCCAGCACACCCACAATACCGTTCTCGGTTTGCTGTGTGGCGGGCTTCACCGCGGGTTCCATGCCAACAAACGGCGTCTCGGGCAGGGTTTCCCTCAATGCCGATAACGCCGCGGCTGACGCTGTATTGCAAGCCACAACGATCAATCTGGCGCCTTTGGAAAGCAGAAAATGGGTAATAGCCAGTGAAAAGGAGCGGATCTCCTCAAGCTGCCTTTTGCCGTAAGGCACGTGCGCCTGGTCGGCGATGTAAAGAAGGGACACCTGTGGAAGAAGCCTGTGGATCTCCCTGATGACTGATAACCCGCCTACGCCGGAATCGAAAACGCCTACATACTGGCCCTGGTTTGTGCTCATGGTTTTTGCGCTGCCAGAATTATAAATGAAAAGGGCACAGCCTGATGTCGGCTGTGCCTCTTTTTAATAATTAGGGCTGACTATGAGAATTTTTCTTTCAGGCGCGCCTTCTTGCCGGTGAGTTCCCGCAGGAAATAAAGCTTGGCGCGGCGCACTTTGCTGTGGCGTTCGATGACCACTTTGTCAATGCGCGGTGAGCGCATCAGGAAGTTGCGTTCCACGCCGATGCCGTTCGCGGCGATGCGGCGGACTATGAAGGTTTCATGCGTCCCCTTGTGGCTGATGCCAATAATGACGCCTTTGAACTCCTGAATTCTTTCGCGTTCACCTTCTTTGATCTTGACGTGCACACTGACCGTATCGCCGGGGGTAAGTTCCGGGATATTCGGATTTACGGGTGCTTCCACTAATTTCATTAATTCATCCATCGTGTGATCCCTGTATTAAAAATAATTCATCTACGTCAGGTGACGCGAAACATAATTTTACCATAATTCCTAAATTTGGTAGGGCTTCCCCGGTTGAAAATCAGGCAGCGCTATTGTTCAGGTTTTCCAAAATATCTTCGGCAAGTTTTTCTGTGATTCCCGCAATTTCGGTAAGCTGCTCCAGGCTGGCTTTCTTCACGCCTTCCAGCGAGCCGAATTTCTTCAGCAGCGCCTTCTTGCGCGCTGGCCCGATATCGGGGATCTGGTCCAGGCGGGAGATGAGCCGCTGTTTGCCGCGCAGGTTGCGGTGCGCGGTGATGGCAAAGCGGTGAGCTTCATCCCTTACGCGCTGCATCAGGAACAGCCCCTGCGATTTTCGTGGGAGCGCGACCGGCCGGGATTTGGACGGCAGGAAGAGCAGCTCATTTTCCTTGGCCAGCCCCGCGACGGTCAGACGGCTAACGAGGTTGAACTGGTTGAGCACCTTCACCGCGCGGCCGAGATGGCCTTTGCCGCCGTCCACGATGAGCAAGTCCGGCAGGATGGCGAATGAGGGATCCACTTTTTGGCCGACCTCATGCTGCGTCTGGGCTGTCTCCCAGCGTTTGAACCTGCGCGCCAGCACCTCTTCCATACTGGCGAAATCATCAGGGCCGCTGACCGATTTGATGTTGAAGCGCCGGTAAAGCTTTTTATTGGGTACGCCCTTCTCAAACACCACCATGCTGCCCACCGCGGCAGTGCCCTGAATGTTGGAAATGTCATAGCACTCAATTCGGTTGGGCGGGTTGGCCATCCCCAGCTCTTTTTGGAGTTCGCCCAAGGCCTGGCTCTGCTTGTGGGTATCCGTCTCCCACTGGGTTTTCAGCGCGCTCAACGTTTCAACCGCGTTTTCCAGCGCCATCTGCATCAGTTCCTTGCGCGTGCCGCGATGCGGCACCTTGATCTGCACTTTATGGCCGCCGCGCTGCTGGTTGAGCCACTGCTGGATGATGACCGTTTCTTCCACCCGGTTGGGCAGCAACACCTCGCTGGGAACGGAACTTGCCTCTGAATAAAATTGTTTGATAAAGGAGGAGATAACCTCGCTGTCCTGTTCGTCTTCGGTGCCTTCCAGGATGAAGTATTCGCGCCCGATCAGGCGACCGTTGCGGATGAAGAAGACCTGCACGCAGGAATCGCCGTTGCTGCGCGCCAGCGCGATAACATCCGAGTCCATGTCGCTGTTGGAAATGATCTTCTGGCGCTCGACCACGCGCTCAATCGCCTGGATCTGGTCGCGCGCCACCGCAGCTTTTTCATAATTCATCTTTTCAGAATGGCTTGCCATCTGTACTTTGAGACGCGAGATGATCGGGTCGGTGTGGCCTTCCAGGAATTTGCACAGGTCATCAACCATCTGGCGGTAATCCGCCTGGTTGATCTTGCCGATGCAGGGCGCTGTGCACAGTTTGATGTCATAGTACAAACAGGCGCGCGGGTCCAGGCCGGTGATGATGCGGTCGCAGGTGCGGTACTGGAAGATCTTGCGCAGCAGGTCCAGGGTTTGGTGCACCGCCCACACGCTGGTGAAGGGTCCGAAATAACGCGAGCCGTCCTGCACCTGCTGGCGGGTGACCGTAACCTTGGGGAAGGGGTCAGCCCAATGCGCCTGAATGAAGGGGTAGCGCTTGTCGTCCTTAAGGCGCACGTTGTAGTGCGGCAGGTGCTTCTTGATCAAGTTCATTTCAAAGATCAAGGCTTCGAGCTCGGACTCCACCACGATCCATTCGATATCCGCGATCTCATAGACCATGCGCCGGGTTTTGCGGCTGTGGTCAGCGCTGGCGCGGAAATAGGACCTGACGCGCGAACGCAGGTTAACCGCCTTGCCGACGTAGATGATTTTGCCGTTGGCATCTTTCATCAAATAACAGCCGGGTTTGCCGGGCAGGGTGTCCAGAATGCCCTGAATATGGTCTTCCAAGGGAGGCATAGCGCTATTTTAGCATGTGGGGTTAGGTCGAGGTTAAGGATGAAGGAGATTCAATTCTCCGGTTTGAGAAATCCTCATGGTAGGAGCGAAGCATTATTATCCAGAGCGTAGCGTGGGATGCTTCGCTCCTACCAATATTGAGATTATTTCGAAAATGAGAAATGCACTTTACTTGCGAAAACAACCCCGCTTGAATGATAAAATCCTGTCATTATGAACATCTACTTTTCCTGCTCCATCACCGGCGGACGCCGAGACCAGGCGGTTTACCAGCGCATTGTGGAACACCTCACCGCGAAAGGGCACGACGTGCCGACCGCTCATCTCTCGTGGGCGGACGTGCTGGATGAGGAGAAAGTAATTGAACCGCTGGATGTGTACAATCGCGATGTGAAGTGGGTGGAAGAATGTGACGCGCTGGTGGCTGAGGTCAGCACACCTTCCCACGGCGTGGGGTATGAGATCGCGCTGGCGCTATTCTTGGGCAAGCCGGTTTTTTGCTGCTACCGGGAGGGGATCAAAGTATCCAAAATGCTGACGGGCAATACCCACACCTGCCTGAAAGTTTATGGATACACTGATGAGAATGGCCTTTTATCCAATCTTGACCTTTTTCTGGAAGGGTGTGAGCCATTAAGACGAATGTCATAATACTATTATGACAACCCGCCTCACTATTTTCAAAGGGTTAGATTATTATAAAATTGGTGACAAATAGGGTTTGATGACAAACTCTCATCAATGTCTCCTCCTTTGGCGAGCCCCCGCTGGTTTGCTCTTCCCCACCAGCGGCGGCTTTTTTTAACCCCAAAATCAGCGGGTAAGAATTCTATTAAAATTGGCCAAAATCCCTTGACGCTGCGCTTTGAAGCCTTATTATCATGCTATGGATTACCAGGATTATTACAAAATTTTGGGTGTAGATGAGAAAGCCTCGACGGAGGATGTTAAAAAAGCGTACCGCAAGCTGGCGATGAAATATCATCCTGACCGAAATCCGAATAACAAGGCAGCGGAAGAGCATTTTAAGGAAATCAACGAAGCCAATGAGGTGCTCAGTGATCCCCAGAAACGCACCAAATATGACCAGCTGAGCAATTCCTATTCTTCCTGGCAGCAAGCCGGCGGCTCGCCGGGGTCATTCCACTGGGAAGATGTGGTTGGGGGTAAGGGCGGCAGAGGGGGTACGCGCGTGGATGTGAATGACCTGGGCGACTTGTTTGGCGACGGGGGCGGATTTTCCGATTTCTTCAGGACTTTCTTCGGTGGCGCGATGGGCGGGCAATCCACCGGGGGGCGGGGCAGAAGCCGCTCGACATACGCGCGGCCGCGCCAGCCAGCCGCTTACCAGCAGCAGGTGCGTGTATCTCTATATGAGGCTTACCACGGTACCACCAGAATGATGGATATCAATGGCATCAAGAAAGAGATCAAGATCCCGGCGGGTGTGAAGACAGGCACCAAAGTCCGCGCCGCAGGTGCGGGGCCTGCTGATGAGAGCGGCATGAACAGCGATATTTACCTCATCATTGAGGTCACGCCTGACCCGCGCTTTGAGCTTGCGGGTGAGGACATTCTGACTGAAAAGAAAATCGACCTGGCTACCGCCGTGTTGGGCGGTGAGGTGAAAGTGGAAACGCTTTCCGGCGATGTTTTGCTTATAATTCCGCCTGGCACCCAACCCGGCCGAATGTTCCGTCTGGCAGGGCGCGGCATGCCTGACCTGAAGCGAAAAGGCAAATTCAGCAACCTGATGGTGAGGATCAATGTCCAGATCCCGAAGCATCTCACTGAAGAACAAAAGCAACTGTTTGAAAAACTAAGGGGAATCTAAGTTACAACAATAAAAGGCGGTAAGAATGCGTCATAACTTCGGGTGGAAATTGATCGGTCTGGTCATGCTAATTTCAGCGCTGTTGGTTTCCTGTACACCGGCCAACTCAGGGCAAACCACAACCGTACCGACCCTGGAAAATATCCCAAAACCGAAACTGGCACAATCGGTCCAGGGTAAGGTTTTCCCTTCGGATGATCTGCTGGTATCCCTTTACGAGCAGATCAACCCGGGCGTTGTGGCTATCCTGATCTATTCCGGGGACGAGCCAGTCGGCCAGGGATCCGGTTTTGTGATTGACAATCAGGGGCATATCCTGACCAATTATCACGTGGTCGAAAATACCACTAATTTTGAGGTGGTCTTTTCCGACGGCTACCGCGCGGTGGGTGAGCTGGTTGGAACTGACCCGGATTCGGATATCGCGGTTCTGAAGGCGATTGTGCCTGAAGAAGAACTGGCGCCGCTTGCCCTGGGCAATTCCTCGGATGTTAAAGTGGGTCAGTCGGTTGTAGCCATCGGCAACCCTTACGGCTTATCCGGCACCATGACCGTCGGAATAGTTTCCGCCAGGGGGCGCCTGTTGGATACGATGCGTTCGTCGACCACCGCCGTCAATTTTTCAGCCGCGGACCTCATCCAAACGGACGCGGCCATCAACCCCGGCAATTCGGGCGGGCCGCTGCTCAACCTGCAAGGGGAAGTGATCGGCATCAACCGCGCTATCCGCACCAACGGCGAAGGCGTGGGAACGCTTTCCAACTCAGGCATCGGTTTCGCGGTGCCAATTGATATCGTCAAGCGCGTGGTGCCTTATCTCATACGTGACGGGCGCTACGATTACCCTTATCTCGGCATCACCAGCCGCGAGGAATTTACGCTTGGCCAGCTCGAAGCGCTCGCCATGCCGCCGGATATGCACGGGGCATATGTGATCACCGTCCCCAAAGGCTCTCCGGCAGAGAAAGCTGGGTTGCTCGGAGGAACCCAAACTACAAGTTTTGACGGCCTTTTGGCGGGCGGCGATTTGATCATGGATATTAATGGCCATGCGATTCTCAATTTCAGCGATTTCTTAAATTACCTGGTTACAAATACCAGCCCGGGGGATGAGGTTGACCTGACGGTCCTCAGAGACGGTAAGGGATTGAACCTCAAGGCAACACTGATCGCCAGACCTCAATAAAAAGAACGAGGCTGTCCCAAAAGTGGTCAGCCTCTTTTTTTCTCCCACTTTTAGTGAAATTTCAGGTAATTTTTTTAAAAATTAAGAAGAAATTTGCGCTAATCTTATGGTTTGCCCCCACTTTAACTACTTAATATTCTTACAATTTGACTTTTGAGACAACCACCTTGTTTTAAATAAACGATATTTTATGGTTCCATTATTTGCTTAATCCTGTAAGCAATTTTTACTTGCTTGAATTCGATTCAGCGCATAGGGTAAAATTACCGCAACCCACATCAATTAACGGAGGTAAATTCTTATGTTGCTTCAAGATAACCTGGAAGGGCTCCAACATCTCGCCATGTTTGTCACCGACCTTAAACGCTCGCGCGAATTTTACGAGCAGTTCGGCTTCAAGGTAAAACTGAGCGAGGAAATCCCGGCTGATCCTGAACCGGTCAAGCTTGCCTTTCTCGAATTGAACGGGCTAACCCTCGAACTGGTCGAGCTTGGCGGCGAAATGCGAAAGCAGATTGGCTCACGCGAAGACGGCCACATTGACCACGTCGCTTTAAACGTCAAAGACATTGACAAAGCCTACACCGAACTGACCGCCAAGGGCTTCAAGGCGCTGGAAGAGACCGCGCCCGTTTTCCTGAACATTTGGAAGAACGGCACCAAGTATTTCACCATCCGCGGCCCTGAAGGTGAAAAGGTTGAGTTCAGCCAGATTCTATAAATAAACACAAAAACAAGAGTCCAAACGCGGAAGAGGATACTGTCAGGTTCATTTTTCTGCGCTTATTCATTTAATAAAAAGTTTCGTCCTATTTCTTATCCCGGTCGTAGTGCGGCATTTCATCCGGCAGCGGTAGTGAAATTTCCACCATGCCCGAAAATCTACCCTCCACAAAATATGGCGCCTGGTAAATTAATTTCTTTTTGCCATTCTTGGTGATGGTGTAAACATTCAACGCATGTTCTTCATACAATTTCTTAACTTTAGATAAAGAAGGCTCTTTATGGCATTCAATTACATTATCGCCAATGAGGTTTGCGCCGCCATCCTTACGATAGCTCTCAACCGAAAAATCATTCATTTCGACGACAGTGCCATTTTCATTAGTGACAGTGATCGCCGCAGGGAAGTACTTGCTCCAATTTATTTTTTCCATAAATAAACTCCAGACATAGTAAGATGAGTCCTCATTATAATTGCACACGGACTTAGGTAAAGCCTTTTTAATAATTTATTTGAAATATCCAAGATTATCATTGAAAAACTCGTCTTCCTTTAATATAATTGTCAAGCCTACCGGGGCGCAATGTAACCTGGCTTGTGAGTATTGTTTCTTTCTGAAAAAGGAAAAGCTATACCCCAACAGCCATTTCAGGATGGCTGACGAAACACTTGAGGTCTTTATCCGCCAGTACGTTGAATCACAGCCGGATGGCGAGGTCATTTTTACGTGGCAGGGCGGAGAACCCACCCTGATGGGCATTCCCTTCTTCGAAAAAGCGGTCGTGCTTCAGGAAAAATTCAAGCGCCCGGGACAAACAATCCAAAACGCCTTTCAAACCAATGGCATACTGTTGAACAATGACTGGGGGCGATTTCTTTCCGAACATAGGTTCCTGGCAGGCCTCAGCATGGATGGTCCGCAGCTATATCATGACGCGTATCGCAAGACCGGAGCAGGTGGAGGAACTCATTCCCTGGCGCTTGCCAGCTTGGAAATCCTGAAGAAAAACCAGGTTGAAACCAATATTCTGGCTTGCGTCAGCGCAGCCAACGTCAAAGACCCGCTTGGAGTTTACCGATTCTTCAGGGATGATCTGGATATGCACTATCTCCAGTTTATCCCCATCGTAGAACGCGATAATGCTACCGGCAACCAAAAAGGTGATAAGCTGACATCCAGAAGCATCAACGGAAAAGATTTTGGCAGCTTTCTTATTACGATCTTCGACGAATGGGTTCATAATGATGTGGGCAATATTTTTGTTCAGCTTTTTGAAACATGCCTTGGCGTTTATCTGGGGTTGCCGTCCGCAATCTGTATCTTCTCCGAAACCTGCGGCAGCTGCTTGGCTCTTGAGCATAACGGAGACCTGTATTCCTGCGACCATTACGTGCAGCCAGACGCGTTGCTGGGGAATATAACTGACGAACCTCTATATGACCTGGTATTTTCTCAGCCACAAATGACCTTTGGGCAAAATAAAAAAGCGCTACTGCCTAAAAAATGCCTGCGCTGCGAGGTGAGATTTATCTGCAATGGGGATTGCCCAAAGAACCGCATTCTTCCGGCGATCAAAGGCGATTATCCGATCAGCAATTTGTGCGATAGCTATTACGCATTTTTTAAACACATTGATAAGGCTATGAGAACCATGGCTTCCCTTTATCGGTTCGGAAAGCCAATAAAAGAGATTATGTAAGGTTTATGATCCATGATCTTTCTTGGTAAAACTTGGTTTTGACTTGAGTGTTTCAACAGGAAATAACCATGACTACAAGCCAAAATCTATTAGCTGCTGTCGATATTCTTTGTTTTACAAAAAAAATCCAGGCATGCTAAGTGTTCAGTATATTCACTAAAATCCAGATTTTTTTTATTTTAATAATAGTGTTGATTTATACGGGCAAGTAACTTTTAATTTTTCAACTCAGATACATTTATTGATAGTTAATCCTTTTCTAAAGTTAGCAGAAAGTATTATTATTTGGTATATTTGTGACTTCTCGAAATCATGTTTCCAAAAAATTAGTCAATAAATTCGGCTATTTCTGAAATACAGCAAAAGAAAATTACTAAAAAGATAAGAGAAACAACTGTTAGAAATTATTACTGCTATTATGAGTCACAGGAAAATCATGCAATCCAAAACCACAAAATCAAAAACAAAAAATATTTCAAATAAACCTGGTCGCGAAAATGCCTCTTTTTGGGCATCACAATCTATTCCTGAAACACTTGCGGCGTTAGAAACAAATACTGAATCCGGACTAAGCCAAGCTCAAGTTGAGGAAAGAATTAAGCATCACGGGTACAACGAAGTCATTGAAAAGAAAAGTTCTCCAATAATAAGGTTTTTACGAAAATTTTGGGGGTTATCAGCCTGGATGCTTGAACTGATCATTATCCTATCAGCGATTCTCGCAAAATACTACGACCTGGTTGTCGTAAGTGTGCTGCTAATTGTTAATGCTATCTTGAGCTTTGTTCAGGAAAGCCGTGTAACTGGTGTGCTTGATACTTTACGCAAACGGTTGCAAGTTAGTGCACGAGTCCTCCGTGATGCTACCTGGCAATTAATTCCTGCCCGTGAATTAGTTCCGGGAGACATAATCAGGCTCCGTTCCGGAGACATTATCCCGGCTGATATCAAACTTCTCACTGGCGAATTAAGTGTCGACCAGTCAGCACTCACAGGGGAGTCAATTGATGTTGACAAAAAAATTGGTGATGTATTATCGTCCGGTTCAATTGTGCGTCGAGGTGAAGGTAATGGCGTAGTTATGCTTACCGGATCGGAAACATTCTACGGTCGTACCACAGAGTTAGTCCAGCAGGCACGCCCCAAACTACATATTGAAGCCGTCGTAGCCAAAATGGTTCAGTGGCTTTTCATAATTGTCAGTATGCTTATACTGGCCGTAATCCTGGTTTCTCTTAATCGCGGAATGCCTCTTGTAGATATTATTCCCCTCATGCTGGTCCTCTTAATGAGTGCAGTGCCAGTTGCACTGCCAGTTATGTTCACTGTAAGCATGGCAGTCGGATCGGCAGAACTGGCAAAACGCGGCGTCTTGGTGACACGACTCAGCGCGGCTGAAGATGCAGCGATTATGGATATTCTTTGTGTTGACAAGACCGGCACAATCACGATGAATCAGCTTGCAATTTCGAGCGTAATTCCATTAAATAATTCAACCGAAATTGATGTTCTTGCTGCAGGTGCGCTTGCTTCTGAAGAAGCAAATCATGATCCAATTGACCTTGCTTTTCTGGCTGCTGCAAAAGAAAAACAAATTTTCAACAAAGTTCCAAGTACCACTCCGATATCTTTTTCACCTTTCGATACCCTCAACAGAAGGACAGAAGCTGTTTTTAAACAAAGCGGACAGCGGTTCAGAGTAATGAAGGGCGCCGTTCGAACTATCGCCGAGACTTGTGGGGCATCTCCGAAAGATATTGTTCAACTCGAGGAAAGTATAAAAGAGACTACTCAAAAAGGGTCCAGGTCACTGGCGGTAGCTCGCGGCATAGAAAATGGACCGATTGAACTTATCGGATTGGTAACTTTATTTGATCCGTTAAGACCAGATGCCAAGCAATTAATTGCTGAACTTAGTAGTCTAGGCGTATCAGTAAAAATGCTTACTGGAGATGCGCTCTCTGTTGCACAGGAAATTGGTCTTGACCTTGATTTGAAAAACATCCACAGAGTCTCAGATATTAAATCTTCAGGTACCCTAACAAACGAAGCAACAATCAACCTTTTAGAAGATGCTGATGGATTGGCTGAAGTTTATCCTGAGGACAAATATACTGTCGTTCGGCAATTGCAATCCGGCGGGCATGTTGTTGGAATGACAGGTGATGGTGTAAACGACGCACCAGCCTTACGTCAGGCAGAAGTTGGTATAGCCGTCAAATCCGCGACTGATGTTGCCAAAGGGGCTGCCAGCGTTGTCTTAACTGATTCGGGACTGATAGACATTCTTACATTAGTCGAACAAGGTCGAGCAATCTATCAACGGATATTAACCTGGATCATCAATAAAATTAGCCGCACAATTCTAAAGGCAGGTTTTGTTGCAATCGCTTATTTAATAACCGGAAAATTTGTTGTTTCGGCATTTGCCATGCTGCTAATGGTTCTATTAAACGATTCCGCAAAGATTTCCCTTGCGACTGATCAGGTAAGACCTTCCCGCAATCCGGAAACCTGGAAAATCGGTGGATTCATCACTGTTTCAATCGTTATAGGGGTAGCCATGGTTTTGGAATCACTTGCTTTATTGAAGTATTGCTGGTCATGGTTTGGCCTTGTAACAAATGAAGGCGTGTTGCATACCTTCAGCTTTCTAATTATGCTTTATATGGCAGTTTTCTCGATAATCTCAATACGGGAACGTAAAAGATTTTGGGCTTCCAAGCCCAGCAAAACACTCAGTATGGCGTTATTTATGGATGCTTTACTTGGTACACTGTTTGCAGTAATTGGTATGCCAGGTTTAACACCTCTTCCTTGGTGGCAATTGCTGATTGTATTTGGTTATGCCATGGTCATGGGTTTAGTTATAAACGATACCATAAAGGTATTGCTAATTAGGTGGCTGGTTCCAAAAGCGATTAATAATAATTTAATAAATTAATTTTTTCAAGATATAATTACAACCTATTTTTTTTGAATTGATTATCAAATTTTCTAATATTTTTCAAAGTATCTTTAATCCTTTAATTTACGCATTTCAAACTAATTGAAAAGAAGAAACGATGAAGAACAAAAATCGAAGTTTCATTTTTTTATTTTCTTTATTAATTTTTCTTAATGCTTGTAGTTACAAACCGCAACAAAATGACAAGGTCACCAAAGAACAATCATTGCAAACCCCCAAACCCGAATTAGGTATTGGCTCATCAAAAGTTTCACGTAAAGACGGTATGGTAATGAGGTATGTGCCAGCGGGGGAATTTGAGATGGGTTATGAGGATGGCAAGGCGGACGAAAAGCCAGTGCACACGGTTTACCTGGATGCTTTTTGGATTGATCAGACTGAAGTTACCAACGGGAAGTATTTGTTGTGCGTGGCAGATGGAGCATGTACCCAGCCAGTTCAGGGCGCCCATACGGCGTTACGTCATGATTCAAGTACCCGTGATTTCTATTATGGTAATCCTGAATATTATGATTACCCCGTCATTTATGTCAACCATATACAGGCAGATATCTACTGCCGCTGGGCAGGCCGCAGGTTGCCCACAGAGGCCGAGTGGGAAAAAGCCGCACGCGGAACGGACGGCCGTCTCTATCCATGGGGGAACGAGCCCCCAAATGAGACTTTGTTAAATTACAATGGCAATATCGGCGACACCACCAAGGTGGGCAGCTACACGGCCGGCGCCAGCCCTTATGGGGCGTTGGATATGGCAGGTAATTTGTGGGAATGGACCGCGGATTTTTATTCGGCTGATTATTACAGCAGCTCTTCGGTAAAAAACCCCCAAGGCCCTGAAACCGGTTATGTCTTTGTTGAGCGGGGAGGTTCATGGCGATTGAGTGAAAGGCCAGTCCGCAGCACATACCGCCACCACTATATTCCGCCTATTCTGGGTAGTTTTATCAATTCGCACAATTACGATGGTTACAGATGCGCAGCTTCCAATTAAGTTATAGATTCTTCCCCTTCTTGGGCATGTAGAAAGAAAAACGTATGCCGAGCATAAAAAGAGAACAAATCGCAGGAATGAATCTCCACTATCTCTATTATTCCCTGGATTATTTTATAATTAAGTAACTTTTTTATTTAACGGAGCGAATTCACCATGCCAAAAAAAGTAATCCTGATCATGACCGACAGCCAGCGCAAAGATATGGTCGGTTGTTATGGTTCTCCTTTCGTTACTGAATCTCAACCCACCCCCACACCCAACCTGGACCGGCTTGCTGCCGAAGGGTTGCGTTTCAACCGCGCTTATACCGTCTCGCCCGTTTGTGGACCTTCGCGGTCAGCGATATTCACTGGCAACTACCCGCATGAAAATGGCGTGTGGGCGAATTCAATGGCGCTTTATAGCAACGTTCATTCTGTAGGTGAACGCCTTTCAGATGAGGGCTGCCATACCGCTTATATAGGAAAATGGCATCTGGACGGGGGCGATTATTTTGGCATGGGCAAATGCCCTAAAGGCTGGGATTCAAATTACTGGTACGACATGCGAAATTACATTCTTGAGTTGTCTGAAGAGGACCGTATCCGCTCCCGTAAGGCATCTACCAGCCGCGACCCGAACCTGACAGCCGACTTCACCTACGCGCATCGTTGTTCCAATCGGGCAATCGACTTTATAAAAACAAATAAGGATGAAGATTACTTTCTTGTTGTTTCATACGACGAACCCCACCACCCCTTCATCTGTCCAAAGCCGTTCTCGGAAATGTATAAAGACATGCCCTTCATCACCTTTGCGAACGAGAAAGACGACCTGACCAAAAAACCCATCCCCCAGCAAGCATGGTCAGAATATATTAAAAACAACTACGATTACACCCGTGAGGAATTTTTCCAGTTATTCTTTGGATGTAACGCTTTTGTAGATGCTGAAATCGGCCGGGTGTTGGATGCGGTGGATAAAGACGCGTCAGACGCGCTGGTCATTTACACCTCGGACCACGGCGAAATGATGTTTGCCCACGGACTTAATAAAAAAGGTCCGGCCATGTATGAGGAAATTATCAATACTCCTTTCATTGTTCGCGCTCCTGGCTTGATCCCTGCTAATACCGCATCAGATGCGCTGATTTCACAGGTGGATATTACCCCCACCATCCTGGAATACTTCAACGCAGAAATTCCTCCAGTTATCAGCGGCAAAAGCCTGATGCCGGTATTGAAAGACCCGGATAAGGAAAACAGGGATGTCCTTTTCATGGAGTTTGGCCGCTTTGAGATTGACCACGATGGTTATACCGGCTTTCAGCCCATTCGCTCAGCCTTCGACGGCCGCTATAAATTGGTAATCAATTTGCTCGACAGCGATGAAATGTATGATCTCGATACTGATCCGGGCGAGACCATTAATTTAATCAATGACCCAACAACAGCTACCAACCGCGACCATTTGCACGATCGCATCATTGATTGGATGAACAGCACCCGTGATCCCTTCCGCGGGTACCACTGGCTGACAAGGCCGTGGCGCAAGGACGCCCCGAAACCAAGTTTCCAGAACGAGGGCTATACGCGCCAACGGGAAGAAAGCGAACGTTACGAAGCCCGCCAGCTCGATTACACTAATGGCCTGCCTATGAAAGAAGCTACCCGGTCAAAGCATAAAAAATCATAACGTTTATGTAATAAAAAACATTCTATTAAGGAGCCAGAAATCAATGAAGAAGATATTGAATCAGCCAGCAAATTATGTCAATGATATGCTCTCGGGGTTGTACAAAGCCTACCCGAAGCAGGTCAAATCAGTTGAGGATGTGCACTCACTTGCCCGAGCGGACGCGCCTATTAAAGGAAAAGTCGGACTCATGACCGGCGGCGGTTCCGGCCATTTACCGGTTTTCCTTGGGTATGTGGGTAAAGGCATGTTGGACGGCTGCGCGGTGGGTGACGTTTTCCAATCGCCCTCCATTGAACAAATTGTCAACGTCACCAAGCAAATAGATGGCGGCAAAGGCGTGGTTTATATCTACGGCAATTACGGCGGGGATATCCTTAATTTTGACATGGCCGCCGAAATGGTTGAAATGGAGAATATCAAAACCTGCACCATCCTGGTCAAAGATGATGTGGCTTCCGCCCCACCTGCCGAGAAAGACCGCCGGCGCGGCGTTGCGGGAATGGTTTTTGCTTTCAAAATCGCGGGCGCCAAGGCAGCCCAGGGTGCGGATATCGATGAGGTCGTCCGTGTCACCGAACACGCGCTGGATAACATCCGCACCATGGGTGTCGCTCTTTCCCCGGTTACTCTGCCCGCGGTTGGCGCTCCAACCTTCCAAATCGGTGATGATGAAATGGAAATCGGCATGGGAATCCACGGCGAGCCTGGAATCAAACGCGAAAAACTGCACACCGCTGACGAAATCGCGGAGCGAATGACCGAGGCGATTCTGGCAGATATGAGCATTCCAAAAGGTGGCAAAGTGGCGGTCATGCTCAACGGCCTGGGTGCCACCCCGCTGGAGGAGCTGATGATCCTGTTCAACAAGGTCCATGACATCCTGGCCAGCCGTGAAATAAGCGTTCATAAAGTGTACGCCGGTGAGTTCGCAACCTCTATGGAAATGGTGGGCGCTTCTCTGACCATCTTCCACCTGGCCGACAAGGAACTGGTTGATTTGTTGGGCACGGAAGCGGACACACCCTTCTTCCGACAGCTGCAAGCTTAGACCTATGTCAAACCAGAATATTACTATAGAGGTAGTGAAAACTGCCTTTCGAAAAGCCTGTTCCGCGCTTCGTGAAAACAGCGATTACCTGATCTCGTTAGATCAGGCTTTGGGTGATGGAGACCTGGGGATCACAGCCAGAAAAATCGCGAATGCGGTGGAAAGCTATATAGAATCTGGCGTCTCACAGGAAGATATTGGCAAATTCGTGATGACTGCCGGTATGAAGATTAACAGCGCGGCGCCATCCACAATGGGTTCACTCCTGGCTATCGCGCTGATGCAAGCCGGACGGTTAGCCAAAGATAAGGCTGAAATTGACCCTGCTCAGGTTGCCGCAATGCTCCGTGCCGCGGTTCAAAGCATTCAGGAAAAAGGCAAAGCCAAATTAGGGGATAAAACCATGCTCGACGCCCTGCATCCAGCTGTAGAAGCTTACGCTGGCGCAATCGCATCCGGTAAAGAAATAACCGTCGCAGCCAATGAAATGGCAGCCGCTGCGGAAAAAGGCTTGAATGATGTGACCCCATTAAGAAATAAAGTCGGCCGTGCCGGTTGGCTGGGTGAGCGTACCGAAGGAAAAATAGATCCCGGCTGTGCCTTGGTGGTTTTAGTTCTAAAAAGTCTGGCAGCCTGATTTTTAAAATACTTTATTGATGTTCTAATAGTCTTGGTCTTTTCAGGACAACAATGCTATATTAAACAGGGTTATTGTCTAAAATTATTTCTCAACAACTGATTTGATATCCAACACTAATTGTTAGACCGGTTCTCAATCGTCTGATAAGTGGCGAATGCGATAAAGATCACACCTAAAAACGCATCCCCCCAGGCAGTAGGGATCCTTAAATAAACCAGGGCTTGATTAATTAAACCGACCAGTAAAACACCAAGAAGGGTTCCAAATACCGTGCCCTTCCCACCATGAACAGTAGCGCCACCTATGATAACTGTAGCATACACTTTAAAAAATTTGTCCTCAAAAGAACCGGAGCCTAAACCAGAGCTAGTAACACCAGCGATGGCTGCCATCGCGCCCAGGATGGAAAAGACGGTCAGGTAAATTTTTTTGATATCAAAACCTGTCCGGATGGCAACCGACTTATCACATCCCACGGCATAAATTGCTCTTCCGGGTGTGGTGTAGCGCAGAAAAATATGCATTCCAATAAAAGTGAGAACTACCACAATAACTGACACATGCAGCCCTGATCTGCCTACTACAGCTTGCACTGTAACAAGCCACTTCATATTCCATCCAACCAAAGCCTGCAATCGTCCATGACCTGACATGATGCTGGAAAAGAAAGTCAAAAGTCCATAGATCAGAGGGGTCATACCCAAGGAAAGTTCGAAAATTTTTAATTTAAAGGTCGATATCAGCCAGCCAACAGCCATCCCCGCGGCAATGCCGAAAACTATTGCCAAAATATATACAAGCCAGATACCGCCTTCATATCCCAGATTCGTCAACGCAATACGAGCCAGAAAGGTTGCCAGGGATGCAATTGCGACAAATGAAATATCAACGCCTCCCAGAATAACAACTGGCAGTAAGGCAAAGGCAAACAGGATATATACAATTTGGTTCCTGACTACATCAAACAACGTGCCTAAAGAAAAAAATGCAGGATTGATCAAACCGATCATGACTGCAAAAGCGACCAATAAAAAAAATAGAAATAATTCATAGGAATTAATACTAATTTTTTTCATGCTTCATAAACTCCTGTCCTTTTCTATGGTCATTTCTATTTACAATTGGCAACCTGTTTGATGCAAAGAATCTTTTCTTTATTCCCTTAATCCACCAATCCGCTAAAATCTTTTCATTTGCGTTCCTCAAGAATACGGTTTTAGATTTGGAGAAAATCAGGAATGTCATTAAAAACAAAGAAGATGTTTTATAACAATTCAATTTAATAATCAGTTGGCATTAAAATCCCCGCCAAATCGCGGGGATTTTTTCATTAGAAATATTTAAAAGTACTGATTAATGCTTCGTCAGTTATCTTCAACCCGCCTGACGTTAGCATAATAGTTCACGATCAGGAAGATGATGAGCAGTAAACCCCAGATGAAATCTCTAAAATAAGTGCTGCCCTTCACGGTTTGCAGCAAATAGTTAAAACCGGTCTGCAGGGTTTGCAGTGCGAACATACCAATAAAAACGGTTATAACCGATCCAAATCCGGCACGCGATCCGCTGACCACTGCCACGAAAATTGTAAAGAGCACGTACGTCAACAAACCGTAGTCCGAATTGGCTGACATGGTGCGCCCGAGGACGATTGTAGCCGTAAGCGATGATAACATACCCGCAACAATGTAGGTGAACATGGTAACCCGTTCAGTGGGAATTCCCGAGAATTTAGCTGTCGTCTGGTTAGCGCCGGTCATATAAACCTTGTACCCGAATCGCGTGAATTTCAGCATTATGAAAATTATCATTGTGATAACAAAAAACATGATAAATGGTAAAGGCAAGCCTAAAACTTTACCGTTGCCGAAGTACTCAACCTGGGGTGGATATCCCCAGACTGATTCACCGCCCGTGAGGCCTTTTTGGATGCCTGTGAAAAGTGTCGCGGTACCTAATGTGGCCAGCAGCGGTGGCATTTTGGCATAACCGACCATCAATCCATTCAACAAGCCGCCAAGCGCGCCAATAATTAACGCGCAGAAAATGCCTCCAAAAATGGTCAGCCAGATCTGCTGAGGCGTTGATGATTCGGTTACGTTAGCCAGAATAAAAGAGCCCATGGCTAAGGCGGCCAGGTTGGCGTTTGCCATCACCGAGATATTTAAACCGCCCACCAGAATGCAGAGGAAGACGGCAATGGCCAGAATGCCCAGTTCCGACATTTGTAACAGCATCGATTCGTAAGTTTTGACTCTGAAAAATTTGGGTTCAGTTAAAATAAAGAAGATCGTTATGCCAATCAAAACCAGGACCAATTGGCCTGTTCGGTTTTTGGCTACATTAACCTTCCAAAACTCTTTAACCTTTTCAAGAAAACTTTGCTTCTTTTCCATAGATTCACCTTCCAAGATAATATCTTAGTAATCTTATTGATATCTGGATTTATTTAGTAGTCCGTGTTTCGAGTGTCTGATAGACAGCGAAGGAAATGAAGGTTATACCCATAACCGTATCCATCCAGGCGGTAGGGATCTTCATATAAACCAGGGCCTGGCTGATAATTCCCACCAGGATCGTACCCAGAAATACTCCCAGGACCGATCCTTTACCGCCTCGTATAGATGCGCCGCCCATGATGACTGCAGCCAGCACCTGCATGTTCTTGCCTTGAAAGAGGACCGGCCGAAATTGCTGTTCCAGGCCTGACCATGTGATGCCTGCCAGTGCAGCCATAAGCCCCATGATCGGGAAAACAGTCAAGAAAATAAGTTTTGGGTTAATACCGGTGCGGATGGCCACAGATCTGTTGCTGCCCATGGCATAGATGGAGCGGCCGAGGGTAGTGTAGGTAAGGAAAAGGTGCAATAAAACACCAGTCACAAGCACAACCAAAAAAGAAATATGCAGGAAAGACCCACCCAAACCCGAAGATTTAACCGTAATCAGCGCTTTCTGATTCCAGCCATCCAATCCGGTAGACATGTCAAAGTTCCAAACCGCGTCGACGAAGAAAAGCACGGCACCATATATCATGGTGTTCACACCCAAAGAAAGATCAAAAATACTGAGTTTGAATCTATAGTTCAAGAAACCAATCAGCAAGCCTGCCAGCAAGCCAATAACAATGGCTATCACAAAATACAAACCCATGCCTCCTGCGTAGCCATGGTTCAACAAGTAATAATGCACAGGATACGTCGCTAAGGCTCCTATAGCGACAAATGAAATGTCAACGCCACCCAGGATCACCACCGGCAGCAAGCCAAAAGCCATCATGATATAGACGGTCTGAGCACGGAATACATCAAACAACGTCCCCAGGGAAAAGAATTTGGGATTGACCAAACCAACAATCACCCAGATCGTCGCCAGTAATAGTATTAGAAAAAATTCATAGCTCTTGAAGAAATTCTTTTTCATAATTCTTATACTCCAGTCATTTTCGAAAGGTCATTGCCCTTAGCAGCTGGCAACCAGTTCGGTATAAAGCACTTCTTCCGTGATCGCTTTGGTCTGATGCTCCGAGATGAGCTTGCCATCACGCATCACCAGTACCCGGTTGCATACCTGCAGAAGTTCAGGTATATCATCCGAAACCAGGATAACACCTCGCCCTTCCTTGCCCATGTTGCGCATGAGTTCGTGAATTTCCGCCTTGGAGCCTATATCCACACCGACGGTAGGCCCATCCATGATCAAAACTGTTGGGTCAGCCGCCATCCATTTTGCCAATACCAATCTTTGCTGGTTTCCGCCAGAAAGGCTCTGCGCGGGCAGATCAACATTAGAGGTCTTGACTGCCAGTTCCTTAACCCATTTCTGGGCAACTTGCTTAATTTTCCCGGGAACCAGGAAGCCCAGTTTATTGACCAGGGTATTGATAATGATTGGAACGATATTATCTTTAATGGGATGTTCCATGAAAAGGCCAACACGTATTCGGTCGGCAGGGACATAGCCGATTCCTGCCTCAACCGCTTGATGAATGGCTTTGATCTTGACCTCTTTGCCTTCAATCTTGATCACGCCGGAATCAGCCGGTGCTGCGCCAAACAAGGCCAGCGCCAGGTCAGATTGGCCGCCGCCCAGCAGGCCGGTAATTCCAAGAACCTCATGCTGATACAGTTTAAAGGAAACATCATCCACTTTACCCGCCAGTTTCAGGTGCTCGACTTCCATTTTTGGCGTTGCCTTCAAATCCGGCACGCTGTAATCTATCTTGGAAGTATCGATGCGTTTACCGGTCATCAGGAATCCAACTTCATCAAAGTTGAAGTCTTTGGCTGTTACTTTTTCGTCATATACTTTTCTGCCATTGCGGAATATGACCACGCGTTCAGCCAGGTCGCGAACCTCATTCAGTTTGTGGCTGACAAACAGGATGGAAATACCCAAATTTTTCAGATCATTAATGGTTGTGCACAACGCTTCGATTTCCTTGCGGGAAAGGGCAGTGGTAGGTTCATCCATGATAATGAGCTTGGTATTATCCAGCAGGACCTTGGCAATGGCGATCAGTTGGCGGTCTGCGGCTGAAAACTTGCCAACAGTCTCATACAAGGGAATATCGACGCTAAGCTTCTTTAATTTATCCTTGGCGATCTGTTCCACTTTTTTCCAGTTCATGACCTTATCCCCTTCCAGAATGATCTCCGAAATGGCGATGTTCTCTGCAACAGTTAAATGTGGGAATAATGAAAAGTCCTGATAAATGACTTCAATGCCTTCATGGATGGAATTTAACGGTGTGATGTGTTTGTATTCCTTGCCATTGATGACGGCTGTACCGGAATCAAAGGAGTACACACCGGAAATGATCTTGATCATGGTGGATTTACCTGAGCCGTTTTCGCCTAAGAGGCAGACGATCTCCCCTTTATTGATCGTCAGATCTACATCTTCCAGGGCGACCACACCTTCAAAACGCTTGTTGATTTTTTCAAGCTTTAAGATCTCTTCTGCCATAACATTACCTCGCAAATAATGCCAAATTTTATAATAATTTCGGAATACCTGTGATAAGTTCTAAAAATGATTTGGGTAGCCGTTTCCGGCTACCCAATTTTCTTGTAAATGAATCTGTTCCTTAGAAAGGATAGTCTGCCATATTATCTTTGGTAATCTTGATCCAGGCAGAGCCAGTAACCACCTTGATGCCGTTAGGCCCGGTGGTCAGTTTGACTGCTTCATAGCCAGCATACTTCGCAGGCATATTCAGGTTCATGCCGTCGGTAATCGGTTGGCCGGTCACAATGAGTTCGAGAAGTCTGTTGCAGGCATAGCCGGCAGCCGCAGGATCCCAGGCCATTGCCAGATCAACAGCGCCCGTCTTGAGCAGGTCGCCCGAATTGGACGGAATGGAGGTGCCAACAACGGCAATTGTGTCATTCAGACCAGCTTCTTCAACCGCGCGGCCAACACCAGCAGGATCGCCAGAGGAGGAACCGGTTGCGCCTGTGATCTCAGGATTGGTCTTGAGCAGGTCCTTCATGATCTGATAGCTGTTTTCGGTGTCTTCCTTGGAATCATAGAGGCCAAGGCGGGTCATGTTGGGGTAGGTCTTCAGCTGATACTCATATGCGCATTTCTGCCAGATCATGTGAGAGTCGTTGGTCAGAGAGCCGACGAAGGAAACATATACACCCTTTTCGCCCATGCGTGAGGCTAATTCTTTCATCATCTCTTCGCCGTAAGCGCAGTTGTCAAAGGCTTCCACGTCATAATCGGCGTACTTCGCCTGGGGGGCTTCATGCAGAACCACAGGGATTCCGGCATCCATGGCTTTCTTGTGGATGGCGGTGTGTTCTTCTACACCCATCGGCACGTTGCAGATACCATCCACGCCTTGCGCGATGATTTCGTCAATGATGCCAATCTGGGCCGCCGGGTCGCCCTTGGAAGGACCGCAGAGGAAGGTGGTGACGCCGGTGTCAGCGCTGTAGTCCTTGATACCTGTTTCCAGGCGCAGGAACCAGTTGGCAGCGATGGTTTTCACGCAGGACGCGAAGGTCAGTTTGGTCAGATCAACTGCTTCAGCAGCAGGCGCAGCTTCTTCAGCAGCAGGCGCAGCTTCTTCAGCAGCGGGGGCAGCTTCTTCGGCAGCAGGGGCTGCAGCGGGGGCTGCGCAGGCGCTCAGAGCAAAAACGAACGCGAGAGCGACTAAAAACAATTTATTCTTAGACATCTTATCTCCTTAGATTTGTTTGTTTTGTGGTGAAGAGTTTTATTTACTATTTATTTACTATTCGCCCATAAACCTCCTTTATTCCTTTCATGAGACAGTTAATCTCGGCGATCAGTTCTTCTGTAATGAATTTTTGATGTTAATTCTGAGTAACTGTTTCTCTGAATTTTTCAAAAACGTTTTCGCCGATCTTGCTCAATAATTACTTGGAAAATAAAACTCCGGAATTGGAGTAAATGTTCATTTTGAAACAATTTAATTCACACACATGAAGCATTATATCCATTTCTAACATGTATGTCAAGAATTTTACCTTAAATTTTTGTCTGGACAAAAACCACCTTTAGGAATGCTTAAACTCAAGATTTGAAACCGAATCCCGGTTGGTCCAAAACAACCAACCCAATTGAACTATAGAAGCGACCAGGTACACACCCGCAACCGCAAATATCCCTTCAAACGGCTGAAGGAAAATCGCCGCCATCAAACCAACAAATACCACCAGCAGCATGACAATGGTTGAAGTCAACAAAGAAATGGTTTTTCCGCTGTACGCAATTAATCCTGTGTACATATTCGATAATGAGAAGGTCAATCCTACTGGGATTAGCAGCATTAAGGTTAATTTTGAATATTGGATGAGGTCCGATGGCAGTGACACCACTACGCGCAGATACCAATTGAATAAGGGGGTGAAACAAAAGGCGCAAAGAATAACCACAGAGATTGTACCGATAATAATGCAAAACTTTCTGATTACTGGGTAAGCGCCTTCATGGCGGATATAGGTCAGTGTTACCTCGCGGCAAGCCTGACCCAGGTTATTGATCATGTTCGCGAATCCGTTAACCACCGGCCAAGTCGCCAATGACGCCAATGCGAGGGGCAACCTGCCCATCGCAGCACTGTTCATCGGGTTGTAGAGAATAAAAATAATAGAGTTAAGCATGAAAGGTGTGTAATACTTCGCGAAGCTTTTCCAGCGAATGATTTCTCCACCAGTGTTTGGTTTTAATTCATTTTTAATAACTGGTCGGGTCACAATGCCAACATAAGCCCCTTCCAGGAAAACGCTGAAACCTTGGGCAGCTGTTGCCACTGCCAGCCCGTTTATACCCGGAATTATTGAAAGCAGAGCGACACAGGCAACATCAGAAATCAGGCGCAAAATGGTTCCAAAGCTCATGCGTTTGGTATGCCCAAACCGCACCAAAATACCTTGGTGAAAACGCCGGTAAGAAATTGACCCTGCCCAGGGAAGCATGAAAATTAACCCCTGGCGGGCAACCACCACAACCTCTTCAGGCACGTTCAGAATCGTGCGCACCACAAAATAATACAAGGGGGTTACCGCAATCAGGAGATGGAGCGCGGTGAGCCCCACGCCCATCCAGTTGGCAAATTTCCGTAATTTATAAAATGTTTCCTTATCTTTGCACAAGGATGCCGACGCTGCCTGGATAAGCATAATTGGGGATTGAAGAACGATTGGGATCATCCACGCCACATTACCGTAAGCTGCCAGATTTACCTTCGCGTTCGGATAGCGTGAGATAATTGAGGAAAAGAAAAGGGGTTCAAACGCCAATAAAACCCAGCTAATGGCAATTGGCCACCAGGTCTTAAATAGATCCTTAAGCTTTATTTCAGTTTTTTCGTCTTCCATTGAACCAAACACGTTTTTTCCTTTTTATATGTGCAGCTTAAAGAACATGTGATCAATAAATTGAAAGTTGGTTTGGGTCCGGGAATTGACTGCATTCCCTGAGATCCTCCAGCCATTGCCAGATCGAGAAACAAAACTCACAGCATTATACACAATCGTGCTTTTTTTTGTCCAATAATGTTTAAATCAATTCAAACGATTTTGGGTAGATTTTGTATCTGGAATAATTCTTGACAAAGTTAACAATTTTTATGTCAAATTTCACAACACACACACTATCTTAAACATTTTGTTATAATCATTTTGTTCATCCTGTTCACACAATTTCCTGGTTAACCCTGTGTAAATAATGAACAAATAAAAAAATCTTTAGGAGGCAGTCATGCTTGTTACATTAGCGGATATTTTGAAAAAGGCAGACAAGGGGAACTATGCCGTAGTGGCACCGGATTACACAACATTACATTCAGTTCGCTATCAGCTCGAAGTGGCCGAAAAATACAAAGCGCCATTGATTCTCAGTTACACCAAGCACATCAAGTCCTTGTGCCCCACCAAATCCTGGGACAAATGGACCCGCATTATTCTGGATGAATGCGAACAATACGATATCGACGTTTGTTTGCACCTCGATCACGGCACAACAGTGGAAGAATGCAATGAGGCTGTTGATTCCGGTTTCACCGGCATTATGATGGATGCCAGCGCGAAATCATTTGAGGAAAATGTTGAGCTAACCAGCAAAGTGGTGGAATACGCCCACAAGCACAATGTTTCTGTAGAAGCAGAAATCGGCCATGTTGGCACCGCTGTGGAAGGCACTTACCTGATGAAAGATGAAGCACGCGCCCACCTCACCCAACCCGAAGAAGCCAAGAGGTTCGTTGACCTTACAAAAACAGACTGCCTGGCTGTGGCAATTGGCACAGTGCACGGCGAATACAAGGGTGAACCCCATATTGATTTTGAACTGCTTGAAATGATTGACAAACTTGTTTCAGTTCCGTTGGTCATCCACGGCGGTTCAGGTACCGGTGATGACAACATCCGTAAAGCTGTCTCTCTCGGCATTCGCAAGATCAACGTGTTCCACGACTGGATCCAACCCTCACAACTAAAAACTGCGGAAATTATTGCCCAGACCCCCAAAGCTCTTGGCAAAATCGCCGACGCGACCCGCGACATCATCTATGATGTGCTCGGCCACTGGTTCGATATTACCTCATCCGGAAATAAAGGTTAAGATTATTTTCACTTTCAAAAAAGAGGCTGCCAGAATGAATGGCAGTCTCTTTTCACAATTCAAGCCATTTTTTAGATTTCGTCAAACAGTAATTTTCCACCCTTCATAACTGTGACTCCGTCAATAATCACTTCACCTTCCTGGCGCATGTCTTTGATAATGTCCCAGTGAATAGCTGAGTAATTGCCAACGGCTGAAGAATTTTCGCGCATGTGCATCGCGTAGGTGCGACCAAGTGCAATATGGATGGTGCCGTAAATTTTCTCGTCCCACAGAATGTCATTGGTGAATTGCGTGATACCGGTGTTGGTGCCGAAAGCGATTTCACCCAGCAGGCTTGAGCCGGCATCAGTGGCGATGATCTTATGCAAATAATCCTGGTTGGTGGATGAGGTGGCTTTCAACAGTTTGCCGTCTTTCCATTCCAGATAGGTGTCATACATTAGCTGCCCACCCAATACCGCGGGATTTTCAAACCAGATATGCCCGTTGAGGGTGCTGTTCACCGGCGCGGATGCAATTTCGCCGCCAGGGATATTGGCTTCGCCGTGGTCAGCGAACCATATATGGTCCTTGACCGAGAATTTCAAGTCGGTGCTTTTTCCAAGGATATGGAATTCATCAGCGTTGTTCAGTTTTTCCGCCCAGCGGTCCCAGTCTTTGGAAACGGTGGAGTAATCCAGCAAAACGCTGCCAAAAAACATATCTGTGATTGTTTCAAGGTCGCTGCCAGCCTGCTGTGCGAAAGACTCATTCGGAACGCGGGTCAGCACCCAGCGGGTTTTATCCGTGCGATTGGCGGAGACAACGCCGTGCGCTTTCTGGTTTTTGGCCAGCACATCCGCGGATATGTCATGATAGATATCCAGGTTATATCCGCCGCGCAATGCAATATAGCAATCTGCCCAGTCAATGCTCAGCATTTCCAGTTCAGGCACCCAGCTATATTGTTCTTCTGTGCCATATTTCATAAACGCTCGGCGCAGGTATTCCGATTTCATCTGAATTTGTGGATATCCCCCGGCTTTAACTGCAGCCTCATAAGCTGCCAGTGCCAGCGACCAGGTCTCCGGTTCATACATGGCTATGGCTACTTTTTCACCTGGTTTTACCGCGCAGCAGTAATTGACCAGCACATCCCCAAATTGCTTCCAGCGTTTGTCAGTACTTAACATATAAGCCTCCAATTAATTAGAATATAGGAACGACGATTTAACTATTTATACATTCATAACAGAGAAAATGGTAGTTTTTCCAGGCATTTATTAGTAAAATACTCTTATCTCTCTTCCTGGAGGCATTCAATGCAAAAAGGCTATTTACTTGGAGTGGACATTGGCACTTACTCCTCCAAGGGGGCACTGGTCACCACAGATGGTAAGATTGTAGAAAAGAGCAGTATTCCCCATGAAGTCTCAATCCCCAATCCGGGCTGGATGGAGCATGACGCGGATGGCGTCTGGATGCACGACTTTCTGTTCATCGTCAAAGATTTGCTCAAGAAAACCGGCATTGACCCCAAAGAAATTCTCGGTTTAGGCGTTTCATCAATTTGCAGCGCGATGCTGCTTTTGGATAAGGACCGCAAACCTCTTCGCCCCAGCATCCTCTATGGCGTCGACACGCGTACCACGCTCGAAGTGGAAGAGATCAAGAAAGATTTGGGTACTTTTGTTTCCAATCAGAATATTCCCCCAAAAATGCGTTGGGTGCAGAAACACGAACCCCAGGTCTGGGAAAAAACACGCCATATCTTCAGCGGCCATCATTACATCATCATGAAGCTGACCGGACAGATCAACCAGAACCTGAATGATATTCATAATTATTATCCCCTTTACAACGATTCCATTCTGAATTGGGATGAGAAGTATTTTGATTATTTCAATGTTGATCCCCAAATCCTGCCAGAGTTGGTCTGGACAACGGATATTGTTGGGCGCGTCACCAAAGAGGGTGCTCTTCTTTCCGGCCTGGCCGAAGGAACGCCGGTTGTGGGCGGCGCCAATGACTCCGCTGTCGAAGCCGTTAGCGGCGGCGTGGCGATTCCTGGCGATATGATGATGATGTACGGTTCATCCAACATCTATTACATGATCACGGATGGTCCTTTCAAGGGGGAGCATATCAAAGCGCTGCGCTCAATGACCAGAGACCGCTTTGCAACAGGCGGCGGCCTGGCAACGGTGGGCAGCCTCACCACCTGGTTCAGAAATCAGCTTGGTATCCCGGAATTAATGACTGAAAAAGCAGGCGGTGAGAACGCTTTCGCGGCACTCTCAAAACTCACCGGCCAATCTAAAATTGGATCCAACGGCCTGATCATGCTTCCCTATTTTTCTGGTGAAAGAAATCCCATCTTTGACGGCAATGCCACCGGCATGTATTTTGGATTGAACCTCACCCACACCCGCGCGGATATGTACCGCGCCATGTTGGAATCAGTCGGGTTTGGCATCCGCCATTGCCTCGAACCATTCTGGGCGGATAACTTAATTCCCGAACATATTTATGCGGTCGGCGGCGGTGTGCACAATCTGCCCTGGATGCAAGTTGTCAGTGACATCTGCAATATCAGGCAGGAAATTCCGGTCGAAAAAATCGGGTCATGCTATGGCGATGCCTTCCTGGCCGCTGTGGGAATCGGGCTTTATGAGAAAGTATCGGATGTCAAACAATGGGTCAGGATTGAGACTATTATTGAACCAAATCTTGAAGCGCACGCAGCCTATCAGGAATTCTATGATGTATATCGCGAACTCTATCCTGCAAATAAGGATTTAATGCACCGCATTTCAGCCATACAAAAACGCGCATAAGATTTTTTTAGATAATTGGTCACTTATTAGAAACGAGGCAAAAGATGGGAAAAGGATACTTACTGGGCTGTGACATCGGAACCTACTCGTCCAAGGGCGTGCTGGTTACCACAGATGGCAAGGTGCTCTTCCAGAGCAGCATCCCGCATTATGTCTCCATCCCCAAGCCAGGTTGGATGGAACACGATCCGGATGGCGTATGGTTGCACGATTTTCTGTTCATTGTCAAAGACCTGCTCACCAAAAGCGGCATTGACCCCAAAGAAATTCTCAGTGTCGGTATTTCGTCAATAGGAACAGCAACAACCTTATTGGGTGAAGACCTAAAACCTTTGCGCCCCAGCATTCTCTATGGCGTTGATACCCGTGCTTCGGAAGAAGTTGAAGAAATAAAAAAAGATCTCGGAACCTTTGTTTCCAACCAGAATATCCCGCCCAAAATCCGCTGGATTCAAAAGAACGAGCCCGAAGTGT
>JAUYCC010000010.1 GCA_030692365.1 Pelolinea sp. | reverse complement strand
GCCAGGTGTGAATGTATCACATACCATTTGGGGGTGACCCGGCAGGCGACTGTTGCAGTTTGAACCATGGCTGTGCGCAGATAGCGCGACCCTTCTTTGGTGATATGTCCGTGCTGCACCACCGTGTCACTACTGTGCACCTTGGGTGTCAGCCCGGCCCAGCTGCACAGGGATTTGGGAGAGTTGAAGCGACTAATATCCCCGATTTCAGCCAGGATGGTCAGCGCTGTCAACCGGCCCACACCCGGCATGCTCATCAATAATCTCATCACGTAGGTCTGCGCTTCACTGAGCGTGATCCCCTTTTCCAGACAACGGATGCGCTCACCTAAATGATCGATAATGTCCAGGTGATCATTTACCACCATGCGGGCTGCCGGACGCAGTTCTTTTTCCATGACTTCATCCAGGTATTGGCGCCCGGCAACGCCAAACAGGTCCGTGACAGGTGAGACCAGGTTGTATCCGGCCAATACGGCATGGATACGGTTCTTGGCTCTGCTGCGCTGGTTGACCATCCATTCTCTATGACGCAACAGCTGGCGCAGGTCGCGCATCTCCTTGGTCGCCGCATAAGCCTTGGGGATATAGTTCAAACGCGCCAGATGTGCCAGGGTAGAGGCGTCGATCTGATCGGTCTTCACCGCCGCGTTGGCAATGGTTTTCACGGCTTTGGCATGCACCAGATCCACTTGCTGGACATGTTCTTGCAGCAGATCATACATGAATGGCCAGTTGCGGGTGGCTTCCAGCACCGCATAGGTCTCTTGGGGTACTTTTTCTTGAAGATATCTGGATATGTCATCATTGGAAATGCGTTGTTTGTCAATCACCTCCCCATGGGCATTCATCAATACCATGAATGTGCGCTTGAGCTGCGGATCAATTCCAAGATAAAATGGGACCATAAGCGTTCCTCCTTCTCTAAACTTGTTTGTCGCTTACTTCAAGTTTAGCAAATGGGCAGGGACGCTTTCATAGTATCACCCGAAAAGGGAAAGGCGACTTTAATAATTATATTGAACTCAATGGTAATTAATCATTTAATATGTTCAATCCTCACATTATATAAATTACCTTATTCCTTGGTTTAAATACACCTTATTCTTTTCGTTACTCAATATTAAATTCCTAAAAATACTCTAACGCATTATTAATACTATTTACATAATATTTATCATAATATTTATGTGAGAATAATGGGTATACTGAAAGGTTTTAAAATGTCGAAATATTTGATTGGTTTTCTGGTTGTGATCTCAGCCATCGCATTGGCAATCGTGGCTGCTTTTGGAATAAGTCCTTTGATAAACAGGCCTAATACTTCTATAGCCAATAGCTATTGGGGGCCAAGGATGATGGGTGGTGGAATGATGGGTTATAGAAATCAATCAATAGGCGGTAACCGCTTGACGATTGATGAAGCCGTATTAAAAGCCAAGAATAATGTTGCATCAACAAATAGCAATCTTTCTGTAGCGGAAGTCATGTCATTCCAAAATAATTTCTACATCGCTGTCAAAGAAATAGATTCGGGTAGATCAGCCTTTGAATTACTAATGGATCCTGTAACGGGTAATATTGCGTCTGAACCTGGGCCTAACATGATGTGGAACCAAAAATATGGTCACATGATGTTTTTGAGAAATAAATCGGGAGAAAATCCAATTAATCTTGAAGAATCCCGACAATTAGCTCAAAAGGCGCTTGATTCCAATATCCCCGGTGGCATGGTTGAGCCGGATGGTTTTAACTTTTATGGTTATTACACCTTTGATTACAAAATAAATGGTGTGATCGCTGGCATGCTAAGTATCAATGGCTTTAATGGCCAGGATTGGTTTCATACTTGGCATGGGTCGTTTATTGATGAAAAAGAGGTGAATAAATGAAAAATAGTTGGAAATGGCTGATCGTTTTTGGCGTGGTTTTTATAGCGGTTCTCTTCATCGCTTTGCTTATTTTCCCCGGTTCGGGATACGGTTGGATGCCGATGATGGGAAATCGAGGATTTTCAAATATTAATGGTTTTGGTGTGATTGGAGGAATTGTGATGATGTTAGCATTTTTGTTTATTCCAGTTGTTTTGATCGGCTTAGCCGTTTTTGGTGTGGTTGTTTTAATGCAGAGATCTAGAAATATAATGCCACAGCCACAGTCACAATCACTTTCATGTTCTCACTGTGGGAAGCCCATTCAAGCTGATTGGAAGGTTTGTCCCCATTGTGGAAATAAAATATGATAAGAGCAAACTTGAAAAAATGATTTTCATATAAATTTCAATTAATAAAACCCTTTATCAGATATTAAAACATCTGATACTTAAAAGGAATTGGAATAAATTTTTATTGCCGAGTCTATCATACTAATAAAAAATTGAACGCTTTATTTTATTAACCTTCAAAATATTTTCAATCTCTAAATTTCATCAATTTCTTATTATCCATTTTCATCTGGCGATTTCCTTGTCAAGCAGCGCCAAATTGTGAAATAATAATAATATAAATTTATGGTAAATTGATAAAAACTTAGTTTATCCATTCAACTGACTGTGGTGAAAAAATTTACTTTGCATTAAGAAGAGTATTTAGACACTTGTTGTTAAAGGATACTTTTTGAATAGCACCTTCAATAATTTTTATCAATGGGGTTGGATATTGATTCTCTGTTTCATCAGTGATAAAAATAAAAGTCATCCCTTCCTTGCCATCCAATACTAAGGTGACCGGATTCCCGACTTTTGGGTAAACAAGCAGAACAACCAGCTCACAGGTACACTGGCTAGTACCGTGGTTGACGCAAGAACAATCCTCTTGTAGAGCCCGGGAACTTTTCAAGTCAAATGACTGTAAAACCCATAAACCCGCTTTCTCCAACGCATTTATTAAAAGCGTTCTAAAAAACGAACATTGGATTTCAATAATCGCTAATGGTTTATTACCTTGATGATTCATCCGAACAAAACCTGGTCTAAATTGCCAAACACGCAACACATAACAATGATATGCCAAGTAAATTGTGGCAAGGTAAATTATCTGTTGCTTGTATTATCCGGGATCTCATTCGTGTGAGCTTCATGGTGGTGTTCTCCATCATGATCATGCCCCATGAATTTCATCATCAGCAGATGTGATAAAGGGCAGTTTAAAATCATTAACCCGAACGCCACATTTCTCACAGGTAACTTGAAGAAAAATATCGCAGCAACAGCAACAATAGCTATCAGGCTGCAAACTATCATAAGAATTTTATGTGTTTTACGCATTATTACCTCCAGGAAAAAAATTTTCTTGAATAATACATTTATCATCACAAGAAGTCATGCGCAAGGATACTTGTTTTTATATAAGCATATTTGCTTTTAGCGCCAGAGAGGTATCAAATCAAACAATAAGCAAAAACACCTACATATGTTTACGCTCAAGTGCGCTTTTGTTTTATTACCCATTTCAGTAAAATGGGATTTGAAATTGATTAGATGATATAAACACTATAAGTCATCTAATATGAAAGGAAAAAACTATGGAAAAAGATCCAGTATGCGGTATGAGTGTTGACCCCAAGCAGACAGCTTACAAATCGGATTACCAGGGAAAGACATATTATTTTTGCTCGGCTGGATGCAAAAAGGCATTCGATGAAGAACCGGAGAAGTATGTCGTACATCAGCACGACGCTCACTCTTCCCACCATTAAAAAAAACGATCCATAAAACAATTTGTTTTCCCCGCAGATTAGCCGGTTCATAAGGGCATCCTGCGGGGAAACATTTTGAAAGGAAAAGTATGATAACTGTCACTCTCAATCCGATCATTTTTTCTATCGGACATTTTCATTTACGATGGTATAGCCTGATTATCATGCTGGCCATTTCAGTTGGTTTATGGCTTGTGATGCACGAGGCAAAAAGGAAAAGCCTTTCACAAGATTTAATTTCAGATTTATCAGGTTGGATGATTTTAGGAGGATTGATAGGGGCTCGAATGCTCCATGTGATTGATCATTGGACCGACGTTTTCTCCAAAGATCCTTCAAGAATCTTCAAGATTTGGGAAGGCGGACTTGCAATTTGGGGGGCAATCCTCGGTGGACTTATCACGCTTTCAATTTTTGCTTGGCGAAAGAAATTAAATCTTTCCCGCCTGCTCGATACATTCGCACCTGGAGTCATAATGGGGCAAGCAATTGGGCGTATTGCCTGCATCATAACCGGTGATTCGGTTGGCAAACCTACAACCGGACCCTTTGGATTAGCCTATACCAACCCTGAAGCGATGGTGCCTCAATTGGGTGTTTATTATTTGCCTACTCCAATTTACGAGATCTTGCTAAACGCCAGCATATTTATCATTTTATGGCGTCTGAGAAAATTACGGTTACCGGATGGAGCTTTGTTTTTGATTTACTTAAGCCTCTACTCCCTCGGACGCTTCTTCATAACTTTCATGAGTACATATCGTGAATTTGCTTTTGGATTAAATCAAGCACAATTAATCAGTGTGATTAGTCTGATTATAGCCATACCCTTTTTGCTTCGCATGGCAATGGAGCAAAGCTCCAAGAAAACTTAAATCAAATTAAATTCGTTTGTCTCATGTATATAAGTGATTTTAAAAATAATTAGAAACAGATTGGAGAAAATAGACCATGTCTCTGAAATCGAAATCTATGATTGCCATAACAATACCCATTATCGAAAACACATGCGAGAATTTGTCAAGCCCCCAAAAGTTGTACCACTCATAAGTAGACACTTTCAAGTATGGCAGAGAATTCATAAGGGGTTTTATTCCCTAAAGAAGCATGGGGGCGAATGGAATTGTAATCATGCAACCAGTCTGCTGTAATCCTTCTG
>JAUYCC010000063.1 GCA_030692365.1 Pelolinea sp. | reverse complement strand
GGATTAACCAGCGCTTTTCTCTCGTCCCGACTTTTAGAAAAAGTGTGCGCCTTACTCCGGTTTCGGTGTGCGCCAGACCCCGGTTAAGGTGTGCGCCATGCTCCGGTTAACCTGTGCGCCATGCCACGGTTTTTGCAAAAGGTAATTTTAAACCTAAAGGAGACTTTATTTTATTTTCATTAGAGAACTATGGTACGTTAATTCTCGATGGTGAAGATGCAATAAATTATAGAGAAACGTTAAATTATTTAATTGAATCAGTAAACAATGAAAAAATTAGCAATAAAGCAATTGAGAAGTTATTCCAGAGGACAATATTATTAGCTTTAGATATTGAAGAAAAAGAAAAAAATATTTCATTTAAGTCTAGAATTGAAAACGCAAAAAAAGAATTAATAAATTCTCTTAAGGCAGAACCAACGATTTTCTCAGTTTATTACCCTGTTCAAGGGATTTCTTTGGAAGGGTTGCCATTGAAAGTCGGCAATGTGTTATTTTGTAATTTTGGCAAAGAACATTTTAAGAAAGTTAAAAACATCCTTATTGATCATAAGGATGATGAACTAACCAAGCAAAATAAAAAAGTATTTTTAGATTTTTTCAAAAAAAGCAAAACACTTGGTAAGTTAATGGGATTAATTGAAATAAAAGCAATTGATGATAAAGCTGCTAAAGAACTCGCTAAAAAAGAAATAATTTCCACTTTAGAAATAATTAATTTTTTTGGCGAGTTTATTCCTTATCAAGATGGATTTGCTTATCTTCCAGGAGAACAACGTGAGAGGCATGCGATTTTCGTCCCCATTCTTAAACAAGGGCCGATACCTAATGTATTTTTCGGGGGTGAAGTTGTAGGCCCTTTAATGCCAGTCCCAATTTCAAAGTTGCAAAACCCTGATAAGAAGATTGATTTTGGATTTATTAAAGCATCAAATTTACTTTTAAAACAACGAAACAAATTAGAAGAAAAGATTATCTCAGCCTTACAATGGGCAGGAAAAGCCGCTATTGAAAGCAGTAAAGAAAAATCATTCCTTTTGTATGCAATTTCTCTAGAGAGTTTAGTATTATTAGAAAATGATCATGATGAATTAACATACCGTTTACGAACAAGATGTGCTCACCTTCTCGGGATTAATATTGAAAATAGGAAAAAAGTTTCAGAAAAAATAGATGATTTATATAAAATAAGGTCGAAAATTGTTCACAGTGGTTGGTATCAAGTTACTGATGCTGATCTAAGCCTAATCAGGGCTTATACATTAGGTTGTATCCTACGGATACTTAACGAAGAACCATTTTCTTCAATGAATGATCCAAAACAATTAGTAGAATGGTTTAATGAACAAATTCTAGGCTAAACAAATATTGATTTAATTTGTACAACTAGACTACTAAATCGTAAATTAGAAAAATATGATTAAAAATTTTTAAATTCCGATTAACTAACCGCGGCTCTTTTGAACCCATATGTTCCTTCGACAGGATTACCCGAGAATAATACAATAGGGAATTTTCTGCCATCAGGTATTTCCAGAAAATAGATTTTCCCTAACATATCAACTTTATAATTTTCTGGACCGATAGAACCTGATAATTCTTTTAAGGAAGGTATTTCAGTTATTCCTGATGAATCTTCAGCTATTATAAATTCCTGATGAATTGAAAAGGAATATTTTACAGAATCGAGAAATTCTTCACCCTCATATAGTTTTCCTATCCCAGACTCTTGTTCAATTAATTTTGTGATTTTTTTGTCCATTTTTCCTCCCAAATGAATTTGTCAAATAATAATATTTTGATAATTTTTGTTAATTGCTTTCAATAAACTCTTTTGCCCAAAAAAAATTGGATAAGGGTCACGATGAAGGTTAAATACTTCTATCAATAATCCAGTTTGCAATATAAGGTGAACTAAATGCGGATCCTGGCAATTCGCTCTTTTCAAAAAGAATTGTTATCATTTGTTCAGTATTTTCAATAAATTTCTTACAGTTGGTTAAAGTAATTGATTTTTCCCATCTTGGTTTTGGAAGAATAGGATTAATGTTGTTTTTATCCATTTTTGCATTTTCGATTCGGAACTCCTTGGTTTTTGCATGAACAATTTCATCTCTAAAATCAAAAATTGTGCTGAAGTAACAAAATGGTTCATTGGTTTTGTTGCGTTCAAAACTGATCAAAGAACATACCTCATTTAATTTCTCTGTATTGCTTAAACCTCTTTCGCGTTGTTCCCATTTTTTGTCTAATTTACTTCCAAGATGATTCAAAAACCCCTCAAGCGTTAGCGAACAAAATAACATTGAGACCAGGCAATTTTGAAAGTGTCCATATTCATTTTTTATTGAATCTTTATACTCAGATTGAGCAATTTCAAAAAGTACTAAGTAAGTATTAATATTCCTAAAAACAATGTTTTTAATAGATTTGTTTTGAGCCATTCTTTAATCTTAAATAGACTTAATGTATGTTTTTAGTTTTCAACAATTCTTATCTCTTCTTCCGTCAACCCATACAACTCATAAACAAGCGCATCAATCTGCTTATCAGTCGTTTCTATCTCTCGCTGAAGCGCTTCTTTTTCTTGTGGAGTACGTGCGTGTTTTTTATGTATTGTCAACATTCGATCAACCAGCATGACCATTTTTTCGTAACATGTTTTTTCAGAATTAACGGAAAAGTTTAGTTCAACAATAGGGAGGCTCAACAAAGCATTCTTTAGTACATCAATCGTTATAAAAAATTTCTGATAGTAATAAGTTAGTAAGGATGAATTGATTACACCAAGTATAAATTTCAAAGATGGTTTTTCCACTTTTGATAGAAGAATCATGGCATCTTTTACAAATAAACCGCTTGCGTCAAATGTAGCAACAAGTGATTTCCCCATGCGAGATACAATGATTTTTTCTGCTTCAAATCGGCTTTTTTCTCCAGGGCGGGCAGTCTTTCGATTACGAATCATTATTTCTGGAACATACCATACGTATTCTTTTGGCGATTCTATCCAATACCTATGCACATCTCCGCTTCTAATAAATGGCTGGCTTTCTTCATATTTTTTTTCCGAATGGATAAACTGCTCATCGTCAGCTGTTTTAAATCCATAAGCTAATGAAACAAAATCCGAAAGTGGTTCCCCTTTTTCCTGGATTTTTAATATTACAGATTGACTCTCGTTTCGACCATAAAGTTGGAAGTTATAAAGATACGCTGACTCGATTTCTTTTTGTGGAAAATATCGAATAGAAGTGCGACTACCATCAGATGAAATTTTCTCGACATTGATTAAAGATGCAGAGTTGTCTTCCTTGGCTGATTTTTCGATGACGAAAATGCAAGTTTCAACTGTTGAATCAGTAAACACTTTTTTTGGTAGTTGAACAAGCATCTTTACTTTAGAATTACGAATAATAAACTCACGGATTTTTGTAAAACTTTCAAGAGATATCCAAGTATGAGGAACAATAAATGAAAACAAGCCGCCTTCCTTTGTTAAAGTTAATCCTCGCTCCATAAAGCAAGAATACATATCTGACTTTGCCACAAAGGTTGAATAAATTTTCCATAGCATCCTTTTAATATCTTCGGGAATATTATGAGGACGAACATATGGTGGATTTCCGATAATCACATCAAATCCACCACCTTTCATAATTTCAGAAAATCCAGAATACCATTCAAATGGAGCAATTCGGAAATTATTTTCAGAGTCAAAAAGGTTTATTTGCGTAGTTAAGTGTTCCCCAGGATGAATTAAAGAATTCCCCCACTGGATATTGCGCCCCAGGTCAGGCAGCGCGCGCTCCTTGAACAGCCCCAATTGCGTGCCGATGCTCTCCTGGCTTTCGCCCTCCAGCACCTTCAGCGACAGCGACAGCTTGGTCACCTCCACCGCCTGCGGGTCAATATCCACCCCGTGAATGTTATCCAGCAGGATGCGCTTCTTCTCGACCGTGGTCAGCTTCCACTCGCTGTCCTGAGCCTGTCGAAGGGCGCCGCCCTGTGCCTGGTAAACGCGCGGGCTGGCGCTTTTGGCCCACTGCCCCGGATCGTTATCCGTGTACCATTTCGTGTGCCAGTCCAGCAGGTACTGGTACGCGCCTAATAAAAATGATCCCGACCCGCAGGCCGGATCAACAATTTTTAGCTCGGCGGCTTCCTTGGGGGTTTTGCCCTCCAGCAGCTAGCCGACCGTGTTCTTGACGATGTACTCCACAATATAGGTGGGCGTGTAATACACCCCGCCCGCCTTGCGCACCTCCGGCTTTTCTTCCACCTTCGCCTGGTGGCTGGCCGTCAGGCGGATGACCTTGCCCAGAAAGCGCTCGTACACCTGCCCCAAAATGTCGGCCGGGATCACGCTGAACACATACGGGCAGGGGAAATACAGGCTCTTGATGATCTCCTTCAGCGTCTTGTCGTCGATCGCCAGCCCCAGGCTCAGCCCGTCCGGGCTGCTGGACTGCGCCTTTTCTTGCTCAAAGTGGAACAGTCCCGAGTTATAGCGCGTGTCCGCCTTGCGGAACAGATCGCACAGCCCGTCATAAATATCCTCCTGCTCCAGAAGCGCCTTAAGCTGCTCCTGCGGCTCAATTCCGCGGTCCTCGCAGATGCGCAGGAAAACGATGCGGTCAATGGTCATTTGCACGGCGAAGTTCAGCTCCGGCACGCTCAGCGCCGCGTTGCGCAGTGCCAGGTTGCGCGCCAGCAAGTCGCGCCACCCCTCGATCTCTTTCAGGAAGGCGTCGTCCACCTCCTGCGTGCCGTGCTTGCCCGTCACGCCCTGCGCATACTGGTCAAAGGAGCCCTTCATTACCGCGTCTTTGGAGAAAATGCCTGCGATCTCATCCCATTTTTCTATATAATCCGTAAATTTAATGAACATCACTCGGCTGGTGGCGGCCTTGTCCGTGGGGTTGGGCTTGCTGCGGCAGTCGTACACCGCAAACTCCTCGAAGTCGGTCAGGATGCCCAGCGGCAGTTTGGCCGACCAGGCATAGCGGCGCAGCTGGAAAGCCGGGTAAATGTCGTACTGGATGTTGACCGCGGGTTTCTTGGCCTCCACAAAGAACTTGCGTGTCCCTCCGATGCGGAAAGCGTAATCCGGCGCCTTGATCTCCCCTTCCACCTCCAGCGAGGGTTCCACCACCGCGTCCTTGTAGGCTTCTCCATACCCGCTGCGGTTGGAAACGTCCCAGCCCAGCGCTTCAAAGAACGGGTTGAGAAATTCCAGCCTTAACTGCGCTTCGTTGAATTTACCGGAGCGGTAAGACGGCTGGTTCTGCTTGAAGTGTTCCACCAATTGGCGGATCGATTCTGGCGCTGGCATGGGCATACCCCTTGATGATTTGTTGTTTGTATTGATATTGTATATTAATTATTTACCGATCGAACCCAACGATATTTTGTCATTCTGACGGGCTTCGCCCGTCAGAATCTCGGCTTATATTCCACTTGATGCGAGATTCTTACCCTTCGGGTATCCTTACCCCACGCAGAAAACGCTCTGGGCAAGCAGGATGCTTCGCTTCGGGTACTATAGGAATCTCGGCTTATTCCCTACTTGATTCTAGATTCTTCGGCCTGCGGTCTCAGAATGACAATTTTTTTAGGGGCATTTCCTTAAATTGTGTCATCCTGAGCTGAAGGCAGAATACCCTCTGCTTCGCTTCGGGTACTGTAGGGATCTCGTATAATTTTCCAATTTATTCTAGATTCTTACCCTTCGGGTATCCCTCTGGAGGCTACGCACCGGTTCCCAGTCGGCCTGCGGCCTCAGAATGACAATTTGCTTAGGGGCATCTACTAAAATTGTGTCATCCTGAGCCGAAGGCAGAATACCCTCTGCTTCGCTTCGGGTACTGTAGGGATCTCGTATAATTTTCCAATTTATTCTAGATTCTTACCCTTCGGGTATCCCTCTGGAAGCTACGCACCGGTTCCCAGTCGGCCCGCGGCCTCAGAACGACAATTTGCTTAGGGGCATCTACTAAAATTGTGTCATCCTGAGCCGAAGGCGAAGGATCTCGGCCAGTTTTCAAACCCACCCTTTTTCTTTTTTAATTTATCCTCGTAAATAGTTATAATTACCCCATTCTTTATTAAAGGAGCTCAAAATGAAATCATTGGTGGTTTATGATTCAATGTACGGCAATACCAAGACCATCGCCGAGACAGTGGTGAAGGAACTGGACAGCGACGCGCGCGTGGTGTCAGTTTCGGACTTCAAACCCGAAGACCTGAAAGAGGTCAAACTGCTGGTGGTCGGCAGCCCCATTCTTGCGTGGCAGCCTTCCACTAAAACAATGAGCTTCCTGGCCGGGTTCAAGAAAAACCAGCTCGACGGCTTCAAAGCGGCCGTCTTTGACACACGCGTCACACTCTTCATTCACGGCGATGCGGCTGGCAAGATCGCGGTTGAACTGGCGCGGGCAGGCGCGGTGATCGTCACCGACCCGATGGGTTTCAAGGTAAAGGGCAAAGAAGGTCCGCTGCTGAAGGGCGAGGTTGAAAGAGCCGCTGCCTGGGCACGGAGCCTCAGGGTCCTGGCGCTTTAATATTTTTTTATTGTGTAGGACGGGCAGGGGTGCCCGCCTGCTTCAAACAACATCAACAATACAATATTTGCTTGGGGCTTTTCATACCCAATAATTAATCAAACTCGTCAGCAAGAATGCCAGCGGTTTTCCGGATTATCGTTCTTCCAACCTAACAAATTCTGGAAATAACTTTGTGGGGACACAGCATGCTGTGTCCCCACATTTCTTAATATAATTCGCCTAGTGAAAATTCCACACCCTTCGACAAGCTCAGGGTGCGAAACAACCGCTGGCTGAGTCTGTCGAAGCCAGTGTAAGCGCCGAAAGATTCAAATAGAAAATAGGGCGTTGGTCTCCCCAGCCAATGCATTAGCCTAAAACAGATTACAATTTCCCGCTGTGAAGCACAATTTCCTCCCCACCACCCCCGAAGAACTGGCCGAGCGCGGCTGGGACGCGCTGGATGTAATTCTGGTCAGCGGCGATTCCTACATCGACAGCCCCTTTATCGGCGTGGCGGTCATTGGGCGCGTGCTGGAAAGCGCCGGGTTACGCGTAGGCATCATCTCCCAGCCAGACATGGCATCGCCCGCCGATATCACCCGCCTGGGTGAGCCTCGCCTGTTCTGGGGCGTAACTGGCGGCAGTGTAGATTCGATGGTAGCCAACCATACTGCCAGCAAGAAAAAACGCCGCACGGATGACTACACCCCCGGCGGTGAAAACACCCGCCGCCCCGACCGCGCGGTGATCGCTTACGGCAACCTCATCCGGCGCTATTTCAAGCACACTGCCCCGATTGTACTGGGCGGCATTGAAGCCTCGCTGCGGCGCGTGGCGCATTACGACTTCTGGGATGATACCATCCGCCGCTCCATCCTCTTCGACTCCAAGGCCGATTACCTGCTGTACGGTATGGCAGATCAATCCGTCCTGCAATTGGCGCAAACCTTGCGTGAACGGAAAGAGCTTTCACACCTCCGCGGGTTGTGCTACATTTCCGGAACTCCCCCACCCGGATATCATGAATTACCTTCTTTTGAATTTGTGACTGCCGACAACTTGGCATTTATAGACATGTTCCATACCTTTTACAAAAACAGCGACCCGCTCAGCGCGCATGGTCTGACTCAAAAGCACAATGACCGCTGGCTTGTGCAAAACCCGCCCGCGACTTACCCCTCACAGTCAGAACTGGACGCCGTTTACGCGCTGCCCTTCCAGCGCGCCCAGCACCCGTATTACGAACGCCAGGGCAAGGTCAAGGCGCTCGAGACTATCCGCTTTTCCATCAACACCCATCACGGCTGCTACGGCGAATGCAATTTCTGCTCCATCGCGGTGCACGAAGGCCGCACGGTTCGCTGGCGCAGCATGGATTCAATTATTGAAGAAGCTGAAGCCATTACCCATTTACCAGATTTCAAAGGATATATTCTGGATGTGGGCGGACCGACCGCCAATATGTACGGCTTTGAATGTCCGCTAAAGCTTATGAAAGGCGCCTGCCAGGACAAGCGCTGCATTTACCCGTTGGTGTGTGAGGCGCTCAAACCTGACCACCAGACCCAGGTCGAATTGCTGCGCCGCCTGCGGCAGCTGCCCGGCGTCAAAAAGGTGTTTGTGGGTTCCGGGCTGCGCTATGACCTGATCGCGGCTGACGCGAAACACGGCGATGCTTACACACAAGAACTGGTGACGCATCACGTCTCTGGCCAGCTCAAGGTCGCGCCGGAGCACAGCCAGGCGCAGGTGCTGAAGCGCATGGGCAAACCCGGCGTGGATGGGCTGCTGGAATTCAAGCGCGACTTCGACAGGATTTCGCGCGAAGTCGGCAAGGAGCAGTATCTGACCTATTACCTCATCGCGGCACATCCCGGCTGTTCAGAAGAGGATATGCGCGAGCTGAAGCGCTTTGTCAGCCACGAGCTGCACCTTTCACCCAAACAGGTGCAGCTCTTCATCCCCCTGCCCTCCACCTACTCAGCGCTGATGTACGCCACCGGCCTGGATCCCTTCACACTCAAACCCGTGTTCATCGAGAAAGACCCGGCGCGCAGAGAACGGCAGAAAAGAATTGTTGTGGAAAAACAAACCAGGAAATGATTTATTATTTATACATGGTTATGCGCAGTAATAACCAGGAGGACCAATGACCCTAGAAGAAAAAACCTTACAACGCCCTGACGGCACGATTCATTATTGGATCGGCGGAAAGCACGGCGCGCCGCTGGTGGTACTCACCCACGGGGCAACCGTTAACCACCACGAGTGGGACGCGACAATACCCCTGCTTACGGACCGTTTCAGGGTCTTGACCTGGGACGTGCGCGGGCACGGCCTTTCGCGCCCGATGCCTTTCTTGGTTAGGGAAGCAGAAGCTGATCTGCTGGCGCTGCTGGATGAGCTAAAAGCAGAACAGTCGATCTTCCTCGGCCATTCCATGGGCGGCAACCTGCATCAGGAGCTGGTTTTCCACCACCCCGAACGGGTGAAAGCCATGGTTTTTCTGGACTGTACCTGGAATTTCCAAAAGCTGACGGCAATTGAAACCTTCAGCTTGCGCATTGCCAAACCTGTCTTTGATATTTACCCCTACAAGATGCTTATTGATCAGTCCCTGGCAGGGACGGCTACCTCCAAGGCTTCACAGGATCTGCTGCGCGCATCCATGCAGAGCCTGAGCAAGGATGAATTCGTCCAGATCATGATGGAAACATCCAACTGCCTGCACTATGAACCCGGGTATCCCATTGGCAAACCGCTGCTTCTGATGGTGGGCAAAAACGACTGGACGGGCAATATCCGCAAAGCCATGCCCGCCTGGGCAAAGGTGGAACCGGATTGCCGTTTTTACATCATCCCCAATGCCAAACACGCTGCCAACCTGGATAATCCGAAATTCTTTCATGATAAACTGTTGGGGTTTCTGGAAGAACAATCAAATTAGATAACACCCTTTTGGCGATTGTTTCCCATTCCTAAAAGAAAGGTTTTTTAAAACCGGATTTTTTGGTGAATATTAAAGTAAAGGTTAGCTAATCTTTTAATACCACAGTCTCAAATTCCGGCAGGTTCAGCCATTGCTTTTTTTATCAAACAGCCATCCGCTGCCTTGTGAACTGCCTGGATGCGGTCTTCCGGGAAATCAGCCGGCAGATGAATTTCAAAGGTCAGTTTTATTGGCCTTGATCCATCTTCAGCTTCATCCACATGCACTGTCGCTCCGGTAGGCAAGGGCAGGCTGCTGCGGTAACAGTAGCCGTAAGCGGTGGCAGCCGTGCAAGACGCAACCGCGGCATAAAGGTATGATCCTGGATTCGGAGCAATGCCTGTCCCGCCTTTTCCCACGCTCTGGTCGGTGCGGATGGACCATTTGCCGATTTCAACTTCGATGTGTTTAAATTCTTCATAGAAAACGACTTTAAAATCCATCCTTCACCTCATCAATGATTGATATACAATCATCGGATTTTATCATTCCAAGACCCTGATAATCAAACAAATTAATAAATTGGAGGAGCGGATTCTTCACCCGCTCCTCCAAACACCTGAAAAGGAAAATTTCAATTAAGCGGATTCCAGCAAGTTTTGCACTTCCCAGTCAGTGACCTGGATGCGGAATTCCTCCCACTCCTCCAGCTTGGCGCGCCGGAAAGCGGAATAGATCTCGTTGCCCAGCGCATTGCGCAGCACATCATCCTTCTCCAGTTCCACCAGCGCCTCATCCAGCGACCCGGGCAGTTCCTTGATGCCCTTGGCCTTGCGCTCGTCCACACTCAGTTCATAGATATTGACGTTGTTGAGCGGTTTGGGCGCTTTCAGTTTGTTGTCTATGCCATCCAACGCGGCGGCCAGCATTCCAATGAATGCGAGGTACGGGTTGCAGGATGGATCCGGGCAGCGCAGTTCGGCGCGGGTGGCTTTGTCCTGGCCGGCGGTATAGCGCGGGATACGGATCAGTGCGGAGCGGTTGACCTGAGCCCAGCCCACATATACGGGCGCCTCATATCCAGGCACCAGGCGTTTGTAAGAGTTGACCGTCGGCGCTACCAGCGCGGAAAGCCCGCAGGCGTGCTTTAACTGGCCGGCGATGAAGGAATAAGCGATTTCCGAAAGATGAAATTCATCCAGCGGGTCAAAGAAGACATTGTTGCCTTCCATGTTAAAAAGCGACTGGTGTGTGTGCATGCCCGAACCATTGATACCGAAGATGGGTTTGGGCATGAAAGACGCTGTCAGGTTGTGCTTGGCGGCGATAGCCTTGACCGTGTATTTGAGCGTAAGCACATTATCAGCCGTTCGCAGCGCATCGGCAAAGCGGAAATCAATTTCGTGCTGGCCGAGAGCGACCTCATGATGTCCGACTTCCACTTCCAGCCCCATCGAGTTGAGCGCGTACATCAGTTCAGTGCGCACCTGCGCTGCCTCATCATCTGATGAGAAATCAAAATATCCGCCTACATCATGCGGTACCGGATGCATATCGCCGTTCTGCCGGAAAAGAAAGAACTCCGGTTCCGTGCCGCAATTTAAAGTCCAGCCGCGTTGTTTCAGTTCAGCCAATTTGCGCTTCAGTTGCCCGCGCGGGTCTCCGGCGAATGGTTCATCTTCGGGGGTCATGATGTCGCAGAAAAAGCGCGCACGCCGCATGTCTGCCGGCGTCCAGGGCAGCACCGCGTAGGTATCGGAATCTATCCGCAGGTGCATATCGCTCTCCTGGATACGCGCGAAGCCCTGCACGGAAGACCCGTCAAACCAGATGCCATTATCAAGCGCCCCTTCCAGCTGGTTCACAGGCGCATCCACGCTCTTGACCTTGCCGGTCACATCCGAGAACTGAAAGCTGATGAATTTTACGTCATCCGCTTTCACACGTTCAAGAATTTCCTGTTTGTCCATTTTTTCTCCTTTGGTAATTAAAAAGTTATGGGCATACCCGGGCATGCCCATATTAACAAAATATGTTGGTGCAGCCCTTCCATTAAAAACAGAGTTTTTTTAAACCTGTCTCTGGCCACTGCTCGGGTATTGTGGCGGACATTGCTGCCCGCTATTGGACCCGCGCTTTTTTGGAAGGGAGAATGAAGCCCGTGGCAGGGCTGCGGAGGCATCCGCTGAACAAATCGATTTTTTCCCGTTTCCGGGGGTAGCGCTTCCCTTGCGGGAAGGAACCTCCTCCTCGTAGTCTCCTCACGGAGACCCAGCCGCTCTTCTCCTCGCTATTCAATTGTTAAAGACATATATTTTTATCACTTAACCTTTTGATTTGTCAAGATTAATTTATTAATTCGATTGTTTTTGTCATCAAATCTCTCTATAATCTTATGTAAGGGAAACAAGGAGCGGTTAACTGAATGGAAATTTTTTTTCAAATGGCTACCACGCCGCCAGTTTATCTCTGCCGGAGGAATATCGCTCGATGGTCTGGCGGTTTGAAATGAAAACCCGTCCAAACTGGGCATTGGCGACCTGTTCAATACCACCAGCGTTAATATGACCATGGCCGATGGGAAGGTGGTTTATCAGGCGTAAAGCTTGATTCCTGGTAAGCCAATTTCTCTATCTGGATAATTTAGAACATATATACTATAATTATGTAAACTATAATTTTGGTAATTCTTAATAAGGAGTATCCCATGGCAGCCAAAGCTACTGAATCGGACAAGACGCAAGGAGCGGAAAAACCTATGGATGAAGCAAAGAAAGCAGTCCTGAACAAGGCGCTGGACGATATCACCAAGCGTTACGGCGAAGGTGCCATCATCCGCCTGGGTGAGGCGCGCCATCTGGAAGTATCTGCCATCCCCACCGGCTCGCTCTCGCTGGATATTGCGCTGGGCGTGGGCGGCATGCCGCGCGCGCGCGTAGCCGAGATCTTCGGCCCGGAAGCCTCCGGCAAAACCACCCTGTGCCTGCACTTGGCAGCCGAAGCCCAAAAGATGGGCGGCACGGTGGCTTTCATTGACATGGAACACGCGCTCGATCCGGCTTACGCGGCCAAAGTGGGCGTGGATGTGGATAACCTGCTCATCTCCCAGCCGGATACCGGAGAACAGGCGCTCGAGATTCTGCAGACGCTGGTGCGTTCCGGCGCTTTGGACCTGGTGGTGGTCGACAGTGTTGCCGCCCTGGTGCCGCGCGCTGAAATTGAAGGCGATATGGGTGACGCTACAATGGGAATGCAGGCGCGCCTGATGAGCCAGGCTTTGCGCAAGCTGTCCGGCGCCATCAACCAGTCACGCACCGCGGTGGTCTTCACCAATCAGATACGCCAGAAGATCGGCGTTTATTTCGGTAATCCTGAAACCACACCCGGCGGGCTGGCGCTTAAGTTTTACGCCTCCGTGCGCCTGGACGTGCGCCGCATCCAGTCCATCAAATCCGGCGCTGAGATTGTTGGCAACCGTACGCGAGTGCGCGTTGTAAAAAACAAGGTCGCGGCGCCCTTCCGCACTGCTGAATTTGACATCATGTACGATGAAGGCATCTCCAAATCCGGCGATGTGCTCGACCTGGGCACCGCGCTGGACGTGGTCACTAAACGCGGCGCGTTCTTCTCTTACGGTGACGTGCGCCTTGGCCAGGGGCGCGAGAACGCCAAGGAATATCTGAAACAAAATCCCGAACTCTGTGCCGAGATAGAAAAAGCCGTGCGCGAACATGCCATGGGCTCCGGGCTGCCTATCACCTCATCCTTTGACAGTGAAGGCAGCGCGGATGAAGCGCCAGTTGTGGAAGAATAAAAAGTCGGCGTTGATCTTCATATGCCGATTTTTTCATTCATATCGCAATCTTTTAATATTCAGGATATCGTCTTTTAACGATAAGCCGTGAAAGCAGGAACGCCGGTGCTAAAAATACCAGTAAATAGAACCCGATAACCGCGACAATGCCCTGAAAGGCTTTACCCTCGTTACGCGTCCCGTCTTGTGCGATGCAACTGATAAACACATCAGTACGGTTGGATACATACCCTTTGGTATCCCGATATGGAATCGTGTTTCCCTCTTTGTATTCCAGCCGTGTATCCTGGGGGCAGATTACCGGTTTTACCAGCCTAAAATGAAATTCTGGAGCGACTGCAGCCCTATACCGCCAACTGTGGCAGCCGCGATAAACGCGAACATCATCGCGATCAGTACCAACATTGTTACCGGTTTTACACTGCCCTTTGTCCTCGTTTTTTATCCGTTCTGGATTAATTACTATTTCCCATATAGTTAAATCATACACCAGCCAATTTGTGGTAAATAAATGAGCATTACAATCAATACCTTGAAAATATTTGGTGGTATAAAATGAATTTAGAAACCAAAAAAAACCTGATCCGCCTGGCCATGCAAGAAGCGCAAGCAGCTGCTGATGAAGGCAACTATCCGTTTGGTGCCGTGGTTACTGACCTCGAAGGGAATGTGATCTCTGCTGCCCATAATACTCAAGTCACCGACCAGGATCTCACCGCGCACGCCGAGATCAATTTAATCCGCCAATTGTCTAAAAGCCACGAACCGGAAGAATTCAGCCAGTATTACCTGATCAGCAACGCCGAATCCTGCTCCATGTGCTTTTCGGCTGCAATCAAGGCAGGTATTGTTCATTACATTTTCGGCGCCCCAAGTGAAGCGCATATGGAGCCTTTTCTAAAAGTAGCGGATGTGGTCAAGTATTGCCGCACCGAACTGGATATCATTTACGGCATCCTCGAAGAAGAATGTAAGCGCCAAATCGCTGAGGTTAGAGAAAATCAGAATCACCTTGCCCAATAATTCCTACCGTGTGAATGAAAAAAATCAAAATTCTTTAATATTTCAATGATTTTAAAAAATATTTGGGAACTAAAACAGTATTCCTGTCGTTTTAAGAATAGACATAAATCATGTAGCCTATCTGGCAGGGAATTTGCAACGTATTTAATATATCATGGCTAAGAAAACGACCACCAAACACTCTTTTTCGCTTTTAACCACGGCGGGAATTCTTTTCGCGCTGCTGTTATGCCTTTTAACCAGCTCGATGGCCGTGGTTGCCTTCCCCGGTTCACTGTCCTTTATTGAATTGATGATCAAATCAGACGGCAGCAGCATAGCCAATAATATTTCCGAAAATCAGGTCGAGCAAACAGCCACACCCTTCCAGCCAATTCCAACACATGCGCCGGAGGTTGCACCGCCGGCGGAAACCACCCCCTTGCCGTCCGCTGAACCTACACTCTTGCCTGCCGCTGAACCCACCTCCACGCCACTGCCCGCGCCCACCGAGGTGTTGCAACCCGCTCCGACCGCGGCTCCGGAATCAGAACCGGCTTTAGCCGAACTGCCGCTCACCGCCAGTGTCAGCGGTTTATATGGATCACCCCAACTCTATACACTTGATTGTGAATCTCAGGCCGCGGTTGATTTCGCGCGTTTTTACGGCGTGAGAATTGATGAACTGGAATTCATCAGCCGCTTGCCTTATTCCGATGACCCGGAAGAAGGGTTTGTGGGCGCCGTCAACGGTCCTTTGGGGCAGCTTCCACCTTCCGATTATGGCGTCCATGCCAAACCCATCGCCAGGTTATTGCGTGAATACGATGTGAAAGCCAAAGCGGTGCGCGGATGGGACCTGGACAAGGTCAGGAATGAGATTGCTTCCGGCCGGCCGGTAATCGCCTGGATCGTCAACCTGCCCTTCGATATCGAAACACAGGATTACACCGCTTCCAACGGCAACACGACACGCGTCGCCCGGTATGAACATACCTGGATCATCACAGGCTATAACATGAATGTGTTCACCGTGGTGGACAGTGAGTGGACTTACAACGTGAAAATCTCCACGTTTCAGGACCGCTGGGGCGCACTGGGAAACCAGGCAATTGTATACCGCGGGGAATAATCTCTAGAAATTTTTTCTAATCTTGTAGCGGCAGGTTTCGCGCGCGCTGCAGTGATCGCAGGTCTTACCTATTTTGGTAATATCTTTGCCAATCCCCACAATAAATGATGAGGATTTTTTCGGGATCATCAAAAAACTCTCACTCAGGCGAATGACAGCCGGGTCGGGTTTGATTACTCTAAATAGAATCGGCTGACCGATTTCCAGCGGCCATTCCCTGGATCCCGGACTAACAGGCATGCTGGTTTTTAAGCCTTCGGCTTGCGCTTCTGCCTCAAGGTCGTAGCAAATGGACTCCATTAGCCGATCCACCGCCGCGTTAGCCAGTCCATCTAAAGCTAAAGCCAAACTCGCGTTCGTGCTGAATAATTCCGCGGACCGTTTTTCCAATTGGTCACCAATGGTGCAGATTACCATTTCCACCGCATCCGTGCCGCATAATAACTTCGCGACCATACTGCTGTTGATGTGGATCCCGCCTTCCAGAATAATTTCATCATGCTCAAATGAAATTACTGATAGTGAACGTCTGAAAGAATTCGGCCGGATCAGAGGCAGCCCCATATCCAGCGCGGTCCGGGCAATTTTTAGCAACCCCGGATTTCGGTCAGCAATAATAACCGGATCCGCGCCCTGGCCTTTAAGAACGGCGTTAATATCAAGTGTAATTTCAGGCTTTTTCATCAGGAAATCGGGGATTAATTATAAATCGTCGAATTAATTCAAGGATGAATCTTGCAACCAAATTAATAAAACCACGTAGATAAAGTAGATAATTTGATTTCAATGAATTTATAATCACAAAGATCTATGGAGAGAATTATGTCACAGAATAAAATGCCATCACCCGCCAGGCAGTTTGGATACATTATCGCGATAGCGGTCAACATCGCCCTCATTTATATCGCTAACAATTTATTGAACTGGAATGTCCCCTTCCTTACCAAAGATTACACGCAGTGTCTGTGGGCGGTTAACCTTTCGCTGGGAGTTACCATTTTCATCAATTTCATTTTCATCTTCTTTGACCGAAAATGGTTCAAGAACCTGATGCAAGCCTTCGGCAATGTTTTTGCCTTTATTTCAGGGTTTATCTTCTGGCGTGTTTTCCCGCTTAATCTGTCAGACAGCCTGGCAAGAATTGTCAATTTTGCCCTCATCATCGCTTTGGGAGCCATCGTGCTTTCTGCCATGATTGAACTGGTCGGCGCTGTCCGCAACTACAACCGCGCGAACGCGTAAACTATAAAAAAGGTCTGGCTCCTCAGACCTTTTTTATAGTTTCCCGTAACGGAAGGCGGTGATTTCCGCCAAAATTGAGAGCGCGATTTCCTCCGGAGTGCGCGCGCCCAGGTCCAAGCCTACCGGCGCGTGGATTCTTTTTAATTCTTCAGAGCTATAGCCCTGCTTTACCAATTGCGCAAATCGCCCGTCGCGGGTTTGCCGCGATGAGAGCATTCCGATATAGCGCACTTGCCTATCCAGCGCCATTTGTAAAGCCGGAAGATCAAGCTTATCATCGTGGCTTAAAGCCAACAGATAATCCCGATCTTTCAATCCTATCCTGTTCAATCCATCCGTCGGCCATTCAATCACCAAATTGTCCACATCCAGAAAACGTTCCGGTGTGGCAAAGGCTTTCCGCGGATCAATAATTATGGTGGTGAACCCGCACACACGCGCCATTTCCACCAGCGAGATTGCAATATGCACCGCACCAATAATCACCAGCTTTGGTTTGGGGAAGGTAAAATCCGCAAATACCTCTGATTGATCAAGTTTGATGATACCGGATGTTTCAGTTCTTTCAAGGACAGGAATCTCTTGATTGATAACGTCATTCATCCATTGAGGTTTCTTATTAGGGAAAATCAATTCCCCATCAGAATAAATCGCGGTTTCACTGGAAAGAACCCCTGAAATTACAGTGAGTGCGCAAAATGGCTTATCTGATGATTCCAATTCTGATAACTTCAATAACATCGCCCTTGTTAGACCTTCTGAACCATTTGGCTCAACTAGCTGTAACAGAATTTTTATCTTTCCACCGCAAGCCAGACCAACCGACCAGGCGGTTTCATCCGCGATGCCATAATCAATGGTGACAATTCCACCCGTTTTCATTACCTTCAGCGCTTCTTCAACCACCGCGCCTTCCACGCACCCGCCGCTCACCGATCCCGCTATTTCCATATCAGAGTTGACTGCCATTTTTGAACCAACACCCCGAAGCGCGGAACCCTGTTTCCAAATAACGGTCGCCACGGCGACTCTTTTTCCCGCGTTTAGCCAATTTAGAATCTGTTGATTAAATTCCATGCTTTTCATTCTACATACTTAAATTACGAATCACTCTAATACTAATTTTACAAGGTTAATATCCAATTCTTGTATTACTTTATTAATCTAAATGTATAAATTAATTACGGAGGTAATTATGAAAAACAATATGAATTCGGCAGATCGCATAATCAGGTTGGTTGTAGCTGCAGTCATCGCGGTTTTAATTTTCATGAACGTGCTAAGTGGTACCGCGGCTGTTATTCTGGGAATCCTGGCTGGTGTTTTCGCGGTAACAAGTGTTATTGGTTTTTGCCCTCTCTATACTCTTTTAAGTTTTCAACCAAAAAGAACTAGGAGCTATTTTTAAAAAAAGACCGTGAAAATCTTTGAATAAATTCACGGTCTTTATTTTTAATTTGATCCCGTTTAAGTTCCGTGTTCCCAGGAATTCAAGTATTTCTCCTGTTCTGGAGATAGCGTATCAATAGCGATACCCATAGCTTCCAGTTTCAGGCGGGCAATTTCCTTGTCAATATCGCTTGGAACGCCGTAGACGGTTTTTTCCAACTTGTCAGCGTTCTTGACTATGTATTCCAGGCTGAGCGCTTGATTGGCGAAAGACATATCCATCACGCTGGCTGGGTGGCCTTCCGCAGCGGCCAAATTAATCAGTCTGCCCTCGCCCAAAAGATAGATGCGCCGGCCATCCTTAAGGACATACTCTTCCACATATGGCCTCACCAGGCGTTTGGAGACAGACAGCTCCTCCAATGCCGGGATATTGATCTCTACATTGAAATGCCCGGAATTGCATACAATTGCGCCGTCTTTCATTACTTCAAAATGCGCCTTGTCAATCACATTCAGGTCACCGGTCAGCGTACAGAAAATATTACCTTCTTTGGCAGCTTTAGCCATGGGCATTACGCGGAATCCGTCCATTACAGCTTCCAGCGCCTTTAGCGGATCCACTTCAGTAACAATGACATTGGCGCCCATGCCGCGCGCCCTGGTTGCCAGGCCGCGCGCGCACCAGCCGTAGCCCACAACCACAAAGGCTTTGCCTGCGAGTAAGGTATTGGTCGCGCGGATAATACCGTCGAGCGTGGATTGGCCGGTGCCATAACGGTTGTCAAACAGATGCTTGGTCATGGCGTCATTGACCGCGATAATGGGGTAATTGAGCGCGCCGTCATTCGCCATTGCGCGCAGGCGGATTACTCCGGTGGTGGTTTCTTCAGTGCCGCCCACCACGTTATCCAGCATCTCGCGCCTCTTGGTATGCAGCGTGCTTACCAGGTCTGCGCCGTCATCCATGGTAATATGCGGTTTGTGGTCCAGTGCTGCGTCAATATGTTTGTAATAAACTGTATTGGTTTCGCCTTTAATGGCAAACGTGGGAATTTCGAAATAAGAAACCAGCGCTGCAGCCACGTCATCCTGGGTGGAAAGCGGGTTGGAAGCCGTGAGCACCACATCAGCGCCACCAGCCTGAAGCGTGCGCATCAGGTTGGCTGTCTCGGTGGTTACATGCAAACAGGCTGATACCCGAATGCCTTCCAGCGGGCGTTCTTTGGTGAACCGTTTCTGGATCGTGCGCAGCACGGGCATTTCCAGTTCCGCCCATTCTATCCTTAGTCGGCCGCCTTCAGCCAGTTTTGAATCTTTTACATCAAATTTATCCATTTTAATTTCCTCTCTGTTATTCTACAGCAGCGCTTCCAGAGCGCTCTGATCGTTAAAGTAATTGCGGTAACGTTGGACGAATTCGGGAATGGTATATTTGTGGTTCTGCGTCCCGCGGTTTTCAAGGCAGTAAGTAGCCGCCAGCGCGCCCATTTGGCCGCTGGTCTGAAAACCCAATCCCAGGCGCTTACCGCGCAGAAAACCGCCGCGGAAAGCGTCACCCACACCGGTCGGGTCAGCGATGGACGTCGGCTGCACCACCGGAATTTTGTAATGTTCATCTTTTACCCAAATATCCGAACCGCATTCGCCGCAGGTGATGACCACATAATCAACAGCGTCGCGGATTTCTTTATCCTTCATGCCGGTATGTTTCTGTATCAGTTCGTATTCGTATTCGTTAATAAACAGGCTTTGCGCGTGTAGGATACCTTCACGGATCTCCTCCGGTTTGTTGCGAACCACCTGTTGCCCGGGATCATATAAATAGGGCACTCCCATTTCAGAACATTCCTGAGCGTATTTGCACATCGCGGTAGGATCATTGGGTGAAATCACCACCAGGTCAATTTCAGATTTTTGGATGTCGTAGATGGACAAATCTTTCGAAAATGCCATAGCCCCGCTGTAAAAGCTGGCTATCTGGTTGTTTGAAAGGTCGGTGTTGGCAAAGAAAGATGCGGTATAAATGCCGTCAATGCGTTCTACCATCGACGTATCGACACCCTGCTTTTCAAGCCACTTGCGATAGTCATCAAAATCTTCTCCTACCGTCCCCATCAGTTTTGGTTTTTCTCCCAGCAATGCCAGGTTATAAGCGATGTTCGGCGCAGTACCGCCGCGCTGTTTGACCATGGAGTCCACCAGGAAGGACAGGCTGATGGAATCCAGCTTGTCAGGGATGATATGGTCTTTAAAATACCCTGGGAAAGACATCAGGTAATCATACGCAATTGAACCGGTGCAGATGATTGACATACTTACTCCTTACATTCCTGCCGCAGCTTTGAATAGGTTCTTGCTGAAGGGAGGATAAATTACACCTTTCTCGGTAATGATTCCAGTAAGCAAATGGTGCGGGGTAACATCAAAAGCAGGGTTGCGCGCGCTGGCGCCTTCGGGGGTAACCTTCTGGCCGTGTATCTGAATATCCAGCACCTCATCCTGGTCACGTTCTTCGATGGGGATCAAATCGCCGTTTGCCAATGACAGGTCGATGGTTGAGGTTGGTACCACGCTGTAAACCGGTACTTTGTTGGCATTCGCGGCCAATGCCAGCATGTAGCTACCTATCTTGTTAGCCACATCCCCATTTCGCGCAACGCGGTCACCGCCAAAAAGCACTTTATTTACTTCGCCCTTGTGAAGAAAATATCCCGCCGCGTTATCGCTTATGATGTCATATGGAATTTTATATTGCGCAAGTTCCCACGCGGTCAGTCGCGCGCCTTGCAGGCGGGGCCGGGTTTCATCGACCAGCACATGAATCCGCTTTCCCTGCTCGTGCGCCATGCGGATAATTCCCAATGCGGTGCCCCAGTCCACGGTCGCCAATGCGCCGGTATTACAATGATGGATGATGGTATCGCCGTCATCGATCAACTCCGCGCCAAAGGTAGATATCGCTTTATTGGTGGCTACATCCTCATCGGCCATGCAAAAGGCTTCATCCAGTAATGCAGACCGTAACTCGTCTATTGATGCAAACTCTTCGCCTGCAACAACCATAATGCGCTTGAGCGCCCAAGGGAGGTTGACAGCAGTTGGACGGGATGCATTCAGAACCTGGGAAGCGCTGACCAGTTCTTTTCGTAGCGCATCTATTGAGGTAGCTTTTGAGTGAATTGCAGCAAGGATCATACCAAAGGCTGCGGTAACGCCTATCGCCGGTGCACCGCGAACTGTCATATTTCGAATGGCTTCTGCAGCTTCCTGGAAAGAATTGAGATAGATGTACGTCAACTGAGAGGGCAGCGCCCTCTGGTCGATCAGCTTCAGCCGCTGTGCGGAGGATTCCCATTCTAGCGTGCGCATCGGTTTCTCGCCAAAAAGAACGCGCCCAGTTTGGAGCGCCTTTATACTTGACAAGTTGAGTTTAACATGGGAAATGCGGATTGTCAAAGAGTTGACACTTTGAAGAAGCCATTATATAAACCATCTATGAAAAATATTAGACTAAAAGCGCTGCTTGGCTGCTTTCTCCTCATGACAGCCTGCAGTTTACCCTTTAACCTGTTATCCAGTTCGGAAGCGACACCGCAAGCTAAAGAAAAATCATTTAATATCGGCGAAATCCTCCACATCCAACCCGCAGAGACACCCACTCCCATCCCGCTTCCCACCTCCAGACTGGAGGAAGCTAACTATGCTTTCTTCGCTGGCGATCTGGACACAGCACAGCAGCTCTACCAGCTGGCCTATGATCAGGCTGTTGACAACGATCTGAAGGCAAATGCGCTGCTGGGCCTGGGAAAGACCTTTTATTCACGCCGGGATTACACATCTGCGATTGATGCCTTTAATCGCCTTTTGGGTCAATTTCCAAACACGGATGCGTCAGCCAACGCTTACTTTTTTATCGGTGAAAGTTATTTTGATATCGAAGAGTTCTTACAGGCGGCAAACGCCTACGCGAAATACGCTGAACATAAGCCCGGGGTGATTGATAACCTTGCACGCACTTATCAGGGCAATGCCGCTCTGGCCGGCAGCGATTACCAGCAAGCAATTATCGCCTACCAAGCGGCACTGCAAAGTGACCCGCCCGGGATCGCAAGTTACTTAAATATTCAGATCGGCAAAGCATACGATAATCTTGGGGATTACACGACCGCCATTCATTACTATATGACTGTGTACGACACTGCCCAGGAGAATTCTTCCAAAGCAACCGCCAACCTTCTGGCAGGACAGGCTTATCAAAAACTGGGGCTCAATGATGAAGCCTACACTCGCTTCATGGACTCTGTTATCCAGTTTCCTAAAGAATTTGATTCTTTCACCGCTCTATCGATTCTGGTAAGCAACGGGGTTCCGGTCAACGATTTTTATCGCGGCCTGGTGGATTACTACGCCGGTTCATACGATGCTGCGATTCAGGCCTTCCAAAGATATATTGAATCAAATCCGGATAACAATGACGGCAGCGTTCATTACTTTAAAGGGCTGAGCCATTATAAGAATGACGAGCCTCGTGAAGCAGTCGCTGAATACGAAACACTTATCGCAAATTATCCCGGCAATTCTTACTGGTCGGCTGCTTGGGATGAAAAAGCCTTTGTCCAGGCGTATGTCCTCGATGAATTTTCTAATGCTGCCGAAACCTATAAGAGGTTTGTCTCCGTCACGCCATCATCCGCTGACGCGCCAACTTACCTTTTTGAAGCCGGACGTGTTTATGAACGAGCCGGCAACCTGGAAGAAGCCGCAGCCACATGGCAGCGGATGATGGATGAATATCCTTCTGCGGAATTAAGTTACCGCGGGTTATTCCTGGCGGGAATTTCCTATTACCGTCTTGGCAGGTATGAAGAAGCGCATTCCATATTCCAGCGCAGCCTGGTTCTTGGCACTTCCCCTGCGGAAAAAGCAAAAGCATACCTTTGGTTGGGCAAGACCTTTACCACGCTTGGAAAACCTGAGGATGCGAAAAATGCATGGCTGCTGGCTGAAGCGGCGGATCCGACCGATTATTACAGCATCCGTGCCGGAGAGCTCCTAAAAGGACTTGAACCATTTACTATAGAAGAGGGCATTGACCTGGGATATGACCTGGAATTTGAAAAACCCGAAGCAGATTCATGGCTGAGAACAACCTTTTATCTACCGGCGGAAACTGACCTGAATGGACTTGGTGAACTGGCGAACAACCAGCGAATAAAGAGAATTTCCGCTTTTTACGATTTAGGGTTATTTAAGGAAGCCATCAATGAAGCTGAATTGCTGCGCGCAGAGCTTCAGGCGGATGTTGTTAATTCATACCGTCTGATGAATTTTCTCGTTGAAAAAAACCTGTATCAACCCGCCATTTATACCTGCAGGAATATTCTTTCGCACGCAGGGATGGATGACCTGTCTTCCCTGACTGCGCCCATCTATTTCACCCATATCCGTTTTGGAGCTTATTTCAGGGAGATGCTGACATTGATCGCCAATGATTATGAAATTCCACCTCTCCTGCTTTACGCCTTGATCCGCCAGGAAAGTATGTTCAATCCCTTTATCTCCTCCTCCGTGGGTGCCAGCGGCTTATCGCAGATTATGCCTGCGACAGGCGCTGAAAATGTGGCTCTGCTGAAATGGCCAGCAAATTATGATTCACGCGACTTACTGTTGGGAAAAGTTAACGTAACCATTGGTGCCTTTTATCTGGATCGCATGAGGACTTATTTGTCTGGCGGCGTACAAGCTGCGCTTGCGGCCTACAACGCGGGTCCGGGGAACGCCGAATCCTGGCTGGCTCTATCTAATGGTGATCCCGACCTTTTCCTCGAAGTGATCCGAGCCCAGGAAACACAGGATTATCTGATGCAAATCACAGAATTCCTCAATGTTTACAAATTGGTTTATTCCCGACCGCAATAAAAATAAATCCGCGGCAGATGCCGCGGATTTTTACTGAATATTATTATCTTTCAGCGTTCTATTATTTCTTGGGTGCGTATTTCAAGGCAGCCTGGGCAGCCGCAAGGCGCGCAACAGGCACACGGAAGGGTGAGCAGCTCACGTAGTTCTGGCCGATGGTATGGCAGAATTCGATGGAAGCCGGGTCGCCGCCGTGTTCACCGCAGATGCCAACTTCGAGGTTCGGCCGTTTCTCACGCCCTTCTGTGACAGACATCTTCATCAGGCGGCCAACACCCTCAGTATCGATGGTCTGAAATGGATTCTTGGGGAGAATGCCTTCTTCGACGTAAGTAACCAGGAAGTTGCGTTCTGCATCATCGCGGCTGTAACCGTAGGTCATCTGCGTCAGGTCATTGGTGCCGAAGGAGAAGAACTCGGCTACTCCAGCAATCTCGCCTGCAGTCAAGGCCGCGCGCGGGATTTCGATCATGGTGCCGAATTTATAGTGGAACTCCACCTTCTTCTCAGCCATAACCTTTTTCGCAATTTCAATCAGACGCGGCTGGATGTAGAGCAATTCATTGACATGGCCGGTCAAAGGGATCATAACTTCGGGCTTGGCGTTCACACCTTTCAGTTTCATGTCCGCGGCAGCTTCGAAGATGGCGCGAACCTGCATTTCCACGATTTCGGGCATCACAATGCTCAGACGAACGCCGCGCAGACCCATCATTGGGTTGGATTCGTGCATCACACGGACGCTAGCCAATAATTTTTCCTTCTCCGCCAGGCCTTTGGTTTCACCCTTGACGCGCATATTAATAACTTCTTCCAGCAATGTTTCTTCGGAAGGCAGGAACTCATGCAGTGGCGGGTCGATCAGGCGGATAATCACCGGGTAACCGTCCATCGCTTCAAACAAGCCGGCAAAGTCAGAGCGCTGGTAAGGCAGCAGTTCATTAAGCGCTTTGACGCGTTCTTCGGAGGATTCAGCCAGGATCATGCGCTGCACGATGGGCAGGCGGGTTTGTTCAAAGAACATATGCTCGGTGCGGCAAAGGCCAATACCTTTGGCGCCGTATGAGCGGGCACGCTGAGCATCTTTGGGATAATCTGCGTTTGCCCAGACTTGCAAGCCGGTAGTAGGCCAGCCGGCGGGAGCTTGTCGGGTGCCGGGGCGCGCGCAAATTTCATCCGCCCAATTGAGCAAGGTAAGCAGGTCAGTCTGTTCTTCAAGGGAAGCAGCAGACATTTTTAATTCGCCCAAATAAGCTTCACCGGAAGCGCCGTCAATGGAGATCCAATCGCCTTCTTTGACTTTCACGCCGTTGGATTCCAGCTCACGCTTTTCCAGATCAATATGGATCATGGAAGCGCCGACAATACAGGGAACGCCAAACTGGCGGGCAACCACTGCCGCGTGGGAGGTAGCGCCACCTTCGCTGGTGAGGATACCCTTGGCAGCTAACATACCATGCACATCATCCGGTTTTGTGAACGGGCGTACCATAATAACCTGCTGTTTTTCTTCTTTCGCCATTTTTTCGGCGGTATCGGCATCAAAGTACACACGTCCAACCGCGGCACCCGGAGAAGCATTTACACCGGTGGCGAATAACTTGCCTTCTTTCTTGGCGATGGATTTGGTATCGCCCAAGAACTGGGGATGAAGGAGTGTGTCAATATGGGCAGGGGTTACGCGGGTAAGCGCTTCTTCCTTGGAGATCAAACCTTCATTGACCATATCCACAGCGATTTTCACAGCCGCGCGGGCAGTGCGCTTGCCATTGCGGGTTTGAAGCATCCACAGCCTGCGGTTTTCAACCGTGAATTCCATATCCTGCATATCGCGGTAATGTTTTTCAAGCTTGTGGGTGATCTCAATAAATTGCTTGTACGCTTCGGAAAGCGTGTCAGCCATTTTTTCAATTTTTTCCGTATTGCGGATACCAGCAACGACATCTTCGCCCTGAGCATTAAGCAGGTATTCGCCAAAAAGCTTGTATTCGCCGGTCGATGGGTCGCGGGTGAAAGCCACACCAGTACCGGACTCCCAACCCGCATTGCCGAATACCATCGTAACGATGTTGACTGCAGTACCCAGGTCATCAGGGATTTCTTCGGCTTTACGGTAGTCGACAGCGCGTTTGCCAAACCAGGATTTGAACACGGCTTCAGTCGCGAGGCGCATCTGCTCCAGCGGATCCTGTGGGAAATCAAAGCCTTTTTCACGCTTAATAACCGCTTTTAATTTTTCAACCAGATCTTTAAGGTCTTCTGCTGTAAGGTCAGTATCAGCAGTCACGTCTTTGGCTTTCTTGACTGCATCCAGTACTTCTTCAAAGGCTTCGTCTTTGATCTCAAGCACTACTGAGCCGAACATGCCGATCAAACGGCGATAGGCATCATAGACAAAGCGGTCATTCTTGGTTAATTCAACCATGCCGCGGGCAGTTTCATCATTCAGGCCAATATTCAGGACGGTGTCCATCATACCCGGCATGGACATTTTCGCGCCTGAGCGGCAGGAAACTAGCAGCGGGTTCTTGGGATCGCCAAACTTCTTGTCAGCGGCTTTTTCAACCTCTTTAAGGCCAGCCATCATCTGGTCCCACATTCCTTCGGGGAATTTGTTGCCCGCATCCAGATACGCGTTGCAGGCTTCGGTCGTAACAGTGAAAAAAGGGGGAACAGGCACACCGATGCGGGTCATATCAGCAAGGTTAGCGCCCTTGCCACCCAATAAACCGCGTACGCCGTCCCATGAGCCGGCATACTTTTCGGCTTCCTGGACTTCATTGAAAAGATAAACAAATTTTTTAACTGTCATTCAAATCCTCCGGAAATAATGATTGTGGAAAAAATACAAAATTTTACCAAGATACGATTTTACCATAAGGAAAAATGTACCAACCTTTTGTAAGCAAAATCATTCATTTTTTGGCTAATTTTTTTAGATAATGTATAATCCCTGCTCATTATGGAAATTACCTTACTTACTTGGCTGCTATCCGCGGCTCCGATAATTATTTTTCTGATTGTCATGCTTGGGTTCAAATGGGGCGGCAGCAAAGCCGGCGCGTTTTGCTGGCTGATAACCGTTATCATCGCGGTCACTTTTTTTGGCGCCAATTTTGAATTAATTGGCTATACCTATGTGAAGGCTTTTCTCCTGTCTATTGATGTTCTTCTGATCATCTGGACTGCCATGTTTCTGTATATTTTGACTGAGCAGGCTGGCACAATTAAAACCATAGGTGAATGGCTTTCAGCGTTAACCCAGAACCGCGCATTACAGGGTATCTTCCTCGGCTGGTTATTCCCTTCTTTTCTGCAAGGGATGGGCGGTTTCGGTGTGCCGGTTGCGGTTGCAGCGCCGCTGCTCGTAAGCACCGGATTCAATCCCATCCAGGCGCTGGTGATGGCAAGCATCGGGCACGCCTGGGGCGTCACCTTTGGATCAATGGCAAGTTCTTTTCAAACCATGATGGCGATAACTAACCTGCCCGGGGAAGTTCTCGCACCTGCGGCAGCAGTGCTGCTTGGTATAGCGGCCATCGTCAGCGGAATTTTGGTCACTTATGTCGCGGACGGATTTCGGGGAATCAAAAGCACATTTTTCTTCACCCTCGTCCTTGGGGTTATTTTAGGCGGCGGTGAGTATCTGATTGCCACAAACGGGCTTTACATCCTGGCCGTGACCATTCCCGCGTTGGTCGCTTTGATCTTCAGCTATTTTTTGATTGCAAGTCGGAACAAGAACAAGGCAACCGATATTTCATCCAACAAAAGATTGTTGCTCTCAATGCTTCCCTATGTTGTCCTTGTGGTTATGACTTTGGCGTTTAATTTGATCGCTCCTCTAAAAAGCACTTTGGGAAAGTATTTCCTGTCGCTTAAATTTCCCGAAATAGCAACCTCCCTGGGAGATATCACCGTGGCAGGACCTGGCAGAGACATTAAATTACTTAACCATCCAGGCATGATCATTTTCCTCAGCGGATTAATATCCTTTTTCGTTTTTATAATAGTTGGGTTTCTTCAGAAGAAAGATTTCAAAACAATTCTCAAAAAGACCGCCAAGAAATCCACCGATACCACTATCGCGATTTTCACCATGGTCGGCATTGCGGTGATCATGTCGCACACCCAGATGACCGGCATTTTGGCAGAAGGTATCAGCCGAGCTTTTAATCAGAACCTTTTCCCGTTTGTTTCACCATTTATCGGTGCAATTGGCGCTTTCATCACAGGCAGCAACAACAATTCCAATGTGTTGTTTGCTGCGCTTCAAATGCGGACCGCTCAACTCCTTGGGTTAAGCGTCCCGCTCATACTGGGAGCTCAATCCGCCGGTGGCGCATTGGGAAGCATGATGGCTCCCGCCAAGGTTATCCTCGGCTGTGCTACAGTTGGCCTAGGCGGTAAAGAAGGGGAAGTAATCGGGAAAATCCTGATCTACGGAATGGCGTTGGTTGCTTTAATCGGCGTTCTGACTTTAATTTTCTCTAGTTTAGGAACTTTCAATGCAAGCTAAAAAATTGCTCAATTCCACATCAGTCAAGCGAACTTCTGTAATTCTGGATATTCTTATTCCATTTTTGCTCTTTTATTCAATAAATAACCATAACTTTATTTTGTCATGGTTATTATTGGGAACTGTGGCGCTCGTGAGAATCTTGCTTGTTTTGGTTAGCCAATAATCCGTTATAGGCTATGAAATCCTTCCGATAAGGTCGCTTTCTTTAACCGGAGCTGGCAAGCCGATAATTTTCCGCGCTTCTTCAACCTTATCCCAGACATTCCAGAGGAGAACACCGCTAACGCGATCTTCATTCAGGTAATACAAAACGCCTTTACCGTATTTCTCGCTCCAATCTTCGACGATTTTAAAACGCGAATCCAGCAAGCCTACCGCTTCGTATCCAAGATCAAAAAGGTCCGAGTAAAAAAAAGGCAAATAATCATACAGCTCACCCGCTCCTGCCATATTGCGGCCGGCCTGCTTGCCCATGGCATTTGCATTATCCGCATGTTCAACCCGGATAGGTTTTCCTAAAAGAGGATTATAAAAATTAGCCGCATCCCCTGCCGCATAGATTTCGGGATCAGAGGTCTGTAAAAATTCATTAACGGTAATGCCGTTTTCTACTTTCAGGTTTATTCCTTCAGCTAGATCAACATCTGGCACAATTCCAACTCCGGCAACTACCGCTTCAACTTCTACCTCATCCCCCGAATCAGTTGAAATGCGAATAAAATCACGTATTTTACTCATATCACTGACCTTAACATTCGGGATGACATTGACATTTTTTTCCTGATAATATTGGTTCAGGTGAGCGTTCAAATCAGGTGAGAAAATATTCCATCCGATTCCCGGCCCTATATCTAATACTGTAACGTCTTTACCGTTCATTGCCAAGGCAGCGGAGATTTCTGACCCGATAAAACCGGTGCCAATAACCGCAAATTTCTGTTTAGTTTCAGTTAGATTTTTAAGTTTCTTAAAATCATCAACAGTCCGGTAGTAAACAACGTACTCCCCGCCAAAAGGAAGGTGCCGGTTTTTACCGCCTGTGGCGAGAAGAAGTTTTTCATACCCATAGAAATCTCCAGCGTTAACGGTGATAGTTTTTTCCTTAGGGTTTATAGATGTAACAACTTGGTCGAGAAGGAAATCGGCTTGTTTTTCATCGGTTTTCCTCCAGATTGAGTCCAACGGTTTACCTTTCCATAACCCTTTAGATAATGGAGGCCTGTTATAAGGTGGGTTGGGTTCAGCAGAGATCAACAAAACAGAACCATTTAAATCAAGTTCCCGAATTCCGGTGATGGATGCATCGCCTGTCATTCCGCCGCCGACGATCACATATTTGTATTTTTTCATAAAAACCTTCTACCTTTTATTTTCTTTAGAATTACAGAATAACATATTAAGGATTTATTAATGCAAAATTACTGAATTGACTGGCCCAGAAGCGAAATCTTTGCTTAGCAAAAATTCCTTTGATGTAAATCTAATTTGAATTTCTAATCACCTAGGCTGGGATTGCATATAAGTTGTGAATTCAACTCTTAAGTGCAACTTGAATATTTTAACATTACTGTAGAGGGTGAATCAAACCCCAGGCATTTTCTCGGTCGTTGGTTAAGGCGATGGATCGCAAAAGAGATGTCTTGTTCAGATATCAGTGAGAAATCA
>JAUYCC010000078.1 GCA_030692365.1 Pelolinea sp. | reverse complement strand
ACTTCGCAAACCGCTTCAACCTGCTCCTGATCACCCCTGGCGGAAAGGATTCAAGACACCTTTATCTATTCATACCCCCCTGACACAATGGGACATCTTATCTTTGGACAACTAGGTGACATTTTAACTTGGGGCTAACATCCCCCATAGTAAATATTTTCTTTCTTTATAGTACATAGCAAGTCCGAACTCCTTATAGACAATCACCCAGCAGCGTGTAATAATCAAAGAAATGGAGGAATCCATGAATACAAATAGATCTTTGAAAGTTCCATGGTTTTTGATCCTCATCCTCGCACTTTTATTCATTCTTTCACTTGCATGGTTTAGCTACGAAAATTATCGGGCTGGTTCAGTCCCTTGGCAGATCGCCACCAGTGCCATTCTTCTTTCGATCCCACTTGGACTCACAAACTTCTCAATCGGTGTGTTGGTCATGGCAACCAGACAGAAGCGCAGCCAGGGAGAGATCAGCGGAAGGCTGGCAAAGTTTATTTATTGGACGCCGCGCATCGCCGGTATTTTGATCACCGTGTTCGTGGCCTTGTTCGCTCTGGATGTATTTTCAGAAGGCGCCAGCTTTTGGGAAATGCTGGGTGGCTTTTTAATACATGCGTCGCCTGCCATTGCAATGGCTATCTTGCTGGCGTTTGCCTGGCGTTGGGAACAGGTTGGTTTTTATGCTTTTTTATTGGCTGCAATCTATTTTCTGCGTTTTATGTTATGGAATCCCCTCCAAAATATTCCTATATTTTTAATTTTTTCCCTGCCAATGTTGGTAATTGCACTTTTATTTTGGGCAAATTGGCGGTGGAGGGATGAAATTCGTTCAACCAAGAAATCAGGATAAATTTTCCCCGAATTTGTCATCTTGAAGGGCGAAGCCCTGATAGGGAACCATACCTGTAGGTTAAGGATCTCGAACTTAGCTGCAATTTACGCCGAGATTCTTCCCCATGCTTCGCTCTGGGCAGGCACCCCCTTCGGGGTTCAGCATGACAATCCGGTGGGATTGGAATCCCGCCCTACCTGCAGGACCTCAGAACAACATCCCTCCTGGGATGCTTGTCATCCTGAAGGGCGAAGCCCTGATTGGGAACTTTACCTGTAAGGTAAGGATCTCGGACTCATCTGCATTTTATGCCGAGATTCTTCGCTTCGCTTAGAATGACAAATCGGCAGGGTTGGACGCATACATTGTGCAGCATCCTGCCTGCCCAGAACGAAGTGTGGGGTAAGGAGAGCGAAGCGCTATTGCCCAGAGCGTTTTTTGCGTGGGGTGGTAATTCTGCTCTACAGGGATTTTCATCATGGCAACCTCCTGTTATTTTCCGTTCCGCCCTTATTTTATTCTTTTTTTTAGGCGAGGCGGCAACAAGGAAAGAATAAATCAATCAGTTACCTGGGGTTTAGTCGGGCTGGCTGGTGGAATTATTGGAAATAGCCAACCGTGGTGTTTTTCGGGAAGAATGCCGGATTGCCTGTGAGAGGTTAAACAAGGCAATAAACGCGTAACCGAAAGCATAAAGCAGCATCCAGGGGACAATGCTCCAACCGAGTTTCGGATAAAGCAGATGAACACCCCAGAAAGCAATTAGCGAAAAGAGCAGCTCAACCCAAACCATCGGGCTTACCTGAAAAGTGTACCCTGAACGGTCTTCAACCCTGCCCTTTCCGAAATCATTATATTTTGGGGTGCGGACGAACGTACCAACCTTGTTGGAAAGCAGGCCATCCAGGACAGCAAGCGCGTTATTAAGCGAAATACCATACCCAATCAGCATTAACAGCGGGAAAGCTTTAAGGCGATCACCGAGGCGGGGAAAATCTTCCGCGCCGGAGACCATATACAATAAAGGCGGACCAAGGGAAGTGACCAGCGTATAAGGAAACAGGCCGAGATAATTCGGGTCGTAAATGCCCAGGAGAATCAACGTAAGAAAAGAAAGTACCATCAAGAGGGAAATAAAATAACCTCCCAGGTGGATCATTCCCATAATACGTACATGCTCGGGGATATCGGCTTTCAGCATGCGCGGGTAAAGTTTTTTGGCGGTCTGGGCGCAGCCCTTCGCCCAGCGGTACTGCTGCTTTTTAAACGATTCAACCATCACAGGTAATTCAGCAGGCACAACCACATCCGGCAAGTAGCGGAAGTGCCAACCTTTTAATTCCGCGCGGTAGCTGAGATCAAGGTCTTCGGTCAGAGTATCCGGCTGCCAGCCGCCGGCATCCTCAATACAGGCGCGGCGCCAAATACCAGCGGTTCCATTAAAACCGAAGAATAGGCCGTTGCTAGAGCGGGCAGCCTGTTCGACCACAAAGTGTCCGTTCAGCCCCAGTGAAACCGAGCGCGTGAATGAACTGTGGCCGGAATTAGCATGACCCCAGCGGGTTTGCACGCAGCCGATTTTTTCATCATCAAAAGCCGCGATCACCCGTTTGAGCCAATCTTCCTCAGGCATAAAATCCGCATCAAAAATGGCGATGAATTCACCGGTGGCTGATTTCAACCCTTCAAGCAGAGCCCCACCCTTAAAACCTTTTCGGTCTGAGCGGTGAATTAATTCGATATTGATCTTTCCGATCCGGTAACCTTCCACCAGGCGGCTAACTTCCTGAACAGTATTATCAGTTGAATCATCCAGAACCTGGACCTGTAATTTTTCTGGTGGATAATCCAGGCCGGTTATATGCCTGAGCAGCCTGTCGATAACATTCTTTTCATTAAAGATGGGAAGCTGGATGGTCACAGACGGCCATTCTTCTGGTGGTTTCAATTTCTTTATTTCAGCGGTTTTCCTCTTACCGTGAAAATAAAAACCAACCATCACCAGGTTGTACAGCCCATAGATGGCCATTCCCACGACGCTGATGGAATAAATAAGTTTGCTGCCTATCAATAGGTATTGCGACATTACCCATCCTTAATTTTCAATTATCGTAAAAAGTCAAACATCGCCCCGAAAACAGGCGATGTCTTTCTTATTCTCAAACGAAAAATTATCATACCACTGATTATCTGAGAACTATTATATACACTAACCATTTAATAAAAAATTAACACACCGTCAAGGCCTGTGGGTTAAATTTATGGTATAAATTTGTATTAATAAACAGAAATTGGAGTGACGGATTTAATTCAAGATGATAGGTAAAATTAGAAGGTTGGTTCTAGACGCGCTCAAGCCCATGGAACCCAATATCATTGAGCTGGCGAAAGCGATCAGCCTGAAAGACGGTGTTTCCGCGGTTAATATCAGTATGGTTGAGATTGACCTTAAAGTGGAAAACGTCAAGATCACAATTGAAGGGGATGATATTAATTTCGAAGAAATCAGAGACATCATTGAAGATATGGGCGGATCCATCCATTCCCTCGATGAGGTCGTGGCAGGGAAAATGATCATTGACGACTCTGCCACCCTTCAAGATTAAGTAACACCCACCAATGCATGGTAAAAAAGTAAAAAAACCTCATCCAATCCGACGGATTCTGGATAAGGTAAGTGAATATAACGATATTGCCGAGATCGGCGAGATCGCCCGCCGCTATTTCGCCATGAACGCGTTTGACGGTGTGCTGACCATTATCGGTGTACTGATGGGCTCGCTGACCGCGCATGTCACTGACCCGAATGTGGTCATCACCACCGGGCTCTCCACCAGCATCGCCATGGGCATCTCCGGACTGTGGGGCTCTTACCTGACCGAGTCCGCCGAACGCAAGCGTGACCTGGACGAACTGGGCAAGAGCACCTTGACCAGCCTAAAAAAAAGCCGCATCGGGCGCGCGTCGCGCTTCGCCGCTGTGGTAGTTTCCATCGTGGATGGCATTTCACCCTTCCTGGCTTCGCTTCTGGTGCTTATTCCCTTTTTTATTAACGGTCTGTTTCCCAATATCCAGATTGTTTATTACACTTCGCTGGGCGGCGCGTTATTAGTCCTTTTCGCCCTGGGGATTTTTCTGGGAAGCATTTCCAAGGACAATTTACTCATTAGCGGAATTAAAACGCTCATTGCCGGCATTGCGTCTATCATCATCAGCAGCCTTCTGAACCGCCACTAACCCCAACCTATTCCATTCCATGAAAATCTTATATTATCTATTAATAATTAATGGGTATGCTTCAATTTATAATTGTATAAAAACCAGACAAGGGAGCCAAAATGCAACCTGTTGAGATTTGCAAAAACATCTTCTGGATCGGCGTCAATGACGACCGGACCGAACTCTTTGAAGGCTTATGGCCGATCAAACAGGAAGGCATTTCCTACAACTCCTATCTTATAAAAGGCGCCAAAACCGTTCTGATAGACCTGTGTAAGGATCTTTTCCAGGAAAAATACCTGGCTTCCCTTAAAACCCTTACCGATCCGAGCAAAATAGATTACCTAGTGGTCAACCACATGGAACCCGACCACTCCGGCGCTTTGCGCGCTTTTCGCGAAGTTGCTCCGCAGGCCGTAATTCTGACCACCCAAAAAGCGGTCAAAATGCTTGTAGACTTCTTCGGCATCAAAGAGGCTGTGCGTGTGGTCGCTGATGGCGAAACGCTTGACCTGGGCAGCCATCAACTCAAATTCATTACCGCGCCCATGGTGCACTGGCCAGAGACCATGATGACCTGTGAAACAAGCACTGGAATATTATTTTCCTGCGATGCGTTTGGCGGTTTTGGCAAACTGACCAACGGGATATTCGATGAGGATTACAGCGATCTTTCATTCTATGAAAAAGAATCGCTGCGCTATTACGCCAACATTGTGGCCGCTTTCAGCAAACCGGTGCTGAATGCGGGTGAAAAACTGGCTGGCCTGAATATCAGCATGGTAGCCCCATCGCACGGGCTGGTGTGGCGCAAAGATCCCTCCCGTATCATCAAACTTTATCTGCAATGGTCCGAATATGGCAAAGGCAAGGCTCAAAAAGGCGTCACGCTGCTGCACAGCTCAATGTACGGCAACACCGGACGCATGGCACTGTCGGTGCGCAAAGGACTGGAAGAGGCTGGCATCCCGCTCGATGTTTTTGATGTGACCGCCACCCATCCCAGCTATATTCTGCCTTCGCTGTGGGTTAACCAGGGAGTGGCCATCGGCGCGCCCACTTACGAAGGAAGCCTGTTCCCGACCATGGCACAGGTGCTCTCTATGGCTGAGTTCAAACGTGTCTTTCACAAGGACGCCATCTACTTTGGCAGCTTTGGCTGGGGCGGCGGTGCGACGCGCTACCTGAACGCCCAGTTTGAAAAGATGAAATGGCAGCTGCTGGAAACGCTGGAATTTCCCGGCGAGCCCAAACCCGAGACACTCGTCCAGGCGGTGGAGTTTGGTAAGCGGTTCGGCGAGCGGATTAAAAGCCTGTAAGGATTTCGGTTTTTGGTTGAAAACCAACCCTCACCCCCTCCACCACGCAAAAAACGCTCTGTGCTGTAGCCTCTCCCGCGCGCGGGAGAGGGTGTTTTTTTTCCGGTAAATCTTTCATCCGGCGGCAGGATACCCAATCTTACGCTTGCCTGACGTATGCGCTAATTGGGTATTTCCAGTTTTTACCCAATTTTTTTATCAGGTTAACAGAACAAACCTTTAGGGTCTTGATTATTGCGCAACCTTATCCATTGAATTGCGTATGTATGGGTGAAATCAACTGATAAATTTTGGAGGTAATCTAATGGAAAAAAGACATGGTGTTGTTTGGGGAATTCTGCTCATCCTCTTGGGCGGTTTTTTCCTGGTTACAAGGCTGATGCCTGAACTGTTCGGGTATGTGTATTGGCCGTTCTTTATCATCGGCGTCGGCCTGGTGTTCCTGCTCTCAGCCGTGCTCACCCGCTCGGGCGGGCTGGCCATCCCCGGCTGTATCGTCAGCGGTATCGGCGGCATTCTTTATTGGCAGACCCTGACCGGCCGCTGGGAATCCTGGTCATATATCTGGACCCTCATTCCCGGTTTCGTCGGACTGGGCGTCATCATCGCCGGCCTGCTGGACCGCGAACGCCCGCACTTTGACAGCGGCGGTCTGGTGCTGATGGCCATCAGCACGCTGGGATTTATGGTCTTCGGCAGCGCATTCGGCGCCCTGTTCGGCTTCACTTTTGATGTGGGCACACTCTGGCCGCTGTTCCTGATCGGCATCGGTGTCATCACCCTCATCAGCGCCATCTTCCGCAAGCGCTAGTCTATAATCAGGGGTATGCCTGATAAACGAGACATACCCCATCTTCAAGACACAATCGCCTGGCTGCTGGAAAGCCAAACGCCCTCGATCCGTTACCTGACGCTGACCCGTGTCAAGGGTTTACCGGAAAAGGCACCGGAGGTTTCCGCAACCAGGCATTCCATTTCTTCCTCACCGCCTGTCACGCGCATTCTGGCCGCACAGCGCCCGGAAGGTCATTGGATGCAGGCCAAGCACCATTACTCCCCCAAATACAAGAGTTCCCACTGGAGTATGCTGCTGCTAACCGAGCTCGGGCTTGAGCCTGAGAACGCCGGTCTTCAAAAAGGCGCTGAGTTTATGCTGGCCAAAATGGAAAAAGAGCTGCCTTATTACCTCAGCGGACAGAAGAAAGGCTTTGGCTGTTTCTGGGGCAACTGGCTGCGCTACCAGCTTTACTGCGGAAAAGGGAATGACGCGCGCGTAGAACAGGCAATTGAATTTACCTGCGCGGATCTTGAACGCGGCGGGCAGTGCCGCTATAACTCCAACCTGCCCTGCGCCTGGGGTGTGGCGCGCGGGCTGTTTGGACTTGTGCTCATCCCTGAAAGTTCGCGCGATGAGAAAGTGCATCACGCGATTAAAGCGGGCATTCGCTTTCTTCTGGAGGACCACGACCTGCTCGCTGCCGATTACCCCGCCGACCGTAAGCCCCACCCGCTGTGGTTCAGCCTCAGTTTTCCGCTCTTTTACCATGCCGACAGTCTTTTTGTTTTGCGGGTGTTGAAAGAACTCAACGCGTTAGATCATCCAGACGCCCAAAAAGCCCTAGGTTGGCTGCTTGAAAAGCAGACCCGTTCCGGCATCTGGCGCGGCGGCAGCCCTTTCAGCGACCGCACCCGGCCATTCATGGTTAAACCCGACGGCGTTGAACGCTGGATCACCTTGCACGCGCTGGAAGTTCTGACCTGATACCCGGCAGAATTTTTACGAATGATACAATTCTTACCACATGGTCTTTCCCACCCAACTTAACCTGAAAAGCGGCACATTAGTGCTGCCACAGTACCTGCCGGACGCGACCTTCGGACAGGTGCGTACTGTGGATTCTGCGGCCACCGCTGCTTGCGGTATCCAGGCGCTGATGATGAACACCTTTCATCTTATGCAAAAACCCGGCGCTACCACGGTCAAATCGCTGGGCGGGCTGCACCGTTTCTCGGGCTGGGAGAAAGCTATCTTCACCGATTCCGGCGGGTTTCAGGCATATTCGCTCATCCGCCAGAACAGCAAGTTTGGCACCCTGACCGATAACGGTATCTCCTTTCTTCCTGAAAACGGGGAACGGAAATTTCTATTAACTCCTGAAAAATGCGTGCAGCTGCAGGTCAGTTTTGACTCAGAGGTCATTTTCTGCCTGGATGACTGCACCCATATTGACGATCCGCAGTCAGAACAGGAAAAATCAGTCTCACGCACCATTCAATGGGCGCTGCGCTGCCGCAAGGAATTTGACCGGCTGATGGATGAGAAAGAATTACCGGAAGTACGTCGTCCAAAACTGTTTGGCGTTGTACAAGGCGGCAACTCGCCTGAACTGCGCCGGCGCTGCGCGGACGCGCTGCTGGAGGCTGGATTTGACGGTTACGGCTATGGCGGCTGGCCTTTGGATGAAGGCGGAAGCTTGGTGGAAGAAATGATAGCTCTGACGCGCGACCTGATCCCGGAGGAGTTCCCGCTGCACGCACTAGGCATCGGCCACCCACCTTATATCGCGCGCTGCGCCGCGATGGGTTATGGGCTTTTCGACAGCGCCATGCCCACCCGCGACGCGCGCCACGGCCGGCTGTACCGGTTCAAGTACATTCCGGAAAGCTCAAAACTGGCAAAGTCTTCAGACTGGTTTGATTATGTGTATTCAACCGACAAACGCTATATTAAATCATCGGAACCGGTAGAGGATGGCTGCGGCTGCCCGGTTTGCCAGACCTATTCATTGGGTTACCTGCGCCACCTCTATAAACTCAACGATATTCTCTACCAGCGCCTGGCCACGCAGCACAACCTGTGGTTCATGGCACGCCTGATGTGTTTGCTGAAAGCCGCCTGACGTTATGGATACCCCAAACCCGCAAGTTGCGGCTGTTATTGAAGCCATATCAAAGAAAGCCAAATACCGAGCCATCCTGCCTGATCTGATTGCATCATTGGCAGCTGAAGAGCTTTCCAAGGGCAGAAAATTCAAAGACGCAATAAAAGAAGTTTCTTCAAGGCTGCATCAGGTGGGCGCGGCGTACTTCACCGCAATGGCGGATTATGCCGCCTGGCATACAGAACTGGCCAACCTACCTACTGACATGCACAGTCCGCAGGTAAAAGCCTTTTGTTTAAAACACATGCAAACTCATTCGTCCATCCAGGAACGCCTGCCTTTCATTGAGGAATTCTTCCATACAACACTCGCCAGCATCGCGCCGGTGGAAAGCGTCCTTGATCTGGCGTGCGGGCTGAACCCGCTCGCCCTGCCCTGGATGCCATTGGCAGGAAACGTGCAATATTACGGGTGCGATATTTTCAGCGATATGACCAGTTTTTTGAATAGCTTTACAGGTTATCTTGGCGTAACAGGAAACTTTTCCACATGCGATCTCACCCGATTACAGTTCCCGCGCTGCACTCAAATCGCATACCTGCTAAAGACTCTGCCCTGCCTCGAACAATTGGAAAAGGGCATCAGCGAACGGCTGCTTGACACCGTCCCGGCAGATTATTTGTTGATCTCCTACCCCATCCGCAGCTTAGGCGGGCGTTCTAAGGGCATGGGCAAGACCTATGAAAACCAGTTCGAAAAATTGATGGAAGGCCGAAACTGGCAGGTGATGCGCTTCGAATTCAAGACTGAACTGGCATTTCTGGTGAAAAAATGAGCCGCCAGACCGACGTGAACGAACTGGTTGAAAAGATTGCCGAAAGCCGCAAATACCGCCACACCGGCATCCCAAAACAAACCATTGAGGATGTGCTGAGACAGGAACTGGCGCGCTTTCCCAAAGAAGCCGAGGCGCTGCGAAGCGCGCGAGCTATCCTGCATAACATCATGGCGCCATATCTGGGCGACCCGGATTACGAAGCAGAGGGAAAAAAGCTGGAGGCTATAAGTGCCAGTAAAGACAAAGCAGCTCTAACCGGATTTTGCGGGGATATCCTCGCGCGGCATGATTCCACGAGAGAACGGACTCCCTATTTAGCTGATTTTTACAAAACCATCAATGAGGTTGCGCCCCAACTGCGGGTTGTCCTGGATCTGGCCTGTGGGCTGAATCCCTTCGCGCTGCCGTTCATGGGATTACCGGATGATGTCCATTACCATGCCTACGACATCCACCAGCCGCGTGTTGACTTTATCAACCGTTTTCTCGTTAGCCAGGGGTTGGAGCCGCTCGCCGAAACGCGGGATGTGCTGCTCGATCCGCCGAAGATCAACGCAGACGCCGCCTTTCTTTTTAAGGAAGCCCACCGCATGGAAAAACGCTGCAAAGGCTGCAGCCGGGGACTGGTTGAAGCATTAAACGCAAAGGTCATATTCATCTCCCTGCCCAACCGCAGCCTGGATGGGCAGCGCGACCTTCACCAACGCATGGACGCGCTATTCCAGCAGATCAGCGCGGGTCTGGGTGACGAAACCACCAGCCATGAATTTCCGGGTGAAACGCTGTACTGGATCAAGAAAACCCATGGCTGAAAAGAATCCCGTATACGTTGATCCGTTATCCTGGGCACAAGCGTATCTGACTTCGGATGAGTTCAAGGCGCTGCTCGTCAGTATGGCTCAACCACTTGACATATCTATACGCATTAATACCCTCAAAGCTGATCCCATTACAGAGATCGCGAAATGGTCCGCGCTTTACGGTTGGACGGTTGACCTTGTTCCCTACTGCCCTTCCGGATATTGGATCCGAAGTTATGAGACTCCGCTCAGCGCGACGCTTGAAC
>JAUYCC010000050.1 GCA_030692365.1 Pelolinea sp. | reverse complement strand
CAAGATGCGCGCCGATGGCAAAAACGTTTACGCTATTCCCTATGATTACAAGGATGCTTGCGCTGGGGGAGCAGATGCCTGTTTGGGTGTCCCTTACTTCAACTGGGGACCAGCATATGTTGAGGTCATCAAATCGGCAATGGCTGGTAGCTTTAAACCTTTCTTTGACTGGAACAGCCCTGACTGGGCAGATATTAACAACCCGGATACCAGCGCGGTTGGTTTTGTAAAAGGTTCAGCCTTATCTGCTGATGCCGGTACGGTCGTTGATAAATTCATTGCTGAACTGGCTGGCGGTTTGAACTTGTGGAAAGGACCGCTCAATTTACAGGATGGCACCGTCTATCTCAAGGAAGGCGAAACAGCTACCGATTATCAGATCTGGTACCTGCCTCAACTTCTGGAAGGCATGGTAGGATTAAGCATGCCGGCTGAATAGGCTTTCGTGTCAATGGGAGAAAGGCGCTTCGGCTGACCTTTCTCCCTTTTTAAATTAAAATTCCGATGCATATAAAAATACGTGAAGTCTCAAAATTTTATGGCAGCCTGAAGGCCAATGATGCTGTCTCCCTGGATATTCCTCAAGGGAAAATTATGGGTATTCTGGGTGAAAACGGGGCGGGCAAAAGCACCTTAATGAAAATCCTTTCAGGACTGGTCAAAAAAGATGGCGGTGAAATCTTGGTAAATGATTGCCAAGCTGTTATCAATTCACCAAAGGATGGGATTCAAATAGGGATTGGAATGCTCCATCAGGAGCCGCGTGATTTTATCTCCATGAGTATTAAGGAAAATTTACAGGTAGGATTGGCAAATTCCAACAGGAAATCATATCCTGATTTCAAGGTGCTGGAAAAAATCAGTGAAGCCTTGGGGTTTAGACTGGATTTGTCCGGTGATGTCAGTCGGTTGACAGTGGGGGAACGGCAGGAGCTTGAACTGCTTCGTTTGCTCTGGTTGGGTGTTGAACTGCTGATTCTGGATGAGCCAACAACGGGTATCAGCGCCGGCCAGAAGGACCAATTGTTTACCGCATTGAAGAAATTGGCACAGGAGGGTAAGACAATTCTGTTTGTTTCACACAAACTTGATGAGATTCAAGCCCTATGTGACCAAGCGGCTGTGATGCGCAAGGGAAAAATGGTAAAAGTGCTCAATTCGCCATTTGATCAGAATAAAATGGTGGAACTGATGTTTGGCCGCAGTCTTACTCGTATATCGCCATGCCGTTCTGTTTCGCATGACTTGTGTATTAAGGTTGAAGGGTTAGCATTCGAAGATTTTCGCCTTAATATAAAGGATATAAACCTGGACTTAAAAAAAGGAGAGGTTGTTGGATTAGCTGGTATGGCAGGCTCTGGCCAAAGGCAGTTTCTGCAGGCTTTAGCTGGGTTTATTCAACCTGTCCATGGCACAATTTACCTGGGATCGGCAAAAATAAATGGAAAGAATTGCTTCCATTTCCAACGGCAAGGAATTCATTATGTGCCATCGTCCCGTCTTGAAGAAGGATTATTATCCGGGATGACCCTGGAAGAGCACTACTGCCTTGCCCAGCAGGAAGACGGATTTTTTATTCGAAAAAAGAATAACGTCATCCACTCCCGTGAAAGGATCAGTACCTTTCGAATTAAAGGAACAGAATCCTCGAGGGTTGAGGAATTATCTGGGGGCAATCAACAGCGCATGCTGCTTTCCATGCTGCGGGAACCCGCAAGGCTGCTGCTGCTTGATGATCCCACGCGCGGGCTGGATATTGAATCCTCAAACTGGATCTGGTCGCTTCTGCGCGACCGCTGCCAACATGACACTTCCATTATCTTTTCATCTTCAGATCTGGAAGAATTGCTGTTTTATTCAGACAGGATCATGGTCTTTTTTGGCGGGACTGTTACGAGACCGTTACCGGCATCAGAACTGACCGAGGAGCGACTGGGAGCCATGATCGGTGGAAAGGAGTTATCCAATATTGAAGCGTGAAAAGCTGATCAATACCGGATTTCGCCTTGCGGGGATTTTGCTTGCCTTAGGATTTACCGCGCTGGTGTTGGTAATGGCAAAAGCAAACCCTATTGAAGCTTTTGGCCATATCCTGAAAGGCGCTTTCTCGACTGAAAAAAAGATTGCGGACAGCCTGGTGATTTGGGTGCCGCTGATTGTTACCACCTGTGGGCTGGCAATTACCTTCACTGTTGGGTTATGGAATATCGGCATTGAAGGGCAAATCACCATTGGAGCAATTCTAACCACCTGGGTGATACGGTTGCTTCAAGATTCAGGGGTTTTACCTACCTTGGTGATCATGGCGGCAATTCTCGCCGGAATCGCGGGTGGAATGCTGTGGGCTTTAATTGCGGGAATACTGAAATTCTTCGGTGGTGTCAGTGAAATCTTTGCGGGTTTGGGATTGAATTTCATTGCTACCGCGATAACCCTTTATCTGATTTTTGGTCCCTGGAAGCGCCCCGGGGTAGCCTCCATGAGCGGAACAGAACCCTTCGATGAGATTATGCGGCTGCCTAATTTTCCCGGATTACGGTTAAGTCCCTGGTCGTTAATTTTGGCTATCGTATCAGTTGTTGTGGTTTTCATTTTGTTAAACCACACAACCGTCGGGCTGCGCATGAAAGCGGTCGGTAAGAATCCCAAAGCTGCCAGATTGATGGGAATATCATCCTCACGGTATATGCTGCTGGCATTCTTGTTGTGCGGGTTATTTGCCGGGCTGGCAGGGGCGTTACAGGTGACAGCGGTTTACTATCGGCTGATCCCCTCTATTTCATCCGGTTATGGGTTTATGGGTCTGCTGGTAGCCATGCTTGTCAATTACCAGGTTTTATGGGCAGCACCAGTGGCGTTCTTGTTCGCGGCTCTCAACATCGGGGGAATTCAGTTACCGATTGAGATGCAGCTGGATTCAACCCTGACAGGTGTAATCCAATCCGCGCTGGTACTTTTTTATATGATCATGGATGGGGTTCGAAAAAAGTTGATAACCAAATTGGGAGAAAAAACACATGAATGAACTCCTTATTGGTTTCGCGGGTGTTATCGCGGCAGCCACACCGGTAGTAGTTGCGGTGATTGGTGAGACTTTTACCGAACGCGCAGGAGTGATCAATCTTTCGGCAAACGGCATTATTTTATTATCCGCTATGGCTGGATTTGCAGCTGCGTCATATACTGGCAATGCGCTGATTGGTCTTTTAGCTGGCGCGGCGGTTGGGGCGCTCGCAGGCGCGGTAGTCTCTTTCTGCAGTATCACTATCAAACAATCCCAGGTTGCAGTCGGATTTATCTTGGCCTTGCTTTTTAAAGACCTTTCCTATTTCCTTGGGACACCATTGATGGGAACCTCCGGACCGGCTATTGGTACGACCCATGTTCCTATATTATCCAATTTACCGGTTTTGGGCGATTTATTCTTTAAACAAAGCTGGTTGACGTATTTCAGTTTTATTTTGATTATCGGGGGATATCTCTGGATATTTCATACCCGGCAGGGATTAATGCTGAGGGCGGTTGGTGAGCAGCCGGTATCATCCTTCGCGCGCGGTATTAATGTGAACCGGTTACGCTACATTTACACAATTCTTGGCGCAGCGCTGATTGGACTGGCGGGGCCTATGTATTCATTAAGCGTTAAAGCCGGGTGGAAAGGCACACTCACTGGTTTGGATGGCATTGGCTGGATTGTACTTTCGATAACAATTTTTGGGGGTTGGAATCCGCTGCGCGGAGCGTTAGGCGCATACCTGTTTGTATTCCTTCAGTGGCTTGGACTTGTTTTGCAAACCACCTTGCCAAATATTCCATCCCAGGTGCTTCAAGTAGCACCTTTTCCATTGATGATATTTACCCTGTTATTTGTAAATATTGGGGACACGGAGTGGGTCATAAGAATTTTGGCAAAGATACCAAGACCCCTGCGATTGGTGCTCTTAAAGGTGATTAAATTTATCAAAACTCCGCCGCCGGCCTCCTTGGGATCACCTTTCGAAAAAGAGTAAAATATTTAAATGTCAAAATTCAAGTCATACCATTGTTCCGTATGTGGCGCTGTCTATCAACCGCACGAAGTCACTTACACCTGCCCGAAGGATGGGGGCAATCTGGATGTCCTGCTGGATTATGACGCTATTAATAAATCCCTTTCGCCGGATAAACTGATTGCATCCCGAGAATTTTCCATCTGGCGCTACCTGCCGCTACTGCCCGTGGAAGACCCAGGTTGCTATGGCACTCCGCTTCGATCAGTCGGTTGGACACCCCTTTACCAACCCGTGGCTTTAGCTGAAGAACTTGGATTGGCCCATCTTTGGCTTAAAGATGATGGCCGAAATCCCACCGCTTCCTTTAAAGACCGCGCATCAGCTATTATGATCGCGCGGGCAAGGGAGATAAAAGCTGAGGTTGTTGTTACAGCTTCGACAGGAAACGCGGGCGCTGCGCTGGCAGGCATGGCCGCAGCGGCCAACCACAAAGCAGTCATATTCGCGCCCAAAACAGCGCCGCCGGCCAAGGTGGCGCAATTACTTGTTTTTGGTGCGCGCGTTTTTCTGGTGGACGGCAATTATGACCAGGCCTTTGATTTAACCATCCTGGCTGCGCAGGAATTTGGTTGGTATTGCCGTAACACTGGCTATAACCCGTTTACAGCTGAGGGGAAAAAGACTGCCGCTTTTGAAATCTGGGAGCAGGTTATTTACGCGGGCAATCTGGAAAAACCTCTCAACGTATTTGTATCCGTTGGCGACGGTAATATCATTTCTGGCATGCATAAAGGTTTTAAAGATTTACAGGCGTTGGGCTGGTTGAAATATATGCCGAGATTATTTGGCATTCAGGCTGAAGGGTCCGCAGCAATTGCTAATGCATTTAATAAAAGGAATGAAGAAATTAATCCGGTTAAGGCAAACACACTGGCCGACAGTATATCAGTGGATCTACCGCGCGACGGATTGCGCGCGCTGCGCGCAGCGACACAAACTGACGGAAGTTATATTACTGTCAGTGACAATGAAATCCTGGCTGCGATCGCGCGACTGGGTAAGGAAGGGATATTCGCGGAACCGGCAGCTTCAACGGCTTATGCGGGTCTTGCTAAGGCAGTCAAGGAGGGAATTATCTTACCGGATGACCCTGTTTTGGTGATGATCACCGGTAGCGGGTTAAAGGATGTCAAAGCCGCGATTAATTCAATTCAGCCTGCGCCCATTATTGAGCCTACACTTGAGGCCTTGAAGAAGGCGCTTAAGTGATTACCCGATTTATCAGATAGAATAATAGTATGCCTGCCAAAAAAACTGACCCCAAGCCGGTTTTCAGCGTTGTTGCTCCAGTATTTAATGAAATCGGCAGTGTTGAAGAATTTTATAAGACTGTAGTCTCGGTAATGCATCCCCTCAAACAACCCTGGGAATTTGTGCTTGTTGATGATGGATCAACCGATGGCTCAACTGACAAAATCCGTGAATTGGCTACGAAAGATGCTCATGTAAAACTAATCATATTTGCGCGGAATTTTGGCCATCAAATTGCTGTCACTGCCGGACTGGATTACTCACGTGGAGACGCGGTAATAATCATAGATGCCGACTTACAGGACCCACCAGCCGTGATGTTAGACCTGATAGCAAAATGGAAGGAAGGCTATGAGGTTGTTTATGCGGTACGCAGGAAAAGGGAAGGGGAATCCTGGTTAAAACTGGTTACCGCGTCGCTTTTCTACCGCCTCATTTTTCGCATCACTGATGTCAAAATCCCGCTAGACACCGGCGACTTTCGCTTAATTGACCGCAAAGTGGTAGACGTGATGGGTCAAATGCGTGAGCGCCACCGGTTTCTGAGAGGAATGGCGGCCTGGGTGGGGTTCAGGCAGGTGGGCATGGAATACGACCGTAAGGAACGGTTCGCGGGGAAAACCAAATATCCATTCAGTAAAATGCTCAAACTGGCTTTGAACGCCATTACCAGTTTTTCTTACTTTCCGTTACAAGTCGCTACTTATCTTGGGTTTATATGTGCCGGGATCAGTATTCTGGCAATCCCGGTGGTTGCATATCTGCGCTTGTCCAACCAGGGATCTCTACTTGGGCAAGCGACTACCCTGATTGCGGTATTATTTTTAGGAGGTGTGCAGCTCATTACACTCGGAATTCTGGGTGAGTACGTCGGCAGAATTTATGATGAGGTCAAAGGGCGTCCCTTATACATCGTAAGCGAAGCGCCCGAATATAAAAAATAACAGGAGAAGCGAATGGCTAAGATTGACCTAACCATATATCCGGACCGTCTGGAAAACACCGTAAAACGCGCAAGAGAACGCAACATCATCATTCCGACCTTCGCGCAGATGAAAAATCCCGCTCTGGCGCCGGATAAAGTAAAACAGGAATTAAAGTCTATCGGGTTGTGGGAACTCGACCCGCGCAACCTGTTCCGCATTACCTGGAAGAATGAACCGAAGGAGAAAGGCGGGGGATTTGGCGATGTCAATTACCTTGAACTGCCTATAAGTCTGACAGGCGTGGTTGCCCGCATTATTGTTCTCATTGGCAAATGGTTTCCGACCGGAGCCCATAAGGTTGGCGCGTCATTTGGCTGCCTAGTGCCTCGGCTGGTCACTGGCCAGTTTGATCCTGTCACACAAAAAGCGGTTTGGCCGTCAACAGGCAATTTCTGCCGCGGCGGCGCTTATGATTCAAATCTTCTGGCTTGCCAATCCATCGCTATTTTACCAGAAGGCATGAGTAAGGAACGGTTTGACTGGCTCAAAACCGTCGCGGGCGAAATTATTGCGACCCCCGGAAGTGAGTCTAACGTTAAGGAAATCTTTGACAAGTGCTGGGAACTCCGCGAAAGCGGTGAAGACTTAATGATCTTCAACCAGTTTGAAGAATTTGGCAATTACCTATGGCATTACGAAGTCACTGGCCATGCGATGGAAGAAGTCCTTAAAAAGGAATTGGGTCCTAAGGGTAATTACCGTGGCGTGATCCTAACCACCGGTTCGGCTGGTACTATTGCCTGTGGTGATTATTTAAAACAGGCTTTTCCAGGCAGCTTGGTTGGCGCCAGCGAAGCGCTGCAATGCCCAACATTGCTTGAAAATGGCTTTGGCGCGCACAGGATAGAGGGCATTGGCGACAAGCACATCCCCTGGATTCATAATGTTAAAAATACTGATGTGATCACGGCTATTGATGATAATGCAGTGGTCAACATTTCCCGGCTTTTCAATGAAATGGCTGGCCAGGAATATCTGATTAAACGGGGTGTACCGCAGGACATTGTTTCCAAACTGGACCTTTTGGGATTCTCGGGCATTGCCAATATGCTTTCAGCAATCAAGATGGCAAAATACTATGAGATGGATGAGCATGATGTAATACTCACCGTACTTACTGATTCCATGCAACTCTACCAAAGCCGCCTGAAAGAAATGCACGAGGAATTTGGCCAGTACAGCGAAGTGGATGCTGCCGCTCACTTTGCCCATTATCTGCATGGCCAGAGTACCGATAACCTGTTGGACCTCACTTATCAGGACCAGCGGCGAGTACATAACCTGAAATACTTTACCTGGGTAGAACAGCAAGGACGGACATATTCGGAGATTGTTGACCAGTGGTATGACCGGGATTATTGGACAGGCTTTCAATCCCAGGTAGAAGAAATTGATAATTTAATTGTGGAATTCAATAATAAGGTCGGCTTAATAAAAAACTAACATGATTAACCAAGACAACAGGGATTATAAGGAGGTCATACCGCCGCCTTATGCTCTGATTTTGGTGGGAGTAATCCCGGAGCCGCGTGACCTGGAAATTGCGCGGCTCTTGGGTTGGTACCGAATTCCTTATCGCTTCGCACCCAAAGTAGTACGCGTGGATTATATCGCTTTCTATCAACCTTCCAGTTTTGGCGAAGGACATTTGGGAAGAATTGAGACTTTCGCGGAAGTTCGGGGTGTTGAATTAACAACCCGAGCTGAATTAATAAAGGGCGAACCGGATCATCCGCGGGCGGATGAGGAATATTACAAAATACAAATTGGTCCGCTGCTGACTTTGGCTCAACCAATTATGGCCGGGGTTTGGAAACGCATCACTTTCTTATACACGACCGGTGAATTATTTTCTAGCGCGGACACAATTCAGGACCTGGTGGTACGTACTGAGGAAAGAAAAATCCTCTGGCATTCGCTTCGAGAAAAGGCATCTCAATTTCAGGAATACAGACAGGCAGAATTACCGGAGATAGCAATCGAGCCGGAAATTCTGATGATGCTTGGTGATCTTCATTTGCTTGGCGACCAGCAGGACTGGTATCAGTCCATTTAGTGATATAAGATAAGTATTACTTCTTTTACGCACACGCGGGAGATTTTTATGAAAACCCTCATTAAAGGCGGCACCGTCATCACTGCTGCAGAAACAATCCTGGCTGATATTTTGATCGAAGATGAAAAGATAAAAGCAATCGGTCTTGATTTTTCCGAAGAAGGGATCACGTCTGTTATAAACGCTTTAGGAAAATTAGTAATGCCGGGAGGGATAGATGTGCATACCCATTTTGATCTCCCAATGTTTGATACTGTCTCATCAGATGACCATTACACTGGGCATAAAGCGGCTGCTTTTGGCGGAACAACTTCCGTAATTGATTTTGTATCTCAGGATAAAGAGACTTTAAAGGAATCTGTGGAAACATGGCACAAAAAAGCCGATAAAAAAGCGGCTATTGATTTTAGTTTTCACATGAATATTACCCATTTCGATGAAAAAATTGCGAAAGAAATCCCTCAGCTTAGAGAATTAGGTATCAATAGTGTAAAGGTTTTCACGGCTTACAACCACCGGCTCAGATTAGATGATGGATATATTATTAAAGTAATGCGTATAGCGAAAGAGAGCGGAATTCTGGTTTTGGTTCACGCAGAGAATGGGGATGTCATTGAAGTATTGGTTGATGAAGCTTTGAGAGCTGGGCATACCGAACCGGTTTGGCACGCGCGAACACGACCAACCTTGGGTGAGGTCGAATCGGTATATCGCACAATCAAACTCTCTGAATTGGCCGAATCGCCAGTATATATCGTTCATATGAACACCAAAGGCGGGGTGGACCATGTTCGCGACGCCCGCCAAAAGAGACTGCCGGTAATGGGTGAGACCTGCCCGCAATATCTGTTCTTCACGGCAGATTACCTGCTCCGCCCGGATGGCGCGAAGTGGATCTGCTCACCACCTGTTCGCTCGAAAGAAGACAATGCAGGCGTTTGGCATGCTGTGGAAGACGGCACTATGCAAGTGATGGCGACCGACCATTGCCCATTCTTTTATGATGGCACAACTCCAATTGAATATGAAGGGGTAAGAATTGCCATTCCTGGAAAAGAATTGGGTAAGAGTGATTTCACCAAGATTCCGAACGGACTGCCCGGCGTTGGCGACCGTATGCTGGTGATGTGGACAAAAGGGGTTGTCGAGGGGCATATCTCACCAAATCAATTTGTGCAAATGATGTGCACCAACCCTGCCAAGGTTTTCGGTTTATATCCACAAAAAGGGACAATCCTGCCTGGTTCTGATGCGGACCTTGCAATTTGGGATCCTGACAGGGAATTTACCTATGGTGTTAAGTTTTCACAACAAAGGACCGATTACAACCTGTATGAAGGTTGGAATCTGAAAGGAGCCATCGAAAAAGTATTCATGCGCGGCAAACTGATCGTCGATGATCAAGTCTGGCATGGAAATCGAGGGGGAGGGCGCTACATCCGACGCGGAGAAATTACGGTTCTATAAACCCGATGCTCATTGCACTAATTTTTTTTATTTTATTAATATCTGCTCTAGCTGGTCATATGCTGAAAAAGCAAAGGGTCAGAACCGCATATATCTGGATGTTGCTGGTTTTTATCAGTCTGATTCTTTGGCTGCTTATACTGGTTATCCCTAAGGACAGGTTTGCACCTTTAATTCTCAGTGACTGGTTTAGGTTTGGTGAAATCAATATCAGCTTGCGATTTGTATTGAACTCCCAAAACTGGATTCTCGCAATTTCATTGTTTGCTTTCAATCTGGCTTTTTTCCTGACTGGCATAGCAAGATTAGATGTCAGGACAGATTTGCAGTATTGGATAATCCAGCTTGTATTGACAGCTTTTTCATTTTTGGCAGTATTATCCGCGGATCTTTGGTCGGTGGTTTTGCTTTGGACAGCATTGGATTTGTTAGACCTCGTATATCACCGCACGATCAGGAAGGAGATAGGGGGTATAACATATTTTCGAAAAATAATCTTTAAATTCCTTGGTAGTATGCTGTTGATCTGGAATATCGCGGTTTTATCCAAGTCTGGAGTCAATCCATTACTGGAAGGGCTTGTGGCTTCTACTTCCAACACCCCCCTTTTTTTGGCCGCTTTGCTTCATTCAGGAATATTTCCATTAAACGCAGAATCTGAAAGCAGCATTGAAAAAGAATCGGGTAAATTGCTTAAATCCGCTTTTGGCGTAACCAACTTTGTGGTGAGCTTCTCCCTGGTTTTCAGTCTATCCGCACCTAAAACGCCGTTCTTATTATCTTTCCTGATCAGTTTACTTTCCTATTCCTTGATTATTATCTCAATGATTCGATGGGTTTTAGAAAAGGATTTAGAAGAATCACTTAAGTTCCTTCTGATAGGAGAAGCTGGAGGGTTTGTATTTCTTTATTTTTCAGGCAATACTCAATATTTATCTTATATGCTTGCGCTTATTACTCTGTCGGTTTTATGGCTGGCTTTATATACACACCGTGGAAAAAACTTGGTGATTTTCCCGTTGATCAATATTTTTTTTGCATCCGGACTACCGATATCGTTAATTGCCTTCGGACCACGAGGATTTATTGGAAATGAATTTTCTGTTGGCCTGGCTGTTCTGATAGTGGCGCAGGTTTTGTTTTTACTGGGTTATCTCAAATATGCATTTGAGAAAAATGAGAAATTCAATGACCTGGAGGTTTGGTATCAAGCCGCGTATTTAGCTGGCTTATTTTTGCCATTATTGTCAGTCGCTGCGGTTATCGTTAATTCAATATCTTCCCTGGCAAATGAAATCCAATATTGGTCGGTCGGAGTGATCGTCGTAACCCTTGCATCGATTGGATATTTTTATGCGGGAAGGATTAAAATCTTTAACAAATCGTCGCAATACTTAACTGAAGCAAGATTAGCCTGGTTATGGCAATCATTGACATTTGAGTGGTTATTTAAAACACTATCTTTTATTGAGAATAAAGCCAGAAATTTCATCAATGGTTTTTCAGGATTGTTGGAAGGGGAGGGCGGCATTTTGTGGGCGGTAGTTCTCTTATTACTAATATTAACATTGCTCAGGTAGAAGCGATAGTCATTATATGATTCTTAATACAATCATCATCATCATTTCTGTTGTAGTTTCCGGGGCTATTTTGGTGCTATCAGATTGGCGCTGGCGTATTGCTTGCCTTGCTGTTGTTCAATTAATTGGGTTTATTCTCATTGTGCAAATCTGGCCGATCGCATTAGCTTCTGTAAAGCTGATCTCTGGTTGGATGGCCGTGGCGTTGATGAGCGCGACGATTGCATCGTCAGGCAATGAAGAACATAGTGAATCCCAGACAGCTGCCAAAGTATTTAAATTGATGCTCGCCGCTTTCAGCTGGGTAGTAATTGCAGCATCGGTAGACCAATTAAATGCTTGGCTTCCGATTTCTTATACTAACTTATTTGTTGGATTGGTTTTTTTCTTTTGTGGAATCTTCTATATAAGTTTAATTTCTGAAATTAACGGTATTGTGGTTGGGTTATTAATTTTTCTCGCCGGGTTCGATATTATTTATTCCTCCCTGGAAGGTTCAGCGCTGGTTACCGGGATCTATGGTTTGATCGTTATACTTATAAGTCTTGTCAGCAGCTACCTTCAAGGGGGATTCTCGATTGGAGGCTCCGATTGAGTGCGCCGCTAATTTGGGTTGTGCTACCAATTTTCATTTCACTGGTCCTCCTCTTTTTTACGAAATTTTATAAGTTGGTATGTCTATCACAGATTGGGTTTTGTTTTTTAATCTTGTTATCCGCCGCAGTGGCGCGCTTTATACCTGTCGAAAGCTCTTCCTTTTTTGTTTATGAAATTTCACCGGAAATGAATATCCTCGGCCGCAGCCTGGTAATTACTTCAGGTTTAAAAACCACGCTGATGCTTTTTTATGGTGCATTGGGAATATGGTCAGTAGGCTTATATTTATTCAAGGTTAAATCCAATATTGTTCCACTCGGACTGGCTTTTATTGGGTTGCTAGTTGCAGGATTAGCAGTTGAGCCATTCTTATATTCCGCGTTGATTCTTGAAATAGCGGTCATTATTAGTGTTCCAATGATTGCTAAAGTTGCTGATCCCAGAATTAAGGGTGTATCGCGCTATCTTATCTATTTCACCATCGGAATGCCATTTGTATTGCTGGCTGGCTGGTATTTAGCAGGTGGTGAAATTACTCCTGTTAATGATGAACAATTGGTTCAGGCGGCCTTACTGCTTGGGTTAGGTTTCGTTTTCTGGTTAGCAGTATTTCCATTCCAATCATGGGTGCCTTTATTATCGGATGAAACTGAACCAAATGAAGGCCTATTTATTCTTACCTTGTTACCCATTGCAGTGGTTGTCCTTTTATTGAAATATCTTAATGGGTTCGCCTGGCTTCGTGGATATGACACTGTCTTTCAGGCATTACGATTATTTGGATTGATAATGGTTATTATAGGATCAATCTGGTTTTCTTTACAGAATAATTTGCGAAAAGCAATGGGTTACTTGATTTTGGTATCTTCCGGCTTCATGATCATTGCTATCAGCCTGAACTCCCCAAATGGATATATTGTTTCAACATATTTTATGCTTCTAAGGGTAGTATCCTTTTTTGTGGTCTCCTGGACTCTAGTCTCAATGGAAAAAGTGACAGGCATTCTGAAAGTGGATTCATTAAAATACCTTTTTTCAACAGCCCCCTTACTGGCAATAGGATTTTTTATTTCACTTTTTTCACTAATAGGAATGCCCTTTACAGCAGGATTTCCGGTGATGCAAAGCTTTCTTTCCGAATTTGCGGTTTATGAACCTCGACTTAATATATTCGTCATAATTAGTCTGACTATTCTTTCCATTACATTAATCAGATGGCTATTTATTTCTCTAACACTAAGCGAAGATAATAAACCCTATAAACTTGAGTTGCCCTTACATATCTTCTTTATTTCTTGTATTTTTGGTTTGCTAATTATCGGTATCTTCCCTAATTTGGTTTATCCTCACATTAGTGAAATTGTGAATGACCTCCAGTTTCTCGTTAGATAATTGCTCTTTGGTTTGATAAAATCTCTTCGGAAATACTTAACAAAGGAATGAAATGGATCTTGAAACGATTGTGAAAAGAATTGACGAGCTAGAAAACCAGCTCTCATCAATTAAGAAAGCGATTACCGGTCAAAATACCAAAGCTAATCAGGTAGAAGAGAAAGCAATGGGATTCTTAGACAAGGTCAAAGAACAGAATAGTGAACTTTCTCGTTTAAACTCAGCCATAACGGGTCTAGGGCAATTCGATACCGCAATCACCAAAACGAGAATCGACCTTAATCGTCAAATTGAGGAAGCAGAAAAACGCATTCAATTGAATCAAAAAATGCAGGAAAAGATCAGAATGGAGGAGATCAAATCACTTAATGTCACAATCGAAAAAATTAAAAAAAACCTTAATCAAGGCTTTGATCAAAAATTAAAACTTTTGAATGAAGAGGATGCAAAACAAGTCTCAAGAATTAAAGAAGTTGATAACAAAATTGACATAAAAATTAATAGCGTTGAAGATTTTAAAGTCAACCTGAATTTGCTCCAACAAGAGATTAGACAAAATAAAAAAGTCCTTGACAGCTCGACTTCTGAAGTTGAAGTTTTTAAAAAAAGAAATGATGACCTGAGATCCAGGTTAGATATTATTAATCGAGATATGAGAACATACGACAGCCGATTGAATGAGATAATAGCCACCGAAACCGAGAGAAAACAATCCTATATATCTTTTATCGAACAGCAATCTCTTTCAAAAAATGAGCGCGAACATATTTGGGCTGAATGGACAACCCAATTTGAGGAATCTATCAGTCAGGTATATAAATTATTGCCGGAATTGCAGAGTCAGCAAACCGAGATAAAAAAAGCCAAAGCTTTATTCGATGAAATTTCGCAAAAATTCGACCGTCGGGCAAATGAAATCACTGAAATGTACCGGTTGATGGATGATAAATTCCGAAAAGAATGGGCTACATTTAAAACCGATCTGGAAAAGCGATGGTCGAATGTATCTTTGATTATGGAAGACAAGCAAGGTGGATTAGACGATAAGTTCCAAAAGATCAATGAACGTATTGTTGAGGTAGAGGATGATACCCAGGAAATGCAAGAAGCTTTAATCCTGATGAGCAGAGAGATTCAAAAAGGGATGCAAAGTCTGATGAATATGGTCAATAGTTGGATGGACGCATTCGGTCAAATAAAGTCGAAGAGATAAAACACCAAAGAACAAGAAAATGTTCGTTATCGGCACAGCTGGTCATGTTGACCATGGCAAATCTACTTTAATCAAAGCTCTGACCGGGATTGACCCCGATCGCCTCAGGGAAGAAAAAGAACGCCAGATGACGATTGATTTAGGATTTGCCTGGTTAAAACTTCCTTCGGGAGAAGAGGTCGGAATTGTAGATGTTCCTGGTCACAGGGATTTTATTGATAATATGCTGGCTGGGGCAGGAGGGATTGATGCAGTTCTTTTCATTATTGCTGCTGATGAAGGGATTATGCCTCAATCCAGGGAGCATCTTTCAATCCTTGAATTGCTTGAAATTAAGCATGGCTTAATCGTCTTGACCAAGACCGATCTGGTTTCTGACCAGGAATGGTTTGATCTGATAAAGTCAGACGTTAAGCAATTTGCAGCAGGGACTTTTCTCGCGAACTCACCAATCGTTGAAGTATCCTCTACTACCGGTAAAGGTTTGAAAGAACTTCTGGGTTCAATTGACACAATGCTCAAAAAATGTGAACCAAAACGGGATATTCAACGACCCAGGTTACCGATAGACCGTGTTTTTACCCTTAAAGGTTTTGGCACAGTAGTAACCGGTACGATGTTGGACGGCCAATTTTCGGTTGGACAGCAAGTTGAGATTCTCCCGCAAAAATTACAGACCAGGATTCGGGGGATTCAATCTCATAAAAAGAAAGCAGAAGTAACAGCACCTGGCAGCAGAACTGCTCTTAATCTTATTGGGGTGGATGTTTCTGAAATTGAGAGGGGAAATGTTGTGGCTCAAGTTGGAACTTATTCGCCAACCCAAAGGGTTGATGTTCGGTTTACCATGCTAGAGGACACCCAAGGGATCCTGTCACATGATGATTTGGTGAAGCTTTATTGTGGAACTAGCCAATCAATAGCGAGGGTCCGGGTTATTGGTAACGAAGCCGTATTACCAGGTGAAAAAGGATGGCTTCAATTAGAGCTTAAGGATGCCATAACGGTCGCGAATGGTGACCATTTCATCTTGAGAAAACCATCTCCTGGGGAAACCTTAGGGGGAGGTGTTATTTTGAATGAAAATCCTGGAAAAAGGATAAAACGGTTTTCCGAACATTCACTGGATCATTTCAACCTTTTAGAGACCGGAATCACCCGGGACATTCTTTATGCTCATCTCCAAATAGGTAATCCGATAACAATACAGGCACTAAGTGAAAAAACCGGGTTTTCATTGGAGATCATTACTAACGAAGTCGCTAAAATGTTGGATGTTGACCTTGAAGTCCTTGAAATCCAGAGTGAGAAGATTCTTTCGAATTCATTGGTAACCACCAAAACAAATTGGAAGAAACTGACAGATTCTTTATTGGGTAACGTCCGGGAGTACCATATTAAATTTCCTTTAAGGCAAGGTATTTCAAAGGACGAATTACGACGCGCGGTTGGTTTATCACCCCGTTTATTTGGAATGTGCACGGATTTATTAATCAACAAAAATCAACTTTCAGAACAGGGAGATGTAATTTTCCTGCCTGGACATTTGCCAGAATTTAATAATGAAGATAAAAAGGCGGTTAATGAATTATTGGCGAAGATGGAATTATCGCCTTATTCCCCACCACCGCTTGCTAATCTAAAAAATGAATTTGGACCTGAGATTATTCAGGCATTAATCAATAAAGGGCTTTTAGTACAGACCTCAGATGATATTGCATTCCGACAAAAGGAATTCGATTTAATGCTCTCTGGTCTAAGGGAATTTATTATGCGGGAAGGGAGTATCGCTCTAAATCAGTTTAGAGATAAGTATCAGACCAGCCGAAAATATGCCCTGTCCTTTCTGGAGTACCTTGATAAAAAAGGTATCACTGCCAGGGATGGTGACAGGCGGGTTATTCGAGCCATTGACAAGGGTTAGATGACCCTGTATAATATTGCCCGCTTGCCCCGGCGGTAGGTTGCTGGGGTAAAATTATGTATTCCAACTTCCCCGCTGACGGGCGATCGGTTCGCGCGAAGTGCGGCGAAGTGAAGATTGGAGATGATATGTTATACGCAATAATTGAAAGCGGCGGCAAACAATATAAAGCTTTTGAAGGTGAATATATTGAAGTTGACCTGCTGCCCGAAGATTTAGGCAAGAAAAAAGTCTTCGAAAAAGTTCTTTTGCTCGTCAACGGTACAGACACACAGGTTGGTTCCCCATACTTGCCGGAAGTTAGCATTGATGCTATGGTATCTGAGCATTTTAAAGGTCCAAAGATTGTTATTTTCAATTATCGGCCAAAGGAACGTTACCGAGTAAAAACTGGACACCGTCAGCAATTCACACGGTTGCTGGTTGAATCCATTCAATTTCCGAGTAAAGCGAAAGAAACGAAGGACTCTGAGATTATTGTAATCCCGGTTAAGAAAGTCCGTTCCAAACCAGCTGCTTCTGCTAAAAAAGTAACTGAAAAACCTGCCAAAACAAAAACAGCATCTGCGAAACCTTCAAAAACAAAAGCAGCATCTGTGAAACCCGCAAAAACAAAAGCAGCATCTGTGAAACCCGCCAAAAAAACAAGTAAAAAAGCGGAATCATCCAAAACTGAATAATATCTGAAGGATTAATCCTTTAAAAGATTAGAAAAGGAAAGTGAACTATGGCACATAAAAAAGGTGGCGGGTCAACCCGCAATGGCCGTGATAGTAAGGGACAACGTCTCGGTGTAAAGAAATTTGCAGGTGAATATGTACTCAGCGGAAATATTCTTGTCCGCCAACATGGTACCAAAATTAAACCCGGAAATTTTGTGGGTGTTGGTAAAGATTACACCTTGTTTGCGACATCGAATGGCACCGTTAAATTCTTACGACTGCCAAATGGACAAAAGAAGGTAAGCGTCCAGCCGGCTGAATAAGAAGTATTCAGATAGCAGCTTAAGCAGAAAGGTTAAATTAAGCATGAAAAAAGACATCCATCCCACGTATTTTCCTGATGCGACAGTGACCTGCGCCTGTGGAAATACCTGGAAAACTGGTTCCACCCAGAAAGAAATTCGCACCGAAGTGTGCTCAAAATGCCATCCATTCTTTACTGGCGAACAGGCTCGCCTGATAGACATTGAAGGTCAAGTGGATCGATTCTACAAGAAACTACAAGCCCGTGAGGACTTTGTTTCAGAAGAGAAACGCAAGAAGGATGAGAAAACTTCACCTGATCGTACGGTCGCAGACCTGGATCTTGGCGCTCGCGCAACTGCTGCGTTGGCCGAAGTTGGAATCGTCAATGTTGGCCAAATCCTCGAAAAACTCGAGGGTGGCGAAGCGGCACTGCTGGATCTGCACGGTGTGGGACGCAAGACACTAATCGATATCAAAAAGAATCTGCGCAAATTTGGGTATAAACTTCCGAAAGCAGCAGAAGAAATTTCAGTTTAACCAGATTCAGATTTTAGAAAGAAGGCATTAGTTTGCCTTCTTTTTTTTTAAATTGTTGATAGTGTAAAATTTGGGTAATTATTATTTAGGAGTAGCGTATGTCCCCAAAATCCGGATCAGTGGAAATTATTTGCGGATCGATGTTCAGCGGAAAGACTGAGGAAATGATCCGACGCTTACGACGAGCTGTTATCGCGAAACAAAAAGTCCAGGTATTTAAACCTGTTATTGACATTCGCTACAAGGTCGAAAAAGTGACTTCACACGCCGGTCTGGATTTTGAAGCGCTACCGGTCAAAGATTCACAAGAGATCGTACGTAATTTAAAGGGTGATACGACAGTTGTCGGAATTGATGAAGCGCAATTCTTAGATGATGAGATTGTTGAAGTTATTGAAAATCTGGCCAATAATGGGGTAAGGGTATTAGTAACAGGTCTGGATATGAATTTCAGGGGCGAGCCCTTTGGATGTATCCCAATTCTTTTATCCAAAGCGGATAAAGTTGACAAGCTCCAGGCTATTTGCATGGTTTGCGGTGAGCCTGCCACACGAACCCAGCGTCTTGTAAACGGGAAACCCGCACGCTACGATGACCCGGTCGTTATTGTTGGAGCGGCTGAAATGTATGAAGCTCGTTGCCGCGCGCACCATGAGGTCCCAAAGGATAAATAATATGAAAGATTACAGTTTTTATCTGCTTGAAACTCTGATTTCTGAGACTGACCTTCAGAACCGTATTTCAGAATTAGGAGCTGAAATTAGCCGGGACTATAGGGACAGCGACGACTTGCTGCTGGTGTGCATTTTGCGCGGGGCAGTGATTTTCCTAACAGATCTTTCACGTAAAATCACCGTGCCACATGCCATGGATTTTATGGCAATCTCATCATACGGCGCTGGCAATCGCAGCTCATCAGGAGTGGTGCGCATTACCATGGACCTGATAACCAATATTTCCAACAAAGATGTATTGATTGTTGAAGATATTATTGACAGCGGAAATACCTTATCCTATGTAATGGAATTGCTTTTAACGCGAAAACCCAAGAGTTTGAATGTATGCGCGCTTCTGGACAAATCTGAGCGTCGCGAGGTTGAAGTACCCATCCGATATACCGGGTTCAAAATACCCAATAAGTTTGTCTATGGTTATGGATTGGATCTGGATGAGTATTACCGAAACCTGCCTTTCATAGGCGTAGTTGATCTAACAAAATATGAAGGTTAGTTTAATTTATTTGATATGAATCTGGAGGAAGCACCGCTAATCAGAATTAGAGATATTCTGCTTGCCAACATAGATGATTATGGGGAAATTTATCTCATTGGTGGGTATGTACGTGATTACCTTCTCCAGAAACAAAATAAAGACCTGGATTTTTCAGTAACGAAAAATGCTGCGAAAGCTGCGCGAAGTATTGCGGATTATTTTGGTGGCGATTTCTACATGCTTGATCATCAGCGTGAAACTGCCAGGACGCTAATTACTGTCGACCATGTGAAAATGGTTGTTGATGTCGCAACAATCAGCGGGGAAAATATTAATGAAGACCTTGCGAAAAGAGATTTTACGATTAACGCGATGGCGGTAGATCTTGCAGATTTGAATAAAATCATTGATCCCCTGAATGGAAGAACCGATCTATTAGCGCACCGATTAATACCTTGCAGCGAAAACTCTTTTACAAACGACTCGGTCCGGACTTTGCGCGCGGTCCGGTTTATTCAGAATTTGTCATTAGATTATGACAAGAAGGTGAAACAGGCGATTAAAAATGCATCAAAAAATCTAATAAGTGTTTCAGGTGAACGCATTCGGGACGAACTTTGCCATATTTTCAACCTTCCCGATATAAAAAAATCAATGCTATTATTGGTTGAATTTGCTCTTTTTAGACAATTGTTTCCGGATCTAATTCAGCTTCAGGATATTCCTCCCCAGCCGCCTCATGTCCACGATGCCTTCACCCATACCTTTCGAGTAGCTGAACTGACACAATTATTCATTGAAAGTATAAAGAACTTACCCCAACAGCCCGAGAATGAATTTCTTAATGATGTTCTATTGCTTGTTGGGAAATACAAAAATTGTTTAGTGAAATTTCTCGATGAATTGGCTGACAGGAATATATCAATAAATACCTTAATGATTCTGGCAGCGCTTTACCATGATTCAGGAAAAGCGTTAATAGTTCCCACAAGAGAAGATGATAAGGTAATATACCCGAACCATGCAGAAAAAAGCGCTAATATCGTCTGTGAAAGAATGAAAGCGTTGGCGTTTTCAAATGAGGAAATTCAATTTGTTTATTCAGTTATACGATATCACATGGCCGATGAATTAAAGACTATCGGGGAAGAAGAAGATCCATATAGAAGTATCTATCGTTATTTCCGGGAAACTGCGTATTCCGGCGTAATGATTGGATTTCTCCACTTGGCGGATTTAATTGCGACTTATGAAAATTCTATATCACCTAGTCGCTGGAAACTTGCTTTAAAATCTGTGGACAAAATATTTGATGGCTGGTTCAATCATTATACAGAGGTGGTTTCCCCTCCCAAGCTTCTCAACGGAAATGACCTGATGGAGAAATTAGGGCTCCAACCTGGCCGGGAATTAGGGAATATTCTTAAACAAATCAGGGAGGAACAGGCAGCCGGTATAATCTTGGAAAGAAACGCTGCTCTTGAATTTGCCGAAAAAATGTTTAAAGGTATGTAAATAAAAATGGTTGAAAAATTATTTTATGTAGAAATCGGACAAGGTAGCCCATTAATCTGCCTGCATGGATACGCGTTAGACCATACTATCTGGCTGATGGTAGCAGAAGTGTTGAAAAAAAACGTCAGATTAATCCTCCCGGACTTGCGTGGGCATGGGAAGTCTCCCGCGCCGGAAGGAAAATATTCCATGCGGACTATGGCAGAAGACGTTCTGCAAACAATGGATTCACTCAAACTTGAGCGCGCTTACATTGCCGGTCATTCGATGGGAGGGTATATCGCATTGGCGTTGGCGGAACTCCATCAAGACAGGCTTTCGGGTCTGGCTTTGGTCGCTTCACATGCCTTCGCTGACCTGCCTGAGAAAAAGAAAGCCCGACTCGAGGATATTGAAAAAGTTAAGGATTCTTCTCCTGCGGAAGTGCTTTCGGGAATGGCCGGCAAATTATCCAGGAACCCGGAAGTAGCAGAATATTGTAAAAAACTGATTTCACAAACCAGCAAAAACGGCGCGATGGGTGTATTGGCAGGGATGGCAGAAAGATCAGATAGTATCGAGGTAATGGAGTCGCTGAAAATTCCTGTTATGGTGGTCGCTGGTACTGAAGACCAATTTATACCTAGGGAGACAAGCAAAGAGATGGCTAAAAGGGTCAAAGGAATGCAATTGATTGAAATTATGAATGCGGGTCATATGCCCATGATGGAATATCCAGAGGAAACTGCAAAGGCATTATTAAATTTATTTAAATAGAGCGAGGATATTACTCAATGAAATCTAAAGTGTATTTTACAAGTGTAAGGACGCGTCCCGGAAATAATATGTATGACAAGCTGGACAAGTTAATACAAAAAGCCGGGATTGACTCCATGGATTTAAAAGGGAAGTTAGTGGCGCTGAAAATCCATTTCGGCGAACCCGGTAACCTGGCCTATTTACGCCCAAATTACGCTGCCCGCATTGTGAAGAAGGTTAAGGAAATGGGCGGAAAACCCTTCCTTACCGACTGCAACACGCTTTATTATGGCCGGCGGGCAAATGCGGTGGACCATTTGGAAGCGGCAATGGAGAACGGATTTAATCGTATCGCGGTGGGTTGTGATGTCATAATCGCGGATGGGCTGACCGGTACTGACGCAGCAGAAATCCCGATCAATATGAAGCATGTTGAAAAAGCCAAGATCGGAACAATAATTGCGGACTCAAATATCATTATCAGCCTCAGCCATTTCAAGGGACATGAGCAGACCGGTTTTGGCGGGGCGCTGAAGAATATCGGCATGGGCAGCGGCTCACGAAAAGGCAAGATGGAAATGCACTCCACTTCTAAACCGGAAATGAAAGAAGAAAATTGTGTCGCTTGTGGCATGTGCATCAAGAATTGCCCGGAGAAGGCCATTGCATATAACGCTAAGCACAAAGCCCAAATAGATTTCGAAAAATGCATCGGCTGCGGCCAGTGTGTGGCCAGCTGCCATTACGGCGCGGCGTGTGCAAAGTATGACCAGTCAGCCGAGATACTGGGTGAGAAGATTGCTGAGTATGCCTACGCAGTTCTGGCTGGCAAGCAGCACTTTCATATTAACTTTATTATGAATATCTCACCCGATTGTGATTGTGCCAATTTCAATGACCAAGCGCTTGTGCCGGATATCGGCATCGCAGCCTCTTTTGACCCGGTAGCGCTGGATAAGGCCTGCGTTGACCTGGTTAATCAGGCTCCGGCCATCCACAACAGCCAAATGTTTGATAAACAGCCCTTTAAACAAAGGGAAGATAAATTTGTCCATGTGCATCCTGACATTCATTGGAAGGATTGCCTGAAACACGCGGAAGAAATTAAGCTTGGATCAATGGACTATAAGTTGATAGAAGTGAAATAACCAAAAAAGGGCTGGCACTTTTTGTGCCAGCTCTTTTTATTTAATTTGGAGTCGCAATTGGGGTGGGTGTGGTGGTCTGTATAGGAACAGAAGTTAGAGCAGGTTCTTCCAACCTGGTTTTACTTAAACAAATATTTGTAGACATGACATAAAGGCGAAATCCGCTTTTACATGTTTTTTAATATCATCAAAGATAAAATCGCCAAGCGTAAGTTCAACTCATAAGTGCAACACTAAAGGCAGGAAAACGGTAAGCTGAGGTAGTATCATCAGCACCGAAATCCTGGTCAAGGGAGCACTGATGAGGCACTACACACAGCTTACCAAAGAACAACGATACCAGATATATGCACTTTTGAAAACAGGGCAATCTCAATTCACGATTGCCAAAATGACAGGTAAAAGCAAGTCTACCATCAGCCGGGAGGTAAAGCGCAATCGCGGTAAAAAAGGCTATCGTCCCAGACAAGCCCATCAAATGGCGCTGAGCCGTCGTGATAAAGCTATTCCACGTCTCAGCCAGGAAGATTGGGAAATGATTGAGGGTCTGGTTTGCCAGGATTGGAGCCCTGAGCAAATCCATACCCGTCTTCTGGATGCTCAAGGAATACAAGTGAGCCACGAATGGATCTATCAGCATGTTTTTCAGGACAAGAGGAATGGAGGAAATCTGTTTCAACACCTGCGCTGCCGGCCTGCCCTGGAGGGCAGTCCAGGGAAAAAAAGGCGTAAACGCTACGGTAAATATGACCGCAGAGGCTGTATACCTGGCCGGGTGAGCATTGAAGAGCGTCCTGAGGTTGTCAATGAGCGTGATCGGCTGGGGGATTGGGAAGTGGACACCATTTTTGGACGGAAGAAGCAGCAAGCCATTGTAACTGCAACAGAGCGCAAGTCCCGTTTTACTTTGCTGCGCAAAGTGAGCCATAAGACCAGCCAGGAGGTTGGAAATGCTTTGATTGAATTGTTGCGACCTTATCCGGTACACACCATCACCTGCGATAACGGCAAAGAATTCGCTGATCACCAGAGAATTGCTCGGGAACTGCAAGCACAGATATTCTTTGCCCATCCTTATGCTGCTTGGGAAAGAGGTACAAATGAAAACACGAATGGCTTGATTAGACAATATTTTCAAAAAGGCAGTGATTTCTCACTGATATCTGAACAAGACATCTCTTTTGCGATCCATCGCCTTAACCAACGACCGAGAAAATGCCTGGGGTTTGATTCACCCTCTACAGTAATGTTAAAATATTCAAGTTGCACTTGCTAGTTGAATTCAGCTAACTTACTTCTGAATAATTTTAAATAATATTTCTCTGTTTAAGACTGATAATCAGCCTAAAAATCTGAGTCCCAATTTTATTCTTGTATCAATCGAAGATTAACCGTACAAAAAATGTATTTAGAGTGATGCAACACCGAAGCCTTTTACGGGTGCAAAAGGCGCAAGTACCCTGCCATCGGTGACTACAGGTCACCAGAAGGCTGGGTAGCTAATTTTTTCTTTAACAATATACTGGATGACTTTAATAACCAACTATTTAAAAAAGAAAATGACGCACCAGGGAATCGAACCCTGAACCTTGTATCTTTAATAACAGGTGTGTTAGAAAGGTTAAAGGCACCAGTTGTTACCGGTCAAGGTGAATCCGACCCGAACCTTCAGGCATAAAGCCCGATCAGTAGATAAGGTCCCTTGACTGAGATCTGCATAGAGATCGGACGGTATCTGAAGCCTTTCTGACACACTCAGAAATGAGCTTGCATTCACAAGGTTGATCCCATATGCAATCGTTCAACCAGTGCCCTTACATCAAGTTTATCAGAGAGGTGACAAGATGACGCAATCTATCGTGGGTATGGATGTCTCCAAACACAACCTGGATGTGGTTTTACTACACCCGGAACAGAAACATTATCAAGTGGTTGAGAATAACCTGGCAGGCTTTGAGTATTTATCCAGCTGGTTACAAGCCAAGGGTTGTGAGCAAGTGCATATCTGCCTGGAAGCCACCGGGCAGTATGGATATGCTGCGGCTGAGTATTTGTATCTGTGCGGATATGATGTCAGCATCGTCAACCCGGCGCGCATCAAGGCATATGCCACCAGCCGTCTGAAACGCAATAAGACCGATAAAGCAGACGCCTTATTGATCGCGGAGTTCTGCCAAAAGGAAAAAATAGCCCTGTGGAGCCCGCCAAAGCCTGTTTTCAAGGCGTTGAAGGAAATGGTGCACTGTCTGGATGACCTCAAGGCTATGCGGCAGCAGGAGCGCAACCGTATGGAATTCATGGCCAGTGACCCACTGGTGGAAAGCATGCGGCTGGAGTACCTTACCTGGCTGGATGAGAAAATCAAGACCTTGCGAGCTGCCATTCACAAGCACATCCAGTAGGACCCGCAGCTCAAACACCACAGTGCCCTGCTGATATCCATCCCCGGCATCGGGGAATTGACCGCTGCCAGATTGCTGGCCGAGATCCGTGACTTTCATGATTTCAGAAATGCCCGCCAGTTGACGGCTTACGCGGGCTTGAACCCCAGGCAGTATCAGTCGGGTTCGTCGGTTTACAGAAAAACCAGATTGTCCAAAACCGGCAACGGCAACCTGCGCCATGCCTTGTATTTGCCTGCCATTGTGGCCAAGAACCACAACCCGATCATCCGTGCGTTTTGTCAGCGTTTGACGGATAGAGGTTTATCCAAGATGGCGGTGGTAGGTGCTGCCATGAGAAAGTTGTTGGTCCTGGCTTATGGGGTCATCAAGACGGATAGCACTTTTGACCCTGAATTTGCCCTAAAAGAGGTGTGTATGGCTTGACAAATAAGACGGTATCTACTGACTTCGAATCAGCAGGTTTCCCCTGTGGGGACTTCCGATAGTCGCAGTTTGTTTGCCCATCCGGGCACTTCACGATAATACCCCACCTTGCAGCTCTTTGAGGTCGCTGATGGTGGGGTACAGCGCGCTGCGCTCTGTGCAAGTGCCTGCGCCTTATGCTCCCGCATAAGGCTGCGGTGCAGAACGGTCTTGCGGCTGCTATGGGCAACGTGATAGAAACTATTAAGGCAGAAATCCTCAGTGTGATAGTCGGTCTCCAGGTACAGGTATTTGAAGTACCTGACGGGCAGCAAAAGGTAATTCTCCCGGCCTAAATTTCAAATCCCAGCGCATCCGGAAGATCAGCAGTAGATTGCAGAATTAAATCCGCGCCTGCCCGCCGCAATCCTTTTTCTCTTCCAAAACCACATAACACCCCCACCGACTGCATCCCGGCCAGCCTTGCCGCGCGTATATCCACCGTAGTATCGCCCACCATCAGGCAGTGCTCGGGAAGGATATTCAGCCTTTCAGCCGCGAAAAGCATTGGATCAGGGAAGGGTTTGGTATGGCGGACGGACTGCGAGGTGACCACCACATTGAAAAGACCGGACAAATCAAATTGATTAATGAAGGCCAGGCTGGAGCGTTCATCGCGGGCGCTGACCACTCCCAACGGGAGCCTGGCAGCGAGTATTTTCAACATCTCACCCACCCCCGGAATGAGCCAGTACTCTTTCAGCCTGTGCCACCGGTTGCGGGTGCGCCAGTCCAGTAATTTGATGAAAAGGCTGTCCAGGTCAAAGCGGTCCGCCATGTTGTACAGATAATTTCCCGGCGATTCCGCCGCCATCACCAGCCAGCGCGCGGCTGCCTGCTGCTTGTGGTCATCCAAAAACAGGCGGAAGGGTCTTAACACCACTTCCGCCTGTTTCATCATCTGGTCATCGGTGTCGCTGAGCGTCCCGTCTATATCAAAGAGGACTGCATGAATCTTCGCGGCATCCAGAGCCATGGCTATTTCCTCAGTTATTCGTCACGTAATCAATGGCGTAGAACGCATCCTGATATTCCGGCTGAATTTTCAGCGCCGCGCGGAACAGGTTGAGAGCGTCTTCCTTATTACCCTGGCGGTAGAAGCCCCAACCGCGCCACAGCATGGCTTCTTCAGATGTACGCGTAATTTCCAGCGCGAATTTGGTCAGCGCCATCAGGTCATCGGTGCGCAGGGAATGGAAGTAAGAGATGAAAGGTCCAAACTGGTAGCGCAGCATGCGCCCCGGCAGCCCGATGGTGCGGGCAGTGTCATAAGCTAACGCGGCATCGTTGTAGCGCTCGAAGTAGGTCAGGTTGGTGCCGTAGTTGAACCAGGCAAAGGCATTTTCCGGGTCAGAAATTGTTTCCTGCTCGGATGCCTTAAGCGTGTTTTGGCGATTGGTTTCCACATCCCAGTTTTCGCCCAAAACGCTTTCAAGCGTGCTTTGCATCTCCGCGGGGAAAGCCATGATGTAAACGCGGTTAAAGGACTGCCAGTTTTTGTCCAACTCTGCGTAGGGGATCTTCTGGTTGGGGCCGATCTCGCTGTCATGCACGGTGAACTGCTGCGCGGCGTCGTCATAACCGGTCACCAGCAAGTAATGCCCCGCCCAGCGGTCGTCATCCGGCCAGTACTGCCGGTCTGTTTTAAAGGTTTCCTCAATCATCACCGGGACGCCAGCGGCAATGAGCTTCTTTAATGTATCCAGGTCGCCGCCCACGCGGAACTCCGCGTTCAGCCAGCCTGATTGGGTGCGCACGTAATACACCAGTTCGTCCACATTTACGTTGCGGTCATCCTTTGTGGGTTTGATGACATCTGAAATATCAAATTGATCGCCTTTCCAGCCGTAATAGCGCAGGTAGAGCGCCAGCGTAGCTGGTCCGCAGTTATTCCAGTCCTGCTTGTCACTCGTTTCATCGTATGCCGGCGGCGTCAATTGGACTCGTTCGGGGATGGGTGTCGGCACCAGGGTCGGTGTGGGTGTGTAGAGCGGCGTAGCAGTAGGTTCCGGGGTTTCTGTGGCGGGGAGCGGAGTCTCTGTGGCCAACGCCCCGCCGGATTGCACGCTTACGGCCGGGGTGGGCAGTTTGCTGACCGGGTGGAGCAGCATGCGCGCGTAGGTTAGCGCGATATCCATGCGCCAGGTGACCGCCCGGTTGATCCTCGGAATCTGAAAAAGCGCCAGTCCAAGGATAGCTAGGACCGTAAAAGCGGCTAAAAGTAGTAAACCCCATCGGCGTTTTCCTCGCCGGTAGGGCAAAAAATCGGGGTTGTGCATTTCGCTATAATACCACACTCAATTCCGGATGCCTAATCGGATTGTTTTGGTCTTATTCACTGTTATAATCGCGGGCGTGAAATATCACATCTGGACGGAAGGCTGCCAAATGAACGCCGCGGATTCATTGCGCGTGGCTGCCGCGTTGGAAAAGCTCGGTTACAGCGCTTCACTTAGAGCGGAAGAGTCGGATGTGGTGGTATTGAATACCTGTGTGGTGCGCCAGAGCGCGGAAGATAAAGCGATTGGCCGACTGACCTCACTTAAAGCGCTCAAAATGAAAAATCCCAACCTGGTTCTTAACTTGATGGGCTGCCTGGTGGGTATCCGCGGTGCGGCTGAGATGAAAGAACGCTACCCTTATGTGGATGTGTTTTCCCAGCCCTCCGACCCCCACCCGTTAATTGATTTTCTCAGCGGTTTAACAAGGCAGCAGGTCCTTGACCGCGAGCGGCAAATCGAGGATATCCTGGATGCCGATTTCGCTTACACCCTGCCGGATTCCCGCAAGGGACGCATGGTCTCCGCGCTGCTGCCGGTGGTATTTGGCTGCTCGCACGCCTGCGCTTACTGCGTTATCCCGCTGCGCCGCGGCCAGGAGATCAGCCGCCCCCCGCAGGAAGTGCTCGCGGACGCCAGGTCACTTGCCGCGCAGGGCGTGAAAGAGATCACCCTGTTAGGCCAAATTATTGACCGTTACGGCCTTGACCTGCCAGGCACGCCTTCGCTCAGCAGTTTGCTGCGCGACCTGAACCGGATAGACAGCCTGGAGCGAATCCGCTTTCTGACCTCACACCCCAATTGGATGAGTGAGGAATTGTTAGACGCTGTGGATGAACTCCCCAAGGTAATGCCGCATTTTGAGCTGCCCATTCAGGCAGGGGATGACGCAGTGCTGCGGAATATGCGCCGCGGTTATTCGGTTGAACAATTTCTGCGCATCGTGGAAAAGATCCGCGCCCGCTTCAGTACTGTTTCAATTGCCACCGACCTGATCGTCGGATTTCCGGGTGAAAGCGAAGCGCAATTTGAACATTCCGTGGAAGCGCTCAAAGCCTTGCGCCCGGATATGACCCACGTGGCACGCTATTCACCGCGCCCGGGCACGCTTTCGGCGCGCACCATGGCGGATGATGTACCGGATGAAGAAAAGATGCGCCGCTTTCGCGTAATAGAAGATCTTCAGGAGCGCATCACCAGCGAGATCAATCAGGCTTATCTTGGCACCAAAGTGCCGGTGTTATTTGAAGAAAAGAACAAAGGCCGCTGGCGCGGGCGCACGTCTACTAACAAACTGGTCTTCGCGGAAAGCGCCCAAGACCTGCGTGGGCAGGTGCGCGATGCCGCCATTACCTGGACCGGCCCCTGGTCTATGATCGCTGTGGTGTAAAATTTCTCCCTGTTCCGATGAAAATGGCTAAAACGTTTGCCCTCCTGCTCGTTGCCAGCCTGGTTTTACTGGCCGGGTATTATGTGGTGCGGGTTGTTTTCCGCCCTGCCCGCTATTTGCACTTCGCGGAATGGATGCGCGATCCACAGGCGCACCCCGATTGGGCTGTGACAGCAAAGCAGAGCTGCGCGGATGCCCCTTTCCAGAACCCAACCGACGGTTATATCGGTTTCCTGTGGGGCGATTCCTTCCGACTTGGCCATAGCCATCAGGGGCTGGATATCTTTGGCGGCGGCGAACCTGGCGTTACTGCGGTTTACGCCGTGTATGACGGCACCCTGTCGCGCCTGGCAGACTGGAAGTCCAGCCTGATCATCCGTGTCCCGTCTGACCCGCTGCACCCGGGCGAACAGATCTGGACCTATTACACCCACATGGCGGATAAAAGCGGCAAGTCGTTTATCACCGCAGAATTTCCTCCGGAAACCAGTGAGGTGTTCGTCAAAGCCGGTACGCTGCTCGGTTATCAGGGCAATTATTCCGGCACGCCCAACCACCCGGTGGGAGTGCACCTTCATTTCTCCATTGTCAAAGATAACGGCAGCGGACGCTTTTTGAATGAACTGGATATCAAAAACACGCTTGACCCATCCGCTTATTTCAACCTGCCGCTTAACGGCAAAGAGAATAAAGACGTAATTCCCGTTTGCGGCGCGACCATTTCAAAGTAAGCGTATATAATTTTTCTAACCATCCATTTTCTCAATAATATGATCTCATATCATGATATCGCGACCGGCTTGCAGGATCTGGGGCTCAACCGCAGCACCCCGGTGCTTGCACACATCAGCCTAGCTAACCTGGGGGAGGTTAAAGGCGGGCTGAACACTGTGACGGGCGCACTGTTGGCCACTGTGGATAACGTTATGATGCCTTCATTCACATTTTCTACAATGGTCATTCCCGAAAGCGGCCCTGAGGAAAATCTGATGGTTTACGGCAGCGGGCGCGAAACCAATCTGGCCGCCGAAGTTTTCTCTCATGACCTGCCAAGCGACATGCCGGACAGCGAAGCCTCCGAAGCGTTGCGCGGTTACCCGGGCGTGTATCGCTCAGGCCACCCGGTGTTTTCATTCACCGGACTTGGGTTGGACGTTGCTTTGGTCAACCACCCTGCCGAGGATCCCTACGCGCCTATCTCTGAACTGCGCAAGCTGGACGGCTGGGTGCTGCTGATGGGCGCCGAACCTTCTGCCAATTTTAGCGTGCATTACGCTGAAAAACTGGCCGGCCGGAAGCAGTTTACCCACTGGGCGCTGAGCGCCGAGGGTATTCACGAAATTCCGCACTACCCTGGCTGTTCTGACGGATTCCATAAATTGCATTACTACATGCAGGAGGAACTGCACACGGTGCGCGTCGCGGATTCCTACTGGCACGCGATGAAGGTGGATACGCTGCTCAACGTGGCTGTGGCCTTGATCAAGGAGGATGCTTTCGCCCTGCTGTGCAATAACCTGAATTGCCCACGCTGCAACCTCGAGCGCGCATCGATTAAAGCGCAATATTCCCATCAATGGCGGCCGGAAAGCCAAACATAATGATTATGTTATACTGGCAACGAAGCACTTAAACTGCTTACCGGGGAAAGGACCCGTATGAAAGAAATCGCGACTGATATTCTGATTGAAACCGACTATGAAGGCGTCACCGTTGGTGCCATTCGCACACCCGCGGGCGTGGTGATGGTGGATACGCCTATCAATCCCAAAGACGCTTCCATCTGGCGCACTACCTGCACACGCACCGCTGCCGGATCAAACCGGCTGCTTGTGCTGCTGGATGAGCATTTCGACCGCGTTTCTGGCGCGACCAACATCAAATGCCCGGTGATTGTGCATGAGAAGACTTCCCAGGCAGTTTCAGCAAGGCCATCATCAAAAAATCAGTCTTCCATCGGTACAAGCACGGCCTGGGAAACCAACCCCGAACCCATCACCACACGCTGGATTCACGCCGAGATTACCTTTACAGCCAATATGGCCGTCAATTGGGGGGATGATCCCATTTTGCTGGAACTCCATCCCGGCCCATCTAAGGGTTCTACCTGGGTAGTTGTGCCGCATAAGCAGGTCGCATTCATCGGAGATACTGTTACCCCAGGCCAGCCGCCCTTTCTTGCCAACGCGGATATTGAAGCCTGGCTGGAAAGCCTGCATGAACTTCAGCTGGCGCGCTTTAAGGATTTCATCCTTATCAGCGGGCGCGGTTCGCTGGTCACCATGGATGATATCAAGGAACTTGAACATTTCCTGAAAAAAGCCGCCCGCAAGCTGGGAAAATTGGTTGCATCCAAAACCAAAGCCGATGAGGCCGAAGCCCTGGGCGAGGAATTGCTGGAAAATTTCCCGTCTATAAACAAGCACGAGGCGGAGCTTTTTAGAAATCGCCTGACTACCGGCGTCGTGCAGTATTACAGCAGCCATTTTTCAAAAAAGTCGGATTGACCACTTAAAGCCGGAATGACAGCACCCCGTCACATCCCGTTTGTTGAAGTCACACGCAGCCGGATTGTGGAATCGGTGCATTATGGCAGCCTGTGCGCCGTGCAGCCTGATGGCAGAATACTTTTCTCTCTGGGAGATACCGACACCAAATTTTTCCTGCGCTCCTCCGCCAAACCTTTTCAGGCGCTGGCTTTTCTGGAGCGCGGCGGCGCGGAATGTTACCATATGGATGCCCTCGAGATCGCGCTGATATGCGCGTCGCATTCCGGGACTGAGGCGCATATACAGGCGCTTGAAGCGCTGCAGAAAAAAGTAGGTATTGAAGAATCTAATTTGCAATGCGGTGCGCATTTGCCATACTCGCAAAAAAGCGCAGATCAATTATTGATAAAGGGTATCACCCCGAGTCCGAATCACAACAATTGCTCCGGCAAACACACCGGCATGCTCGCCTTTGCCAAAATGATTGGCGCGCCGCTGGATAATTACCTGGAGCCCTCCCACCCCGTACAACAGGCTATTCTGAAAACTTTCGCAGAGATGTGCGGGCTGGATATAGCGGTTATTGAACTCGGAACGGATGGCTGTACCGCGCCAGTTTTCGCGGTGCCACTGACCAATGCGGCTGCGGCATACGCGCGCCTGTGCCAGCCGGAAGGGCTGCCAGAAAATCGCGCCAAAGCCTGCCGGTTGATCAGCGCAGCCATGCCAGCCCACTCCGACATGGTTGCCGGTCCGGAACGCTTTGATACTGATGGCATGGCTGTCGGGAAGGGCGCTTTCGTTTCCAAGGTCGGCGCCGAAGGTTACCGGGCGCTGGGCATTATGCCAGGGAAAGCAAAGGGGATTGATACCAGCCTGGGCATGACGATGAAAATCAGTGACGGCGACCCGAATCTGCGCGCCGGCGCGGTGGTAGTGATGGCTGTATTGAAAGCGCTAAAGGTGCTGGACGATGCGCAAAACGCGGCGCTTAAAGCCTATGATAGACGGCCTGTGGCCAATTGGCGCGGCAAAGAGGTCGGCGAAATCCGCCCTACCCCTGAACTGATGCAGGCTCTGGCAGCGCTTGGCTGATGAACCCGAAACGGCACGAACTCAAACCAGACGAGCAGCTTATTCGTAAATCCCAAAAGGGCTACCAAATCCTGGAAAAAACCTTCGGCCTGCCTGAATGGCGCCAGCCGCTTTCCGCACTGGATGAACTGGTTTCTACCATCCTCTCGCAGAACACTACCGATGTAAACCGCGATGTGGCGTTTACCCGCCTGAAGAAAAAGTTTCCGAATTGGGAAACTGTGCGCGAAGCGCCTGAAGAAGAAGTGGTTGAAGCCATCCGCCCGGCGGGTTTGGCAAACCAGAAAGCCCCGCGTATCCAGGCTATTCTGCACCAGATCACTGAAGAGCGCGGTGATCTGACCCTGGATTTTTTAAGCGAGATGGGGAGGCAAGGCGCGCACGACTGGCTGAGCCGCTTTAAGGGCGTCGGGCCCAAGACTGCCGCCATTGTTTTGCAGTTTTCGCTGGGTATACCCGCCTTCCCGGTAGACACACACGTTTACCGTGTCAGCGGCCGGCTGGGGCTGCGCCCCGAAAAGATGGGCGTGGAGAACGCGCATGCATGGCTCGAGCAACTATTCGCACCGGAGCAATACGGCCCCGGACATTTGAATTTTATCCGCCTGGGGCGCGAGATCTGCCACACGTGCAAACCGGAATGTCCGCGCTGTCCGCTGAACGGATTATGCGATTACTTCCAGAACCTGCAAAAGCCAGTTAATTGTCCAGCTTGAAGTACACGCCCCAATAGCCTGAGCCTTTGCTGCGGCCGGATGCCAGCTGGTTGTACTTTTCCGAATTCACCGTTTCCCAGTAAGCAATGTGATTGGGCACAATCTCAACCCAGGTCTGGCCGGGTTTGAAGGCGATCTGGTTGCCTTTGGCATCCACAAAGCGGATAGGGCGCAGCCGGCCGGTGGTTTTTTCGTATTCCTCGCTGATGGTGGTCCAGTAAATTTCCTGCATCACGCCGTCGCGGAAGAGCAGCGCCTTGCCGCGTTTGACGTACAGCAGGTTAATATCAATCAGGGTGATGTTCTGAACCTCATGGTCAGCAAACAAAACCACCACGTTTTCGTAGGTCAGCGGCTCGCCATTCAGGCGATCGGTCTGCTCAATGAAAGTTGAGCCGTCGGCGTTATCCTGCCAGCGGTGGTATGAACCATCCTCTTCGTTATAGCGCCAGAAAATCTGGTTTTTATAGGCATAAAAGACCCACAAGGACTGCGCCTTTTTGCCGTTGTCGGGGGGCTCCGTGTCAAAGGCCATGCCGCTCAGGTTCATTTCACCCAGGTCCTTCTGGTTGGCTTTCGCCACCTCCACCAGTTGGTCTACCGGCATAAGCGCGCTGTTGACATCCATGTTATCGTCGCCATAAACATTGACGTAATCCTTTAATTGCGCCGCTACTTTGGAATACGCCGAAGCCATAACAATGAATCCGTTATAGAGCTTGCGGATGTGTTCATATGGCAGCCGGCCGGAACGGACAGGCCCGACCACAGGCAATGGAAGTCCTTTAGTGAGGTCATCCTGAACATCTTCGCCCTGGTCCGGGAGCGACGCGCGGGGGTAGTCGCCGTAGAAAAGGGCTAGGTAGCGCGTCATGCCCTCGCCAATGAAAAGTTCAAAGACGATCGGGCTGAAAGAAAGCCCTGCCTGCGGGCGCGCGGTGGGCGGAAAATTGGTCACCGAAATCAGCGCCGGCGGCAGAAGCAGGTTTTCAGGATTCTGGACGGGCAGCCCGGTCAGGGGATTTAATGTTATTGCTTCCCCTGTTGGGGTTTCCACTGTCGGATGGGTTTCTACCGGCTCGCTGGTTGGTAAAACTTTTGTGTCCTGGTTTACGGGGGTGGAGGTTAGTTCAGGCGCAGGGCTTGAAACCGAAGGCGAAGCAGTTTCCTCCCCCTTTGAAACAGTGGTTGGTTGTGCAAAGCGAAGCTGACAGCTTGTCAGCGCCATAGTCGCGATGATGGTAATTAATACAAATTTTCTCACGTTCATCTCTTCCTCTTGCGGCAGCCAGATCCATAATCTGTTCCTGCCGCTTTAATAACAAAAAAGACCTTCAGCAGCCTGGCGGTCGTGGCTTGCGCTTTAGACCCATGGCATTGCGCCGCCGGCTTTCGCCGGGTTTGCCTTTTTCGATCTGATCTTATGTAATTAGTTTACCACAAATTGAAAACAATCGGATAATTATGATGGGTTTTCTCAGATATTAAAAAGGTTACCATATAAAATAATCATTGGTAGGTGTGAAGCATCCCACGCTGCGCTCTGGACAATGTGCTTCACACCTACCAGAAAACTTTCAACCCCCTACTTTATGACGATGAGAATTAAATAATCATTTCCATTTCTACGGTGAGATCGGGTAACTAGCCAGGAGAAAGCGCATTAACCCAGACCGCAGCGTTAGGTGGAATGGGCGCCCCACGCAATTAAATCTGTGTTCATCAATTTTTTATCCGTGTCCATCTGTGGTTGCATTCTGTGGAAAGAAATTCCCCTGTTGACAAAACCTGAAAAAGTCTTAGACTTATGGTATAGTGGTTTGACCAACAGACCACTACAACAGTCATCATTGACAAATAAAGGAGATAAAAATGAAAGTAAAATTTTTTGCACTACTGCTTGCCGGTACGGTCCTGATGTCAGCCTGCGGTGGGCTGTCGAGCCTGGGCATTGGCAGCGCGGGCAAGACTGCGGAAGAACTGGAGCTTCAGGAGATCAAGGCTGTGTCAACCGAAGCCGTTCTCTCGGATGCCACCTACTTTCGCGATGAGTTTGAAAAAGACATTAATGAAGCCTGGGGCATGAAAGTTGTCTCCGGCCTGGAAAAGCAGCTCGTCTGGTCGCAGATTAACGACAATTTCCGCATGCAGACCTTGCCGCCCAACGATGTGAACTTCGTCTTCCTTAACAAAAAACACACCTACAAAGATGTTATTGTCCAGGCGGAAGTTGAAAACGCCGGCCAGCTCGATAACGCTTTCTCGCTCATCTGCCGCGCCACCGAAGCCGGCTGGTACGAGTTCCGCATCAGCAGCAACGGCTACTACGAACTGCTGCGTTATGACCAGTACAAGAAAAATGAAGGCAAGAACGCTTACACCAGCTTCATTGAAAAGCGCATCGGCAGCTCCCTGATCAAAGGCGGGGTTGACAAGAATGTCTTCTCCCTCTCCTGCGTAGGCAACCAGATCACCGCCTTCGTCAACGGCGAACAGCCCTACTGGGAAAAACGCCCGCTGGCAATCACCGACGATACATACAGCGAAGGCACCATCGGCTTTGGTTTCCTTGGCTACGGCAAGGAGCTGGATGCCACCTTCAACTGGGTGGAAGCAGTCAAACCCTAAGCAAGGTTTTTAAATAACGAAAAAAGGAAGGCCGCCCTTACCTTCCTTTTTTCATTTAACCTTGCGGCGCATTAGGATTCCGATATAATCACAGCCATGGCCGAGACAGGATGGGGATTCCCGCATGCCGCTTAATTACCTTCAGCTTCAACCGCAAATAGAGCAATACAGCCAGCGCGCCAGCCTCAGCCGCCAGGAACTCGCGTCTAAATTGCAAACTGCCCTGGAATTATTGCGCGACTGCGGGCGGCGGCATTCTGAAATTCGATCATCTCTTAATGAGAAGATCACTTCCCGCCAGCGCGGCGACCGCTGTTCCCTGCTTGTGGATGAACCTGCTGATTCAGCCATCAATTCTCCGGATTTAAGCCTAAACTATATCCTGCTCACCTCCGACGGCTCCCAAATCGTTCCCAGTACCCATGACGCATTGTCGGTTGCGCTGGTCAATACCAGCCGCCTCTGCTACCAGCCCGGCAGCGGGCTCGCGCCGCAGGTGGACGTTTTCACCAAATTCCTCACCGATGAAAACGGGCAGATCGAAGTGGGCGAGGTCAGCGAGGATCTGGTCTCTCTGAAACGCGACGTTGAGGAGATGCGTGTGCTTGCAGAATGGCAGAATGATTCCGACTTGCCGGTTATCGCACTGGGCGATGGACCTTTGGAGCTTTTCCACCAGCCTCGGAGCGAAGCAGATTTCACCCGCGCGTTCGAGCTGTATCAGGCCGCGCTGGGCGTTTTACATGGCAAGGGATCCATCGCCGCCGGTTACACCGACCGGCCGCGCGCGTCGCTGGTGGTTAAGATGCTTGAATACATGAACGAGGAAAGCCAGCAAACCAGCCTGGACGGACTGGAAGACCTGGCGGTGTTCAGCGAACTGCTCAAACCCGGGCAACGATCCGCCGTCTTCGCGCTGTGGTCTTCTTCCAGCCAGAAATATACTGGCGATCTGGCGCTGCACTTCTTCTATCTCAACGTCGGCAGCGAAAAATTCCCGTGGATCGCGCGCGTGGAAATTCCCGCCTGGGTGGCCGTTGACCCACAGCAGGTCAGCCTGCTGCAGCGCGCACTGCTTGACCAGTGCCGGCTGATGGGCACACGTCCCTATCCCTATCTGCTGCACCGCGCGCACGAAGAAGCGGTGGTGCACTTTGACGAAAAAGAACAATTAATCGCCCGCCTGGATATTGAACTTCAGCGCCGCGGGCTGGGCCTCAGCGCCCAATCCAATAAATTGAGCGCCAAAGAACTGCAATCAAGGACAAGGATGGAAAGATGAGCGAAATTCACATCGGGCGCCTGCTGCGCGCCAACACGCGCGGATGCGTGGCCGGCTGCCAGGTCAGTCAGCCCTTCCCGGCTTTCGGGTCACTGGTCAGCATCCCGCTGGACGAGGCCGTGAAAGCCTTCGGCCTGGTGACCGATATCCACATTGACGACGACGGGCTGGTGCGCCAACTGGCTGCTTCAGGCAACCTTCCTGAAGAGGTCATTCAGGATAACCGCCTGAACCGCAATGTGCCGGTGGAATTGAGTGTGCTTTTCGTCGGCTACTCCGACGCCAGCAAAGTGTCACACTTGCTCCCTCCGCGACCACCGCTTTCGCTCGACCGAATGTTTACCTGTTCTGAAGAGGAAATCCGCGCCTTCACCTCTGCCGGCCGGTTCGGGTACCTGCGCCATATCCTCGGCGCGCAGGACCTCCCTGCCGCGGACCTGCTGGCAGCGCACCTGATGCAGGCCGGCCGCGCACACGCTGCCAAGGGTAATACTAATTGGGCAAAGGACGCCATTCAGGAGGTCATCACGCTGCTGCGCGACGACCACGCGGCGCTCACCGCGGTACTTGGCGCGATCGCCGACGCGTTTCCGGGATTCGCGGCAGAGAGTTAAAGGAAGGTAGTCATGGCAGAAACCAAGAACTTATCCGAAAATACCCTGCAGCCAGTCGGGTATGTGGTCAGCGGCGGGCTAAAGGAAAATCTGAACGTGCGCCTTACCGTCCCCGCCCATCAGGTGCAGGAGGGCTCCTTTGTCGTCATCGAGAGCGGCAACTGGCAGTTTTACGGCATCGCCACCGATCTACAGCTGGGCGCCACCGATCCGCGCTTTGCGGACGAGCAGAGCGAAACACGCCTGCCGCCCGCCCTGGCGGGACTGTTGCACGGCCAGACGCTGTTTACCAACCTGGTGGTCATGCCCGCGCTAATGCTCGAACGCGGTCCCGACCCTTCATCCCCGCTCTATTCCGCCTGGCGCGCGCCCATTGACTCTGGTGAAAAGGAAGAACCGCGCCCCATGCCGGTCAAGACCTTACCCGCCCACCACGCGCAGGCGCGCCTGGCCGCCCCGCAGGATATTGCCGAGATCTTCGGCGATCCGGATGAACCGGGTAACTTCTCTGTCGGCACTACCCGCGAACAGAACCACCCGGTGTGCATTAACCTGGAGAAATTTGTGCAGCGTTCTTCCGGCATCTTTGGCGCCACCGGCACCGGCAAATCCTTCCTCACGCGCATTCTGCTGGCCGGGCTGATCGACCACGATAAAGCGTCGGTGCTGGTGTATGATATGCACAACGAATACGGGCTGGATGACACTGCCTCTGACACCGGCAAGAATGTCATCGGGCTGCGTACCGCTTTTGGGCGCAGCAAAGTTCGGATCGTCGGCCTGGGCGGCGACACCAAGATCCGCGAGACAGTCCCGGATTTCAACCTGGTTCTGGGCTACCGCGACATTACCACCGCCGATATCGAACTGCTGACGCGTGAACTGAACCTGAAAGAAACCACGTCCACCACCCTGGATGCTTTGGTGACGTCCTTTAGGCAGGAGGGCTGGTTTAAAGCCTTCAGGGAAATGAAAACTGATTCGCAGATTGAGACCGAGGACGGCAAAAAAATCGCGGCTCCCGACAGCGTTACTTACTGGGCGAACCAGAACGGCGTCAACGAGATGGCTGCCAAAGGCCTGCACAGCAAGATGAAACGGGTTTTCAATCTGGATTACATTATTGAAAATCCCCCATCCAATTACATACAGGATATTATCGACGCCCTGAAAAAAGGCAAGCATATTGTGCTTTCCTTCGGGAAGCATGAAAACGACCTGGACTACCTGCTGGTGTCCAACCTGCTCACTCGCCGTATCCGCGAGGAATGGGAAAAACTGACCAACGCCTTCCGCAGCCAGAGCGCACCTGAACCGCGCCCGCTGGTCATTGCCGTGGAAGAAGCTCACAAACTGCTCAATCGCGAGATGGCTTCGCAGACCACCTTCAGCACCATCGCGCGCGAAATGCGCAAATATTACGTCACCCTGCTGGTCATTGACCAGCGCCCGTCGCAGATCTACGATGAGGTCATGTCGCAGCTCGGCACGCGCGTGTGCGGCTGGTTGGGAGATGATGACGATGTCACTGCGGCGCTTTCGGGACTGGCCTCGCGCGAGGCGCTGCGCGGCATGCTGGCACGCCTGCAGCCCAAGGAAGAAGTGCTGCTGCTGGGCTGGGGCGTTCCCATGCCCATCCTGGTGCGCTCGCGCCGTTATGACGAGCAGTTCTGGAATGAAATCAAGAGCGCGAAAAAAGGTGATTTTGACCGGGATAAGACTATCAGCACGATGTGGCCGGGCTGAACGGGAACAACCAGAAAAGCACCAAGCTGATCAGGATCCCCAAAATCACACCGGTTATGACCTCAAAGGGTGTGTGGCCAAGCACTTCCTTAAGTTCTTTTTCGGGGATGCCGCGGTTTTCGAAAAATGATTTCATCATCTCATTAATGCGTTCCGCGTGGATGCCCGCCTGGCGGCGCACGCCGGCTGCGTCATAAACCACGATCATGCCGATAGCAAAGGACAGTGCGAACAGGGGTGAGGCAAAGCCTTCCTGAAATCCGATCGCCAATGTCACTGAGGTGACCAGCGCGGTGTGCGAGCTGGGCATGCCGCCCGGGCTGAGGATGATGCCCCAGTTCCAGCGTTTGTTGAGCACATAATCAAGCGGCGCCTTTAGGAACTGCCCGATGGTCCAGGCCAGGACGGCAGCAAGAAGCACACGGTTATGGATCAGGCTGCAGAGCATTTCAGTCCTGCTCCTCTAAATCAGTTAATTCACCGTTTGCTGCAAGCTGTCGCACCTTCAGTTCCGCCTTCTCCAGCAGCTCCTGGCAGCGCGCGATGAGCGCCTTGCCGCGTTCAAACATGGCCATGGTGCCTTCAAGGTCTTTGGATTCGCCTTCCAGAGCGGAAAGTAGCTTTTCCAGTTCGGCTAAAGCCTGTTCATAGGTCAGATCCTGCGAGGGCGCAGGTGTTTTGGCCATCAGTTTTTCCTTTGTTATTTCTTGACTTCCTTCACAACCGCGTCAAAAGCTCCATCGTGAAGGAGCACATCCACTGTCTGGCCTAATTTTACCTTTAGAATGGAAGTCACCAACCTGCCGCCTTCGTCGCGCACCAGCGCGTAACCGCGTTTTAACACGTTGCGCGGGTCAAGCGCCGCAAGATGCCCACTCATCGAAGCCAGATGTGCCGCTTCAGCGCGCAAGTAGTTTTTAATCCCGGCTGCCAATCTCAGCGAGAGGTCGTCCAGACGCTGCATGCCCTGCCGCACCTGCCAGCGCGGCGAGAGGCTTTCAAGACGGTGGACAATGGTTGTCAGCGCGTAACGGCGCATGTCAATTTCATCCCGCGCGGTCTGTGCCAGGCGCAGCGCGTAAGATTGCAGTTCAGTAGCGAGGTCGGCGATATCCGGAACAGCCATCATCGCAGCGCCGGTGGGGGTCGGCGCGCGCAGGTCAGCGGCAAAATCGGTCAGGGTGAAATCGGTTTCATGCCCCACCCCGCTGATCACCGGCGCCTGAGACGCAGCCACCGCCCGCACCACACGTTCATCGTTGAACGCCCACAGGTCCTCCAATGACCCGCCGCCGCGTCCCACGATGATGACATCCGGTTTTACGGAAAAGTTCAAGGCTTCAATCGCGGCCGCGATCTGCGCCGGGGCGGCCTCGCCCTGCACGGGCACGGGCGCCAACACCACTTCCACCAGCGGGCAGCGCGCCCGCAGGGTGTTGAGGATATCCTGAAAGGCCGCACCGGTAGCGGAGGTCACCACGCCCACGGTTTTTGGCAGGCGTGGAAGGGGGCGTTTGCGTTCTTCATCGAACAAGCCTTCCGCATCCAGTTTGGCTTTCAGGCGTAAAAATTCCTGATAAAGCAGCCCTTCCCCGGCCGCTCGCAGCCCGTCCACATAAAGCTGGTATTGCCCGCCTTGCTCATAGACGCTCACCGCTCCGTGAGCTTCCACCGCCATGCCGTCGCGCAGTACGGCGCTCAGGTAGCGGGCCTGCTCGCGCCAGATGACGCAGCGCAGCGACGCCCCGGAATCTTTAAGCGTGAAGTAAATATGCCCGGAATTCGGCCTCGACAGGTTGGAGATCTCACCTGATACCCAGATATTCGCCAGGTTTTCGTTGCTTTCCAGAACCGCACGAATATAAGCGGTCAGGTCAGAAACGGAATAAACCGGCTGGGTAAAGGCTGAAGGGTCATTTTCCATAGTGTTAGCATACCTTTGAAGGGAGCGGGTGTCAATCAATCCGCTAATAAGACCCTAAAGGTTTATTCGTGATGTCAAAATACAAAAAAAGAATGAGCCATTCTGTTTTTAAATCTCAATTCTGTTGAGAACCTTTAGGGTCTTATCTTTCTATCAAATTTCATGTCTCCTTCATAATGCATTAGAATATTCCCGAAAGGAACACAACGAAACTTATGGATCACATCTGGTCGCCCTGGCGCATGAAATATATTGCACGGCAGAAAGCCCCGCGCGGCTGCATCTTCTGTCACGCCCTCAAGAAAAAAGACGGGGTGGACAACCTCATCGTCAAACGTGGGAAGCTGGCGTTTGTGATCCTCAACCGCTACCCCTACACCAGCGGGCATGTGATGGTGGTGCCCTACACGCACGCCAGCACTATGGAAGAACTGGATGAAGCTTCGCTTTCTGAGGTGATGCTGCTCATTCGGCAGGCCATCACCGCCATCAACACGGTCTTTAAACCCGAGGGCTTTAACATCGGCGCCAATTTGGGCGCAATGGCGGGCGCCGGGATAGCCAACCACATCCACTTTCATGTTGTACCGCGCTGGGGCGGCGACACCAATTTTATGACCTCGGTCAGCGGCACGCGCGTGCTGCCCGAAGAGCTGTGTGAAACCTACCAGCGCCTGAAGGATGCCTGGCCAAAGGGTTAATCTCATCCATTTTTTTTTGCCATCTAATTTACATTTAACCAGGATTTTTACCCGTTGACTGATAAAGATAACTTCCTGATGAAAATGGCCGCCTGGGCGGCGCGGGCTCTACCAGCGCCGGTAAAACGCTGGCTGTATAAAGTCCCTTTTCTTGCCCGCTTCATTCGCCGCTCGCTCAACGAGGCCGTACCGGAGGGCATCACGGAAGTCACCATCGCCGCGGGAGTGCTTGAAGGCTTGTGCATGGCGTTGGACCTGCATACCGAAAAAGATTACTGGCTGGGCACCTATGAACCCGATCTGCAGGCTGCCGCCCGGCAAATCATCAAACCCGGCATGGTGGTTTACGACGTGGGCGCCAATATCGGGTATATCAGCCTGATGGCTGCCCGATTGGTTGAAAACCAGGGTAAGGTTTTTTCTTTTGAAGCCTTGCCCGCCAACATCGTACGCCTGAATCAAAACGTGGATCTGAACGCCATGCAGGAACGGGTTCAGGTTGTTCACGCGGCGGTTGTGGACAAGACAGACGAGGTCAGTTTTCTCGCCCACGCCTCTGGCGCGATGGGCAAGGCGCTGGGGTCCGCCGGCCGCGATGAGCATTACACCCAAACCATCAGGGTTCAGGGAATTGCCCTGGATGATTTTGTATATATCAATGGGAATCCGGAACCCGCAGTGATCAAAATGGATATTGAAGGCGGCGAGGGAATGGCGCTGGCGGGCATGCCGCGCTTATTAAAAGAAGCCAGGCCTGTGTTATTGATCGAGCTGCACGGTGAAGAAGCCGCGCGCCAGGTGTGGGGTTGCCTGAAAGCCAACGGCTATACACTGCGCCCCATGCGCAAAGGCGCTCCTGCCATCCGGTCGCTTTCCGAACTGGACTGGAAAGCCTACGTTATCGCGACACCTGATTCGTAAATTTAAAACCAAAACCGGCGATTTTCAACCGCCGGTTTTTATTGGGGCTTACTGCAATCCAAATTTACTGTTCCTCGGGTACGACCAGCATCATCACCAGGTATGCCCAGAAGGTCGCGCCTCCGGCAAACAAGCCAAGCACAAACAGCAGACGCACGATGGTGGGGTCTACATCCATATACTCAGCCAAACCGGCGCACACGCCGGAGATCATACGGTTGTCCCTGGAGCGGTAAAGCCGTTTAACATTGTTGTCAGACATTGTTATTCTCCTTTTTTGATAATCTATATCTCATATACGCAGGCTGACGCATAGGGTTGCGCGTTAAACTCAAAACCAGAAGGCCAGTTTTCCGTATTAATAGGTACAAGGAGAAAAAATGAATAATACGACACAACAAACCCCCTGGCTGCTTTGGCCGTTCAAAGTCCTGATGGGCCTGATCGAGGGCATCATTAAACTGACCGGACGGCTGGTGGCCGCCGTCATCGGCCTGGCCATCATGATCGTTGGCATTGTGCTGACCGCCCTGGTCATCACCGCCCCGCTGGGAATACCGATGATCGTCTTCGGATTCCTGCTGATGGTGCGCGGGATTTTTTAGACCAATCCTCATCAGTCAGTGGTAGTTTCTGCTTTTCTTAAATGCTATAATTTTAAGAGTGGGAATAAATCAAATAAACGGAGGTAGCTGTGAAAGGTAACGAGAAAATTATCGCGAAATTGAATGATTTGTTATCGGACGAACTGACCGCGGTCAACCAGTATATGGTTCACGCGCAAATGGCCGTCAACTGGGGCTATCAAGCCCTGGCTGATACAGTTGAAAAACGTGCCATTGACGAAATGAAGCACGCTGAGCGGCTGATCGACCGCATCCTCTTCCTGGAGGGGACTCCGGTTGTCAGTTCTTACAAGGCCATCCATATCGGAGCCGACGATGAAAAACAGATTGGCAATGACTGGACTGCCGAAGATGGCGCGGTTAAATCCTATAATGACGGCGTTAAATTAGCCGTGGAGACAGGTGATAACGGCTCACGCGAACTGATGGAATCTATCCTCAAGGATGAGGAAGCCCACATTGACTGGATCGAAACCCAGAAGGACCAGATCAAGCAGATGGGTATCCAGATCTATCTTTCCAACCAGGGTAAAGATTAATCGGTTTAGAAGTAAAGCAAAAGCCGGGTTTTTCCCGGCTTTATTGTTCTTACAAATCATTCTTATGCGATGAAATTTTGAGAGGGAATCAAACTCTCATATCCAGCAGGATATCTGAGACCTGCTGATTACTTTTGTTTTTCACAACGGGTTTTTGAGGTTTCAGAGGCATTTTGTTCCACTCCGCAAGCCCGAAATCAACCAAAGAAGAAATTGATAATTCATATGCCATGCCAATCGGAATGATGCGGGCGATTGGTTTGCCGTGGTCGGTTATAGTAATAGTTTCACCCATCTTTACTTTTTTCAGATAATTACTTAATTGGGATTTTAAATCCCTGATGCCAACATTTTTGTTTTCCATTTTTATACCTTAATATTGTGACTACATTATGATATTAATAGTCACATTGTTCATATTCTTTAGAAATTGTTCCACTGATTGAATATACCCACTATATAGGTTATTCGGCGGATAGGGATATCCGCCCTACTGTGGGTACTATTAAACAGGAAAACAGGCGCAGATGGTTTTGGGATTCGCGCTTATGATAGAAGTTCTTTTAAAATCTGTGCTACGAGTTTCGCGTCCGCCTTGCCCTTCATCTCGCGCATCACCTGGCCGACGAACCAGCCCATCAGGGTTTCCTTGCCCGCCTTGAACGCCGCAACCTCGTTCGGGTTGGTGTCCACAACCTTCTGGCAGGCCGCGCGGATAGCGCTGTCATCGGTCACCTGCGCCAATCCCTGCTCTTCTACGAGAGCTTTGGGCGCCTTGCCGCTTTCATTAATCTGCTGGAGCAGCGCTTTGCCGGTGGTGATGTTGATGGTGCCCGCGTCCACCAGGCTGATCAGTTCAGCCAGATATTCCGGTGTCAGCTTCATCTCTGCAGGGTTCAACCCCTGGTCATTGACCATGCGCAGCACATCGTTCATCAGCCAGTTGGAAACCTTTTTGGTTTCACCCGCATAAGCCTTGGCCGTTTTCTCAAAATAATCCGAAAGCCCGCGTTCCAGGGTCAGGATATCAGCGTCGTATTTAGGCAGTTTGTAATCGCTCATAAAGCGCAGGCGCCGCTCGAGCGGCCCTTCAGGGAATCCAACGAGGATTTCCGCCTTCCACTCCGGGCTGATCTCCAGCGGCAGCAGGTCAGGTTCGCGGAAGTAGCGGTAATCCGCTTCGGTTTCCTTGGAGCGCATTTTGCGCAGGGTGCCGGTATCCTCATCCCATTCCAACGTCCAGGCTTCGATGGTCTTGCCTTCTTCCACATCACGTTTCTGGCGCTCGATCTCCTTGCGGATGGCGTCGCGCACCGCGTCAATGGAATTGACATTCTTGATCTCTGTCTTCTGATTCAAAACATCGCTGCCCTTCAGACGAATGGATACATTCGCATCGCAGCGCAGGTTGCCTTTTTCCATGTCCGCGTCCGAAATGCCCAGCCAGCGTAATAACTGGCGCAGCCGGATCAGATACTGCGCGGCTTCATCGGCAGTACGCAGGTCTGGCTCGGTGACCATTTCCACCAGTGGTACGCCGCAGCGGTTGAAATCCACTAGCCGCTGTTGGCCGTCATTTTTGGTCTTGCCGGCGTCTTCCTCAATATGCAGCCGGTTGATGCGCACCCGGCAGGTATAACCTTTTCCCGCGGGATCAGCGGACGCGGGGATGGGCAGGTCAATAATCCCGCCTCGCGCCAGCGGCATATCAAACTGTGAAATTTGGTAGCCTTTGGGAAGATCAGGGTAGAAATAATTCTTGCGGTCAAAACAGGATACCGGCTGAACAGCGGCGTGTACGGCTTCCGCCAGGATAACCGCTTTTTTAGCAACTTCTTTATTGAAGACAGGCAGAACTCCCGGCAAGCCCGTGCAGACCGGACAGATGTTGGTGTTGGGCGCGTCTTCCCAGGAATCCGCCTTACAGGCGCAGAAGACTTTGGAGCGGGTGTTGAGCTGGATGTGGGTTTCCAGGCCAATGACTGCTTCATATTCCGCCATGTTACACCTCCTCCAGCACAGCCGGGCGGCGCTTGCGCCACTCCGCGTCCGCGGTGACTTTTTCATAAGCGTGCGTCAGCTGCAGCAGCGCCGCTTCAGAAAAATCAGGACCCAGCAACTGCAGCCCGATGGGCAGCCCGGCATAGTCAAACCCGCCAGGGAATGAAATTCCAGGGGAACCGGCATGATTGGCCGGCACGGTGAGCTGGTCAGCATACTGCATCAGCACCGAATCGCCGTACACGCCCTTCATCGGGAAGGCTGTTGTGGGGGTGGTAGGGGTCAGCAGCGTGTCGAGTCGGTATTTGCCTATGGGGTCGAATGCTGCTTCAAAATCGCGGCGGATGAGCGTGCGTACTCGCAGAGCGCGGCGGTAATATTGTTCGCTGTATTGAGCCGCGCTGACATACATACCCATCAGGATGCGCAGTTTGGGCTGGAGGCCAAACCCTTCGCCTCGCGAGCGCCGGTAGAGGTCTTTCAGTTCACCGACCGGGCTTTTTGTGCGGTAGCCATATTTCACCCCATCAAAGCGGTGCAGATTAGAGGCGGCTTCCACGCGGCTGATGACAAAGTAAGCCGGGATGCCGTAGCGCGTGTTGGGCATAGGTACGTCTTCAATGATCTCCGCACCCAGCGCACGGTAAATCTCCACCGCCCGTAGCACCGCGGCTTTGATCTCGTCCGGCACCTGCTGCTCGTGGTAATCACCGCTCTGCGCGTCTGGGAAGGTAATGCGGAAATAATCGGGGGATAGACCGATGCGCATACCTTTAATATCTTTATCCAGCCCCGCCAGATAATCCGGCACCGGCACTGCCGCCGCGGTGGCGTCATGCCTGTCCGCGCCGGCTATGGCGTTCATCATCAGGGCAGCATCCGCCGCGCTGCGCGCCACAGGCCCGGGGCAGTCCAGCGAGGAACCGAAAGCAATCAGCCCGTATCTCGACACCCGCCCGTAGGTGGGTTTCAGTCCAACCACGCCGCAGAACGCGGCTGGCTGGCGGATCGATCCAGCGGTATCCGTCCCAAGAGATAAGAAGGCTTCACCCGCCCCCACTGAAGCCGCGCTACCACCAGAGGAACCGCCCGGCACCCGCGAGGTATCCCACGGGTTACGCGGTGATGGCTGGAAAGCGGAGGATTCGTTGGATGAACCGTAAGTGAATTCATCCAGATTGACCTTGCCGAGGGATACGGCGCCTGCCTTAAGCATCCGCTCAACGGGTGTAGCGGTATAAGGGGAAACAAAATTGGAAAGAATACGCGACGCGGCTGTGGAAAGCGTATCCTTGACGCAAAAAATATCCTTGACCGTGAACGGGATTCCACCCAGAGGACCGGGGTTCTCGCCGGCAGCCAATTGTTTATCAACATCCCGCGCACGCGCACGGGCTTTATCGGCATTCAGGCTGATGAAAGCATGCACCCGGCGGGTATCTTCTTCGGTTTCCGGACCGCTGTCCAGCACGCCAGGACGCCCGTCTACTTTTTCAACACGCGCCAGGCAGGAGTTCACTACTTCCAAAGCGGAGGTTTGCCTGGAGCGCAGCATGCGGCTGATATCAAGGGCGGAAAGGTCGCAGAGTTCCATGGGTTACTCCAGGGTGGTGTGCGGAATATCGGGGACGATGATGTAACCGTCTTCAAACTGCGGCGCCTGGGCGGTAATAGCTTTGGCTTCGGGGCAGGTTTCCCATTCATCCTCACGCAGCGCGGGTTTGTGTTCCGGCGGGTAAGGCACGCCGTGGGAGGCTGCCGGCAGGCTTTCCTCCAGTTTGATGGCTTCCAGTTCACGGATAGATGCCAGCTGTTTGTTCAACTCGCTTCTTAAATACTCTGACTGGCTATTTTCCAGTTCCAGCGCGGCCAATTGAACCAGGTGATTAAACACTTCAGGGGTGATATCCTCTTTGTGCCCGGGCATTTTTCAAAGTCCTCCGTAGAGTCAGGTTACGCAAGCAGTATATCACGCTGAGTTGGGTTGTTATGAAAATTACCAAAGAAAGCGGATGCTATAATTCCCCGCATACCCTATGCAAGCGGAAAAAGAAAACTCCTCACCTGAAAATAAAAGCAACAAAAAAATCGGCCACTGGCGCAGGATCATTTCGCTGTGCCTGTTATCTGTTTACGCCCTCATAGGCTGGCTGCGGTTGGCTGAGGCGCTGCGTTATTGGGATTATTTGCTAGAGCTCAATATCTGGCCGCGCCCGCTTTATTTCGCCATTACCGGCGCGATAATCGGGGCAGGGTTCACGTTCGCGTGGATCTTCCTGCTGCTGAAATTGAAATTTAGCGGGCGTTTTAACCGCGTTCTCGGCGGGGTTTTTCTGGTTTGGTTCTGGACAGACCGCGTCTGGTTTAGCATGCGGGAGGCTTTTTTTATCCAATTATTCACCGCGTTTTTTATCACCGCCGTCACCCTGATCTGGATGTTTCTGCTTACCCAAAAAACAGAACTTTTGCGAAAGGAGGCGACCAGTGAGCCGCAAACTGGAACAGGAAGTTAAATTCTTTCTAAACGACCCCAAGGCGTTTGAAGCGAGACTGGTTTCATTGGGCGCGCGCCTAAAACAGCCGCGCATCCTTGAAATTAACCTGCGTTTTGACACACCCGACAGGCGATTGAGCAGTTCCTTTCAGACGCTGCGCCTGCGGCAGGACAAAGTCTGCCGCCTGACTTGGAAAGGCGCGAACGATCCGACGGGTGAGGTTACCGCCCGCGAAGAACTGGAAGTAGAGGCCAGCGACCTGGAAACCACGCGCGCCATCCTTGAAGGCCTTGGCTTTGAAGTCATGCTGGTGTATGAGAAATACCGCAGCGCCTGGATGCTGGAAGATGTGGAAATCTCACTGGATGAGATGCCTTTTGGTAATTTCTGTGAGGTGGAAGGACCGGATACCGAAAGCATCAGGGGAGTCGCCGAAAAGCTGGACCTGGATTGGGCGAAGAGAAGCACCCTAAGTTATCTGGCGCTTTTCAATAACCTTAAGGAAAAACTTGGCTTAAATATGAGGGACCTGACTTTCGATACATTTAAGGACATCGAGGCAAATCCGAGAGATCTGGGATTATGAGTAGCGATTTCAGTCAATAAATTCTTGATCTAATAATCTGGACAGCATCCTGAATGTGCCAAATTTATATAGGGGGAAGCAGGCGGAAACCAGTAAATAATCGAACCAAACTCTATTTTTCCGGATTTTCTAATTAATTCTCGAATCCCTCTTCAAATTCAGCTTGACACTCGTTCATTTCATCCCATATGGCCTGCGGAACATAACCGCGGATGGTATCGATAATTGCCTCGACTTTGTCGCGTTCAGATTGGGTCAATTCGGAAACGCTCGGCACGTGATAGTCTTTTCCAGAGGCGGTAATGATCAGGCTGGTGGACTTCCCACCCAGCAGCGGCTGGCCGGTGGACCAGCTCGAGCACAGCATCCCTTTTTCCGCCAGAGTGCTGTAAAGCGCATCCAGGTCATTGCTTTCCAGGTTAAAATCTGTCTTCCAGATTTCAACTGAATCCTCAGGTCCATAACCAGGTTGGTAGGTAAACTTACCGACAAGGTTAGGGCCGATAGCAATGGTATACGAATAATGGAAGGGTGGCGGCAGCGCACCGGTACCCCAGTCCAGGGTCAGGCTGAAATCGTCAGGGCGTGCGGCTGGCATCCGGGCGCAAGCATTGAGTGCCAGGCTGACTGTGAATATTGCCCAAATTACAGATTTCATAATTTTTCTCCATTATTATTACAGGTCATGTCTGACTAGATTATTATAGATGGCATTATTTATCGCTTGAGGAAAAGGTAAATACCTGAAAAATAGTGCTCTTCTGTGCATACCCGATTTGTACAATTGCTTCTATAATTCAGGGGTTCGCGATACCCTTGCAGGAGATTCATTTTGTCTGAAAACTACGATGTCATCATCATCGGCGGGGGCGTGGTTGGCTGCATGACCGCGCGGTTTCTTTCCCGCTATCAACTGAAAATTCTACTCATTGAAAAAGAAGAGGATATCGGTTCGGGCACCTCAGCGGCCAACACCGCGCTGGTGCATCCCGGCTATGACCCGGTCACCGGTTCCCTGAAAGCTACACTAAACGTGGCTGCTGTGCCCATGTGGCCGCAGATCGCTGGTGAGCTTAACTTCGCCTTTGACCGCTGCGGTGATTATGTGGTGGCGGTGGGCGATGAAGAACTTCCCAAACTGGATATACTTATTGAGCGCGGCAAGCGCAACAGCGTTCCGGGTATGCGCCTGCTTTCAGCGGACGAGATGCGTAAGCGCGAGCCGCTCATCAATCCCCTGGTCAGCGGCGCCCTCTTTGCCGAAACCGGCGCTATGTGTGACCCCTTCGGGGTTACCCTGGCCGCAGCCGAAAACGCGGTGATGAACGGCGTCAAGATCCTGCGCGATACCGCCTTTGAAGATTTCATTATAGAAAAGAAACGCATAATTGGTGTTCGCACCAGTCGCGTCGATTTTGCCTGCCGCTGGGCGATCAACGCCGCCGGTTTGTATTCGGACGTGGTTATGCACAAAGCTGGCGTCCGACCTGAATTCAAGATAACCCCACGCAAGGGCGAATATCTGATCATTGACCGCGCCGAATTTCAACTTAAATCTGTGTATTTCCCGGTTCCTACCGCTGTCAGCAAGGGGATACTGGCCACAGCCACTGTTCACGGCAATACCATGCTCGGCCCTACTGCGGTTGACCAGGAAGATAAGACCGACAAGACCAATACCACCCCCGGATTGCAGGAAGTGCTGGCTGGTGGCAAGAAACTGGTACCAGCAGTGGATGTGCGCCACGTTATCGCCATCTTCGCCGGGCTGCGCGCCGCGGGTAACGCCCCCTGCGAAACACCTGGTGTTAAATACAGCCAGGATTTTATTGTGGAAATACCGCAGAATGTTCAGGGATTGGTTAACCTGGGCGGCATCGAATCACCCGGGCTTTCTTCATCCCCGGCCATCGCCCAGCGCGTTGTGGACCTGCTTAAAGACGCGGGAGAAGACTTGAAGGTCAAGAAGGACTGGAATCCCATCCGGCCGGCGCGCCCGCAGTTCCGCCACATGACGCACGCGCAGCGCCAGCAGGTGATCGACAAAGACAGCCGTTTCGGGCGTGTTGTGTGCCGCTGTGAAAATGTGACCGAAGGCGAGATTGTCGCCGAAATTTATTCGCTGGTTCCGGCGCGTTCCTATGACAGCATTAAGCGCCGCACCTGGCTGGGCACCGGCCGCTGCCAGGGCGGTTTCGATATGCCACGCGTCACGCATATTCTGGCGCGTGAACTTGGAATATCAGAATTGGAAGTCAGCAAAAAAGGCTCTGACTCGCGCTTCCTTGTCCGTTCGACCAAAGAGGTGGAGGCTGACAATGATTAGCCGTGAATACGATGTGGTGGTAGTAGGCAGCGGACCGGGCGGTCTGGCCGCGGCTATTGCCGCAAAAAAGAATGGCGCGGAACGCGTGCTGGTTATCGAACGCGATGTTGAACTGGGCGGTATTCTATTGCAATGCATCCACAATGGTTTTGGGGTGGAAGTATTCAAGGAAGACCTGCCTGGCCCCAGTTACGCCCAACGCTTTATTAAAGAAGCACATGACCTCAAGGTAGATGCCATCCTGGACAGCATGGTGCTGGAGGCTACCTCTGACCGGCGGCTGTTCGTTACCAGCCAGCGGGGCGGCATTCATGAGGTTCAAGCTAAAGCCTTGATCTTTGCCATGGGCTGCCGCGAGCGCACGCACGCGCAGGTGCGCCTGCCCGGCGCCCGCCCGGCGGGTGTGTATTCAGCGGGAACAGCCCAGCGCTGGGTGAACGTGGAAGGGTTTATGCCCGGCAGGCGGTTTGTCATCCTGGGTTCCGGCGATATTGGTATGATCATGGCGCGCCGCCTGACATTTGAAGGCGCCAAAGTGGAGCGTGTTCTGGAGATCATGCCTTACCTTTCAGGCTTGACCCGTAACTATGTTCAGTGTCTGCAGGACTACAATATCCCGCTGCAGCTCCAGCACACCGTAAAACGCATCATCGGCAACCAACGCGTTGAAGCTATCGAAGCGGTGGCAGTGGACGATAAATGGCAGCCCATTCCGGGCAGCGAAGAGATAATACCCTGCGATACATTGTTACTTTCGGTAGGTTTGATCCCTGAAAACGAACTCTCCCGCCAGGCTGGTGTTCGGCTTGACCCGGTGACTGGTGGCCCCTTTGTGGATAACCGCTTCCAGACGAATGTCCCGGGCGTTTTCGCGGCAGGTAACGTGGTGCATGTCTATGACCTGGTAGACTGGGTCACGGAGGCTGGATATGAAGCTGGCAAGAGCGCGGCTCTGTTCGCGCAGGGCAAGCTGGCAAAACCCGCGCGACTGGTGCCTGTCAGCGCGGGTGAAAGTGTGCGTTACGTGGTTCCCCACGCCATTGACCCCAATGACCTGTCCGAAGGAAGTATCGCCTTGCAAATGCGTGTGCGGCAGCCAATCGAAACGCCTGTTTGGGTGGAAGCGGTGGCAGGGGAGAATCAGATCGCGCGCCGCGCGCTGCCTTATGCCCGCCCGGGCGAGATGGTTACACTGAATCTCAAACCGGAAACAGCTGATGAACTTCAAAAAACGGATAAACTTGTATTGAACATCAACAAACGATGATGCCATGATAAACCTCCCCTCTGAACCAACCGAAATAATTTGTGTGGCCTGCCCAAAGGGCTGCCGCCTGGAAGCCCTCCATGAGAACGGTGAAATTTTGGTAACGCATGAAGGCTGCAAACGCGGCAGGGAATACGCCGTGAGTGAGATCACTGACCCGCGCCGCATGGTGGCCACCACCGTGCGCGTTGAGAAAGGCTCCCACCCGCTGCTGCCGGTCTATACCGCCAGCCCTTTCCCCAAAGGCAGGATCACGGAATTACTGACGGCATTGCGATCTGTGAAAGTGCCCACCCCGGTGCGCGTCAATCAGGTCGTTCTGGCAGACGCGCTTGGCACCGGCATTGATGTGATCGCCAGCCGGGATGTGGATTAGCCCGACCCCTCCCTTCCCTCCCCATTTTCTTCGAAAATGGGGAGGATGTCCGCAGGACAGGTGGGGCAAATTGAGAAATTATGAAATCCAAACGCACAACTCCCGCAACCATGCATCGCGCAGCGACATTGCGTAAATCCCTCACCCCTGCAGAAGTAAAATTATGGGCTCATTTACGGAAGAGCCAATTGAATGGTGTCAGTTTTCGCAGGCAGCATGCGATTGGTCCTTTCATAACAGATTTCTGCTTCCCACGTTGGAAATTAATCATAGAACTGGATGGCAGCCAACACCTTGATCTGGAAGGATATGACAATGATCGAACGGTATATCTTACTGAGAGGGGATATCAGGTATTAAGGTTTTGGAATAATGATTGATCAACAATCTGAATGGGGTAATGCAAACACTATTAAATGCATTGGAAAATGTAAAACACTGATCCACCAGTGATTAACCCTTTTTAATGTAACGCGGTTTACCCCACCACAATCCCCACTCAAAAACCGCTCTGGGTTATAACCTCCCCATTTTCACCGAAAATTTGGAGGATGTCCACAGGACAGGAGGGGCGAAATAAAACCTAAATGTTCATCTTTGCTATACTTTTATTTGCTTTCGGCGAGATGTCGGTTTGATCGTTGTTATCACATCATCCCCACAATCAGAAATTGGTGCGCTGGCATGGTAAGGCTCCCCTAAAATAGTACCAATGATAAATAGACACAATAGGTAAAAAAGGAGCCGATCATGAAAAAGAGCAGGTACAGTGAAAGCCAGATCATCCAGATAATCAATGAAGGAGAATCCGGGGTACCAATCACGG
>JAUYCC010000047.1 GCA_030692365.1 Pelolinea sp. | reverse complement strand
TTGTTCCAGATATTCTTTTGGTAAGGTACAATCATCTTTGTAGATCATGGTCCTAATCCTTTCTGTTGTTTAATGCACTACTGAAAGGATACCGTGATCTACTCTTTTATGTGAAATTACAGAAAGAATGCTACACTAACTGAAAACCAATAAAAAACCTCAATCTCATACACTAACATATCACAATTAAATAACTGAATACAATAACTATTTTTTCAATCTAAATACCATCGAAGAAAGACTCATCATTTTTTCCCTTTGGGGTATTTCCAATTTATCTATTGAGGACGAGTAAACATCTAAGGAAAAGTCTTCCACTTTTCCACTAAATTCATCACCAATATTCCAGTCAGAATAATTTTTCGCGACAATTTTTAACCAATCCTGAGCTAATAATCTGTCGTTATCAACTTTTTTTATCAAATTATCACCCTCAAAATCACTCAAACCGTTACTCTTTACAACCTCACTTGCTAAAGTGCTTCGGTCGTAAAACATTAAAAGCATTAAAAGGGGTTCATTTAATCTTTTTTGAATTTCAGAAATAGCGTCTTCTTGATTATCAATTAATAAGTCTAAAGATCTATCATGATTTCCCCAAGAATATGTTTTACTGTCCATTTGAGCTATTGACATTTTCATGTACTTAAAATCAACTAAATCCCAATACATCGGAATAACCATTCTTTGACCATTTACCGATTTGGTCCCAAACATCATCACTAATTTTTCAGCATCACTGTACAAACCTAAGTTCACGCCCTGAACATAGGCCACTTGGTTAGGAACATAAGCGATAAATCCCAAATCTTTTTTTGATCCGGGAATATCACACCAAAAAATCTTTTCCGCTCAGTTTAGACTGGGAAATCCTAGTCAACAAGTCAATATTGTTCTGTTTTTTTATTTCCATAATTCATTCTTTCATAAGCATTAACCGATATTAGTATAGAGTAAATATAGCTGTCTATTTTTAAATTCAATTGGTTCTTGAACAATGAGTCGTTCTTGCCACTGTTTTGTGCATTTCTTTGAACACCAAAAAAATTGGCGGGCAAGGGTGCCCGCCCTACTGTAGGGCGCCCACCCCTGGGCGCCAAATAGAATAATTATAAATTGGTCGAGATCCTTCGGGTATGACTCTTAGGGTGATAGTATTAGTTGTAGGTCAGGCTTTTGCCTGACGCTTTGAGTTGTTTGGTAGGGAGCTATCTATGGGAGAAATTTTGTATTAATTCTGAATGTTAATACAGCAGGCTAATTAGGCTCCTCCCCTACGCCCCTCCTCAAAGAAGAGGGGAATTGGCTTACTTTCTCAAAATATGCGTAATAACGGTGGAAGCCGGGCCACCCATGGCTTGTGTAAGCGCGGTTTTGGCGCCAGGCACCTGGTTAGTGCCGGCGGCTCCGCGTAATTGCATAACTGCCTCTGCAACCTGGTAAACCCCGGCTGCGGCAAGCGGGAACCCGCGCGCCTTATTGCCGCCCATGGTCAGCAGAGGCAAATGCCCTTTAGGCGACAGGTCGTTTTCCTGCAGCCAACGCCAGCCCTCACCGCGTGCTGCCAAGCCGCAGGCTTCGATGGTTAATATTCCGAATATGGAAAAGGCGTCCCAAAGCTCAAACAGGTCGATCGCGTCCCAGTCGAGCCCGGCCTGTGCCAGGGCTTTCTGGGCGGAAAGCGTTACCGCGCTGAAGGCGAGCGGATCAGGCCGGTCGTGCAGCGCCAGCGCGTCAACCACCACGCTGGAGGAAGCAACCCGTACCAAATTTTGGGATTTGGCAATCGCTTCATTAACCAATAAAATTGCAGCCGCGCCGTCTGCGTAAGGCGCCGCGTCAAACAGGTTGAGTGGATACGCCATCATTGGCGCTTTGTTATAAGCTTCCAGAGTGACGGCTTTGCGATACATCGCATTCGGGTTATGAACTGCATTGGTGTGCGCCAGAAGCGGCAAGGTAGCAATAGCATCTCTGGGCGCGTGGCAAGATTCCATATAACGCAACATCAGTATGCCTGCCTGCCCGGCTGGCGTCAACCCCTCGGTGGCTTCAAAGTCATAATCCATACTCTGCGAAACCAGCCCCTCTACTTCAGCGCCGACCATGTCGGTGTATTTTTCAACGCCAATCACCAGCGCCGTATCTACATATCCGGATTTGATTGCCAGATACCCCATGCGCAGCGCGGCCGCGCCGGAGGCTTCACCCGCTTCAACTGTAAAGGTTTCGATATGTCCCAAGCCAGCATTATCCGCCAGCAGCGTGCCAAGGTTCGCCTGGCGCGACATGGTGGATGCCAGAAAATTACCCACATACAGCGCCTGAGGGCGGATGTTCCCCGCATCCTTGATGGCTGCCAGTATCGCTCGCGCTGACAGGTTTGCAAGCGAAAGTTCCCAATGTTCGCCCACCGGCGTCATACCAATTCCAGCGATAAATACTTCGCTCATCCCAATCGTCCTATTTCATCGTCAGAATATCGCGATAGCGCGTATAAGTGGCGTAATCAATCTCCACCCGACGAGCGATGTAATCCGCGGTTGTGGGTGCCAGCTTTTGGCGCGCTTCAATTGTTTTGGTAACGCGCAAATCCAACGCGTCCGACCCTGCTCCCGAGCCGAAAGAAACCATCAGGATGCGGTCGCCCGCTTTGGCGCCATCCAGAATGGCAGTCAGGCCGATGGGCGAGGCGCCCGCATAAGTGTTGCCGATCACCGGCGAGAGCAATCCGGTCTTGATCTGCTCTTCGGAAAAACCCAGTTCTTTAGCCACTCGGCGCGGATACTTGGCATTCGGTTGGTGAAAGACCGCGTAGGCGTAATCCGATGGCTTGGTGCCGCTTTCCTCCATCATGGTTCGCGCGGCAGTAAAGATATGTTTGAAATACGCCGGTTCGCCGGTGAAGCGCTGGCCGTGTTCGGGATAGTGCTGGTAAGCGCGGCGCCAAAAGTCGGGCGTATCGGTTACAAAAGAATACGCGGAAATTATCTCAGCCAATGAATTTTTAGCAGGCCCCAGAATGAAAGCTGCAGCGCCTGCGGCGGCAGTGAATTCCAGTGCGTCGCCCGGCCTGCCCTGCGCGGTATCCGCGCCGATAGCCAGCGCGTAATCAGCCATACCAGAGCCAACCAGTCCCATGGCAGCCACCATGGCTTCCGAGCCAGCCTTGCAGGCGAACTCCAGGTCCGCCGCCTGGATATGCGCTGGCGCGCCGATAGCTTCCGCCACAACAGTGGATGAGGGTTTGACAGCATAAGGGTGCGATTCGGAACCCACCCACACCGCGCGGATCAACTCCGGGTGGATACCTGCCCGCTTCAGGGCATTTCGCGCGGCTTCGATGGACATGGTGATGGTATCCTCGTCCAGACCAGGCACTGATTTTTCCTTGACCGGCAGCCCTTCATCTGATCCGCCCCACACACGCGCGATCTCACTAGCTGGCAGGCGGTACTGGGGGATATAAGCGCCGTAGCCGGTGATGCCCACCGGACGGACAGGTTTTAGTAATAATGACGGTTTTTCTTTTTCAGGTTCAGGGGTCAAATCGCCCTCCAGGAATTTAGAATTTCAACCGCACGGTCAACGTGGATGTGGCCTTCATTGACCATCTGCTCGGCGATAGGCCCGACCAGTTCGGGCGGAGCGCCGGCGGCAGCTGCCACCTGGCGGGCGTGCAAGGCCATGTGGCCGCGCTGAATGCCTTCGGTCGTCAAGGCGCGTAAGGCGCCCAAGTTTTGCGCCAAACCAACCGACACGATCACCTCGGCCAGTTCGCGGGCGGAAGCCACCCCCATCAATTTGAGTGTCGCGCCTGCCCCGGGATGGACGCGCGTCGCGCCGCCCACTGTGCCAACCGCCAGCGGCATCTCCAGTTCGCCGATCAGCTCGCCATTTTTACCTTTTGCCCATTTGCTCAGACTGGTGTACTTTCCGGATCGCGCGGCATAGGCATGCGCGCCGGCTTCCACCGCGCGCCAGTCATTACCTGTAGCCAGCACCACTGCATCCACGCCGTTCATAATGCCCTTGTTATGGGTTGCGGCGCGGTAGGGGTCGGCGGCTGCGAACGCCCAGGCTTCAATCACCCGGTCGCGCACTTCCTCGCCGGAATACTCTTTGGTCGCCAGTGCTTCAAGCGGGATCACGCAGGTAGCTCTCGCCAGCCGGTGATCCGCCAGGTTGGAAAGGATGCGCAGCAAAACACGCCCGCCGCTGATGCGCTCTACCAAAGGGCTCAGCCGTTCAAGAGCGGTGTTAATGGCATTGGCGCCCATCGCGTCGCGTACATCCATTATTAAGTGAAGCACCAGGAAGGGACCTATTGGAGAATCATCTATCACGCGCACTTGAAGGTCACGCGCCCCGCCACCCAGTTTTTTCAGCAGAGGATCGCTCTCGCCGGCAACGGCAAGCAACCCTTCGCGTTCCGTTTCCAGAGCCTTTTTGGCAGCGTTCAGGTCCGCAACATCCAGCACCTGCATCTGGCCGATCATTTCCGGAGCGTCGGTTGAAGCGGTGAACCCTCTGCCCGCCCGCACCAGTTTGGCTATAAAGGATGCCGCAGCAACGACAGATGGTTCTTCAATAACCATCGGCACCTGCACCTCGCGACCGTTTACCAGAAAATTCCGCGCGATGCCAAGCGGCAACGCATAAGTACCAACCACATTTTCAATCATGTGGTCAGCCTGCGTTTCGTTCAGCCCGGAACGCCCACTGAGTTTAGCCAGATCATCCGTGGACAATCCGGTTTCCTCAGCGAGCAGTTCCAGGCGCTTGTCAACGCTCAGTTCATAAAACTTGGCAGTGCTTTTTTTATCCGCTATCATAGTCAGCCGCTGATAATACGCTTACGCCCCTCCCAAAAACTATCAGAAATTTACAGGCTGTAATGGTCGCCCGGCTTGAGGAGCGCCACCTGCGCCGAGGTCTCAGCCGCCACGCGCTTTGCCCATGCTTCCGCGTCCTGCCGGATGACATCAAAGGTGTCATAATGCATTGGCATGACCACACACGGGTTGAGCAGTTTGACCGCCCGCAGGGCATCATCCGGACCCATTGTGTAATTATCGCCGATGGGCAGTGCGGCAAAATCCAGCCCTTCCTCGCCGATCAGGCGCATATCCCCAAAAAGGCCTGTATCGCCCGCGAAATACAGGCGCTTGCCGTCTTTGGTTGTAATCAGAAATCCAGCCGGGTTGCCGCCGTAAGAACCATCCGGCAGGGATGAGCCGTGCAGGGCATCGGTCAGTTTGACATAACCAAACGGATATTGATGTCCGCCGCCCAGATGCTGCGCGTGGGTTTTCACACCCTGTCCTTCCAGCCAGTCGCAAATTTCAGCGTTGCTGATCACCTGGGCGCCGGTACGTTTGGCGATCTCCACCGTGTCACCGATGTGGTCGCCGTGACCGTGCGTGACCAGGATGTAATCCGCTTCAACTTTATCTTTGGTGATAGGCGAGAAAGGATTTCCTTCCAAAAAGGGATCAATCAGCAACTTCACGCCGTCAAAATCCAGTTGAAAGGCAGCATGCCCAAGAAAGTGAATGTCAATCATGGTTTTTCCTCATTTTAGTCTCTGAACTAATCTTATCAAAAACCCGCTTCATTTATACAGTTTATCCCTCTCCAGCAGATTAAAACCATTAGAGTAAAATAAAAACATACCATACCATTTGAACCATGGAGAAATAATGACTGATCCCCGCATCGATAAACTGGCAGACCTGCTCGTCAATTACAGCGTTGAAGTGCAGCCCAAACAGCGTGTGCTGATCCATGGTGAATTTGGCGGTGAGCCGCTGTTGGCAGCTGTTTACAAAAAATGCCTGCAGGTGGGCGCTTATCCCTTTGTTGTGCCCTATACCCATGACTGGCTGGAGAGCATCATCCGCTATGCTTCACCCGACCAGTACGGTCCGGTGTATGCCCCATACAGGCAGATGTATGAAACCTACGACGCGCGCGTGCGCATTTTGGGCGACCTGAATACCAAGGAATTATCCCAATTTGATCCAGACAAAGTAGCCGCATTTCACTCGGTGATCGGGAGAGACCTCCGTATTGTATTGGACCGCGAAGCCAAAGGCGAGATGAAATGGGTGGCGGGGCTCTTCCCCACCAATGCTTACGCGCAGGATGCTAACATGACCCTCAGCGATTATGAAGATTTTGTTTATAACGCCTGCCTGCCCGACCCGGATGACCCGGTGGGTTACTGGCGCAAGGTTGAAGCGCGCCAAGATAAAGCCATTGCCTGGTTGAAGGGCAAGAAACAGGTGCATGTTACCGCGCCGGGCACTGACCTGACGCTCAGCATTGAGGGGCGCCCGTTCATCAACTGCGCCTGCAAGGTGAATGTGCCGGACGGCGAGGTGTTCACCTCTCCGGTTGAAAATAGCGCCAACGGCTATGTGCATTTTACTTACCCCACCCTGTACGAAGGGTTTGAGGTGAGCAATGTGCGCCTGGAGTTCAAGGACGGCAAGGTGGTAAAAGCCAGCGCGGACAAAAATGAAAATTTCCTGATCAAGAAGCTGGATACCGATCCCGGTGCGCGCTTCCTGGGTGAGTTTGCCATTGGCACCAATGAACGCATTGACCGCTTCACCGGCCAGATCCTGTTCGACGAGAAGATCAGCGGCAGCTTCCATTTGGCGGTCGGGCACGGCTACCCCGAATCCCTGACGGAAAATGACTCTGCCATCCACTGGGATATGATCTGCGACCTGCGCAAGGGCGGCGCGATCACTGTGGATGGGCAGCTCTTCTATAAAAACGGCAAGTTCATGGTGGATTTTTAGAATTAAAGGAATTACATGAAAGTAAAGCTGGCACTCGCGCAGATCAACACCAGGCTCGGGGTGGTCGAGAAGAACCTCGAAACCCACCTGGCACAGATTGAGAAGGCGGTCGGGGAGGGCAGCGACCTGGTTATCTTCCCGGAACTTTCGTTAACGGGTTATGTATTGCAAGACCTGGCGTCAGCGGTGGCGCGCAAACTCTCAGCGGATGACCCGGTATTCAAGGAACTGCTGTCTGTCAGCAAGAATATAGATATCGTGGCGGGTTTTGTGGAGGAGGACAAACGCAACCGCTTTTATATCTCCAGCGCCTATCTCTCACGCGAAAAAGTGGTACACGTGCACCGCAAGGTGTACCTGCCCACTTACGGTCTGTTTGACGAAGGGCGCTTCTTTGCCTGGGGTGATTCCACAGCCGCATTTGACACCCGCTTCGGGCGCGCGGGCATCCTCATTTGCGAGGATTTCTGGCACATTTCACCGCCTTACCTGTTGTGGCTGGACGGCGCCGACCTGTTTCTGTTCACCTCCGCCTCTCCCGGGCGTGGACTGACCACCGAACCGCAGCTTTCCACGGCGTATTGGGTGGAAAGCATCAACCGTGCCTACGCCAGCATCTTCACTTCCTTTGTGGTGCACTGCAACCGCGTAGGATATGAGGACGGGCTGCATTTCTGGGGCGGCTCTACTGTGTTCAACCCGGATGGCGACCTGTTGGCCAAAGCCCCGCAGGAAAAAGAATCGCTCACCTTCTGTGAAATTGACCTCAATGAACTGCACCGCACTCGCGCGCGCCTGCCGCTGCTGCGCGATGAACGCACCGCGTTGGTACAACGCGAACTAAACCGCATCCTCAGCCGCGACGGCAGCGCATCTGGAAGGTAATGGGAAGGAAAATGGATAACCTTGAAATCAACACCAGCCTGGCGCGCAGCATCCTGACCGGCTTTATACGCAGTGAGACTCAGCGCGCAGAGTTCAGCAAGGTTGTGCTCGGCCTTTCGGGCGGCATTGACTCGGCGCTTTCCTGCTACTTGGCTGCTGAAGCGCTGGGCGGCGAAAACGTGCTGGCGGTACGCATGCCCTACAAAACCTCCAGCCAGGAATCGCTCGACCACGCCCAGTTGGTGATTGACGCCACCGGCGTGCAATCCCTGACCTTGCCCATTACGGACATGGCGGATGGGCTGATCACCCGCTGGCCGGATATGTCCAGCCTGCGCAAAGGTAACATCATGGCTCGCTGCCGCATGATCGTGCTGTTTGACCAGTCATTGGTGTTTAACGGGCTGGTAGTGGGCACGGGTAACAAGTCCGAGATCCTGTTAGGCTACACCACCTTGTATGGCGATTCTGCCTGTGCGTTTAATCCACTGGGTGACCTTTACAAGACCCAGGTGCGCCAGCTCGCGCGCGACATGGGCATTCCGGAAGTGATTATCGGTAAGGCACCCACTGCTGACTTGTGGTCCGGGCAGACCGATGAAGGCGAACTGGGCTTCACCTATGCTGAAGTGGACAAACTGCTGTATTTGTTGGTGGACGAACGTTATACCCCGCAGGAATGCGTTGAAACCGGGTTTGATAAAAAATTTGTGGATACCGTGGTGGCACGCGTTCGCCGCTTCCATTTCAAACGCGTCATGCCGCCTATCGCCAAGCTCAGCAACCGCACTGTCGGATATGATTTTCTTTACCTGCGCGACTGGGGGACCTGAAGCCTAAAGAAAGTGTGATGCCATGGCACTCAACAACTTTCAAAAAGGAGCATTGATTTTTGTCCTGCTGGCGATCAGCGCCGCCTGCCTGCCGGGTTTCAGCCTGACGATCGGAGCCACCCAAACGCCGCAGGTCATCACTGTGACTATCCTGCTTCCACCGACAGTGACAACCATCCCTCCCAGCCCGCTGCCCCCCACACAGATACCGCCCACTGCCCAACCAACCTCGCAGGGGCTTGACCGCGTTAATATTTACCTGGTCGCTGTAGGTGATAATGGCATATCCGGCAAGCTGATCGGCTGCGGCGACAGCCTGGTGCCGGTGGAAGTGCGCATCGCGCCCACCCTGGGTGTGCTGCGTGCCGCGCTGAATGAACTTTTTAAACTGGAAGATCAGCAGTATTACGGCGAATCCGGGCTCTATAACGCGCTTTACCAATCGCACCTTTCCATCACGGATGTGGCGGTGGTGGATGAGGAAGCGCGCATCAACCTGCAGGGCAGCCTGACATTGGGTGGTGTGTGCGACAATCCGCGGGTTGAAGAACAGCTAAAAGCGATCGCGCTGCAGTTCAATACCGTAAACCGCATCAGCGTTTACATCAACGGCGAACCGTTGGCAAAATTACTGGATCTGAAAGGGTAATGTTTAGGTCAGGTGGATATTGAGGGGTTGCCAGAATTTCCAGGATAATATTTGAAACAAAACGGGATTTTCAGCCCGTTTGGTTATTTTAGCCCGTAACGCTTCAAGCCCGCGTCCAGGATCATATTGACCAGCGTCGCGTGGTCAATATTGTCCGCGCGAGCCTCAATTACCAGGTCCGAAATGACTGGCGCCAGCCCCGGCAGCGGATTGATCTCCAGGATGTAGGGTTTCCAATTGTCGGTGGCATCCAGGCGGAAGTCCACGCGCGAAACATCATTCGCACCCATCACGCGGAAGACCGCCGCCGCCAGCCAGTTGAGCTCATCTACCAGGTCTTCATCAATCGGCGCGGGGCAGAGGTAATCCAGTTCTTCCGCCAGCGCCACCTTGAGGCGGTTGCTGTAAACAGCGTCAGTTAATTTGTAGGGTTTCAGGTCTACTTCCATGGGCGGCAGGAAATACAGACCGGCCTGCACGCGCGGCGCGTCTGGGTTGATGGGCATGCGGCGCGCCACCGGACCGACCAGGTTGCCTACCAGGCCGATGGTCACTTCACGGCCTTCGATGTAGTCTTCCACCAGGGCGGGCTGTTTGTATTTATTGATAATATAACTGACCTGCTCATGCAGTTCATCTTCAGTGTTAACCACCGATTTGGCGCTGATGCCCATGCTGGTGCCTTCTCGGCTGGGTTTGACAAACAGGGGAAATTTCAGGTCGTCGTTTAAAGCTTCATCCGCGCGGTCAAACTCCTGAAAGGCTGGTGTTGGCAATTCATGCCACCACAGGATGCGCTTGGTCATGGGTTTATCCAGCGCCAAGGCCAGGGAGAGGACGCGCGAACCAGTGTAGGGGATGCGCAGCATTTCCAGCAGCGCCGGGACCTGCGCTTCACGGGAATCGCCAAAATGCCCTTCGCTGAAGTTGAAGCAGATGTCCGGTTTATACTTTGTGATTGTGGTCGGAAGTGTGCTGTCGCCTTCCAGGAACTCACACTCATTGCCGCCGGAGCGAATGGCTTCCATGATAGAGTTGACGGTCTTCTCAGAATCCAGGTCATCCCACTGGTCTTCAGACATGCCCTCAAATTTTGGGGCATTGACTTTAAGATTGGCTAAAACCGCGACTTTCAAAATTTTCATTAATTATTTTCCTCTGACTTTATTTTAATCTGAAAATAAATTTTCCCAGGCTTCCCATCTGGAATCCAGCTCATTTTTGAGTTCAACATACTGCCTGCCGAGTTCCGAAACCGATTCTGTCACTTCCAGCGGATTCTCCAGTTTGTGGCTGACCTCTTTGATCTGGTCCTCCAGCTCACTGATGTGGGCTTCCATTTCCCGCAGCAGGCGCGGATTCAAGTGTTTTGCGGAGTTTATGTTTTTTTTCTCTTTGCCTGCGCTTTTCTTTGGGATAGCTATCGTTGTACCTGCCAAAGTTTTATTGGCTTGTTCGGCTTTCAACTGGCTGTAATTGCCCTTAAAGGTGATCAGCGATTTCTCTTCCGGATGCATCTCCCAAACTTGTGTAGCTACTGCATCCACCAGGTAGCGGTCATGCGTTACCAACAGCACTGTGCCGTTGAACTCGGCCAGGATGCGCTGCAAAATTTCCTGAGAGGGCAGATCAAGGTGGTTCGTGGGCTCATCCAGCAGGAGCAGATTAGCACCCTGCAGCGCCAGGCAGGCTAACGCCAATCGCCCGCGTTCTCCACCAGAAAGCACGCTGACTTCCTTGAAGACATCATCGCGGGTGAACAGGAATTTTGCCAGGTAATTGCGAGCTTCGGGTTCCAGCATGCGCGGCGACGCGTTCTGGATTTCCTTGACCAGCGTCCAGTTGGGGTGCAGCCCTTCATGCGCTTGTGCGAAATAACCGACTTTAACGCTGGCGCCCAGCTCCACTTCTCCTGCCAACGGTGGTAGCTCGCCCAAAAGTGTTTTCAGGAAGGTGGTCTTGCCCGCGCCATTGGGGCCCATCACAGCCGCGATTTCACCGCGTATCAGCACCAGGTCGGGCGCATTGATGAGCACTTTTTTATTATCGTGATATCCGATCTTAAGCCCGTAAGTGCGGATAACCAGGTCGCCGGAACGTTCAACTGAACCCAGATTGAAATGAATACGCCGGCTTTCCAGCGGGGGCGCCAGGCGGGCATCCTCCAGCAGTCTCTCCAGCCGCTTCAACCGTCCCTGCGCTTGGCGGGTGTTTTGACCAGCCATGTTGCGCTTAATGTAATCCTCTTCTTTGGAAATGAATTCTTGCTGCGCTTTATATTCTTTCAGCTGGCGTTCATAGCGCTCTTCGCGTTGCAGCAAATAGGCGCTGTAATTACCACGGTAAACCTCTAGCCCGGGCGTCATCTCCCAGATGACGGTCACGGCCTGGTCGAGAAAATAACGGTCGTGCGAGACCATCACCGTAGCGCCGTCCCAGGATTTTAGGTAGATTTCCAGCCATTCCATGGCCTGGATATCCAGGTGGTTGGTCGGTTCATCCAGTAGCAGCAAATCAGGGTTTGAAAGCAGCAACCGCGCCAGCACCGCCCTTGTGCGCTGCCCACCGGAAAGGATGTTAAGCGGTTTGCTGTATTCATCCTTGCAGAAACCCAACCCGGTAAGAGTGCGCTCAATCTCGTGCTCAAAGGTAAAGCCACCCAGACGGTCAAAGCGGTGCTGCAGTGCACCGTAACGCTCAATCAGGCCGCTGTCGTGTGGGTCGGCAGCCATGGAGGTTTCCATTTCGCGTAGGCGGCGCCGCATCTCCGTCAGGTCCTCCAGAGCGGACAGGCACTCGCCCCAAAGCGTGCGGCGAGAATCTGTTACCGCTTCTTGTGGCAGGTAGCCCATACGCAGGTTCTTTGCGCGGTGGACCACGCCGCTGGAAGCTTCCTCCTCACCCAGCAGGATACGCAACAGGGTGGTCTTTCCCACTCCGTTAACGCCCACCAGCCCGATACGAGCGTTTCCGGAAATGCTTAAACTGACTTCGCTGAAGATATCATCAGGCCCAAAAGCCTTGGAAAGGTTAGCGGCGGTTATCAGAGACATCGGATCAATTCAGATTCATGCAAAGTATGCATCTCAGGAAAACAACACCTGAACACTGTCCCCCACACGGGCATCCAGAGCCTGTTTGGCGCTGCCATTAACCACGCATACGCTCAAATAACCATCGCTGTCAATTATCACCACCAGGTCGCCTTGCCTTCCTTCACCAAAAGTATTGAGCAGACCGGAAATGGTCTGCCCGGCAAGTATTATATGGGTTTTCTCTTTCCGCGCCAGGTGTTCCGCGCGGATGGTGGTGGCCAGGTTGCCGAACGCGTCAATATGCAGGATTGCGCCTTCCCAGCCATTTTCGGTTTTGCGGGGTTCAGGCATGTGCAGCAAGACCGGGTCGGTGATTTCACCACCAAAATTCTCCAGCGGCGTGCCGTTCAGAAAATGCGCCGCGGCCGGGGCGAAAACATCGCGCCCGTGAAATGAGTGGCTGACCGGATCAAGTCTGTATGCGGGGTTTTCAAGGCTGTAAATACGGCCGGTTTCTTTTGTAGCCAAAGCCTTGCGGTAAACCAGGGTCATCAAGCCGTTATCCGGTCCCACAAAAAACTGCTTGCCCAACTGGGCAATGATGCCGCGCCTTTGGGTGCCCACGCCTGGATCAACCACGCACACGTGCACCGTGCCAATCGGGAAATAAGGAGCGCTGCGCCCAAGCAGCAGGGCTGCCTGCAGCACATCCTGCGGCGGGATGGAGTGGGTGAGATCAACAATGTATACTTCCGGCGTGATGGAAAGCATCACGCCTTTCATCACCGCCGGGTATCCGTCGGCATCAGTGAAATCGGTCAGTAGGGTAGCGAATTTCATCTTATTACTGATTCTAACAAACTCTGTTAAATAGATTGTTGCAAAATAAAAAGAAATATCAGACCTTAAAGGTTTATAAAGGATTAATCTATAAAAACTTGCCAATTCTTCCAACAGTTTTACGTTAAGGCGTTGAGAACAAACCTTCAGGGTCTTTTTCAACTCCCTCATTAATTCCAGTTCAAAATGACTTTGGAAAAAAGGTTATACATTAAAATTAGGGCTATGAAAACACCGCCAGTCTGTGACTACGAAGGCTCCGATTATCAGGAAAAATTCTGGGGAGCGGGCGGCCGTGCTTATGAAGACGCGGCCGAGGCTCTGGCGCTCAAACGCCTGCTGCCTGCCAGCGGGCAGCATCTGATGGAGCTGGGCGCAGGGGCAGGGCGCAACACCTCGCGCTACGCGGGCTTTGAACGCGTCACGCTGCTGGATTACTCCACCACCCAATTAAAACAGGCGCTTGAAAAGCTCGGTGACGGATTGCGCTACCGTTATATTGCCGCGGATATCTACCGGCTGCCGTTCGCGCCTTCCTCCTTTGATACGGCTACCATGATACGCACCCTGCACCATTTCGCCCAACCGCAACTCGCTCTGCAACAGGTGCGCGGCTGCCTGGCTGGCGGGGCGGTTTTTATTCTGGAATTTGCCAACAAAAGGAATCTCAAATCTGTGCTGCGCTACGCGGCTGGAAAACAGAAATGGAATCCCTTCAGCCGCGAGGCGGTGGAGTTTGTGGAACTTAATTTTGATTTCCACCCGGCGACTGTCAAGACAATGCTGCGGGAATGCGGCTTGGGGATTGAAAAACAACTCAGCGTTTCTTACCTGCGCGCTGATTTCTTTAAAAAACTCTTTTCTCAAAAAGTGCTTACCGGCTTTGAGTCTCTTCTTCAATCAGCAGCCTCCTGGACGGCTTACAGCCCCAGCCTCTTTCTGCGAGCCAAAGCCGATGGAGAAAACACACCGGTGAACACGAAAAGCATGTTCCGCTGCCCGGCCTGCAGGCACTTCCCGCTGGAAGACACACCGCCGGAACTGACCTGCGATGCCTGCGGCCGGGTGTACCCGGTCAAGGATGGTATTTACGATTTCCGGATGGACCGGGAATAAATTACCTTATGGAGGGGATATGTCCGAAAACTGGAAACTGGGCCCGTCAGACCTGACTTTTCTGTGGGATGAATGCAAGCGCTGCTTTTACCTGAAGATCCGCCATAATTTCAAACGCCCCGCCGCACCCTTCCCAAAGATATTTGGAACCATTGACCTGCTGATGAAGGATATTTATCTCGGGCAGTCAACCAAAATGATTTCATCTGATTTTCCGGATGGAAAATCCATCATGTCCGGCCGCTGGGTAACCTCTGAGCCCTGCGGCTTTGGCTTTCACGAAAACACCTGTTATATCTCTGGAATTTTTGATACGTTGGTTCAGTTCGATAATGGCTCTTATGGAATTGTGGATTTTAAAACCACAAAACCTAATCCAAGACAGGTGCCATTTTATAGCCGCCAGCTGCATGCCTACGCTTACGCGCTCGAAAACCCTGCGCCGGGGAAACTCTCATACCAACCCATCGAACGGCTTGGATTGTTATGCTTTGACCCCTCCAGGATGCATGAGGATCCGCCTACCTCGCTGAACCTGAGCGGCCCGGCCACCTGGGTCGAATGCCCGCTTGATAAAGCCGGATTTCTGAATTTTATGGAAGAAGTACTGACCTTGCTGGAACAGTCCAAACCGCCGGAACCTAATCCGGAGTGTCCTTTCTGCGCCTACCGCGCGTCCGCCAGAACGACGGATTTCTAAAGGACTTTTTTCTCGACCACCCAAAAATGGGACAGCCCAAAGAATTTCAGCGGGGTTTTTTCCAATGACTGAAAAACGGTTCGGATTAATTTACCCATGGCCGGCCGCCGCTGAATGATGTTGTCATAAGCGCCAAAGATGGTGGTGCGGAAAACCACAGTCACCGGAAGGCCGGCAAACAGGCGGCGTAGGTCCGCACGGTTGTAAGTGCGTACATGCGGCGCAAGCCGGTTGCGCCATTCTTTGGGCAGATAATTGACCAACAATTTGTTTCCAAAGCGGTACTCACCCCTGATAAAAATACCGTGGGTTTCAAACGGGTATCCGCGGTTGGGGCAGAATAGGGCTAGCCGTCCGCCTTCCGCAAGCACGGCCATACTTTCTGTGATCGCCTGGCGGTCATCATGAACGTGTTCGATGACCTCGTTACTCAGAACTAGATCGAAGAAAATGCGCTTGAAAGGTAAAGCTTCTCCAACAGCACACACCAGATTGCGGTTTTTTTGCTTCGCTTCCACGAGGCGCGAGAACTCTACATCTATACCCACCGCGAAAGCGGCTTCTTCACCCAGCCATGCCAGATATTCCCCCACGCCGCAGCCATTTTCGAGCACCTTGCCGCGCGTCCGCTCCTCTGACCAGCGGCGGATCATCTCCAGCCGCCGTTCCTGGCCGGCGCGCCAGACATAAGAAGGCTCGCCGCGCTGTGCAGCTTTATCCGAGATTGTCAGCTTTTGTGAATTTTCCGCGCTCAGGTTCCCCTCCTGACCGGCACCCAGGCGCGCAGGGTGGTGCCCTGCTTGCGGATGGAGACCACCTCAATGCCGCCGCCTACGCCTTCGGCACGCGCTTTCATATTAGCCAGGCCGTGGCCGACGCGCCGCCCAGGCTTGGGCTGTTCAATACCCTGGCCGTTGTCGTTGATGCGCAACAGCAACCGGTCATCGCGCCTCCACAAACGCACAGATACCTTGGTGGCTTTGGCGTGCTTGGCCGTGTTGGAAAGCGCCTCCTGGAAAATATGGTAAAGCGCATCAATCTGTTCCCCTTCCAGATTTCTGACCTTTTCAGCCGAACCTTCCAGTTCGACCTCCACCATGGTGTTGGCGCGGAATTCGCGGATCAGGCTTTGCATACCGTCGAACAGATTGCTGTGGCGCAGCTGCCGCGGCCGCAGGTCCAGGATGTAGGCGCGGATATCGGCAATGGCAGATTGCAGTGCCTCCAACGATTTTTCAATTTGTTTTACCGTATCGCTCTTGCCATGATCCACATTAAGGCGGACGTTTTCCATGGAAAGGCCAATACCGTAAAGCGACTGGATGATGCCGTCGTGCAGGTCCATACCGATGCGTTCACGTTCTTCTGTGACGATTTGGGTGCGCAATTGCTGGCTGCGGCGCTCAAACGCGATAATACCCCCGATCCAGCTGCTGATAGTACGCAGAAAGACCTGCTCATTGTCATTTAAAAGATTGCGGCGGGTATGTACCGCGCTGAACATCCCGGCAGGGATGGTGTCAATGAAAATTGGGTAGCTGGCTACCTGGCCGTAGGCTTTCTGTTGAAGCGCAGAACCCAGGTCGCTGAAGCGCCGGTTGGGCAAGTTGAAGATACGGGCTTCCCCCTTGAGAAAAGATTTATATAAAATTCCACTGTCACCTGTCCCCTCAAGCAGCCAGATACTGTCAAGTTTTCCGGTATAAAAAATTCGCTCCAGTTCCCCGTTCTTGCGGCTGCGCAGGTATACCTCACAGGCATCCAGATTGAATAGATTCGTGAGCGGGATGAGTAGCTGCTCAAGGTTAAAAATCAGGTAAGATGTCTCCGCCTCGACTGTTGGCGAATCTGGCTGCACCAGCGCCTCCATTGCCCCGGCGCTTTCAGCCACGTCTTCCAGTTCATCCATTGAAATATTGTCTTCCACGGGCATCATTTTAATCCAGCCTGAGGAGTTTTGGGATAACCAGTCTGAATAAATAAGACAAATTCAGTATAATTTAGTTGAGGAAGATGTAACCATGTTTCAGAACCGTAAGGAAATGGAAGAAAAAATGCGCAAGGAAGGGCGTCTGCCGCCCGGACAGGCATTGACCGACCGGTTCCCTGTGCTGCATTACGGGCCCATCCCGCCCTTTAATGAAGCCTCCTGGAATTTCAGGATTTGGGGCGAGGTGGAAAAACCATTGAAATTTAGCTGGGCAGAATTCACCCAACTGCCGCGCACGTCCATGGCTTATGACCTGCATTGCGTCACGCGCTGGAGCAAGTTTGACACCCAATGGGAAGGCGTTACTGTCCATTCCCTGATCGACGCGGGTTTATTAAAGCTCAAACCCTCCGCCCGCTTCGTCATGCAGCGCGCCGAATATGATTTTTCATCCAACCTGCCGCTGGAGATTGTGCTCTCGGAGCGCTTTATATTGGCCACACATTTTAACGGCCATCCGCTCACGCCTGAGCACGGTTATCCTCTGCGCGGAGTGGTAGGCGCTCTGCCCGGTCAAAAATCAGACCAGGATGTGTATTTCTGGAAAGGTGCCAAATGGCTGCGTGGACTGGAATTTACGACTGAAGACCACAAAGGCTTTTGGGAGATGGCCGGTTACCACAACAATGCCAATGTCTGGAAAGAAGAACGATTGGGTTAATAAAAAATCCCCGTCATCGGCGGGGATTCATTTTTTTATTGCGACATGCGCCTGACGTAAAACCACAGGCCAACGCCAATCGCAACGAAGAAAAAGCCAAGCACAAGGAAAAGCGGTGAGGGGCGTTCTTCGCCAAAGGCCGGCCGCAGGCCGGAACCAGGTTGGGCGCCAAAATCAATGGTCGAAACCTCGCCAGCGCCAAGTGTGAGCGCGTAGTTCATCACCGTGGTGGGGTTGTAGCCTTCCGGGATAGCTACGCTGATGTTGTAATCCCCTTCGGGAATATCGGCAAAGCACAGCGAACCGCCGGTATCGGCCGTGGTGCCGGTCTGGTTGATTGTACTCAGCCGGTCCGTGACGCTGACCGCTCCGCCCGCCAGGGGCAGCTCGGTTTCTTCGGCCAGGGCGTTACCGTTTTCATCATTGAACAGGTATATGCAAATCGAGCCATTGCCCTTGAAAGGGGTGGCGGTGGGCACTAGCGGCGCTTCGGAGGTGGGGGTGGGTGTGTCGGCTGGTTTGGTGCCGATCAGCAGCTCTGTTCCAACGAACAGGAAATTGCACGCGGTACCTTTCAGGTTATTCAATTCGCGCAATGTCTGTTCGGTGATGCCCATGGTCAGGGCGATGCTGATACAGTTATCATTTTCCTTGACGATGTATAAAATGCGGCCGTCCGCCCCCGGTGTGGGTGTGGCAATTACCGCCTGAGGGAGCGGTGCGCTGGCTGTCACCGGCATATAAACTACCAGAATCGCCAGTGCGATAAAAAAGAAGCCAAAAGCTTGCATTATTTTCTTTATCATCTCTATCACCTGTTGCGGAATTATACATCCGGTATTTTGGAAGCGGTTTTTAGGGGTGAACATCCGTTATGGCTGCCTGTTTGCGCGATTTGCTTTATTTCATTCTAACATGCAGGTAAATAAAAACCAATCAATATTTATGGATACTTTAAATGTGCTTTTGCGGAAAATTCACCCTTATAATAATAATAACAATTAATAATTTTAGAAAATGAATGGGAAAGGGAAACCAAGATGAGTTATCACACAGTCATTATTGTCGGAAACCTGGGGCGGGATCCTGAAATGCGCTACACGCCAAACGGCAGCGCGGTGACCTCCCTGAATGTTGCCACCAACCGCACTTACACGGACGGGGCCGGCCAGAAGGTAAAAGAGACCACCTGGTTCCGTGTTTCGGTGTGGGGCAAACAGGCTGAAAGTGTCAACAATTACCTGAAGCGGGGCAGCATGGTATTGGTCGAGGGCGAATTGCGGCCAGACAAAGAGACCGGCAACCCGCGCACCTTCACCCGCAATGACGGTACCAGCGGCGCTTCTTACGAAGTCAACGCGCGTACCGTGCGCTTCCTTACCCCGCGCGCAGGCGGTTCGGATGAACTTCCTGAGGATGCCGGTGGTGGCGGCGGTGAGCCAAATGACGAGGATATCCCCTTCTAAAGAACGTATAAGAATTCCATACAAATGAACAAACTGGAAGAACTGACTGATAAAGTCCATCAGGATTTTGAAACGCGCCACCAGATTCGCGAAAGCGCGCTTAAACTGACGCGCCTGCTGACGCGCAACGCCGCCCATGCCATCCGCGCCATCCACCGCGGTGAGACCGATACCGCCGAAGCCAACATGACCGAAGCGCGCGATATCGTGGTGGAGCTCAAAAAATCGGTGGAGCCTGACCCCGAAATCTATTACTCCGGCTACACCCAGGACGCGCTGAAGGAATATGTGGAAGCGCGTCTGACCATCAACCTGATCCAGAACCAACCTGTACCGCTGCCTGAGGACCTGGGCATTGAATACGCCACTTACCTGCGCGGCCTGGCTGAGACCATCGGCGAATTGCGCCGGCGCTGCCTTGATATTCTGCGGCATGGTTATTCGGATGAGGTTGAACGCCTGTTGGATCTGATGGACGAGATTTACGCCCTGCTGGTGACTGTCGATTATCCCGACGCCATCACTCACGGGTTGCGCCGTCAGACAGACCTGGTGCGTGGCATTATTGAACGCACACGCGCTGACCTGACCACCAGCCTGGGCGAACAGCGCCTTCAGCAGTCGTTAAAGGAATTCGAAGAGCGCATTACCAAAAATGGTTAGAGGGAAGTGCACCGTCCGCGCTTCGGAGATCAGTTCCTTCATTTATTGCCAGCGCGCCTGGTGGTACCAGCGCCAGGGCTTTGAACCCATGAATCGGGCTGAACTGGCCGCTGGCAGCGAATTTCACAGCGAGCACGCCGGCTGGGCGCGTACGGTTATCCTGATACGCGTTATCGCCTGGATGTTGGTGCTTGCTGCCTTGGCATATCTTGCCGTCATTCTCGGCGCGCGCCTGTTCAACTAGTGCCATGAACGTATCCTGGCAATTTCTCCTCATTCCTTTTTCCGCGCTGCTCCTGGCGCTGGCTCTGCTGCTGATTTCACGCGCTATCAAACGCAGCAGCGGTATGCCCGAAGGTAAGATTGTGTACGCCGACCCGGGTCTGTGGGGCAAACCTGAAAAACCTTTTTATGACTCATTACTGGGATTGACCGGCAAACCGGATTACCTCATCCGGCGCAGCCAGACCACCATCCCGGTGGAGGTGAAAAGCATGTGGGCACCGCGCGAACCTTATGATAGCCATGTATTGCAATTGGGTGCTTACTGCCTGCTGGCAGATCGGCACTTTGGCCAGCGCCCGGACTATGGGCTGCTGCGCTATCGCAACCGCACCTTCAAAATTCCTTTTACCTCAGCCCTTGAAGAAGAAGTGTTGGAGACTATCCAGACTATCCGTGGCTATAAAGAACTGGATGAGGTCTGTCGCTCGCACGACCAGCCCAACCGCTGCGCCCGATGCGGTTTCCGGGAACGCTGCGACCAGCGGCTGTAAAAACCTGACAGAGACACTATAATTATTTTTAATGAACACTCCCCTGAAGTATTTTGGACTGGCCTATAATTCCCAGATTGAAGCAGCACCCGGATTAGGTGCGGAAATCGCCCAATTCCTTAAAGAACAGGGCGCTGAAGTGCGCGGCTTGGGCGCTATCTATGAAAGACCCTTGCGCCAGAGTATCGCTGCCAAAGCCTTTGACGCGCTGATCGTGCTGGGCGGTGACGGCACCATGCTGCGTGCCAGCCATTTGTGTGCGTCCGCGGGTATTCCCATCCTCGGCGTCAACCTGGGGTCGTTTGGTTTTTTAATGGAATTGAAACCGCAGGAATGGAAAACCTACCTCCCGCGCCTGCTGGAAGGCGACTATCGCCTTGAAAGCCACATGCTGCTGCAGGCTGAGCACCTGCGTGGCGAGAAAAGTCGCGAGAACTGGCTGGTTGTGAATGATGTGGTGGTTTGCCGCGGCCAGTATGTGCGCCCCATCCGGCTGGAAGCGGAGGTAGATGGCGCCCATATGGCCAGTTACGTGGCCGACGGCGTGATCGCCTCCACGCCCACCGGCTCCACTGCTTATGCACTTGCGGCCGGCGGCGCCATCCTGCCGCCCGAACTGCGCAATATCCTCATCGTTCCGGTTGCGCCGCATCTTTCGCCTGACCAGCCCATCATCCTCTCCGAGGGCGCGCGTGTCACCTTTCGCGTACATACCAGCCACCAGGCGGTGGTCAGTGTGGACGGGCACATGTCGGTGACCCTGGAGGACGGCGACTGTGTGCGCGTCAGCAGCAGCGAATTGAATTCGCTCTTCATCCGCTTTCATGAACCAGGTTATTTTTACAGTAACCTCAACCGCTTTTTGGAGCATAATCCGTCTTTTCCGAATAACCGATAGTTTGTTTGGCGGGGGAGAGCAAAAGGTATAATTGCTCAAAAAAACACGAGACCTATGGCTGATTCTGATACCCTCTATTGTTACATCCACCTCGACCGAGAGACCATGCTGCGCTGCAACAATTGCGAGCGCCTCATCTGCGCCAAATGCGCGATGCTGACCCCCACCGGCTACCGCTGCAAGGAATGCGTGCGTGGACAGCAGAAAATCTTTGATACTGCAAACACAGCCGATTACATCCTGGCACCGCTGGTGGCAGGAGGGCTTTCACTTGTGGGTAGTTATGTGGTGACGCTTCTGGGATTTTTTACAATCTTCGTTGCCCCGCTCGCTGGAACCGCCATCGCTGAGATTGTGACGCGCATCACCGGTCGAAGACGTTCTAAAACCCTTTTCTACTTAATAGCCGGTGCGGTGGTGGCAGGGGCGCTGCCCTTATTGTTAATAACCTTGTTTTCTTTCTTTGCGAATCTGCGCTTTGGAGGATTCAATTTTTTTGGGCTTCTGCCGCTGGCCTATCGGGTTGCATATATTGTACTGTGCACCGGGTCGGTCTTTTACCGCTTGGCAGGGATCAGGTTGTAAACCTATGTTGAAAGAACTGCGCATCGAGAATTTCGCCATCATTGACCGGCTGGAACTGAAGTTTGGGGCCAGCCTGGCGGCGTTCACCGGCGAAACCGGCGCAGGAAAGTCCATTCTGCTGGACGCGATCGAAGCCCTGATGGGTGGGCGCGCTGAAAGTGCCATGATCCGTGCCGATGAGGAACGCGCCAACCTGGAAGCGCTCTTCGCTATTCCTGAAGCGCACCGCGAAATAATCTGTGGGCTGCTCGACGCGGAAGGCTTGCTCGATAACGACCGTGAGATGCTCTTCAACCGCGAGATCCGCCGTGAGGGGCGCAACATCGCACGCATCAACGGCCGCGCAGTGAGCGTTGCGCTGATGCGCGAGGTGGGCAGCTATCTGGTGGATATCCATGGCCAATCAGAGCATCTTTCGCTATTGACTATCCGCCAGCACTTGCGCCTGCTGGACCGCTTTGCGGATGATCATGTAATGTTAGAAGACTATCAAGGCGCCTACCGGACATTAAGGACGCTGCAGAAAGAATTGGATGACTTGCACAAAGCCGAGCAGGACGCGGCGCGTTTGACCGACTTGCTCAACTATCAGATCCAGGAAATTGAAGCTGCCAGGCTGAAAGCCGGCGAAGAAGCCGAGCTGCGCGGTGAGCTCACCCGACTGGCCAATGCCGAAAAACTGTCCTCGCTGGCGCAGCAGGCATACGCGCTGTTGGAAGAAGCCAGCCCGGACTCGCCTTCCATCAGCGCAATGCTGGGTGAGGTGGTTGGGGTGCTGAACTCGCTGGCCGGAATTGATAACAGCCTGCAGGACCTTTCCGCACAAAGCGAGACCGCGCTTTCCATCACGGCTGATATCAGCCGTGTGCTGCAGGATTATATGGATACTATTGAATTCAACCCCCAGCGCCTGGAACAGGTCGAAAACCGCCTGGCGCTGATCAGCACACTCAAGCGTAAATACGGCGGCTCGGAAGAGCAGATCCTGTCCTTCGCGGAAAACGCGCGGGCGCAGCTGGAAAAGATCACGCATGCTGAAGAACGCATTGCTGTACTGGAAGCGCAGAAAGGCACACAGATGTCTGGGTTGGCGCAAAAAGCGTTGGCGCTTTCAACCGCGCGCCAATTCGCCGCCCTCACTTTGGGCAGCGCCGTTGAAAAGGAACTGGATGACCTGCGCATGGCCGGCGCGCGCTTTTCAGCGGATATTCAATACAGGGATGACCCTCACGGACTGCCGATTGAAGACGGACGCAAAGTGCACTATGACGAACGCGGCATTGACCAGGCCGAGTTCCTGATCGCGCCCAACCCGGGCGAAGGGCTTAAACCATTGGTCAAGATCGCCTCCGGCGGTGAGACCTCGCGCCTGATGCTGGCGCTTAAAAATGTGCTAGCCAAGGCCGATACCATTCCGACCATGATCTTTGATGAAATTGACCAGGGCATCGGCGGGCGCGTGGGCGCGGTAGTGGGTGAAAAACTGTGGCAGCTCGGGCGAGAGCACCAGGTGCTGTGCGTTACACATTTACCGCAATTGGCTGCTTACGGCGATCAGCATTTTCATGTCTATAAAAAAGTTCAGGACAGCCGCACTGTTACGGTGGTGGAAAGCCTGACCGGAGAACGGCGCGAAAACGAACTGGCGCTCATGTTCGGCGGCGATTCCGAAGCCAACCGGGCAGCCGCGCAGGAAGCACTGGCCGGTGCAAGAGAACGCAAGGCCGCTTTGGCTTAGCCTGGACGCGTAATTTTCGCTGAAAATGTTAATAAATTTATTATCATGTCTTGTCACAACAACCTTGACAAAATTTGTGGAAATGTGATATAAAATAAATACCAAACGCTTGGGTGCCCCCCTCACCCAGGCGTTTGGCCTTTTATCTTGACTTTTTGGTAGGTTGGGATGGCGCTTTTCTAACCCAACTTTTTTATTGCCCCGAATGTAATTCGTACCGAGATTCTTCCTTGTCATGCTGCTTTGTAATCAATCCACATACCGGTCCCCTTCATTTGTCGTCCTGAGGGCGTAGCCTGAAGGATCTCGTCCTAATAAACATGACCCATCTTGCAATTCAATCCGAGATGCTTCCCCACCCCACGCTGTGCTCTGGGCAATTGCGTTTCCGCTTTGGGCAAGTGCGCTGCGCTCAGCATGACAATCCATAAGCTGTCATCCTGAAGGAGCGAATCTATTGACTGGGAACCGGTGCGAAGCCTCCTGTAAGGATACCCGTAGGGTAAGGACCTTGACCAATAAAACAAGACGAACGAAGATATTAAATCCAAGATTTTTCAACCGCTATGCGGTTTCATGATGACATAAATACAAATACCCATTTATCGAAAAAAAAATAATATCTTCCGATTGACAGAACATATATAATTAGAATAAGCGTAAATTGTTTAACAGTTAAATTAAGGAGGTAAGAATGAAAAAACGTTTTGGTGTACTGCGGGTGTTATCATCCATCCTGAAAATTCTGGGCATCATTACTGCCGCTCTGGCGGTACTGGGTGGCTTGATCGCCTTTGTGATGTCCTTCGCCGGCGGTGACATGTTCCGCGCGTTTGGCGTCGACTCGACGGGCGGCGCAATGGCCGGGCTGATGGGCGCTTTCATCATTGTTGTGGTTGGCGCGCTCAATGCCGTAATCATTTACGGATATGGCGAGCTGCTTATGCTGCTCATCTCGATGGAAGAGAATACCTTCAAGACTGTCAAACTGCTGGAAGAAGTCACCAGCGAAGAAAAAGTAGAAGCGGAAAAGAAAGAATAACCCGCAACCGATATTTAAAAAAACTGCGCTACTTAAATAAGCGCAGTTTTTGTGTTTACGCTGTCTGGCGTGTTAAAATTGAAAATCATCTCTTGAGGAGGAACTCATGGCGGATTATGACATCGGATTGGTCGGGCTGGCAGTGATGGGGCAGAACCTGGTACTCAATATGAGCGACCATGGCTTTAAAGTGGCGGTGTACAACCGCACCACCTCCACCATGGAAGAATTTATTAATGGCTCTGCGAAAGGTCGCGCCATTCAGGGGGCGCGTACTTTAGAGGAACTCATCGCGCTGTTGAAAAAACCGCGCCGCGTGATGCTGCTGGTCAAGGCTGGCAACCCAGTGGACCAGACCATTGAGGCATTGCTGCCTTTACTTGAACCTGGCGATGTGATCATTGATGGCGGCAATTCCTTTTACGGCGATACCATCCGCCGCTACCAGTACCTGAAAAGCAAAGGTATTCATTATATTGGAACGGGCATTTCAGGCGGAGAGTTGGGCGCGCGCTTTGGTCCGTCCATCACGCCAGGCGGCGCGCCGGAAGCCTGGCCGCTGGTTAAAGAAATTCTACAGGCTATTTCAGCCAAAGTGGACGGGGATGTGCCCTGCTGCGAGTGGATGGGGTCTGACGGCGCGGGACATTACGTCAAAATGGTGCACAACGGCATTGAATACGGCTTTCTGCAGCTCATCGCCGAGTCTTATCATCTGATGAAAACCGTCCTCCAGCTCAGCTATGAAGAAATGTCAGAAACTTTTAAACGCTGGAGCCACGGGAAACTGAGCTCCTACCTGATCGAGGTTGCCGGCGATGTGCTGGCCGTCAAAGATATTGACGGGGCGCCGCTTCTGGAAAAAATTCTAGACGCGGCCGGGCAGAAAGGCACCGGGCGCTGGACTTCTGAATCTGCCCTGCAACTCGGTATCCCGCTGACACTGGTCACTGAGGCAGTGTTTGCGCGCTCGCTCTCGGCGCTGAAAGAAGAACGTGTTGAGGCTTCAAAGCACATTCCTTCCCCTGAATTTACGTTTACCGGCGATAAGCAAAAGTTGCTGGATGACCTGGAGAACGCGTTGTACCTGGCGGAAATCATCTCCTACGCCCAGGGCTTTATGCTCTTCCGCGATGCGGCGAGGGAATTCAAATGGCAACTGGATTACACCACCATCGCCAACGTTTGGCGCAACGGCTGCATCATCCGCTCCGCGCTGCTGACCCATATCCGTGACGCTTTCCAGCGTGACAGAAATTTGAAGAATCTGTTGTTTGACGATTTCTTCAAAGAGGAATTCCGTAAAGGCATCAACAGCCTGAGGAACATCACCGCCTTGGCGGCGCAATCAGGCACACCCGCCCCGGCTTATTCCACCGCGCTGAGCTTCTATGACGGATACCGCAGCGCCGTGCTGCCTGCCAACCTCACCCAGGCGCAGCGCGATTACTTTGGCGGGCATACCTATGAGCGGGTGGACGCTCCGCGCGGGCAGTTCTTCCACACAGACTGGACTGGCGAGGGAGGAGACATCACCGCCTCTTCGTATAACGCGTAAAAGAGAATCCTCTCCCCACGCGTGGGGAGAGGGCAGGGGTGAGGGGATCAAATATAACCGAGGCTGTCCCAAAAGTGGTCAGCCTCTTTTTTTCTCCCACTTTTGGTGAAATTTCAGGTAATTTTTTTAAAAATTAAGAAGAAATTTGCGCTAATCTTATGGTTTGCCCCCACTTTAACTACTTAATATTCTTACAATT